>CP124550.1:0-600000 GCA_030253535.1 Candidatus Saccharimonadaceae bacterium ML1 | reverse complement strand
ATCGCTGTCACGCCAGCGGGCGGTACGAAAATGTCGAGTAAATCGGCAAATGTTCTTGTTGCGACTAACGCTGCTACCGGCTACAAGCTTTCCTTATCAACGCAAAACGCTAATCGCAATCTCACCAACGGCTCGCAAACCATCATGCCAACAGCAGGCACGCAAACTGCCCCTGCTACGCTTAGCGGTTCGGCTTGGGGCTACCGCGTAAACGGTATAGGTAATTTCGGCAGCACGACAACCGCCGAAAATAATGTTGCTTCTTCGGCGTACACCTGGGCGGGCGTACCAGATCACACCGCGCCGCACGTCATTCGCACTACTGCTATCGCTAACCCAACTGCCGAAACGACCACCGTTTGGTACGGCGTCAGTGCTACCGGTTCGCAGCAGAGCGGCATTTACACAGCAACCGTAACCTATACGGCTATCAATAATTAGGGTGTGGAGGTCAATATGATGTAAGAATGCCGCCACGATCAATGAAATCAGTAAAATAAGGAGGAACAATATGAAAGTACAAACAATATCAAAAATTACCGCGGGGAGCGCACTTGCCTTAGCATGTGTGCTCATGCCGGCGATGAGCGCTTCGGCGGCGACCGAAACGGTGAACTCAACGATTCGCGTGCATGTCAACTCGGCGATTACGGTTGGCGTATCGGCGGCGACCGTTGATGTTAACGTCACACCAACGGCTGCCGGTGCTACTGCCAGTGCGGCGCACAATGTTACAGTCGGTACGAACAACGCGAGCGGTTACAAGTTGCAGCTTGCGTCGAGTACCGCAGCAACTACGCTTGAGAAAGGTAGCGACACGATTCCAGCCGCCGCCGGTTCGTTTGCTGCGCCAGCAGCGCTCACTACCGATACCTGGGGCTACCGTATTGACTCGTTTGCAGCGAACCAATATGCCGGCATCACTGCCAACACTGCTCCCGTCACGCTCAAAAATACGACCACGCCGTCTATCGCGGGCGGCGACATTACTGCTGTCACCTGGGGAGCAAATGTCAGTACTGCAACGCCGAATGGTACATATACGCGCGAAGTAACCTACACGGCGGTCACGAACTAGCATGAAGTACTTCGGAAGTTGGTTGAAAGTTTTGTTATTATGCGGCGTGTTCGCGGCGGCGTGCAGTTTAGCGGCGCCGATCCCGCCGGCGTATGCTGCCGACAATTCGTCGGGTGATAACGTCCAGCTAACGCTTTCGCCAACTTCTGTTCATGTTGATCTGCGTCCGGGCGCCGCTAAAACAGGTGAGTTCAAAGTCGTCAATAGCGGTTCGCGCCCATTTACCGCCAAAGTCTACGCTGCGCCTTACCGCGTGACCGACGAAGACTACAATCCGGCATTCACCGGCGGCGGCGCGCAAACGCAGATTTCCCGCTGGATTAAATTTTCGCAAAACGAATATGTACTTGAGCCAAACCAAGTCGTCACTATCCGCTACACTATCAATGTGCCGCGCGATATTCCAGCGGCGGGGCAGTATGCAGCGATTTTCGCCGAAACCACGGGCGACGAAGACCGCGGCGGCACTGTCATCACTAAAAAACGCGTCGGTATGATCGTCTATGGCAAAACCGAGGGCGGCAACACGCGTCAAAGCGGCGAGCTTGCTTCAATTGATACCCCATGGTGGCAGCAACAAGTGCCGCTTACAGCGAAGTTGCGTGCTAAAAACAGCGGTAACACTGATTTTACTGTCAAATCAAAGCTCATTGTTAAAGATTTCTTCAGCGGCGCAACCATTCATCAGACCGCCGAAACTGAACACGCTGTTCTGCCAAGTACTACGCGTGCGATTCCGCTTGAGTGGGACGGCGCACGCGTCGGGCTGTACAACGTCGAGCTCCGCATTGATATGCTCGGCAATTCCCAAACGATCCAGAGAACCGTATTGCTTATGCCTGCCTGGATGTTCGCGGTCGTTATTATACTAGTATTAACGCTTGTCGGAGGGGTAACGTATGCGCTTGTCAAAAAGCTGCGCGCCAAAAAGAAAAAGATTCGCTTGGGCTAGTCGCTTCGTATGCGCTACTGTTGCTGCTGTAGTTTTGTGCGCGCTGAGTTCGTTGCACGCCGCTCCCGCTGTCTACGCCGACACCGCTAACTCCACCATTCAAGTTACCGTCTATCGCCCCACGCCGACCATTGGCACGGTCGCAGTTACGTACTATAAGGTCGGCGGTCAGCGCTACGCCAAAGTAGAAGTTCCGATTCGCAGCTCAAACAACCTTGAATACACGTTTGATACGAGTGCGCCGCAGTCGCGGGCTGTTCCGTTTAGTAATAACTGGCAAACTATCACACTCACGATTCCGCTACCCGACGATGCCGAGCACGACCTTAAGCTCGTTGCTACTAACGCGCCGGCGATCGGCAGCGCTGAAACTACCATTAAGCTCAAATTCACCGAAGCGCCTGCTCCTACGCCGCCGCCATCGCCGACGCCTCAGCCGACCCCGCCGAATACGCCGAACAACCCGCCGAACTCATCAAACATCTTTGCTGCCCTCGCGCGCACCGGCGATAGTCTTGCGCTTATAGTATGCCTTGCTCTATCGCTCGTTGCCGCCGCTTTCGCGCTTTTAGCGCGCCGCCGGCAAACTATTACTGCAAACAATAAATGAATATCGTCCGCTCTATCCAAACGAACCTGTTGCTTGTACGCTATATTTACCGAATGTGTAAATATTGGCAGGCGGGGGCATTGCCGTTTTGAAAAAAATCCCGCAAAAATCCTTGACAAACCACAACCGCTTTGCTACAATTCTCCTCAGAATAGTTTTAACACAAAAAAGGGAGAATTCAACAAAATAAAGTAAATAAATAACTAACTAAACCCAACCACGCGATAGACCACCACCTATAGCGTCATGTAATCAAAACACAATATCAAATACCAATAATATCTTTAGATAAAACAAAAGATAGAAAAGGAACAGAAATACAATCATGTTAGGGTGGCATCGTCTCCGCAACTATACGGCTGGCTCTTCAGCTGTTCACGCATCAACGGCTCGTACGCGTACGCGCATAGTAACCGCTAGCAGGCATAATCCCACACACACACACTGAAAGCGCGCGGCTAGCCCGTCGTAAGCACAGTAACCATACGGCTGCTAATACTCGGCACACTTCCGCCCGGTATGCTTCCGGCCTCCATCTCTTTCGTAAAAACCGGCTCGTTCCGGTTTGTTTTGCGTTTATCATGGCTGCCTGTACCGGTACGGTAAGCTATCTTGCTGTCAACCGCCAAGCAAACGCCGCTTCCGCGCCGTCATCTCCGACCAACGTCTCGCTTAGTGCCGGCAACGCCAGCATCACCGTCTCATGGCATAGCCCAATATCCCTCGGCGGCGGCTCGCTCACAAACTACATCATCGAACACCGCGCCCTTGGCGCTGGCAGCTGGACAACTAACAATGCCGCGCCAACCGCTACCTCATATACCATCTCCGGCCTCACCAACGACCACAAGTACCAAGTACGCATTGCCGCTAAAACCGCCTCCGGCACAAGCCCTTATGCGCCAATCCTCCTCGCTATCCCGCACGCCGCGCCAACTATCTCTCACGTTAACCCGGCAGCAGATGTAACACCAGGCCAAACCATCGCCATACAGGGAAGCGGGTTTTTGCCGAAAGGGAAGACGATTGTGCAGGTAGCAGGCAGTGAGGAAACCTCTCTCGCTCTCGCTTCGGACGGTACCGTGTATGCATGGGGAGAAAATCAGTATGGGCAGCTTGGCAATGGCACGAATACCGATTCCAACATTCCCGTAGCCGTAAAGACCACCGGCACGCCAATGGAGGAAAACAGATTGTACAAATTGCCGCCGGTAGATGGTCTTCTTTCGCCCTCGCCTCGGACGGCACAGTATATAGCTGGGGCTTTAACGATGGCGGTCAGCTTGGCAACGGCACAGCAAATCACTCCAACGTCCCCGTCGCCGTGAAGACTACCGGTACCCCGATGGAAGGAAAAACTATCGTTCAGGTGGCTTCTAGTGTGTTTCATTCTCTCGCTCTCGCTTCGGACGGTACCGTGTATGCATGGGGATCTAATGGCGATGGCCCGCTTGGCAACGGTACAAACACCAACTCCAACGTTCCTGTCGCCGTAAAAACTACTGGTACCCCGATGGATGGCAAGACGATTACGCAAGTTGCCGCTGGCGGCACTCATTCTCTCGCTCTCGCCTCGGACGGCACGATGTATGCATGGGGCGACGGCAGTAAAGGTCAGCTCGGTAACGGTACAAACACCAACTCCAGCATCCCTGTTGTTGTTGATGCTAGCGATCCATCAATTGCCGGTAAGACTGTTACGCAGATTAGCAGTGGTATGTATTCCTCTTTCGCCCTCGCCTCGGACGGTACCATGTATATATGGGGAGAAAATAACTCCAACTCTCCTGTTGCCGTACCAACTACCGGCACCCCGATGGATGGCAAAAGAATCGTGCAAGTGGTCCATAACTTAGCTCACTTGCTTGCCCTTGCAGACGATGGCACGATGTATGCATGGGGAGAAAATAGCAGTGGGCAGCTCGGTAACGGTACAAACACCAACTCCAACGTTCCTGTCGCCGTAAAAACTACTGGCACGCCGCTGGACGACAAGACTATCATACAGGTTATCGCAGGTGCTTCGTATTCTCTTGCGCTCGCCTCGGACGGCACAATCTACTCCTGGGGAGGTAACGGTAAAGGTCAGCTTGGCAACGGCACAGCAATAAATTCTACCATTCCCGTTGCCGTCTCTCTCACCGGCAACTCCGCCCTCGCCCCCTCCACCCCCAAAGTCACCATCGGCGGCGTCCCCGCTACAGACGTCACTATCGTAGACAGCAACACTATCACCGTGAAAGTCCCTGCCCATGCTAACGGTCTCGTCGATGTCACGGTAGACCTCGGCAATGGCGACCCGCTCTACAAAGCCGTCAAAACAAACGCCTTCCGCTACGGTCCAGCTCCCGCCACGCCAGGCAGCGGCGGCGCTGGTAGCGCAAACGGCGGCAACGGCCAGCACTACCGCCGCTCCCGTCCAGGCGGCACCCTCGCCAACACTGGCGATAACCTCACTATCCTGCTCTTTACTGCCGGTGTCCTCATCGCAGGCGCCCTCACCCTCATCATTGGCGTCCGCCTCCGTAGAGACTGGCAAGCATAAGAGCCTAAGGAACACAGAGAACAGCTGCATAAGCACAGCACAGCGCTACACCGCAAACCAAAGCGGCGAACAAGGACAGGTTCGCCGCTTTTGGCGGGTGTGTCATTAGTGTTATCGGCAGTACGCAAATACTTGTTGCAATGAAAAACCGGTATCATTTCTTGGAAAAGGTGATTATAATAGCAGCAGATGTCCCGCCCCAGACCAACCATTCGCCAACTGATCCGCGCGCTTTATAGCGTGGCAAAAACATCGCTGCGAATCGCGCCAGGCATGTCGGTACTGCAGATTACCGGCTCGGCGATTTCTGCCGGTTTGCCGATTGCCACAACGTATCTAGCGGCGCTCACGACCACGGCGCTCGCCGAAGCGTACGCAGGCGATCGCGCAGCAGGCAGCCGCGTGGTGTGGCTGGTGGCGGCAGCGGCGCTATCGAGCGTGTTGATGGCGGCGTGGGGTATTTTTGAGCGCTATGCGAGCGAGCTTATGCGGTTTCGTATCAAAACCGCTATGTCCGACGTGATGTACGAGCGCTTTTGCGCGATTGAGTTTTGGCGCTACGACGACAAAGACACGATCGATATGTACGAGCGCGCCAAAGAATTTGCGCAATTTTTTCCATATATTTTTGCGCGTTTGGCAGATGCCGTGACGCATACGTTTACGTTTGTATTTACAGTTTGGGCGCTTATTGCGATCAACGCGTGGCTGGGGCTGGCGGTCGTGCTCGCTGCAGTTCCGAGCATGATCGTACAGTTCCGGTTGTCGCGGCTTAATGCAAATCATTGGCGCGAAAATGTCGAAACGCGCCGGCGCGCCAGCTGAATCGAATGGGAAATGCTCAAACCGCAAAAGATGATTGATTTGCGGCTGTACGGATTGGTTCGTCACTTGCTTGATATGCGCATGGCGCTGCTCGAAAAAGATCAAAAAACGCGTATTGATTTTGAGCGGAAATTTTTGGCGAAAAGACTCGGTGCAGAATTGTTCCAGGCGGTGGTGGAGGTCGGCGCGCTCGTGTGGATCGTGTACGAAATCGTCGCGCACCGCCAGCCGATCGGGCAGTTTTTGTTTGTGCAGCAAACAGCGGGCCGCGCGCTCGGCAGCGTTAGCAGCTTGGTCTCGACGGTTAATAGCATGGATGAAGATTTGGCGAATTTGTTTGACTACCAGCGATTTATGGAGCTGCCGCTCGCCAAGCAGGGTGGTAAAACAGTGCCGGCGTTACATCGCGATATACGATTCAAGGACGTGAGTTTTCGCTATCCGGGCAGCGATACTCTCGTGCTTGATCATATCAATTTGACCATTAAGCGCGGCCAGCATGTTGCGCTCGTCGGCGAAAACGGCGCGGGTAAAACGACGCTGCTGAAATTATTGGCGGGATTGTACCAGCCGGTTGGCGGCGAAGTAGCGGTTGATGGCGAGCCGCTTGCGTCGGCTAATATACAAACGTGGCACCGGCAGCTAGGCGTGCTCAGCCAAAATTTTACGCAGTATGATTTCGCGACAGCTGCCGAGAATGTGTGGTTCGGCGATGTGTCAAAAACGCCGAGTCAGGAGCGAGTGAACGCTGCGCTACGCGAAGCCGAGGCAGCAAAATTTGTTGCTAAGCTGCCGAAAGGCGTCGACAGCTACGTGAACCAGTGGATGGAATCCGATGACGGCGTGAAAGGCGTGGATTTGTCGGGCGGACAATGGCAACGATTGGCGCTTGCCCGTAACTTTTACCGTGACAGTCCGATTATTATTTTAGACGAACCGACGAGTGCGATTGATGCGTTGGCGGAGGCGCGCATTTTCGATCGGTTGTTCCAGCAAAAACAAAAGACGATTATTACTGTATCGCACCGTCTGAGCACAATTGAGAAAGCTGATATGATTTTTATGCTTGCGCACGGTAAAGTTGTCGAGCATGGCGCGCACGCCGAGCTCGTCGCCCAGCACGGTGCGTATTACCATATGTTTGAATCGCAGCTCCGGCGTACATAATTATAAGCAGGCGGGGTGCTTTTGTTGTTTTGCTGTGCACTCGTACTGTTTGAGCGGTATTAAGCACTTGCATTTTACCGGCAAATACGCGATACTATTAAGTATGCTGGTACGCAATGGGGTGCCCGTTGCGATTAAAAATAAACATCAAAACCTCCGTGCCCCGGGTGGGCGCGTAACAGCACGAAAGTCGCCTCTAGAATTTGGGGCGATTTTTTGATACGATAGTAGTGATGGGGCATTAGCTCAGTTGATAGAGCGCAGCATTCGCATTGCTGAGGTCGCGAGTTTGACTCTCGCATGCTCCACCATATTCGGGTGGATTTGGGAAAGTTTGCGGGAAATTAGCTCAGTTGGCTAGAGCGCAGCATTCACATTGCTGAGGTCACAGGTTCGAGCCCTGTATTTCCCACCAAAAAAGTATTTTTCAGAGAATTCAGGCGCGCCAGCGCCTGTTTTTCTAGTGTTTTGCGTAGCAAAACCCAAATTCCAAAGGGGGGAGAAATTTTTGGGGCAGCCGTAGGCTGCACCTTTTTGGATTTTAGAAACAGGTTCAATCCTTCTATTTTCATTAACGCCTCCTTTATGGCACTCGGCTCGGCGGTTTTTGCGATTGTATTGAGGTCAGACGCTTGATTTATCCATTGGCGCATAGGTTCAACCCACGCATTGGCGGCAAGCGTTAGCTTGCCGATTTGTTCTTCCAGCGACTTCTTCTCACTCATCAGCTCGGCTTGTTTGGTTTTGTAGGTGACTTGGTCAATATCCTGGTCTAGGTAGCTGTCCAAAAGTCGTTGTAGCTTGCTCTGCAAGCTACTGATTGTGTTTTGCGCGTCAGCAATAAACACGCCAGAGCTTTGTTCTGATTTCTTTTCGTCCTCGTTCAGCATCGTATGCAACTCATCAGCCCACGACTTCGGCAGAGCGTAGCCCTGCAACACTTCCGCTAGTTGCGAGAACAGTACAGGTTCGGTTACGGCTGGCTCGGTACATTTCATGGTCTTACTTTTGCGTGTGCAGCGATAATACACATATTCGTGTATGTTGCCGTTCTTTTGGTGCTTTATTTTCTTTTCCGCCGTAATCGCCATACCACACGCGCCGCAGCGCAGCAAGCCACAAAACACTTGCGGCGCAGTTGCGTTCTTTTGTGGGTGGCAACGCCGAGCAAGAACAGTTTGCACGCGATCATATAGTTGCTTACTGATGATTGCAGAGTGTTTGCCCTCGTGGACTTCGCCAGCATATCTAAAATGCCCATAATAAAACGGATTTGTCAGTATTTTCTTGATTTGGTCTTTGCTCAAGGGCTTTTTACCCTTGGTCATACCGCCTTCGCGGTATAAAAAGTCTGATATATCTTGCATGGTTTTATTACCACCAGCATACAGATTAAAAGCCTCTACGATAAGCGGCGCACGCCGTTTATCTACCACGATGCTTTTATGCCGCACATCGTTGATATACCCAACAGGAGCTTTACTAGGAAACTCGCCGCGTCGTACTTTTTGGCGCAGTCCGCGCTTGGTGTTTTCGCTCAAGTTATCTACATAATATTTACTTTGGCTAAATGCCATAGACAGCATAAACTTACCTTGGCTGGTGTTCTCAAACCAGAAAGACGGAAATTTGAGGGCGACAAGCAAAGCTTGATCAAGTAAATATATGATATGCCCACCGTCTACCGAATTGCGAGCAAGTCGGTCAGGATGCCACGACAACACGCCATTGGCTTTGCCGTTCTCAATGTCCAACATCATAGCATTGAACTTGTTTCGCCCTGGTGTTTTTGCCGATTTCCTCTCTATCACCGTATCGACAATATGCAAATTATTGTCGGCTGCGTATTTACGCAGTTCGACTATTTGCGCTTCAACGCTCAATACTTGTTTGTCCTCTACATCGGTGCTTTTGCGCACATAGATGATATATTTTTCCTGGCTTTGCTCTTGCATACTTGTTCCCTCAACTTAAATAGCCGCTCCGCTGGACACAATCTGGAAGAACCAAACTGTACGGAACGGCTATATAAGCCTACAAAATATAGCTCTTCCTTATTTGATTGTGTCCACTCTTATTTTACCGCATTCAGAGCAAAAACCAAACACGCAAGACTTCTACTTGTAAATCCGCTCGTGGTGGCTAAAATCCAAAAAGGTGCAGCCTACGGCTGCCCCAAAAATTTCTCCCCCCTTTGGAATTTGGGTTTTGCTACGCAAAACACTAGAAAAACAGGCGCTGGCGCGCCTGAATTCTCTGAAAAATACTTTTTTGGTGGAATTTTACAACTCCGCTAGAACCTATTTTAGCACAAAATGTTAAAAACTGTGAGCCGCGCCGCCTAGCACAGCAAGCCGTGCTGCGCTCCAGCCCAGAAAACCCTTTGCATATTTTTTGTAATTTCCCCCGCCGTGATTTTATTAGAAAAAAGGTAAAGGGTGTTCTGGGCGGGTGCGCTGTTGCTTTAGCAACATTGGCGGATTTCTTGCGTGTTTATTCTATGAGCATGCAAGAAATGATATAATAAAGAAGTCCAACCAACAATTAACATCTTAGGGATTTTCCCAGTATTTTGGTATTTGAACCAGAAAAACGGGCACTTGCTCGAAAAACTTTTGGTTCAAATCCCAATTGTTGGTTGGACGCCTAGAGTAGGTGTCCGTTTTTTATACGCGGACTTTACTCAAGATAAATCAACTTAAAACTCAAAGGCGTCCATGAGTAAAAAATTACTAGAAACCAACGTCGTACTACAAGGCGACTGCATAGAATTATTAAAAACACTGCCAGACAAGTCGATTGATCTTGTTTTTGCCGATCCGCCGTACAACTTGCAGCTCAAAGGCGATTTGTGGCGACCAAATAATACAAAAGTATCTGCGGTTGATGACGACTGGGATAAATATGATAGCTTTGCTGCTTATGATGATTTTACGACCAAATGGCTCACCGAGTGTCGCCGCGTCCTCAAGGACAACGGCTCGCTTTGGGTAATTGGTAGCTATCACAATATCTTTCGCGTTGGTAAAATCTTGCAAGACCTCGATTACTGGATTTTGAATGACACTCTTTGGGTTAAGACAAACCCCATGCCAAACTTCAAAGGCACGCGCTTTAACAATTCGCACGAAACGCTAATATGGGCTGGAAAATCTGAGAAATCAAAGCCGACTTTTAATTATAAAACTATGAAAGCCCACAACGAAGATAAGCAGATGCGCAGTGATTGGTTAATTCCGATTTGCAGCGGTAAAGAGCGGATTAAAATTAACGGTGAAAAAGCTCACTCGACACAAAAACCGCTTGCATTGCTTCGCCGAATTATCAATGCGACTACAAAGCCGGGCGACATTGTGCTTGACCCATTTCTCGGCAGCGGCACGACGGCAGTTGCCGCAAAAGAGCTCGGGCGTTCTTACATTGTTATTGAACGCGACAGCACCTACGTTAAAGTCGCCAAAAAGCGACTTACCGACACGACGCCTCTCGACGAAACGCTCATTACGAGCAAATTAGAAGCAAAAGCGCCGCGTGTTGCATTTGGTCTACTGGTTGATATTGGACTCATCAAAGCGGGTATTACACTCACCAGCAAAGACGGCAAATACTCCGCAGTTGTTACCGCCAACGGTTCGCTCAAAAGTGGCGATATCGAGGGTTCTATTCATAAAGTCGGCGCAGTCTTACAAAACCAACCGTCATGCAACGGCTGGACATTTTGGTATATCGACGGTGTGTTGATTGACGAAATTCGACAAAAGTATCTGGAGAAAAAGTATGCTTGACTACGAAGAATTCAAGGAAATTTTTGATGAGAAAATCTTTGCAAAATCAAAACCCGACCTCATAAGAAAAGTTGCCGAATATCCAGACAGGTACGTTGGTCTATTTCGCCCAACCAAGCCAGAAGCTAAATTACTGCAAAATCTTTTACAGTCAAATGAAATTCGTTTTGGCGACGCTTTTGAAGTGGCAATCAAGCAGTATCTTATCAGCGTGGGTTGGCAGCCTTTGCCACAAAAAATAATCTCTAAAGAGGGCGATGCACTCGACATTGACCAACTACTCATGAAAGACAACAAAGTGTTGTTCATCGAGCAAAAAGTGCGCGATGACCATGATTCGACCAAAAAGCGCGGACAGATTAGTAATTTTGAGAAAAAATTAGAGGCACTGGTCGATATTTACGGCAACAAGGTAACCTGGGGATTTTTCTATTTTATTGACCCAAGCCTTGTCAAAAACCGCAACTTTTATCAGCCGGAACTGCAAAAATTACAAGATTCTTGGGGTGTAAACTTATCAGTATCATACGGACAAGATATGTTCGAGCAACTCGGCTACCCGAATATTTGGCATGATATCATGACCAACTTGAAAAAGTGGCGGCACGACATACCCGACTTGCCAAATGTAAATTTTGACACCAACCCCAAAGAATCCGCCGAAGAAATAAAAGACCTGCCGCTTCGCATATTCCGCAAGCTGTTTGATGATGAACGGATTGTAAGCCAGATATTGCCTGTGTTGTTTCCGACTGGAGAGACGCTGGCAATACTTGAGCCGTATTTTCGTGGACAGGGTACTGTTGTTGCCAATAACATATCACGCAGCATGACAAATTACTTATATTCACAGCCTACCCATCTATCCTCTGTGGTAAATAAGTCAAATAATAACGCCATCTAACTCTGATTGTTGTATAATATATAGACATAGAATTGACGTTAATTTAGCTTGCGTTATGGTTATTAAGAAGTTTACAAAAATCAAAGATTTCGGAGTTTTTAGGGACTTCGTTGCCCCAATAGCTCTACCAGAATTTAAACGATACAATATCATATACGGCTGGAATGGGTCGGGCAAAACGACCCTATCAAAATTGTTTGCCAGCCTAAACTCAGGTGGTTGTGGGGAATTTTCGACTGCACTATATGAGATAAAAGATGACGCTGGTGCAACATGCTCACATGGTCAAATTTTTTCTACACCGATACGCGTATTCAATCAAGAGTATGTAGACGACAATGTGTCTTTTACAGCCAATAAAGCAAAGCCTATTCTTATATTAGGTGAGGAGAATCAAGAGGCCATCGCGCAAATTGAACGTGATGAAAAAGAGATATCCATAATTCGCACTAAGATTAACGAAGAGACTCGTCAGAAAAAAGAAAAATCAACGAGAAAAGATCGTTTATTTACCGATATAGCGCGTACCATTGGTCAGAATACCCGCGGAGCGATATCTCGCACATATAGAAGACCAGAGGCTGAGGCGGCTTTTGCGAAGCTCAGTGAAAAGCATATATTGCAAGACGAGCAGCTCACGCTGTTAGTACAAGAGATTTCACAAGAGTCAATGGAGAAACAACAAAAAATGTCCTTCACGAATAACCAACTTACGAAAAACTTCGAAAGGAGCCAGAAGCTAGCAAACGAAACCGTAGAGGCCAATGTGATTTCTCGACTGGTAGAGAATACTGACATAGCCGAGTGGGTCGAACGAGGTGTTGTTCTGCATGAAAAACATAAAAACGATAAGTGTGAATTCTGCGGTAGCAAGCTATCTCAAGAGCGCATAAAAGAGCTTGCTAATCACTTTAACGACGCAGACAAGAAGCTAAAAGAGCAAATCGACATAGTACTTAACGATTTACGCACGGACTATGCGCAAATACAACAGTTACAGCCAGTTGATAAAATGAACCTTTATCAAGAATTACGTGAAGAATACGAAACTCGCAGCATAGCTATGACTGACGCCCGCGACAAGCTACTCACCGAAATTGAGCATTTTGCAAAAACACTTGAATCAAAAAAGGCTCATACTACTGCCCAGCTCGACCTTGGCGACCAACCAAAACTAGACGATTTGCTATTGCGTATTGCAAAAATTAACGAGCAAATTGATTTACACAATAAAAAGACTGATGAGTTTGATGCGCATAAACTAAATGTCAGTAAACAAATAGAGACGCACTATTTAAGTACGATATATGATGATGTAGAAGCGCTAAAAACTGATATTTTGGCGCATGACAATAAAATAAAAGAGCTGACTGATGGTGTTGAAGGAGCTCCAGATAAGCCCGGGTTGCGCAAACTAACCGAGAGGGTAAATATGAATAAATCCAAGGTTTCATCTTCGCATAAGGCTTGCAGCATATTAAATGAATCTTTGAAAAATTTCTTAGGGCACGCCGAAATAACCTTTATTACCAACGATGATGGCAGTGGCTATACGCTTAAGCGAGGCAATACGGTTGCGAAAAGCCTAAGCGAGGGCGAAAGAACCGCTATTGCTTTTGTATATTTTACCGTACAGCTAAAAGATGAAAATTTTGACGTTGATAACAGTATTGTTGTTATCGACGACCCGGTGTCAAGCCTCGATGCAAACTCGCAATACCAAGCTTTTTCGTTCTTGAAAACTGCAACAAGTAGCGTAAAGCAACTTTTTGTTCTTACTCATAACTTTGATTTTCTAAAGTTACTCTTAAATTGGCAAAAAGGCAATAACGGTGGCAGAGAAGCGCAATACTTTATGATTAATAACAGATATTCTACATCTGACGGCTCAAGGAAAGCATTTTTAGATAAACTAGATACGGACCTGCAAAAATATGAGAGTGAATACCACTATCTGTTTAATATGATTTATAATTATCAGTCGGATGGTACAATAGCTAACGCATATAAAATGCCCAATATTGCACGCAAAGTTCTCGATAATTTCTTAATGTTCCGTATACCAAGTAGTGAAAGTACATACAAAAGGCTTGAGCGACTGAATTTTGACACCCAAAAGAAAGCTGCGATATATAAATTTGTGAATGATCAATCTCATATTACTGGATCAGGATTCGACCCTGCACTTGTGCCAGAAACGCAGAAAAATATTGGCTACCTCCTAGAGCTAATGCAATCTACATTCCCTGATCATTATGCAATTTTAGAAGAATCGTTATCGCAGTAAGTGCGCATAGCGCGTCGGCTTTGCCGACAAAAGCCGCGCCGCCTCTATCGTTTGCGGTAGGCGCACCCGCCCAGAACACCCTTTACCTTTTTTCTAATAAAATCACGGCGGGGGAAATTACAAAAAATATGCAAAGGGTTTTCTGGGCTGGAGCGCAGCACGGCTTGCTGTGCTAGGCGGCGCGGCTCACAGTTTTTAACATTTTGTGCTAAAATAGGTTCTAGCGGAGTTGTAAAATTCCACCATGAATTAGTATATTACGCGGGGTATTAGCTCATTTGGCTAGAGCGCTTCGCTGGCAGCGAAGAGGTGAGGAGTTCGAATCTCCTATACTCCACCAAATTATACGGACAAGTACCGTTGCTTGTCTTTTTTATTTTTCACATTGACTATTTCGCTCACGTTTGCTATACTAACACTAGGTCAATACGTTGTTTTCTGTTGCTCAAGCTGAGTCTATCGGCGTCTGAGAACGGAAAATGTAATGCGTGAAACACACCCCTAGTTGTACCGTTGCACGATAAAAAGCGCAACTTTTTTGTTGCTAAAAATAGTAAGTAAAGGAGAAAACATGCCTCGCAACAAGCGTGAAGGATTGGTTTTTGGCGTCGCTATGGCGTTCACGATGTCATTATTTATGAATATATTTAACGCGTTTCGCCACAGCGGTATATCAGTTGAAGCGCTCGGGCACGCCTTGTTGCTGCAGCCGGTGATTTTTACTATCGTGATGATTGTCGAAAATGCAGTCGTATCAAAAGCAGCGCGCAAAGTCATGAGCGGTATGGTGCAAAAAAATGACAGTGCTTCGGCAAAAGCACTCGCTCAGACGGTGTGCATGGTGACGGGTATGTCTCTCGCGATGAGTGTGATCGGGCTGGCGCTGTCTGGTGCGCCGCTCGCTGCGATGCCGGTACAATTTGCACTGGCGTGGTCGGTAAATTTTTGTGCTGCGTTTTTCTGGCAAATATTTGCGGCAGCGCCTATTGCCCGCGGTGCGCTTCGACTTTTTCGCCGCTATAACCGAAATACGAATACTGCGGTCGTTGCTGAGTAGCATGGATGCAATGCATAGTTTTTCGCGCGGGTTATTTTGGTTAATGCAGATCATTATGATATAATAACTATAAGCAAGGTCTGTGCCGCCGCAGACCGTTTTTTATGAAATAAGCAGAAGCCTACGCGGTATTAAGGAACACTATGACTGATCCAAACTATATTCGAAATGTTGCAATTATTGCGCACGTTGACCATGGCAAAACGACGCTTGTTGACGGGCTGCTCAAACAATCAAATACGTTTCGCGACAATCAGGCGGAAATGGCGCAAGCGTTGATTATGGATTCGGGCGATCAGGAGCGCGAGCGCGGTATTACTATCACTGCCAAACAGACGACGGTGTACTACGGCGATTACAAAATCAATATTATTGACACGCCGGGGCATGCGGATTTTTCCGGCGAGGTTGAACGGACGCTTAATATGGCAGACGGCGTGTTGCTTATCGTCGACGCGCAGGAAGGACCGATGCCGCAAACGAAATTCGTTTTGAGCAAAGCGCTGGAGCTGGGCTTAAAGCCGGTAGTAGTGATCAATAAAATTGACAAGCCGGCGCGCCGCGTCGCTGAAGTTGAAGACGAACTGGCGGATTTATTTTTGGAGCTCGCGACCGACGAGTCGCAGCTAAAGTATCCGGTGTATTATGCGGCGGCGCGCGATGGCAAATCGTGGGTGCACATGCCGAGCGACCCAAGTGAGCCGGCCGATTTAACGCCGATTTTCGAGGCGATTGTTCAGCAAATTCCTGCGCCAAACGTGTCGGTAGACGGTTCGTTTCAGATGCTCGTAACGGCTCTGCAGTATGATAGCTTTTTGGGAAAGTATGCGATTGGGCGGATTAGCCGCGGCGTCGCTAAACGCGCAATGCCGATTGTGCTAATGAAAACTGACGGCGCGGCGCAAAACGCTAAAATTGATAAATTATTTATTAGCCGCGGGCTCGCCAAAGAAGAAGTCGACGAAGCGGTAGCGGGCGATATTGTTTATGTCGTTGGCGCGGCTGCAGCGCATATCGGCGAGACGCTTGCCGACCGCGACAATCCTGAAGCGTTGCCGGTGATGGATGTCGAAGCGCCGACGATTAGCATGTACCTCGGGCCGAATACGAGCCCGATGAAAGGCCGCGAGGGCGAATTTACGACATCGCGGCAGATCGGTGATCGGTTGCAGCGCGAGCTAGAGACGAATGTGGCACTTCGTGTACGCGAGGACGGCATTGGATTTATCATTTCGGGTCGCGGCGAATTGCATTTAAGCGTGCTAATTGAAGCGATGCGGCGCGAGGGTTATGAGTTTGAAGTTGGGCGTCCGAAAGTTGTAACGATAAACGAAGACGGTGTCGAGAAAGAGCCGGTTGAAGAACTGTTGATTGAAATTGGTGCAGAGTTTGTCGGCGTTGTCAGCCAGGAGCTTGGCAAGCGTAAGGCGGAATTGGTTAAGCAAGAACAAACCGCGAGCGGTGCTGCGCGCATGACCTATCTCATCACGACGCGCGCGTTGATTGGATTGCGCAACACGCTATTGACCGACACGAAAGGTACGGTGATTATGTATAGCTTGCCGCATGGTTATCAGCCGGCGAGCAGCACGTTGCCGCGAACGCGCAATGGCGTGTTGATTGCTTTTGAAGCTGGTACAACGACGCCGTATGCGCTTGAAAACGCCGAAAGCCGCGGCGAATTATTTGTCGGACCGGGCGTGGAAGTGTATGCTGGTATGATCGTCGGGCTAAACAATCGTATGGACGACATGGAAATTAACGTTTGCAAAGCAAAGCACCTGACAAACATGCGTTCAAAATCAAGCGACGGCACAGTACAGTTGACGCCGCACACAGAACTTAGCTTAGAACAATCAATTGACTTTATCGAAGACGATGAGCTGCTTGAGGTGACGCCGAAAAGTTTGCGTTTGCGTAAAAAATATCTCGACGCTAACGAACGCAAACGCCATAATAAATCGTAAATAACAATCCCCCGCGCGGTAGGTCGGGGGATTATTATTGGCTTTAGCTATTAGCCGATGTACTGTACGGTGATTCGCTTTCGCTTCATAACTCTCCTTTTTATTTTTTAGTGATGTTTGTGTGATTAACCACTACATTTATATTAGCATAAGCATGATAAAAAGTCAATAGTATTTTTTAATATTCTTGTTGTAACAGAGGTAGATTTGGCGTATAATGCCATCTATGCGCAAACGATTATTAACAAAAAAATCCGAAGAGATTATCAAAAAAAGTTCCGATTCGCTCAAGACTGCAACAGTTCATACGGTCGGTTTGCTGAAGCCTGTCGCAAAAAGCCCAGATGAGTCGCTGCGTGATTTATTTGATGCCGTGCAGGCAGAGCGCGTGTATGCCGACGGCAAGACATTTGTCGATATGGTGCCGTGCGATTCAGTTGCGGCGGTCGTACGCCGGTATATGAAAGAGCGCAAAAAGCCTGGGTTTGATTTAGCAGAGTTTGTTTCGCATAATTTTCAGCCGGTAAAACACAACGTGCCGCAATACGAGCCGGACGAAACGACAACGGCGCGCCAGTATGTCTCGAATTTGTGGCGCGTGCTAGAACGGCGTAATCGGCGTAATCGCGGTTCACTAATTGCGTTGCCATACAAATATATTACGCCGGGCGGGCGATTTGAAGAGCAGTTTTATTGGGATAGCTATTTTATTATGCTTGGTCTTGCGGCGGACGGCAGGTGGCGCGCCGTGCATGATATGATGCGTAACTATACATATATGCTGCGTAAATTTAATATGATTCCGACCGCAAATCGTACCTATTTTTTGAGCCGGTCGCAGCCGCCGTTCTTCGCACGTATGGTGCAGTTGTTGGCGCAGCAGCGCGGTGCGCGGCGTACGTATATTGAGTTTTTGCCTAGCATGCTCGCTGAATATCGTTTTTGGATGGATGGGCGGCGGCGCCTCGCGACAAGACCGGATTGTACTGCGTACCGTCGTGTCGTGCGTATGTCGCATGGTGAAATTCTTAACCGGTTTTACGACGATCAATCGACGCCGCGCCCGGAATCACAGCGCGAAGACATCGAAACGGCTGAAGTCGCCGACCAGAAAGAGCAAGTTTATATTGATTTGCGAGCAGCGGCGGAAAGCGGCTGGGATTTCAGTAGCCGTTGGTTTCGCGATACTCGCGACATCAAAACGATCGAAACGACGAAAATTGTGCCGGTTGATCTGAATTGTTTGATGTATGATTTGGAATGTGCGATCGCCGAATCGTACAGGTTTCTCAAACAAAAGCGTTTAGCGCGGCGGTTTGAGCAGGCTGCTGCCCACCGCGCCAAAGCAATTCAGCGATACTGTTGGAATGAGTCAAGTCATTTTTTTGAGGATTTTCATACTGTTCGGCAAACGTTGAATGACCGTTTAACACTCGCGGGGGTGTTTCCGCTGTACGCCGGTATCGCGACGCCTGAACAAGCGGCAGCTGTAGCTGAGCGGATTAGAACGGACTTTTTGCATGCGGGCGGCGTTGCGGCGACGCTCGTCGATAACGGTCAGCAGTGGGATCTGCCAAATGGCTGGGCGCCGTTGCAGTGGGTAACGATCAAAGGATTAGGTTCATATGGCTATGACGAATTGGCGGCAGAAATCCGCGACCGCTGGCTTGCGCTGAATGAATCGGTGTTTATGAGCGAACGGAAAATGGTCGAGAAATACGACGTCGTCGCAGCGGCGCCAGGCGGCGGTGGCGAGTACGAGTTGCAAGACGGTTTTGGCTGGACGAACGGCGTATATGCTGCGCTCAAAGACGAACAGGAGAAAGAATATGGCGCGTAAACGCTGGGCAAATGTAAATGCCTTGTATCAAATTTATCCGCGATCATTTATGGACTCAAACGACGATGGTGTTGGCGATTTGCGCGGTGTAATTGACAGACTAGCCTATATAAAAAGCGGTGAAAAATCGCTTGGCATCGATGCGATTTGGTTTTCTCCGTTCTATCCATCACCGCAAGCTGATATGGGCTATGATGTGTCGGAATATTGCGATATTAATCCGATGTTTGGCTCGCTTGATGATTTTCGCGAACTGATCGAAAAAGCGCACGCAAGCGGCATTAAAGTCATGGTTGATTTCGTGCCGAACCATACAAGCGATCAGCACCCGTGGTTTCTGGAATCGCAATCGTCGCGCGATAATGACAAAAGCGATTTTTATACGTGGCGCGATGCGCGCGCGGACGGTTCGCCGCCGAATAATTGGCTGAGTATTTTTGGAGGCTCGGCGTGGCAGTGGAATGAATCGCGGCAGCAATATTATTTACACACGTTCTTGAAAGAGCAGCCCGATTTGAATTGGGACAATCCGGCGGTGCGCCAAGAAATGAAGCGCGTTCTGAAATTTTGGCTTGATTTAGGCGTTGATGGATTTCGCGCTGACGCAGTGCGGTGGATTAGTAAAGATCCGCACCAGCGCGATGATCTGCTCGCGGCGCATTGCCCTGATGAGCAGTCGGTGCGGTCGTTTGACGATTTGCAGCATAAATATAGCCGTTTTTGGGAAAACCTGTTTCCATATTTGCGCGAGCTGACGGATGTTGTGGCGTCATATGACGATAGAATCATGATTTTCGAAGATTATCCTGATGGAAATTACGGCACGCAGGAACAGTATCTCGGATTTTACGGCGTCAACCCTGACGTGTCGATGCCATTTAATTTTGAAGGCTTGGGCGCGAAGTTCTCAGCGGAATCGTTTAGTACGATGGTAAATGAATTTCAGGGCATGATTAATCCTGATATTCATACGCCGGTGTATTGTTTTAGCAATCACGACCAAGCGCGAATCGCGACGCGTTATGGCGGTACAGAGCAGGCGCGGCTCGTTGCGCTGATGCAATTGACACTGCCGGGCCTGCCGGTGGTGTACTACGGCGACGAAATCGGTATGACGAACGCGCCGATCCAATTTGATGAAATTCAAGATAAGTCAGTATTTAGTCACGGTAACGACGAGTCAGTCGGGCGCGATCCCGAACGTACGCCTATGCAGTGGACGGGTGAAAAAAATGCCGGTTTTAGCCAAGTAAAACCGTGGTTGCCTGTTGATCCTATAAGTAAAAAAGTGAATGTTGATGTTGAACAGCATGATCCCGATTCGTTTTTTGCCTTATATCAGCGGCTGCTGAAATTACGCAGTCAGTATGAGATTTTGCGCATGGGCGAATACGAGCCGATCGGTGATGCGGGCGACGACATATTTGCGTATGCCCGGTGGATCGGCAAGGAGCAGCACGTGTTTGTGGCGCTCAATTTTAGCAAAGAGACGCGCCGTGTTACGTTGCCGCACGCTGGATTTATTTTATGCTCAACGCATCCGGTTGACTATCCGGCAATTGGTGCAAACGGCGTCGTAACGCTTCGGCCGTATGAGGGCGTCTTGGTTGAGTGTAGCGAACACCGATTGCAGCGCGACAACTAAGCGAAGATCCGCATGATTGAATATATATGCACTAACTGATTAGCAGCTTGACCTGATTTCATCGGGTAAAAACCCTTTCTCGTGCCGAAAGCCTGCTTGCCATTTGTAATCTTTGCCGTAGCCGAGATCTTTCATCAACTTCGTCGGCGCGTTACGGATATGGAGCGGTACAGGCGCGTCGGGAAATTGTTTCGCTAGATCTTTGGCGGCATGCATTAGGTCGGTGATTTCGCGCGATTTCGGGCTGCGCGCCAAAGCGACAGCGCAGTGGTATAAATTATAGTTCGCTTCCGGCAGCCCGACGCGTTCAACCGCTTGGAATGTTGCCGCCGCGAGCGCAAGCGCGCCATTGCCCGCTAGCCCAATGTCTTCAGAAGCGAAAACTATCATGCGCCGCGCGATAAACTTTGGATCTTCGCCGGCATCAATCATTCGGCTGAGATAATAGAGCGCCGCTTGCACATCGCTGCCGCGCAGCGACTTGATGAACGCTGAAATCACGTCGTAGTGTGTGTCGCCTTTTTTGTCATAGCCAGGAATTTTCTTTTGTGCTGCCGCTTTTACGATATCGGGTGTAATTTTTTCACCAAAACCGAGTGCTAATTCAAGATTTCCGAGTGCTACGCGTGCGTCGCCGCTAGATAATTCTGCGAGATAGTCTAGCGCTTTCGGTGTGATTTGCTTTGATTTGCCAAGCGTTTTTAGCGCGCGCTTCAGAATTGCAATAATTTCATCTTTTGCAAGCGGCTGCAATACAAGCACGCGCGTACGGCTTAATAGAGCGGGAATGACCTCAAAGCTGGGGTTCTCGGTCGTGGCGCCAATCAGGGTAATCAGCCCTGACTCAACGTGCGGCAAGAACGCGTCTTGTTGCGCTTTGTTGAAGCGGTGAATTTCGTCGACAAACAAAATCGTGCGCAAACCTAAATTCCAATTTTGCCGCGCGTGCTTAATTACTTTTTCAACGTCTTTTTTACCGCTTGTGACGGCGCTGAGTTCAATAAATTCCGCGTTCACTTCGCACGCGATAATACGTGCTAGCGTCGTTTTTCCTGTGCCCGGCGGACCCCAAAAAATCAAACTGACCGGTTCGCCCTGTGTCACGATTCGGCGCAGCAACTCGCCGTCGCCGAGCAGTTGCCCTTGTCCAATCACCTCGTCTAAGCTCTTTGGTCGCATTCGTTCTGCGAGCGGTATTCTCTCCATATTTGTATTATACCGCGATACGTGGTGTAAAAATAGAGCGCCGCACCATCTATATTTGTGCTTTTGATTGAACCGTGCGATAATTATAAGCAATAAAAGGAGGGGTTGTATGGAAATTCTTATCATCATATGCGTACTTGTATTCATTGCGATGTTGAGTGGTATACGGGTAGTAAATCAATACCAACGCGGCGTAGTGCTGACACTTGGTAGGTTCTCTGGCGTGCGCGAACCAGGGCTTCGTATCGTTTTGCCGGTTATTCAAACGATGACGCTAGTTGATATACGCTCGACGCCGATTGACGTGCCGAAGCAAGAGGTAATTACTAGAGACAATGTAACGGTTGGCGTTGATGCGGTTGTTTATTTTCGCGTCGTTAATGCGCCGAAAGCTGTACTTGAAACGACGAATTATATCTATGCTACTAGCCAGTTTGCGCAGGCTGCTTTGCGCGATGTGACCGGTAATGTCGACATGGACGATCTGCTCGCTAAGCGCGAAGAGATTTCGCAACAAATCAAAGAGATTGTCGACGCCGAGACAGACAAATGGGGTATTGATGTCGAAAATGTAAAAATTCAAAACATTGAATTACCGGGCGACATGAAACGGGCGATGGCGAAGCAGGCAGAAGCTGAGCGCGAACGTCGCAGCAATATTATCAATGCCGACGGTGAAAAACAAGCCGCTAAGACTTTGGCGGAGGCGGCTGAAATTTTAGCAACAACGCCGGGTGCAATTAACTTACGCACATTGAATACCTTGGAACGCATCTCAACAGAGCCGTCGCAAAAAACAATGATGCTGTTTCCGGTTGAATTGATTGATGCGCTGCGCGGCGGAAAGAAGTAGGCGCTGCTACTCCTAGCTAAATATTGTTGTCGTTGGCATGACGTTTGTAAACAAAAAGGCGCTTAAGCGCCGAAGTGATCGTGGTGCAGAATTACAGAATCTACTTAAACTTTTTGAATACATTATGGACTACCCCGGTCCAGCTCCAGTAATAAAAAGACGTACGGCGCAGTATAAGCAATCACTATCAATCATTTATTAGGTAAGTATACACCCATATAACTAACCGCCAAAGGCTATTACTAATATCAAGACAATTTTACAGGGGGGGAATCACCCCCCCCTGTATGATAGAGCACCATTCCGCTGTATAAATGGTAGATTTCTGGGTGCAGAATTACCAATACTTTTTAAGTGTGCCAGTAGTGATTAGGGCTAATTGTGTAGTATGGGATTGTGAAGAAGCCGACGCCGACCAGACATAATAAGATGTGTTTTATGATACTATGTCCCTTTTGCTCTCGTGTATGCACGTAGTTCTTTTGTTTTTTAGAATTTGATGATTGCTGTGTATTGTTCATAATACCCCCGTTTAGTTATTAAAAAAGGACAGCCACTGCTGGCTGTCTAGACCCACAACGAGGGTTTTATCCCTATTGCTTTTAGCAAATGGCTGCCCATTTTCGGGATAAAATGAGCCCTGTTGTGAATCTAGACATTATCCATTATATCATTTTGATGTAAGATTTGAATTTTGATATAATAGACGATGTAATTAATAAACTACCGCATTTTATGTGGCTACATAGCGGAGACGTACCGCGCAAAAAACGGGTAGCATGATTTACACATAAAAATAAGCATACGAGAACAACTCGGTAAAAAAGGGGCTTTTAGCGGACTAACTGAAGTAGCTACTTCAAGGAGTCTCGGATGTCCTCTTTGTCTAACCGAAAAGCTTTCGCCGATGAAAACATATTAAAATTGCTTAATATATTATTCAGGTATATTAATAAGCAAAATGAAAAAATAAATACCACATCAAATAAACAGCGCTATGTAGTCAGTAGAGGAATAAAGATTCTTTTATAATTTCCTATAGCCTAAATTAGCTCTAACAATAGATAAGGGCTTATAATAGGGATTATGCAGAATAGTAACAACTCTACAAGTGTAAAGCTATTACTAAATAAACTTACAGGTAGCGGTCCTGAAAATAATGAGAGTTCACTTAAGCCCGTACAGTATGGATTATACGCTCGTAAATCTACTACAAGTGAAGACAGGCAAGCTTCATCAATAGAAGACCAAATAAAGGAGTGTGTAGATAAAGTTATTACACCAAATGGCTTAAGTATCAAAAAGATATACAAGGAAAGCTTTTCTGCTAAAATTGCAGATACACGCGATGAATTTAATAAACTTATAGATGATATTGAAAATGGAAGGATAGATGGCTTGATAGCTTGGCATCCTGACCGTCTATCACGAAATATGAAAGAGGCGGGTGTTATTATCGACCTAGTAGACAGAGGTTTAATTAAGGACTTAAGGTTTGCGACATTTACATTTGAAAATAATCCAGCGGGCAAGATGCTGCTTGGCATCACGTTTGTAATGGCTAAACAATACTCTGAGCATCTCTCCGAATCAGTAGACCGTGGTAATAAAAGGGCTATAGAGGATGCTGAATTTATCGGTAAATTTAAGCACGGCTATATACTAGATTCAAATCGCTTTTTCCAACCTGACCCAAAAAACTTTACAAAGGTTAAGCACATGTTTGAACTAGCTTTAAACGGCAAGTCTCAAAAAGATATTAGAGAGTGGATTAATGAGCAAACCTATACTGTTCAGAAGCGTGCAGGAGGTCCTTACCAAAGTCATAAATGGTCCAAGGACGATGTCTCAAAGACCCTTAAAGACCCATTTTATGCTGGTGTTTTAAAGTGGGGTAAACACTACAAAAATTTATTAGAAGAGTATGATTTTCAGAGCGTAATTACTGTCGATGAATATTTAAAAATAAATAAAATTGATAGTTTGGATTCCTCTAAAGTTTATGCTATCAATAAGCCAAAAGGTGGTGAGATATTTGCTAATTTATTTAGAGGTAGAGTCATTTGTGGGGCTTGTAACGAGTCTATGACCTCAATGGTTACGAATAAGCGAAATAAGACAACGGGTGAAAAATATGACTACAGATACTACTATAAATGTGAAAACAGATATTGCAATTTAAATGGAAAGTCAATTCGTGCAAAAACTATTATTGATACAGCGGAGGTATTCTTTAAAGAATATTTATTCATTAAAAAGAGTAATTATTTGGTTATTAAATCAAGTGCCGAAAGGTCCATGAAGCATGAAAGCACTAGGCTCACTAGTGAGGTATCTAGCCTAAAACGGAGGCTAGCGCTTAAAAAACAACAGTATGAGCAAACAAAAGCGCTCATATTAGAGAGCCCCGAGCTAAAAGACTATTACAATCTTGGCAAGCTTCTTGATGAGCAAAAGGAATTAGAACAGCGTTATGAGCTAATAGTCAGTCAAAGACGCTTATTAAAGGACTCCTTAATTACATTTGATGAATATCTCAAACTTTTTGAGTTTTTCCCTGTTATTTTTGAAAAACTTGATGACATGAGTGAGCTGGACCAGCTTTTAAAAATATTCTTCTCTAACTTTATAATTGAACCCATTAAAAAAGATACTTTTAAGGGGTCAAAAGTATCTTATAAGCTAAATGAACCCTGGAAAGGGTTCATTGAATCAAATGATTTCGTTTGTGGTGCGGGTTAGGAGACTCTAACTCCTGGCCTCTTCCATGGCAAGGAAGCGCTCTAACAACTGAGCTAAACCCGCATAGGATTTCTACATATCATTATAGCGAACTTGCCGATTGATTTCAATACCTCTGCGCTATGTAGTATAATAATGAAAGGTATTTGCGGGTATCGTATAACGGCTATTATGTATGCTTCCCAAGCATGAGACGAGGGTTCGATTCCCTCTACCCGCACCAGACCATTGATAATAGCTGTAATCTAAGTGAAAAACATAGTTCGCTACTGTTTCGTGACAGTAGTTTTTTATTTTCGTATATTTCATTGATGAAAGCATATATTCTATATTTATACACTCGGTGTATATTTTTTGTATAAAATAGCTTGCATAAACTAATAACTGGGTGTATAGTTAAATTATGAATGCACAATATGTATTGCTCGGATTTTTGACAGAAGGGTCAAATTACGGGTATGAGTTAAAGAAGAGATACGATGGGTATTTTGGCAAGGACAAGCCAATTCTGGCAGGTCAAGTTTATTCGACACTCGCGCGGCTGAAGCGCGATAATAAGGTAGAAGAAATTGCAGACACGAGCGAATCGGGCGGTCCGGACAGGGTTCGCTACGCTATCACCGAACAAGGTAAAAATGATTTGCAATCCTGGCTAGAATCACCTGAAGCACCGTCGCCGCAGCTGCAGGCGACAATGTACGTCAAAACAGTGTTAGCGATCCTGAAAGACGGCGATGCTGCTCCATACCTTGACAACCAGCGCAAAGCTCATGTCCAGCGAATGCGGGAGTTGACGAACCGACGCCGCAACAGTGATTTATCAGACATGCTGTTGATTGATTACGCGCTGTATCATCTAGAAGCAGATCTGCGCTGGATTGAATTGACGATTTCGCGCTTAATGAAATTAAAGGAGGAAATATTACATGAATCAACCAATAATTAGCGCTAAACACATCAAAAAGTCGTATGGGCAAACCCACGCATTGCGCGGCGTATCGCTTGACGTGCTTCCAGGTGAAGTACTGGCAATTATGGGTCCGAGCGGCTCTGGTAAGTCGACGTTACTTCATAGCTTGGCGGCAATCATCAGTGTGGATAGCGGTGAAATTATGCTTGATAGAAAACGCATTGATAAACTAAGTGACGATAAGCGCTCTAAATTGCGCCGTACGTGCTTTGGGTTTGTATTTCAGTTCGGACAGCTTGTGCCGGAACTGACAGTTCATGATAACGTGGCGTTGCCGCTGTTGCTGAACGGCGTTGACCGTAAAGAGGCGTATCGGCGTGCTAATACGTGGATTGATAAGGTTGGATTGAATGGTAAAGAGGAGAGTTTGCCGGGCGAATTGTCGGGCGGGCAAGCGCAACGGGCGGCGATTGCGCGGGCGATGGTGATTGAGCCGAAAGTATTGTTTGCTGATGAGCCAACTGGTTCGCTTGATTCGCTCAATTCCGAGAAGGTGATGGAGTTGTTTATCAAAACCGCGAAAGATAATGGCACGACGGTCATTATGGTGACGCATGAGCCGACGATTGCCGCCTATGCCGATCGCGAGATTATTGTTCGCGACGGGCAAATTGCTGGAGGGCGAAAATGAGTATCAGTTGGCTGTTGTTCAAAAAATCTGGCCGCCAATCAATTGGGCGTCTCAGCCTGACGGCGGCGGCAGTCGCGCTTGGTCTTTTTGTTCTATTGGCGCTGACGGCAGGTACGAACGGCTTGATGGGTCGTGCGCAGCATGTCGACTGGCGTTTTGCGGTATTTAATGCTAAGCAGAATAATCAAAAACCAATTCCTGGTGTGTCGCCGTTAAAGGCGTCGTTGTATATGCCTGGTAATCTCAACAAATGGCACGACAAAGAGTTTGATGTAATGTCGGTCTATGCGGCAGGAGATCATGCGCTGAAGTTGCCAGGCGGAATAAAGACGCCGGCGCCGGGCGAGTATTATTTGTCGGAAGCGTTGGCAAAAATCGCCAAAGAGCGTCCGGAGGATCGTATCGGTGAACGCTATGGTACAAAGTATTTGGGAACGATTCCGGCATCGCTTGAATCGTCGCCCGACTCGTTGTCTGTCATTCGCGGGGCGAATGCCGATGAAGCAGCCGCAAAAGATGATTATGGACAGAGCATGTTTGTTGACATGTATAAATTTGACACGAGCGGTATGAGAGCGGGGTTTGGCGCGGTAGGATTAGCGCTTATTGCAGTTGGCGGTACGGTTTTACTCTTTCCGATCGTGATGTTTGTAGCGGTTGCGACGCAGCTCGGAAGTGCGCAGCGCGAGCAGCGTTACGCAGCAATTCGACTAATCGGCGGTACGCGGCGCCAAGTGACGAAGATTCTCTTGTTTGAATCATTTATCGCAACGCTCGCCGGAGTCGTTGTCGGCTCGTTGGCGTATCTAGTAACATTGCCTCTCTTGCAGCAATATAAATTTGACGATATGCGTTTTATGTCGCAGGACATGGTCGTTGGCTGGGGGCAATACGCGTTGATTGTCGGTCTGACACTCGTGCTTAGCCTGGCGGCAAACTGGTGGGGTATGCGCCACGTGCAAACGTCGCCGCTTGGTGTGGCGCGCAAGCAGAAAGTCGCGAAAAAACCGCGGTTATGGCGCGTAATTCCATTGCTCGCTGGACTCGGTATCTTTGTCTGGATGACGCTGCCGGAGGGTGTAAAATGGGTAAAAAGTGCAGATGATGCTATGATGCCAATGCTGGCGTTGATGGGCGGTATTGTACTTGTGATGTTTGGTTTGGTTCTGGCGGGATCGTGGCTAACATATATATTGTCTCGCGTTGCCGCCCGCTTCACGGCACGTCCGTCAACGCTTATCGCAGGTAGGCGAATTTCTGGCCAATCAAAACAGGTGTTCCGTAGTGTGAGCGGCGTGGTTTTAGCACTCTTTGCGGGTAGTTTTTACCTCACAGCAGTTGGCGGCGTCGATAAACTAAATGCCGACGCCGTGAACGATAATGGTTATTCACAGCTTAAAAAAGATACGGCGCTCGTTATGGTTGAGCCGGCAGGAAATGATTTGGCTGAGACACTACGTTCGCAGAGCTATGTAAGGTCGGTCGAAAAAGTGTATCGTAAAGATGACAACTCATACATTCCGTGCCAAGCCCTGCCCGTGTATACGCGCCACATTTGTCCAGACAATAAAGAGTATGCGGTGGTGAATTTTAACGAAAAAGTGGTTAAAACGGTTGCGACAGTCGATGCTGTTGATAAAGGCGCGACGCTGTCAACGTATATGGTGGCATTGAATAGCAATGACAATATCGACGCGCTGCGTACGCTTATTGCAGAGAATAGTTCGCAAACCGCGAATCGTTATATTATCAGCGGCACGTACGCACAGCAGCCGCACATCAGTCCGGTGGTTAAAAGTTTTGCCGAAATGGCATATACTGGTATCGGTTTGACTATGTCAGTAGCGGTTTGCAGTATGATCGTATCGACAATTGGCGGATTGCTGGAGCGCCGGCGTTCGCTCTTGACACTGCGCCTCGGCGGTATGACGATTGGACAATTAAAGCAGATTGTGATGATTGAGTCGCTTATCCCGCTCGTGAGCGTATCGCTTGTGGCGGCTGGTTTGGGAGTGTGGGTTTCGACTATATTCTTATCGTCGCTTTCAAACACAGTTAAGCCAACGCTTACACTGACATATTATTGTATCGTTGGCGGATTGCTTGCGGCGGCAGCCGTTGGCGTTTATCTTGTGCTGCCGATGATTAAGAAGATAACATCGCTTGAGGAAAACCGGACAGAATAATGGCACGCTCTCCTCTATTGTGCAAACAAAGAGAGTTTAGTAGAATAGAGGAGGTGTGGCTCTTTAGCTCAGTTGGTAGAGCAGAGGCCTGAAGAGCCTTGTGTCACTAGTTCGAGTCTAGTAGGAGCCACCAGAAAAGCACGCTCTAGGATGGTATAGAGGGTGTTTTTCTTTTGCCTTTATTTTCGTATTTTTACCACATACGGTATCATAAGTATATGTTCAAAAAATATGTCCTGAAGAAAATGAAGCGATACGTCATTGACTATTTTGCGTATCACCCCGAAATCAAACTCATTGTTATTGCCGGCAGTGTTGGCAAGACAAGTACGAAGCGTGCACTTGGCGATCTGCTCGTACAGCGCTACCGCGTGCGCATGCATGAAGGCAATCATAACTCTGAAGTGTCGGTACCGCTCGCGATTCTCGGTATTGCTTTGCCAACGAAGTTAAAAAATCCGTTTTCGTGGTTCGGCGTATTTCGTGCGGCGCGGCGGCGGATTCGGCAGCCAACTGATGTTGATGTTATCGTCCAAGAACTTGGCGTTGATCATCCGGGCGATATGGCAGCGTTTGGCGAATACTTACGTCCGGATATTGCGCTTGTGACTGCGGTGACGCCAGAGCACATGGAGTTCTTTGGCACGATTGAGGCAGTGGCGCAAGAAGAATTGTCGGTGTTGTCGTTTTCGAAAGTCGGACTCATCAACCGCGATGATATCGACGGGCGGTTTGCGGATCTCATTAACAATCCAAATTTCAGTACGTACGGTACGTCTGGCAGCGCTGAGTTTCGGTTTGAGCCGCAGCGATTTGATGCTGATGTCGGCTATAGTGGTACGATTATCGCGTCGGAGTACGGTTCGTTTCCGGCGACGATCAAAGTTGCGGGCGAGCACAGCCTGCGTCCGATTATGGGCGCGGTTGCTGCTGCAATTATGTTTGGGTTTGCGCCTGAAGAAGTTGTGCGCGGCTTGAGTATGATCAAGCCTGTGCCGGGGCGCATGAATATTCTGCACGGGATCGGCGGTGTTACGGTGATTGATGATACGTATAATTCAAGTCCAGCCGCTGCCGCTGCCGCGCTCCAAACGCTCTATTCGTTTGACGATGCTGCCGAACGCATTGTTGTGCTCGGCGATATGCGCGAACTTGGCGCAAGCAGCCAAATGGAGCACGAAAAGCTCGGCTCAATGTGCGATCCGAATTTACTTGCCTGGGTAGTTACCGTTGGTCCGGAGTCTGAACATTATATTGCTCCTGCGGCGCGGCGGCGCGGTTGCCAGGTTCATATTGCGCGGAATGCGATTGAAGCAGGCGAGTTCGTGCGTTCGGTGACGCAGGGAAATGCGATTGTGCTCGTGAAGGGGTCGCAGGACACGATTTATCTGGAAGAATGCGTGAAAGTATTGTGTAATATGACAGAAGATGTTAAACTTGTCCGCCAAGATGCGCAGTGGATGGCGAAAAAAGAAGCGTTTTTCCAGCAATTTAAGTAAGGAGAGCAAACACTATGGCGAAAGAGAAAGAACCGAAACCGAAGCAGAAACGCGCGAAGAAGAAAGATGTAGAACGACCAACTGCCAGCACGAACGCAGAACAGGCGATAGCTAACACGGAATCATCGAAACCTGTCGCGCCCGTTCAGCCAGCGCCGCAGCCATTGCAGCCGGCATTGCCGCAGCAGCCCATACCATACATGCCGCGCACATCGTCGTCGCAGTTAGTGCTTATTATTATTGGCTGTATCGCGGGCGGCGTGCTGTTCTTACTCGCGATTTGCGGCGGCGTGCTGGCGTACTCAATATATCAGCGCCCCGAAAATGTCGTGCTTGACGCGATTACGAAACTGCAATCAGCGAATAAGTTTTCGACGCATACAGAGATCACTATGGACTATAAATATGATGCCGGCGCGAAAGATGTTTCGTTCAAAAAGTTGACGCTTGATACCGGCATGAATTCGTCGCCAAGTGTTGATGCTAATGCTACATTGCAAATGAGCGTCGGCGGTCGTGATACTTCGGTGAAAGCGTCTGCACTCATGACTGACGACGGCACGATATATTTCAAAGTTAAAAATCTCGCAGAAGCGCTGAGTGCATTTACGGGCAGCAAGGAATTGCCGGCGTCCGCTAAAAATCAGCTTGAAAAAGTGAGCAATAAGTGGGTGAGATACGAGATTAATGATTTATACAAGAATAATCAGCGCGCGGCAGAACGGGCGCGGTGCGTACAAAATGTTTATAAACGTAGTCTTAAAGACAGTAAAAAACGTAGGGAAATCGTGAGTACTTACCGCAAATATCCATTTGTGATGATTGAAAGTATGGCACAGCCAAAGGACGGTAATGTCGGGTATACGGTATGGATTGAACCAGTGACATGGCGGCAATTCAACAAGGCATTCGCGCATACGGCAATTGCGCAGGATATAAAAGCTTGCGGCCCATCAACGCACGATAATTCCTCTGTAGTGCCGGACGATACAGATGATAACTACGCCAATCCTGCACCTTCACATTCGGTGCTCGGACACAGTAAAACGAAATTTACAATGTGGATATCGCCATGGTCGCACGAGCTGCGCGCGCTTGATATTGAAGGCGGGTCTGACGCACGGTTCTCGCCGAAGAGCCACACTAAATTCGATTTCTCGAAAGGCGTGGCGACTGCGAAGCCGAATGACTCGGAAGTGATACATGCCGACGAATGGAATAAACGTCTTAACGAGGCAATGAATATAAGCAATTCTTCGGCGTCGTCAAGCGGCGACAGCTAGTTTTATCCTCTGCTGATCGGCGCAAAATCTGATATACTATAGCTAATGAAACGCTATAATCCATCTGAAATTGAGCCGAAGTGGCAGCAAATCTGGGCGAATGATGCCCGCTACCGCGCTGTTGATTTTGGCGATAAACCAAAATACTACATTACGGGTATGTTCCCGTATCCAAGCGGCGCAGGTATGCATGCAGGGCATTTTTTGGAGCACTCCATCGTTGATACGGTTGCGCGGTTTCGCCGGGCACTTGGGTATAACGTATTGTATCCGATGGGTTGGGACAGCTTCGGATTGCCGGCGGAAAATTATGCGATTAAAACAGGCAAGTCGCCGAAACAAACCGTACCCGAAAATATTGCGAACTTCAAAAATCAGCTGCAGCGCGTTGGTGCAAGCATTGATTGGACGCGCGAAATTAACACTAGCGACCCAGCGTATTATAAGTGGACGCAGTGGATTTTTACGAAGCTATTTGAGCGCGGACTCGCGTATCAGAAAGATTCGCTCCAATGGTGGTGTCCAAAAGACAAAACAGTGCTTGCGAATGAGCAGGTGATTGATGGCAAGTGCTGGCGCTGTGATTCTGTGGTCGTCAAGAAGCCGATGAAACAATGGTTCTTCAAAATTACGGCATACGCTGATGAATTACTCGCCGAGCTGCCCGAGATGGATTGGCCGGACAAAATTAAAATAGCGCAGCGAAACTGGATCGGCAAAAGCGAGGGTGCGGAGGTAAATTTCCTGATTGACTGTAAGCCGTCTGATTCGCTGAAATTTACGCCTGAGTTAGCAGAGAAAATCAAGGCTGGCGCTAAGACGAATACGATTCGCTTAGGAGCAAAAAATCTTGCAGCGGGCGATGTCGCTGAACTTATGATGCGCGACGGTGATACCGTAGAATCGTTTGGTTATGCGAAAATTACGAATGCTCAGAAACTACCGCTTAAAAAAGTACCGAATAATATGCCCGGACATGAGAGTTATCGCGATGATAATGAAAAGCTTGCTGATTTTCAGAAATTTTACGGTAATGATGTGACGCTAGATAGCGTAGTTGCGGTATATGATTTTGAATATATTCCGCCAATTACCGTTTTCACGACGCGCCCCGACACGATTTTTGGTGCGACGTATCTAGTGCTTGCGCCTGAGCATCCCTTGGCGCGAATGCTAGCGGACGGAGATACCCAGGCGGCAGTAAATGCATACATTGACGAAGCGGTGAAAAAAACTGAAATTGATCGCACGAATGACGCTAAAGAGAAGACGGGCGTTTTCACCGGCAGCTACGCGGTCAATCCGGCGAATGGCGAAAAAATGCCTATCTGGGTGGCTGATTATGTGCTCGGTGGTTACGGTACGGGTGCAGTGATGGGCGTGCCGGCACATGATGAACGCGATTTTGCATTTGCAGAGAAATTTGAGCTGCCGGTCGTTGAAGTCATTGAGCGTCCCGAGGACGACGCGAGTGCTAAGCAGTGTTATCATGGCGAGGGGATTCTCGTAAACTCTGGCGCGTTTGACGGCGCACGGAGTGAAGACGCGCGCGAGCAGATCGTTGCGTGGTTGGAGCAAGAAGGTGTTGGCCGCGCTAAGACAACATATAAGATGCGTGATTGGCTAATTAGCCGCCAGCGTTATTGGGGTGCGCCAATCCCGATCGTTCATTGTCCGATTGACGGTGCAGTAGCTGTACCGGAACATGATTTGCCGGTGCTACTTCCAGATGTTGACGATTTTGTGCCGCGCGGCGACGGTAAATCTGTATTGGCGGCGCAAGAAGATTGGGTGCATACGACTTGCCCAAAGTGCGGCGGTCCAGCAATGCGCGAAACAGATACGATGGATGGCTATGCGTGCAGCTCGTGGTATCTATTACGCTACACAGATCCACACAATGATCAATGCGCATGGGGCACGAAACAAGTTAACTACTGGGCGCCGGTCGACATGTATGTCGGCGGCGACCATGCAACGGCGCACTTACTCTATGTTCGTTTTTGGACGCACGTATTTCGCGATCTCGGGCTGACAGAATTTGCCGAGCCGGTTAAGCGGCTTGTATATCATGGGCTAATTCAAGCTGAAGATGGGCGCAAAATGAGCAAAAGCCTCGGCAATGTTGTTGACCCGCTTGATGTTATTGATCAAGGCTATGGCGCCGATGCGCTTCGTACATTTGAGTTGTTCCTAGGACCAATTACCGAAAACTCCAGTTGGTCGAGCCGCGGCATCGCTGGCGTGTATCGATTCTTGAATCGTTTGTGGACGCTTGTACAAGAATACGACGAAAGCGATAAATCAGCGCAAGTAAACGTAAAAAAGCTTGATAGTTTGACGCACGCAACAATTAAAAAGGTTACCGACGATATTTACCGCTTAAGCTTCAATACGGCGATTGCCGCTCTGATGGAGTATGTGAATGATCTGTACAAACTAAAAACTGAGGGCTTTTCGCCTGCGTGGCGGTCGGCACTTGAGACGCTTGTGCAGCTTGTGCAGCCTTTTGCGCCGCATATGGCTGCTGAGCTGTGGCGGCAACTTGGGCATGATTCGCAGCTTGATTTCGTTGATTGGCCAGATTTTGACGATGCAAAAATTATGCAGGATACGATGACGATTGTCGTGCAAGTCAATGGTAAAGTACGCGCCAAATTACAGGTAGCAACCGGCGCGAGTGAAGATAAAATCAAACAGCTCGCCCTGAGCGATGAAAGTGTCATGCGCTATGTCGTGGGCGAGCCGAAGAAAGTGATTTATGTGAAAGGTAAGCTAATTAGTATAGTAATTTAGCCTAATCCTCAGCCTTTCGCTCTAATCGTAAATTCGCGACATCTATGAGTTTGTCACCATTTATGCGTCCGACGGCTACGTAAGCTGTATCTCCAGGGTGCATAGCGCCTTTGCCGTCACTTTCTATGCTTCTTGATAGATTTATTGACGTAGCGGCTGAAGTGCTTCGTGCATTATTAGCATCAGCGTTAGAAAAATTGCCCGATTTTTGTTGCTCAGCTATAATCCTTTCACCGGCGCTTTGGGAACCGTCGCCATCCTTTATAGTTACTTCCACGATCTCAACGCCCTCAGGTAATGGGTTATTTTCGGGGTCTTTAATGTAATTATCAACAATTTGAGCAACCTGTGTCTCTGGTGATAGCGGCTCTTTTGCTTCGCCGCTTTCTGTCTCGCTGCCGCACGCTCCTAACCCCGTTGCCAGCGTGGCGAGAACAGCAATCTCAGCGCTTGTCTTTTTCGCGAGCGCTAGGACGCGGTTTGCGGTTGATTTTGATTTTTCTGTGTTGGATAGTTCATGTAATGTATTCATAGATATTACAATAACACAAGCATAATGAAAAGTCAATATTTTATAATAAAAATGGCAATTTAGTCAAGTAACTTGAGAAAAACATCATTTTCGCGTATAATACAGTTCAAGTTTATACAAGAAATCCGAGAGAAGGAGAATATTTCATGGCACAGCCAAAGAAGCAATCAAGTCCTCGCAAGACTGGTCTGCGTCGCAGCCACTTGGTCGAGAAACTCGCGAAGCGCGTTAACCGCACCTCGCCGGTGCGAGTGTATATCGGCAAGAATAAACGGGCAACCGCACAGGTGGCGCAACTAGCAGATAATCAAACGAGCGAGCCGGTAAAAGCAGCGAAGCAAAAATCTGCGAAGTAGTAGGTTAATAGAATCTTATTTTAAGAGGAAAAATACTAAATAAGGAACTGACGCGTATGGCATCAAACCGGCATCTGGGTAGAATTGTCGCATTGCAGGCACTGTATGAATATGAAGTCCGCACGCAAGCGGGCGACACATCGGATACGCTTGAGGCTATTGTTGCGCGCGATATTGTTCGGTACGAATCAGCGATTGACGACGTTACGTTTGTAAAAGAGCTTGCAGATGGTGTCGTCGATAAGCAGGCGGAGCTTGACGCGGCGCTGCAGCCGATTGCGCCAGATTGGCCGATTTCGCAGATAGCGCGTGTTGACCGCACGGTGCTGCGAATCGGCCTGTACGAATTACTATACCGCAGCGATGTCGTGCCGCCAAAAGTAGCAATCAACGAAGCGGTTGAGCTTGCGAAAGCGTTTGGTTCCGATAATTCAAGCCGGTTTGTGAACGGTGTGCTTGGTACGGCATACCGCACGCTGGTAAAGGGGGCATCGGATAATGACGAAACCGCCAAAGAAACAACAAAGCAAAAATAGATTTGATCACATCCGCAAGTACTTGACGCGTTCGCGTTCGGCATCGATTCAAGAAATTGTACGCGAGCCGACAAGTGGCGGCGTGATCTTTCGCCATGGCGTAAATGGGCTGGAAATCTTATTGATTCAAGACGCCAAAGATCGTTGGACGATCCCGAAAGGGCATATTGAAGAGGGTGAGACTGCAGTGCAAACAGCGCGCCGCGAAATTGGCGAAGAGGCAGGATTGCATGATGTTGATATGCTCGGATGGCTCGGTAAAATTCATTTTCGGTACCGCCGGATTGATAAGCTCGTACTGATGACAACGCAAATCTATCTAGTGCGCGTCCGTACGAGCGGCGATGAAATTCAGAAAGAGGATTGGATGAAAGGTATTAAGTGGTTTCCATTCAATGAAGCTCTCGACTTAATTGAATATGAAGATATTGCAAAACTAATGTTAAAGGCAAAAACACGTATACGAGAGGAGAAGTTATAAATGTCAGGCATGCCGACAGGACCATATCAGGACTGGGCGAAGCAGAAATTGGGATTTGAATATAGCGATATTCAACTTCTGATTACTGCTTTGACGCATCGCAGCTATGTAAACGAGCACCGTAAATCGGTAAGCGAGCACAATGAGCGGCTTGAGTTCTTGGGTGATGCAGTACTTGAACTGGTCGTGACCGATTATCTGTTTCAGCACTATAGCGAACCGGAGGGAATTCTGACAAGCTGGCGTGCGGCATTAGTGAATACGATTAGCAATGCAGAATCTGGAAGAGAGTTGGGGTATGAGCCATTGGTGCGTATGAGTAAAGGTGAGAAACATGGTTCAGATCGAGCGCGGCGTCAGATTCTAGCAAATGCGTACGAAGCAGTGATAGGCTCAATCTATTTAGAGCGCGGCTACGATGACGCAGCGGCGTTTATACAGAAGTATACGATCGTGAAGCTTGATAAAATCCTTGCCGAGGGTTCATGGCGCGACCCAAAAAGCCATTTACAAGAAATTAGCCAGCAGGTTGATAGCGCAACGCCGGTTTACAAGGTTCTCTCTGAGGAGGGGCCAGACCACGATAAAGTATTCACGCTCGGCGCATATGTCAACGATACGCTGATGGGCAAAGGGATTGGGTCAAGCAAACAGTCGGCGCAGCAAGAAGCGGCAAAAGCAGCGCTTGAAGCCTATGCGAAGCAAAAAAGCGCTAAGTCAGATTGACTTTTATCGTAAAATCCGGTAGAATGTCTAAGAAGTAAAAGAGTAAACCTGTAAAGTGAAGTAAAGGAATATTACATTTATGCTCGCAATTCGTTTGCAACGCCTCGGCCGCAAAGCTTATCCGGTATACCGGCTGGCGGTACAAGAAGCTCAGCGCCATCCGTCAAGCGGCCGCGTGGTCGCGTATGTCGGCAGCTACAATCCGCACACTAAAGATTCAAATATTAATGTTGAATTGGCGCAAAAATATTTGGATAATGGCGCACAGCCGACGCCGCGTGTTGTTAAGTTGCTCAAAAGTGCTGGCGTGAAGTTGCCGGGTTGGGTAAAAGAGTTTGAGGGCAACAAAACGAAAGCGGTGAAAAACGCCGAGAAGTTGCGTAAGAATCAGCCAAAAGAAGACGCTGCAGAAGAGTCCGAGGCCGCCGAAGCCTAACTTAGAGAGTTGAAGTGCGAAAAGCTCGCCCAAAGTTTACAGCGGCGAGCTTTTTATTTTGCTTGTGTTCCGTGGTATACTGAAAAAGTACGATAACCTGTAAGACCGAAAAGGAGGCATGAGGGCATATGTCGACAATAGACCAGCAATTTGTAGAATATATCGTAAAATCTTTGGTGGAACACCCAGACGATGTATCGGTTGACCGTATCGTTGATGAGAAGGGCGTGCTATTGACGCTGACGGTTAATCCTGGAGATTTAGGCCGTGTAATTGGTCGTCGCGGCGGTACAGCGCAAAGCTTGCGGACACTACTGCGGGCGCTCGGAACGAAGAATAGCGCGCGCTACAACCTGAAAATTGTCAACAACGACAACCCGGACGAAGCAGTAGCAAATGTATCAAGCGAAGAACCTGTGGACAGTGCAACTACTGATACTGTGGAAAACAGTGCTGATGAACCAAGTAAATTCGCAAAAAAGTCACGCGAAGAGCTTGCGGAACTAGACGACCTTGATATATAATCATAAGTAAGTTCATGCGAGAACCTTGAACTGCGAGAAAACATACAAATTGCTCTTATTGCGAGCGAACCAACAAATGGTTTGAGAGACTTATTTGTGCAAGAAAGCCACTTTTGCTATCTAGCGGAGTGGCTTTTTTGTTGGTTGCGTGAAAAAAGAGTATAGTATTTTATTTTTGGCGGCGCAGCTTGCAAGACGTGTAAGGATTATTTGATGAAAGTAGCAATGTATAATTTATAATATTACGTATATTTTTACAAACATAGCTATAAAATAAATTATACAAATAATGCTACTTATATATAACAATGAAGTAAGCGTATACGCAAGTACACTAAAAATATAAATAGACGCTTTAGTCAAATATTGCTATACTATAAATTATGAGAAAATTCCAAATCGTCACCTTATTCCCTGAGATGTTTACCGGTGTCTTTGGCAACTCTATGATGTGGAAAGCGCAAAAGGACGGTTATGTTGAGCTATCGACGATTAATTTGCGCGAGTTTGGACTTGGTCCGCGTCGAACGGTTGACGATACGCCGTATGGCGGCGGCGATGGTATGCTTCTGATGGTCGAGCCGTTATGGCGGGCGGTTGAGCAGGCGAAAGAAAACGATCCAACTGCAAAAGTTGTCATCATGACGCCGCGTGGTATGCGTTGGAAGCAGGCGCTTGCGCAAGAATATAGCGAGCAAGATCACGGGTACATCTTTATCTGCGGACGGTACGAAGGATATGATGAACGGATTATGGCGCTTGTCGATCAAGAGCTGAGCGTCGGCGATTATGTGTTAACAGGCGGTGAGCTGCCGGCGATGACGATTATCGATAGCATTGTGAGACTTATTCCGGGCGTACTTGGCGGCGAAAACAGCGCGGCAATTGAAAGCTTCAGTGATGGCGAAACGCTTGAGTTTCCGCAGTACACGCGCCCCGAAGAATGGCGCGGCATGAAAGTTCCCGAGGTGTTGCTGAGCGGTCATCATGATAATATCGCTACGTGGCGTGCAGTACATAGCCGCAAGGCAGACTAGGGGTCATTCGGTTTCGGGGTGTATCTCGCCCGAGTTTTTTGCAGACTATGTGCACTCCCAGAAACCTAAACACCCTGCAAAAAGCAGGGCATTTAGGATGTTGTGGTGGATATATCGGAGAGCGATCGATACAAGTTTTGGTGTTTGTTTTTGTAACTTCGCTATCTGTAGAATACACGGAATTACGGTATGTGGCAAGTATTTTTTGGACAAATTTGAAAAAATCATGTGGAAAAACGGTATACTAAAGATATGAAACAGTTTATAGCTAGTATTTTTCCAAAAGAATTTTTTACAACACGGGCGAATTATGCCGCGTTTGGTTTGGCGTGGTGGACGGTCGCGGTACTTGTACTGCAATTGTTTGCGTTTGAAAAGTTTCCCGGCGCATTTGGCGGCTTGCCGAGCGATGTACAAACCTGGCTCGCGGTCGCAATCGTCGCTGTCGAGCTGATGTCGCTGCCTTTTTTGCTGTCGATGGATTTGCCGCGTGCTGTTCGGCGGTTCTCTGGCGTGCTGGCGGTGGTTGCGCCTACATTATGGTTTGTCGCTAGCATGTATGCATTGCTCTCTGGGGAGTCGATTGCCTTGTTTGGTGCGCTTGTTTCGCGACTGCCGTCTAGTGTTTATGCCGTGCTAAGTGTCGTATGGTTGAGTATTCTGGCGGTTTGTTCGCGCGGGCTAGTCTTCAATAGAAATAGAAAGTAGCACACGCGATCTACTAACCTAAAAAGCGTAGCGCAAAATTCTGTTTTTCATCATATTTCACTTGGCTGGGGATGAGGGATTCGAACCCCCGAATGCCGGGACCAGAACCCGGTGCCTTACCACTTGGCGAATCCCCAACATACTGGCTCGAAACACCAAATGAAATACGACGAGTACTTTAGACTATAGCATCTTCGGGTCAAAAACTCAACTTTTTTGTCTAAAGGGTTTCAATTGAGATATAGTTTTAGGGCTGAGCTTCACTGATTTTTCTCTACAGCGTCTCTGCACGTATACGCTCCAGTTTTGCTCAATAGCTTCTCGACACCTATCGTACCATTGCTGCAACTCATCTGCCTTAGCCTCGTCTAAACCTTCTTTGGCGCGTTTCACCATAGAGTCAGCTTTATGCGGTTGAACTGGAATACTACGGCTTTGAGTGTCACGACGGACAAAACCACCTAACATCGCCCTCTTCCTCTTCTCGCTCTCCCGCTTTGTATTTACTCGTCGGATATACCCCGAATTATAAAGCGTAACTCTCAATTCATCGTCGCCATAGCCATCATAATACACAATCTTTTCGAAATTACCCTCGTCGTCATAATAAGCCGTCGGCGTCATTCGACGCTCGCGTACTTCGGCGTAATCATCCAGTATCTGTTGCGCTTCCGCCTCGGTCATATTGTTTGCATTAACAGCAAACTGAAGCGCAGCGCTCACCTCTTCGGGCGAGGCAATCTGAAGCTACTAGCCTCGTCAAGTATTCTATAATCCGAGTTTGACAATAAATACCGCTCGCCGCCGTATACAATTGCAAGTAATTTCTGGTCATCGTCTGTGCTACGATCGACTCTATCTTCGCCCAGTTTATTCTCCTGTAGAATTTCTACCACCGGCAAACCCAACCGTTCGGCATGCATCCGCATCTGCTGCGCAATCACTAAATCAACCGGTTCGCCCTTGGAAGTAACCTTATAGAAAAAACCTATCGTCTCTAGTTTACTACCGTCGTTGTCCGCCAAAGCTACAACTTCGTTGTATTGCTGCGGTGATGTACTAGCTAACAATTGCTCCGCCGACATTACGCCGTGTCTAACACTTTGCTCCAAGAGAAAATTCTTGTCGTTATTATGCGCACCGGCATCAGTCCTCGAAGTCAAAGCGATATTTTCTTCAGGCGCTGAAATTATCAAGCCTCCACGTCCCCATGTAGCAGTGTGATCTTGATCAATCAGCGACATACTTAAAGAGACGCGCTCCGCCACTCTCTCTGGCTGTTCATACATGTTTATTGACTGGTTGCCGTGCGAAGAATCGATGTGATCGCTAAAATCAACCGCTATACGCATAGCGCTCATCTTTGCGCCCGGATTCAAAGCATGAACTAAATACCTAAAATTCGTCGGGTCATGCTGAGATGGGTCGGTAGTATCGCCCTGAAAGCGCGGTTGGTTGTCATAAGCACACTCCGACTCTGTCGTGTTTACGTACGCGGAGCTTGATAGCGTCTCGCGAAAAGAATGAATGATTGCCATAGCGGACATCGCCCCGTATGCTCTTTTCTCTCTTGTGGCTTCTGCACTAGAATTTTCATCGATATCTACCTCTCCTATCGTAGAATTCGCTGCTTCGCTCGAAAAATGAGGCTGCCCCAAAGCATATTCGTGCGCATCACTAGTTAATCTACTGGAGTATTCGTCTCGCTCATGTGCCATATCTTTTTATAATAACACACTTTGCTGATATAGTCAAGTTATGCGCGTCGGATTCGTTCAACTAACTACCGGCTTTGATTTTTTGCTTTTAGAAGCAAGTTATGGTATTATTAGCGTTATGTCTATAGAGGATTTTGTAGAGAAACGTAGTTTTGAGATTAACAGAGTAGACTTATACGACCCCGATAAGTATGAGCTATCGTCAGACTCACCCTTAAGCCGACGTGCTGCATTCGATGACTTTATCAAGGGTTTCCCTGAATTTTTGCGGCATGAAGCCGGTGCGGAGCGGAATCGCCGCGCCAAGGAAGCTAAAGAATTGTTAGCTGCTCTTGACAGGCTCCCTAATAGTCATCTGGCTGATATAATTTCTTTGTCTTCGTCAAGTGATTGGACGGACGCAACTGAAATTGGCGATGTTGAGTCGCTGTTTGATGTGCTAAAAGAGCTAGAAGGAGTGATGGATAATCCGCCACTCTCGAACAAACGTGCCGCCGAGGCGTTTTGCTACGACCCTGACAGCCCTGACGACCTCTATATTCCATCGTCATTAGAAACCTATACTCGATGGTTATTTCAAGACAAGACTTTGACTAACTGGCATGGTTATTTGTGGGGGCAATTCATTTCAGAAGATCTCGCAGCCAAGTATGTTAAAGAGCGTGGAATGGATACTCCTGAAGTGGTGAAATGCTTCTGGGAGTACGCCTCTAGTTTGTATAATGAAGGTTTTCGACGGGCTGAAAACGGAGAAGATAGCCGGTCAGTTGGTGTTGAGCAGCTGGTAGGTATGATGATTGGAGAACTCGATATTTTAGAGCTTGGCGATCCTCGCTATGACTATCGACGTCGGCAGCAAATCGCTAGTGAAATCAGCGACAGTGTGGCGCGCGAAGATACTGAAGAAGTGCTGACAATTCTGCTCAAGTATATCAAGCCCAAGGGCATTAACTCCGAGGAGATTCAGGGCGCACTATTCAAGCCAGCTGTTATCAAAGACCAGGCTGGAGAAACTTTGTTGGCTGAGTGGCAGCCCGCTGATTCATTTTGGTTCAAGCCTCCGTTTGACGAAAATCAGCCGGACGAGCAAATTAGTTTGTTTCCTAATAATCCACAGATTATCAGGGAATATGATCATACCGGTCAATCGAGTGATGCGCGCGTCGTTCCGCACAAAGACCCGTCGTATTTTCGACCAGATGGCACAAAGGTGTACTGGGGCGATCTCTCGCGCGAAGATATTGAAATAATACGAGGCAACTACTACTGCGTAGCGCAAGGCGAGTCGTATTATAATGTTCCCGAGTGGGCAATCATTATGGCTAGTCCGTTTGATAACGACGATCCAAATCGACCCGCCGAGTCTCTTGTGAATACCGAGGAAGGGCAGGTCTTTCAGCCCGATAACCCAGTGTATTTACACCCAGACTACATCAGGGCAATCGCCATCGGCGCGATCGCGGATGGACGGTTCATTCGTAACAAACGCGGTATTCAGCTAGAATTTGTTCCAGATGACCAGCCTGAGAATATGACGAGATAGATAATGTAATTCATCCTTTGACAAATCGCCCTAACCTCGACATAATAGAGGTATGAGTAAGATTACGACGCCGCGTTTGCCGAGCGGGTTTAATGAATATTTGCCGGCGGAACAGATTGAGTTTAACCGATTGCTGGGGATTATCCGCACGGTGTATGAGCGCTATGGTTTCGCGCCGCTTGATACGCCAGACATCGAACTGAGCGAGGTGTTGCTCGCCAAAGGCGGCGGCGAGACCGAAAAGCAGATTTATCGGTTTGAACGCGGTAAAAACGATTTAAGCCTGCGATTTGATTTAACGGTACCGCTTGCGCGCTATGTTGCGCAGCATCAAGGCGAGCTGGCGTTTCCGTTTCGACGCTATCAGATTGGCAAAGTGCACCGCGCGGAGCGGGCGCAGGCGGGGCGATTCCGCGAGTTTTATCAGTGCGATATTGATGTAATCGGCAGCGATAGTTCGGTGGTAGATGCGGAATTTCCGGCGATCATCAATGAGATTTTCGAGCAGTTTGATTTTGGCGAGTTTACGATCCGTATCAATAACCGTAAAGTGCTAAATGGATTTTTTGAGGAACTTGGCTTGAGTGCGGCGGCGACTGACGTGCTGCGGATTATCGACAAAATTGAAAAAATCAGCCGCGGCGATTTGGTGGCTGAGTTGCACGATGCTGGTTGCAGCGGCGAGCAAGTTGCGCGCTTGTTAGAGTTTATTACGATTCAGGGCGAGAATGACGAAATTCTGCACAAACTTGAAATGGTTGGCATCAATAACGAACAATTCCAGGCGGGCGCGCGTGAATTGCATGAGGTGCTGACAGCGCTGCGTGCAATGCATGTGCCGGAGCGCCGCGTGAAGCTTGATTTGACAATTACGCGCGGTTTGGACTATTACACCGGTACGGTGTACGAAACGAGTTTGAACGACCACTCAGAGGTCGGCAGCGTGTGTTCGGGCGGGCGGTATGATAATCTGACGGCGAATTATTCCAAGCGGTCGTTGCCGGGCGTGGGGATCTCGATCGGCCTGTCGCGGTTGTTCTATAAATTGCGCGAAGCGGGGATTATTAAGCCGGCGCAGCAAACGCTTGCACGCGTGATGGTGGCGCCGCTTAGTCCCGTACAGTTGGCGCGCGCGCTTGATGCGGCGCATGAACTGCGCGCGGTGTGTCCGGTGATAACGTACGTTGATGATGTCGCAATCGGTAAAAAGTTGAAATATGCCGATAAACTTGGCGTTCGCTACGCAGTGCTGATCGGCGAAGATGAAGCAGCGGCGGGCGACGTAACGCTAAAAGATATGCAGACGGGCGAGAATCGCCGCATGCCGGTGCGCAATGTTTGCGATCTGCTGCAAGCGTAAGACGCTTATGCTTGAGTTTTGCTAAAAATCTGTTGCAAAAACCACTTTCTTTTCACGCGTTTTCACGTAGTATACTTGAAGTATGAGCAAAGCTCATGCTAAAAACGAAAGGAGGACGACAACATGAAAATGTCCACCAAGACAATTGCATCACTAATGGTGGTGACGGCGGTTGCTTCTGCGATGCCTGGGGCAAGCCAGCTTGGCGTGCCGCGGCAGCGTCGCAAATCACAATTTGATAAATTACTAGCGGTTCATGATCGCAAAGGTGAATTACGCGCAGAGATTTTGGGGATTAGCGCGCTCACGTTTCGCCAGATGAGCCGCACGCGTTCATTTGCGCAGATCGTGCGCGAGTGCGGTATTGGATCGACGCGTGCGTTTCGCTTGGCATTATTCGGGCGATTACGCGATGAATTGTTGCGCCGCGGCTGGTCGCGAGCGAAAATTGACGCGTATATGGCGGCGCGCGTAGTCCGCGCGGCGGCGTAGTTCTCTTAGTAAAAAATCTGCTCGGAAATTGATGGTTTCGGGCAGATTTTTCGTGCATTAACGGCATAAATAGCGTATATAAACATGAATGGGACACTATCGCTAGTGTTATGCTACTAAAATTATTAATTTCAAGAATTGACATAAGCATATATAGTATACTATCATGAAATACATACGCTATATATAGCGTTTCGCTGTATCTCTGGAGGGCGATCGGCGGTATTATAATAAACAAATAATAAGTAGGAGCGCGCTGACGTCGTTGGTGTTTCGTTTTTGTGCGCTTAAAATTATACAAGGAGGGGTATGTATAACTACATCAAAAAACGCGACGGCCGAAAGGTCAAATTCAACGACCGCAAGATTATGTCGGCGATTGAACGCGCTGGACTTGAGACGGGCGAGTTTGCAGAATCCGAAGCAGACAAGCTGACGAAAAAAGTATTGGCGCGCGCCGAAAAAGAGTTAACGGAAAAAGTGCCGGGTGTCGAGCAAGTTCAAGATATTGTCGAAGAGGTTTTGCTTAGCAGCCGTTATAAAAAAACCGCCAAAGCATATATTATTTATCGCGATCAGCATAAGAAACTGCGCGAAATTACCGATGCGGCGCACCTTGACTTGATGGATCAGTACTTGTCGCGGCTTGACTGGCGTGTGAACGAAAATTCAAATATGGGGTATAGCTTGCAAGGCTTAAACAACTACATCGCGAGCGAAGTTAGCAAAACATATTGGCTTAATAAGGTTTACACACCGGAAATCGGTCGGTTGCACCGCTCGGGCGATATGCATATTCATGATTTGAATTTGTTGAGCGTGTACTGTGTGGGCTGGGATTTGCAGGATTTGCTGCGCAGCGGATTCACAGGTGTGCAAAACAAGATTTCCAGTAAACCGGCGAAACACTTTCGCGCGATTCTCGGGCAAGTTGTCAACTTTTTCTATACGCTGCAAGGCGAGGCGGCAGGCGCGCAAGCATTTAGTAACTTTGATACGCTGCTTGCGCCATTTATCAAATACGACAAGTTGTCGTACGACGAGGTGAAACAGTCGCTGCAGGAATTCGTGTTTAATGTAAACGTACCGACGCGTGTTGGTTTCCAAACGCCATTTACAAACATTACGCTTGACTTGGAATGTCCGAGCTATATGCAGGGGCAGCCTGTGGTGATCGGCGGCGAATTACAAGACACGAATTACGGCGATCACCAAGAAGAGATGAACATGTTTAACCGCGCGCTGCTTGAAGTCTTAACCGAGGGCGACGCAAGCGGGCGCGTGTTCACGTTCCCGATTCCAACCTACAATATCACGAAGGACTTTAACTGGGATAATCCAGTGATTGAGAATTTGTGGGAAGCAAGCGCAAAGTATGGCATTCCATACTTTAGCAATTTCGTCAATAGCGATATGAGCCCGGAGGACGCGCGCAGTATGTGCTGCCGCCTGCGCATTGATAATCGCCAGTTAGAATATCGTGGCGGCGGATTGTTTGGCAGCAATCCGATGACCGGTTCGGTTGGTGTAGTGACGATTAACTTGCCGCGCTTGGCTCTGAAATCAAAAGATGAAATAGAATTTCGTAAGGGTCTTGACTATCTAATGGAGAAGGCGAAGGAGTCGCTTGAAGTGAAGCGTAAAACGCTTGAAGTCCTGACCGACAAAAACCTTTATCCGTACACGAAGTTTTATTTGCGCGATATAAAAAAGCGTTTTGGTGTGTATTGGAAAAATCATTTTTCGACGATTGGGCTGATCGGCATGAACGAGGCGGCGCTGAATTTACTCGGTGCGGACATCGGTAGCGACACAGGCAGGGAGTTCGCAGAGCGCACACTTGACTATATGCGCAATCGTTTGGTTGAATTTCAGAAGGAGACGGGTAATAACTATAATTTGGAAGCGACGCCGGCTGAAGGTACGACGTACCGTTTAGCGCGAATTGACAAAGCGGACTTTCCAGAAACGGCGCATTTCGCGAACGGTATCGGTGCGGCGGTTGAGCATCCGTTCTATACTAACTCGACGCATTTACCGGTTAATTATACTGACGACCTGTTTGAACTACTTGATTTGCAGGATGAGTTGCAAACGAAGTACACAGGCGGCACGGTGATTCACTTCTTCTTGGGCGAGCGCATGGCAAATGCAAAAACGCTTAAAGGACTCGTGAAGAAGATTTGCGATAATTACCGTTTGCCGTATTTTACCTTTAGCCCGAGTTTCAGTATTTGCCGCAATCACGGATACTTGCTTGGCGAGCAGGCGCATTGTCCGAAGTGTAATGAGCCATGCGAAGTATATTCGCGCGTGGTTGGTTTCTTGCGCCCGGTCGAGCAATGGAATAAAGGCAAGCAGGCTGAGTTTGCGATGCGCGAACACTATGATAAGGTGGTTGAAGTAGTAAAAAAGTAGGAGAGGCGGTGTCTCGGAATACGGTTTAGTTACCGCATTCCGAGACGCTATACAGGTAGCGGAAATGGTAATCGGTGGCGTACAGAAATTTAGCACAGTAGACGACCCGGGCTATGTAGTAGCGGGATTGTTTACCGTTGGCTGCAATATGCGCTGCGGATACTGCCATAATCCCGAACTAGTGTTGCCAGAGCAATATGCAGGCGGCATTCCCGAAGATGAGATTTTTGAGTTTTTGGAGTCGCGGCGCGGCAAACTGGACGGTGTATTTATCAGCGGCGGCGAGCCGACAATGCACGATGACCTACCAGATTTAATACGTCGTTGCAAAAACATGGGCTTTCGGGTGAAGCTAGACACGAATGGCACGCATCCGGATATGCTGCGCGATATTTTGGTGGAAGGTTTGGTTGATTTTATCGCGATGGATATAAAAGGTCCGCTGAGCAAGTATTCGCAAATCGCCGCTCGACCAGTGAATTTGGATGCGATCAAAGAATCAATCCGGCTGATAAAAACAATTGATCATGAATTTCGGACGACGATCGTGAAAGGACAGTTGGAGGTTGATGATTTTGAGGCGGTCGGCGAACTGGTAGATGGCGCGCAGCGGTTTGCATTGCAATATTTTTTGACTGGTCCGACGCTTGTTAGTCCGCAGTTTCGCGACCGCGTGAGTTTTTCGCCGGACGAAATGGAACAAGCGAAACAAATCATGCTGCGGCACGTGGCGGAATGCGTGGTGCGCTGATGGAGTGGCTAACGGCAAAGGTTTTACGCGTTCGGCGCGAAACAGACGACATAGCGACGATTTTTTTCACGGTGCCGGGGCGGGATTTTCATTATATAGCGGGACAGTACATCACGGTATTTTTCGAACAAAGCAGTACGCCGGAAGGCAAAGCGTATAGCTTGTCGAGTGCGCCGTATGAAAAATTACTGAGCATTACGGTAAAAAAGGTTGGCGAGTATTCTGGGCGATTGCATGCGCTCCGCGAGGGCGATTCGTTCATGATTTCCGAAGCATACGGGACATTTAATCCGCAGACGACGAAACCGCTGGCGTGTATCAGCGCAGGCTGCGGGCTTGCCCCGATATGGAGCGTACTTAAAAACGAGCTTCACCGCAATACAAGCCGGCGGGCACAGCTCTTTTTTAGCAATAAAACGGTTGACTCTATTCCGTTTTTTGATGATTTGAACGCGTGCCGGGCGGCACACCGCAGCGTAAAGATCTACCATTACATTACGAGGCAGCACGACGTGCCGGCGAGTATGAAAAAGGGTCGGATCGACCTAGACCAATGCGTGGGCGCGGCGCCAAATGAGGTTGCATATTTGATTTGCGGATCTGCAGACTTTGTGCGTGATATGTGGCGCGGGTTGGTCGAGCGCGGCGTGGATGGCGGCAGTATTAGTACGGAGACATTTTTTGAATGAAACAGAACTTTGAGAAAATGGAAACAAAGAAGCGTCCGCGGGTTAATCCGCGGGTAGCGGTGAATATGGGGAAATGCGCTGCCTGCCCGCTCGTTAATTTATGCCAGGCGGCACGCCTGAAACGCCCAGATATCGTGAACGATGATAATTGCCAAGCGGTCGTTGAGCATATGGAGAGTGATTTGGGCGGCGGGGAATATTTACCGAGCACGAAAGAACAGTTTAGTGATAATTCGCGAAACATGGTTTTCGCGACTGATTTGCACCGCGTGCCATCGCAGAAGCAGAACATAGAGAAACAAAAGCAATTAGAACGAATCGCAGCAGAAAAAAAGCGCCGCGCCGAACAGCAGCGTGATTTGCAGCTCAAACGCCAGCGCGAGCAGCAGGCAAACGTGCGCGCGCGGCAGAAAATGCATCAAAATAAATTGCAGCAGGAGAAAGCGCGATCAGTGAAAAGAAATCAGTCCCGCGGGAAGGAAAATTCTTTTCTCGGAGAAATGGTTCGCGTTCTTGTTGAGCCGTTTTGCCGCACGCTCGGCAAGCGCGCCACGCAAGCTGCGGGCGTAGTGGCAAAACGTTCGTAAGCGCGCTATACTATAGCCATGCAGTTTCTTGTCCGCTTTGTTGCTGATTGGCTGATGATTCCGGTCGTGCTTGTATCACTCTATGCGCTTGTTTGGCGCGTGCCGAACCGGCTGCGGTATGCGCGGTATTGTTGTATTTTGATGGCGGGCGCTACGGCGTATACGTTGGCAAAGGTAGCGGGGCTGTTGTGGCAGCCTGAACAACTGCGCCCGTTCGAACTGATTGGCGCGGAGCCGGGCGCGGCATATTTGAATAATCCGGGATTTCCGTCGGATCACGCGCTTTTCACGATGTTTTTAGCGCTCGCTGTTTGGTATGGTACACGTAACCGCCGGCTTGGGATAACGTTGGTCGTTTTAGCGGCGGTAATTAGCGTGGGGCGCGTGGCGGCGCTTGTACATACGCCGCTTGATGTAGCGGGCGGTGTAATTATTGCGTGCGTCGGGTCGTTGTGGTACGGCGTTGATAAAATTATGAATAGATCTAGTAAAATACGCAAAAATGTAGTAAAATAGCATAAAGTTAACCGAGCGGAGCAATATAGTAATGAATGAAACGGCGAGCGAAACGAGATCAAACCTTGTGCCGATGACGTGGCGCGAGTTGGCGCGAATCGGTGCGATTGGTGCGGTGATAGGCGCGTTGAGCGTTGGTTTGTACGTGTTGTTCCATACGTACATATTCCAAGCGGTGCTGTGCCGCGATCAGGCGAACGCGGCGTGCGGGCAGGCGGCGACGTATGCGGCGATCACGACAGCATTTATTGCATCGTTTGTTGCCGTGGTAGTGTTGGCTCATATTCGCGTGTATCGTCCGCTACTGATTATTCTCGCGGCGATTTTGGCGCTGTGGGGCATTCAGTCGATTGTGGCAGTACTGCCGTGGTATTGGGCGCTTGCCGGCATGATAGCGGTCGGCGCTTTGGCGTACAGTTTGTTCGCGTGGATTGCGCGCATTCGTTCGTTTATTCTGTCGGCAGTGGTGGCGATTGTGATCGCGGTGATTATCCGCTGCATCATCGTATTGTAGCCTTGAGTGCTATAATGAAAGCTATGGAACTTATTCTTGTTGTTTTGCTTATCGCTATTATCGTTGGGTTGGCGTGCGGCTTAATAATTCTGGCGCAAAAGATTAACAAACTTACGCAGCAAAGCGCGGTCGAATTAGTAAAGAGCGATGTCGTGGAGCTGTCGCGGTCGATTGCGGCGCTGCAGCAGACCATGGGCGACAAGCTAGAGCGTTCGCAGCTCGCAACGCAGCAATCGGTGCAAAAGCAGCTGAGCGAAAGCGCAAAATTAGTCGCAGATGTCACGCAGCGCCTGACGAAATTAGACGAAACAAACAAGCGCGTCGTCGATGTGGCGACTGATTTGAAGACGCTGCAGAATGTTTTGCAAAATCCAAAGCAGCGCGGCGTATTTGGCGAATATTATTTATCAAGCGTGCTCGAAAATGTGCTTGCGCCCGGGCAGTATCAGACGCAGTATAAGTTTAAGGACGGTGAAATTGTTGACGCGGTGATTCTGCTTGACAAAGGGCGGATTTTGCCGATTGACAGCAAGTTCAGTTTGGAAAATTACAATCGTATGATTAACGCCAGCGGCAAGGAGCGCGAGCAATTGCTCGTGAAAGTAAAAGCCGATTTGAAAGGGCGTATTGACGAAACGAGCAAATATATCCGCCCGGGCGAGCGTACGATGGATTTTGCGTTTATGTTTATCCCGAGTGAATCGCTATATTATGATCTGCTGATCAATAACGTCGGCAACGGCGGCAGCTCGCGCGATTTGATTGAATACGCGTTTCGCGATAAGCATGTTATCATTGTTAGCCCGACGAGCTTTATGGCGTATCTGCAAACAGTGCTACAGGGCTTGCGCAGCTTGCAGATTGAAGAGCAGGCGAAGGATATTCAAGTGCGCGTCGGTAAATTAGGGCAGCATATCGCGAAGTACGACGAGTATATGAATAAGCTCGGTAACTCGCTTGGTACGACGGTGAATCATTACAACAATGCATATAAAGAATTCGGCAAAGTCGATAAGGATGTCGTGAAGATTACCGGACGAGACACGGCGGTTGAGCCGCTATTGATTGATCGCCCGAGTGCGCGTGATTGATAAAAATAAAAAATCCCTCCGGCTAAGCGAAGGGATTTTTATTTTATGGTAAGGTGTAGCAACAGCTAGTCGTTCTTTTTGCTGTTTGCAATAAGCAAGTATAAATTGCTGCCAACCATCGCACCAATCAATGCGCCAAGCAGTGATTCAAGCGTGAAGCGCGATTTGCTGACTTCACCTGCCGACGCGGAACTATTTGTTAATTCGGCTTTCGTGTGATCGGTCATCGCGAGCGCAATAGCTGGGTTCAGGCTTGCACTTTTGACGTATGCTGAATGCGGAATTTCAACGTCTTTGCTGCTGTTCGCCGATTGCGAAGCCTTTTGGTAGTCGGCGACCGCCTGTGTTTTTGTTTTATTCAGCAAATAGTTTGAGCTGAGTAATCCGACAGTGAGCGCCAAACCAATTGTTAATGCGCGAAGTCCTACGTTTAGTTGCTCGCGGGTAACTGCAGCTGTTAATGCAAACAAAAACACCGCCGTACCGACCAACTCAATACCGAAAATTGACCAGTCCATGCTGGTAAAGTTGTCAAAACTAAAGTTGATAGAATTGTGCGCGATTGTGTTTGTCAGAATGACAGCCAGCATCGCGCCGAGGAACTGCGACCCCCAGTAGAATGGCAGTAAAATTGGCTTTAATTTACGAACCGACCACAAACCGAGCGTTACTGCCGGGTTGACATGCGCGCCTGATACGGCGCCGACCGTCATGACAATAATACTGAGCGCAAAACCAATCGCGATTGCGCCGATACTGCCATCATTAAACGATGTCAGCGCGACGAGCGTCAGAATAAACGTGCCGACCAGCTCGGCGAAAATAACGTTGATAATATTTTTCGGCAGCGTGGTTGTTTTTTCACGCTTAGCAACGGTGACGACTGGCTCTGTCTTCACGGCGGGCGCTTTCTTTTTGGGAGCGCTTGCGCTTACAGTGCGCACAGTCGTTTTGCTTGCCTTGGCTGCGGCCGGCTTTTTGGCGGTCGCTTTTTTGGTAGAAGCGGCTTTTCTAGTAGCCATGTATATCCCTCCTTTACTGAAATATATGATAAGTATACCACATACGCTCATCTGTGCGCTATAGAGATAGAGTGGTATAATACGTGCATGGGACGATATCTAGAACAACACGAAGGGCGAAGCGAACTGCAGCAGCGAATCGCGGCGGAACTTCGCGCCAAAGCTGAGGCGAAATCAAAGCAAACGTCAGACAGCGACGACGATAATTATTACCGTGAGCGCGACGGCGTGGACGATACAGCGTATTTGCAGGGTACGAAATTAACGACGACATTAGCGCCGGCGTGGATACTCGTCGGTTTGATGGCGGCCGGCGTGTTTGGATATTTCGTGTATTTGGTGAGCCGGTAGGTAGCGTATGGATATAGAAACGATTGCAAAGACTTTGACCGACCGAGCGCTCGCCTCAAGCGCACCGCGCGAAGTTTTGCGCGCGCCAGAGTTAAAAGCGCTGTACGAGCATATCAAAACGCTGCCATCTAACGAGCGCGGCAGCTTTGGCAAACGCGTTAACGAGTTGAAGCAGGCGCTTGAGCTAGCAGTGTCGGCGCGCCAGGCGGAATTAGAGAAAGTTGATTTGCCGCCGATTGATGTTACTGCGCCGATGGATGTTAATACTGATATTCCGCCGCTCTTGCCAAGCGATCAGGGTACGATACACCCTTTAAGTGCCGAGATTGAACGCATCAGCGGTATATTTAACCGCATGGGCTACTGTATCGAAGAGTCGCGCGAAATCGACGACCAGTTCCACATGTTCGAAAGTTTGAATTTCCCGAAGGGCCACCCGGCACGCGACGATTACGATACATTTATGACCGAACAGACGGACGTAAACGGCGACCGTCTGATTGCGCCGGCACATACCAGCACCATGCAGAACCGCGTCTTGCAAAAGTATCGCGCGCAGCTGGAGCGAGGCGAAGCTATTGCTGCTATCGTCCCCGACCGCGTCTTCCGTAACGAAGACCTGGATGCGCGGCACGAACATACGTTTTATCAAGTCGAAGGCGTCTATGTTGGCAAGGGTGTCGCTGTCGGTAACCTGATTGCCACGCTACAGGCATTTTTGCAGGAATATTACGGTAAAAAACTTGACGTGCGTGTCAATCCATTTTATTTCCCATTTACTGAGCCAAGTTTTGAATTTGCCTTGAGCTGCCCATTTTGCGAGGGTAAAGATCCGTCTTGTAAAGTTTGCTCCGGCGAGGGTTGGATTGAATTATTGGGCTGCGGCATGATTCACCCGAACGTATTGCGCGCCGCCAACATCAACCCGGATGAGTACACCGGCTTTGCGTTCGGCTGCGGTATTGACCGCCTGGTCATGATGCGCTACGGCATTGAGGACGTACGGCATTTTGAGAGTGGGAAGTTGGATTTTTTGCGGCAGTTTTAGAGTTATGTTAAAAGCTCACTTCGTCCGAAAATTTAAGAGTGTGATTATAAAATTTGATAAATACCTTTATTATTGTATAATATTTTCATGAATACAGATACTATTATATCTATGTGTAGAGAGTCATTCTCGGCATATGACGAACTGTGGCTTGTATCTGCGCGGCGTGACCACTGTGATAATCTTATCGACCTGGGTATAGTTTGTGAAGACGATTTCACTGTAGTGCATACTCATAATGATCTAGGACGTAAGTTTAAAAACTCTAAAATATTAACTCCGCCTAAAATTAGCTCAAAGAGTTTTGATGGAATATTTAGCGTAGTAGATGATCGCATTTTCGATGAAGTGGATAGGGTTATCCGAGATGACCTTAGGGTGGCTATATTGGCGTCTTCGCCGAACAAACCCCTGTCTGATTATATCAAAAAGAGGAGTGCGTGGGAGAAATTTACGATAACATCACCCGTGGACGATTTTGATAAATATATTGACCTAGAGAATAAGACTCTACTTGAAGATATACTTTCTGGGATTGAGTCAAAATTAGGCTACCGCATTTTAGCAGAATCAAAGAACATGTCGCTAGATAAGAATTATCATTATATTCAAAAAATATTTAACGCCGAAGCGGGAGAATCTTTTTTCGTTCAGGAGGCGGTGTCTGCTGCTGGTGGTGGAACATATAAAATTAGCAACCAAAGTGATTTTAATAGGGTTCAAAAGATTCTGCCTAAAGGTATGAGAGTAAAAGTAAGTACTGAAATTGCAAATGCCTATTCTGCCAATGGATCGCTATGTATCGTTCCAAGGGGTGCAGAATGTATGGTGTTTGTAGATCCGCTATCTCACAAAGTGCTTGACGCAGATTGTCGTAGTAACGGTACTTATTGTAGTGTTGGTAATGACTGGGGGATTAATTGGCCGAAGGCCGTTAATAGTTTGTATATGGAGATTGCAAAAAGTATCGGCGAAATTCTTTACAAGAAGTATGGTTATTTTGGTATCGTTGGTGTTGATTTCTTGGTGAAACGAGAAAAAAATGAATACAGGCTGTATGTTACGGAAATAAATCCGCGGTGGCAGGGTACTACGCTATATCAAACCTATAATGCTATTTTATCGAATGGGATACCGCTGGAGTTGATTCATTATATATTAAAATTATCTAAAGGAGGCGCAAATAATAAGGTGCTTGGGACGATTGGAAGTAGCGAAGACCATAATGTGAAAAGCGTCAGCAGCCCAGGTGTTTACTATTTGAAGTTATATGCTCCGCGTGAACCAAAGCTTATTAAGAGTGACATGAATGGTAGGTGGAATTTCAAAGACGGGAACATATTAAACAGGCAACAATTGAATATACTTGAAGACATAAAGAAAGACGGCGGAGGCTGTGTAGTTTATATAAAATCACCATCGCTTGGCAGTGTTGCGTACGGTGAGTTTTCGCCTATAGGTTACATTTTCGGTAAGAATTTACACGTTTTTAAACGGGACAAGCCTGGGGCTACTTCTGACTATAGCCGGCTAATAAATACTGTCTCTAGAAAGTTATATGGATCCTTATGAAAATATTAATTTTAGCCGGTCAATTTTATCCTGATTTAGCAGGCAGTGGTATAGCGACATGCTTGATAGCGCGATTTATGGCAGAAAGAGGTCATAACGTAACTGTCTGCGTGGATGAAGACAATCAATATTTAAGTGAGGTTAATGGTCATCCTGACTTCAAAATTATACATATTCCTGAATACAAAGATTTTATGACAGGTTTAGCAGGCTTCGGTAAGCCTGCGCGGGCAATAGCAAAAGAGCTAAGAAAAAACTATGACGTTGTCCATGTATATAGCTACATGCCTATGCTACTACTATCCACTCTTGGTGATATTATCGGTGATACAAAAGTGTTTTTTACGTTCTGGAATGCTCCTGATATTGGAAAAAGAGCATTAGGTTTTTATGACGATTCACCTCTCGATTTGTCTTTAGCTAGATTCATCATAGAGTCTGGGAGGTATCATAAAATGGTTCTCGGTAGCAAGGCTAGTTATAATTCCGCTCTTCATCTTGGGGCAAAAAGCGAGTTAACCTCTTTTTGCTATCATGGGATTGACTTGAAAGCTTTTAGGGAGTCGCTATACAGAGATATTGATGTCTTTAGTAAGTATTTTAACAGGCGACCTACCGCAAATAGATTAATTTTGCTTCCAGGGCGTATTACACAACGAAAAGGCGTCGAGGAGGCAATATATGCGTTATCTGAAGTAAGCAGAAAATACGATGCACAGCTGCTATTAACAAGTGATGGACGTGGAGGCCGATATGAGGAGGCAGTGAAAAGGTTAGCTACTTTACTTAATGTCAACGATAGAATCCTGATTTCGAATAAGCCAGTCTCGCAGGAAGACATGGGAGCACTGTATAAAAGCGTTAATATATCTATTATACCGTCATATTATGAAGGTCTGGGGTTTACTGCCATCGAGTCGCTAGCAGCTTCGCTTCCAACAATTGTGTCTAATACTTCTGGGTTGGATGAAATAGGTATTAATGGCTACAATTGCTTAACTGTAGAGCCTCGCAACTCGCGGTCGCTAGCAGATGCTATTATAAGATTGCTTGGAGATGATAAATTACAAGATAAGTTAATGAATAACGCAACCAGTTCCATTGAGAAATTTGATATGAGGTTTTTTGTTGACTATATAGAAGATGAGTATAAAAAGGTTGCAAGATTATGTTAAGAGGGCTTAGGTCAATAATACCAGCCGCTGGTGAAGCAACACGCTTAAGACCGCATACACTAGTAAAGCAAAAGCCTATGTTGCCCATGGGGTCTGATGGCAAGAAAATAATAGATTGGTCGCTGAATATTGCTAGTCAAACAGAGTCTACGACGGTTACTCTACATTTTGATGAGTCTAAAACTAAAGACCTTGAAAATCACTTGGAGTCAAAAAAAGATAAAGTTGCTGCGTTGCGAGACAGTAGACGTATGGGCGCAGCCTCATTAATTGCTTTTTCATACGACCTGTTTGAACCTTATCCCGAAGGCAATTCATTGATATTACCCGCAGACCACGTAGTAGAGAATATTAACTTGAGTGAGTTTTACGAAAAGCACTTAGAAATGGACGCGGATGTTACTATACTGGGTGTTGATATTAAACCTTATGGTCAGTACATACATGCGCATAATGGTACGGTTGGTGAAATAAGTGACCACCCAGGAGGGTCAGAATATATGAGTTCATCCGGGATTTATATAATAAGTAACATAAAGTTGCTAGAATGGATAGCTCGCAATAAGCGCAATGGTTGGAATGGCGAACATCGAAGTTTAATGAGAGATTTTATCACGCCGTTAATCTATACTGGTAACGTTGTTTCACATAGACTGCCAGACGAAGGCTATTGGGACGATGCTGGCACTATAAAAAGGTACTATGATAACAACATGAGACTGAGTTTATCAAATAATGTTTTGGATGATGAAGCTACGATAGGTGGTGAGGCGACCGTCTCTAGATCGGTTCTTATAGGGTCGACTGCTATTAAGTCTGGTATTATAGATGCTGAAATTATTTCTTCTGATGGATTGAATCAATACAGTACAAAGATATATAATAGAAGGCAATGACTATGGCTATACAAAAATGGCGAAAAATAAGCTCTCGGCATATACTCGACCATCCGCGAATGCAGTTGGTAGAGGATGAGGTTGAGCTACCGAGCGGCAAAAAGATTCAGTATCTGCGGCAAGAATATAGCGGTCGCGGCGGGGTGATTGTGATTTGCCGAAAGGGCGATAAAATACTGGTTCAGCGCGAATATTCGTACCCGGTGGATGAGATTTTATGGCAGTTTCCGGGCGGGAAGATTGAGGCTGACGAGACGCCCGAACAGGCGACGACGCGGGAGCTGGCTGAAGAATCGGGGATTAAAGCGGAAAATGCGAAGTGTATCGGCTGGTTTTACCCCGATAATCGCCGAACTAATGCAAGGTTATTTGTGGTTGAGTGTGATTACGTGACTGATGACGAAAAAGCTCGACCGGACGACACGGAGTTTATCGAGTCTGAGTGGATTGAGAATGGTCAAATTAGCCAAATGATTCGTCGTGGTGAAGTGCGCAATTACGCTATGTTGGCGGCGTGGGGAATGCTTCAGAGTAGGTGAGCAGTTTTATCTCGTCGGCGGCTGTAGTTAGTGCGCGAGAAACATATAACCTGTACTCACACCTTTATGTTGGCGGTTGGTGTAAAATTGGTAATATGGCTAAGCCAGTGCAAATTTACACTATATTCACCACCCACACCCCACAAACCCTGCCAATTCAGTCGCTAGGTTTATTGCCGGCTAGCCGACTGTATTTATGTGGCGAGATTCATGGCGCGCGGCAAAATGCCGATGCTGTTTGGACTTTGTGTTATTCACTCGGCATTAAACAGTTGGCGCTGGAGTATAGCGCTTCGGTTGACGTTTTTGTGCAGCGGGCGGTGCGCGGCGATGTGGATATTTCGCTTCTAAACCCTGCGATGTTTGACAGCAGCGTTTTGTCGATTGAGATGCTAAAAACCGTGGTGGAATTGCTGCGAACTGGCGCGATAGACCAGGTGGCGTACATCGACGAAACGTTTGATTACACGATTGATCAGTGGCGGCAAATTACCGACCCAGACTGGCGCGAGGTGGTGATGGCACGTAATATTGAGCGGCTGGATTTGTCGCAGCCGACGCTTTGCGTGATGGGTAATTGGCATACGCGTCCGCGCAAAACTAGCCGCCACATTTCGGCGCTTCGCCGCGTGAGTGAGACGATGCCTGAAGCCGTGCTGATTCAAAATGTTTATCGCTCCGGAACGGTTTACAATGCTGGCAAAATAATTGCTCTAACACCACGATTGGACTTACCTGAGCAGTATAAAATTATCCAGCGAACGAAGCGGAATTTTGATTTGGCGGTGCCGTTGGCACAGGAGATAAATTCAGTAACTTTTTCTCCGGATGCGGATGTGTCAAATTAACTCATGATAACTAAGAATGCAATTTCTTCATCAACTCAACCATTTCACCCCACTTCCCAGACGCCTCAACCTCCGCCAAACTCATCGTTTCGATTTCCTTCGTTAAGTCTCATGTTTTATACAGCGTGTGGTCGCTTCCGCTGATATCGTAGTACGCCATCAGGTTGACGATTTTGTAGGTGATTTCGTGGGTAGATCAAATTTTGTACAGTCGTCTGATAGTGCTAAGGCGGCTGATGTGAACGTGAGTATGATTAGAAAGCACCCGCCTTCGCGATTAAACATGATGTTTTGCGACTTGTGCAATGCATTTACCGATCGCATTACCATATCGTGCAGCGATTGTATGATTGCTCGGAGTAGACTGCGGTGAGACTTTATGTGCAATATTATGATTTAACCACGTGCCAATATGTAATGCCGAGCGATAGATATACGCATCAATCGCCCACCACGGCGACATCGGACCAAACACGAGCTTAGCAATAACGTGAGTCCATACATAATATGTGTCACCGGCGCTGTCTTGACTGTGAATGCCGTCATATTGTTTAAGTGCGGCAACAGATTTATACCACGATATCATTCGCCGCCTGGCGATAGGCGTAGGGTCGTTCCGAAACCCAATAATTGCTTCACCATCATACCAGCGTGCGTATTGTCGAGTCGTAACGAGCAGAATCCATAGAGCCTCTACAGGGTCGTTAGTCATTTCTGCGGCTATATGAAATTGCTCAGCTATAGTAACTGGACGCGATGAAAGTAGGTACTGCTTGGCAATTCGCCGATGGAGAGCTGCTATGTCGGTGGCGTCCGCACGAAAATACGGACGGATTGTTGGCAGATACATCGTAAATTGCATCAGTGCCGCAAATAACCCGAGACGCTCCTTGGCTGAAATTGCATGAACAGTAAATTGCACGGGTAGGATAGAGCGGATTTGCTTGAGCGTTTCTGCGAGCGAGGGATTCGTTGGCTGGGCTACGTGCAGAAGCGCTTGATTAACATCTCGGTGTATGATTCTGTTTTCGTGAGGCGGTGTCCAGATTACGGTCTTGATCGCTTGTAAACAGCCAATCAATGTTGCTTTCGTTGTTTGACCTGTTGGATGTGAAAAGCGCTTTGAATACTTCATATAGTTGAAAATTAATGCCTGCAATAATATTATAACAGCTATGGAACGCAGTATTGAATATGCTCCTGCGGCTAAAAGTACCGAAAGAGTCATGCGTTGTTTTGGAAAAAAGTGCGTTTACGCTGTTCTATACACCATCACACGAAACGCTGCATGTTGATAGCGAAAGGTTGTCTTGCGGCAACTATCAACCGATGATGCCGTCGATTCAGGAGATGACGGAAGAGCTTCACGCATTACTATTGCAGCGGGAACCGTTAGTAGTGGCGAATTGTTTAGGCAGGGCTGATATGATGCTTAGCGGTGCCCTTATACAGTTCAGCGACCATTCAGGAATCACTTCAAATGACCTGGAAATAATTCCTGATTTCAGTAGCATTGCACGGTTAAAAGATGTGTTTGTCGCGTGTTCAGCTAGGGATGGCTGCTTAAATGCGGTTCAGCAGTTTGACGAAGCGTTGCAGCTTGCAGGAGATGATATTGGACGAGCGCTCATGCTTTTGTGGGCAGCCTCTCGTCAATATGCGCGATGGCTTGATAGCAACATGCTGTTAAATGAACTGACAACAAAAAATGATCGGCTTCATGAAATGCAAGAGTGGCGGCGTACATTGCGGGCGTATAAAACTATTGATAGAGGACCACAAGATCCGGCGGGTGACACGTATTACATGTGGACGCATGCACTGGCTCATTATGCTTGGTGCGAGATGGCAGCAGGTGACTCCTTATTTAATAATGCTGCGGCTAAAATTTTCTGGCATGGCACGGAGATGATGCACGGTATTGTCCACCGATTAAATCGCCAGAGTGTTGATAGCGACCATAGGATAGCAGCTTGCTATGGAAACTATTTCGGTGAAGCTATTGTCGCACATGTACAGGCTGGAGTATAAGGGCGGTTTTCTGCGGTAGCGCGGTCTATAAATCTAAGCGGAGCGTCGTTGCGCGGATATGCGGCGCGCGATATAATTATCGTATGCCGCATGAAGTCATCAAAGTTGAGCAGTTGAGCAAGACGTACGGGTCGGGTGATAGTGCGGCTCAGGCGCTAAAAAAGGTGAGTTTTTCGATTTTTCACGGCGATTTTTTGATGATCACAGGGCGTAATGGTTCGGGAAAATCGACGTTTATGCACCAGGTAGCGATGCTGGATTATCCCACAAAAGGCAGGATTTTATTTAATTTGAAAAAGAACGATGCCGATGCGGTGAACGTTGCGGCGTTGCCGGAAAAGCAGCGGATCGAAATGCGCTTGCGCGAAATCGGCTATATTTTTCAGGAGTACGCACTGATTCGCGAGTTGACGGCGCTTGAAAATGTAATGTTGCCACGGCTGATGTGGTGCTCGGCGCGAGTGGCGCGCGAAAAGGCGCTACGGGAATTAAACCGCGTCGGTCTGAAGAAAAAGGCGCGGCACCTCCCGTCTGAATTGTCGGGCGGCGAGCAGCAGCGCGTTGCGATTGCGCGCGCATTGGTGAACGACCCGCACATTATTTTCGCCGATGAGCCGACAGCTAACCTTGATACGGTTGCGTCGAAAAATGTGATGGAGACGCTAAAAAAGATCAATGCCGACGGTATTACGGTGGTGATGATTTCGCACGAAGCGGATGAATTGCAATATGCTAAGCGGCAAATCGTGTTTGAAAACGGCGTGGTAAAAGCCGAGCGCACGCCGGCGGCGGGGGAATTATTGTGAATATTCCGAAAAATAACTTATGGCGTGAGTTTTTGCTTGGCTGGCGGCTGATGCGGCAATATATCGTGCGCGGACGAAAATGGACGTTGGCGCTGACGACACTGCTGGTAGCGGTGGCGTTTATAAATTTAGCATTTGCGTCGTCGCTGTTGACTGGTATTACGCATGCGATTGAGCATCAAGTCAAAAGCTTGATGGTCGGTGAGATATATCTCGACGCTAAAGAACCGGGCAAATTTATCGCTAACGCTGATGAAAAGATTGCTGCGATTAAGCGAATCGACGGTGTGCGCATGGCGGATAAGGTTCTGAGTTTCGATACGCTGCTGGTGTCTGGAGACGTTTATACGCGCGCGGCGGTAAACGTCGTTGACTCGAAAACATTTGGCGAGACGCTTGATATTAAAAAACATATTGAGAGCGGCACGTTTTTGAAGAATGACGACGAAATTGTTTTGGGCAGCCGATTGCTCGTACGGACGGCGCTTGATGGCGCAAAAGTGGGCGATACGATCTCAATGAAGATTAACGGCAAGGACATAAAAGTTAAGGTTGGCGGTATTTCTAACACGAAATATATTTACGCCGACGATGCGGCATATATTTCTCGGGTGCTGTGGCAAAAGATTTCTGGTGAAGCGAATAGTACTGCTGCGACTATGATTATCGTGCGCGCCGCGAACGGCAAAGACAATGAGGTAAAGAAGGCGCTTGAAAATCTAAAATACACCGACGTGCGGATACACGACTGGCGCGATGCGGCGTCGTATATGGATACGATTTCCGGCAGCTTTATATCGCTTGATGCAATTATGCTGCTTGTGGGGATTATCATCGCGGCAGTGACGATTTTTATCGTAATTTATGTTGATATCATCAATAAGCGCCGCCAGATTGGGATTCAGCGGGCGATCGGCGTGAAGCCGCGCGTGATTGTGTTTAGCTATGTTTTACTATCGTTATTTTATGCGGTTTGCGGTGTGGCGGCGGGGCTGGCGATATTTTTCGGCGGGCTCGTGCCGTTCTTTCTGGCGCATCCATTTCGGTTGCCGATTGCCGACGTGACATTGTATGTGTCGCCGCCGCAGTTGGTCTTCCGTGCGGAAATCGTTTTAGTCGTGGCAATTATCAGCGGCGCGATCCCAGCAATTATGGCGTCGCGCATGAAAATGCTGGACGCGATTTTGGGTCGCGGGTAACTATTTTGCAGCTACTAATTGCGGCTAAGCGGCTTGCCGGCTTTTAAAATGCTCCAGATATGGCGTATAATTGGGATAGTATGAAAGTCAGTCTGAATATCGTTAAAAGTTTAGTTAATTTTGAGTTGCCGCCGGTAGATGAACTGGTGGCGCGGGTGAATGCACAGTTAGGCAGCGTCGAGAAGGTCATTGACCTGGGCGCTCAGTACAAAGACGCGCGGATCGTGCATGTTGTACAGTGCGAGCCGCACCCGAATGCTGATCGGTTGCATGTATGTTTAATAGATGATGGCGGCGCTGTTGCTAATATACCGCGCGATGATAAAGGCTATGTGCAAGTGGTCTGCGGCGCGCCGAATGTTCACGCCGATATGTGGGCAGTGTGGCTGCCGCCGAACAGTACGGTGCCGGCGAGCTTTGCCGACGCGGAGCCGTTTGTATTAGGCGCGCGCAAGCTGCGCGGCGTGCTGAGCCAAGGAATGCTGGCGGCAGCAGATGAGTTGGCGATTGGCACAGATCATGACGGTATTGTTGAAATCAGCGGGCGAGATATGCCAAAAGGCGTAGTATTGCAGGCGGGCGATAGTTTCGCGCAGGTGTTTGGCTTGGACGATGTTGTGCTTGATATTGAGAATAAGATGTTTACGCACCGGCCGGATTGTTTCGGACAATTAGGTGTAGCGCGCGAAATTTCCGGAATTTTCGGACAGGCATTTACTAGCCCGGATTGGTATACGGTGGCGCAGAAATTTGCCGATGGCAGCGGGCTAAAGCTTAACGTCTACAACGATATACCGGATTTAGTACCGCGGTTTATGGCGGTAGCGGTGAAGAACGTAACGGTGCAGCCGAGCCCGCTGTGGCTACAATGCCAGTTAGTGGCAATGGGCGGTAAGCCGATCAACAACATCGTTGACGCGACGAATTACATCATGCTCATGACGGCGCAACCGACGCACGCCTACGATTATGATAAATTGCGCGGCGGTAAGTTAGGCGCGCGTATGGCGCGCGAAGGCGAAACTATCGCGCTATTGAACGGCAAAACGTACACGCTCGGCACAGACGATATCGTCATCGCGGACGGCGAACGAGCGGTAGCGCTGGGCGGTATTATGGGCGGCGCGGATACGGAGGTTTCGAGCGATACGAACAATGTCGTGCTAGAGTGCGCGAGTTTTGATATGTATGCAGTACGAAAAACTGCTATGCGCCACGGCGTATTTACCGACGCGCTAAGCCGGTTTAACAAAGGCCAGTCGCCATTGCAAAATGCGCCCGTATTGAAGCGGTTGATGGGTATGATCGGCGGCGAGCAAGCAAGTGAAGTGCACGACAAGAAACAATTTAGCGATGAATTTGATGAATATTTTGCGGGTAAGTATACGCCGGCGAACATTGACATTAATAGTTCGTTCATCAATCAGCGGCTTGGGCTGCAACTGACAGATAGCGACATATATACGTTGCTCAATAACGTTGAGGTTCATAGCCACGGTCCAGAAGATAAGCTCGGCTATACGTGTGTACAAGTGCCGTTTTGGCGTACTGATATTGAATTGAAAGAAGATGTCGTCGAGGAGGTGGGGCGATTGTACGACTTTAGCAAATTACCGCGCGAGCTGCCGCAGCGTTCGACAAAGCCGGCGCCAAAAAATCCGCGGCGCGAATTGAAGCGGCAAATTCGCGAGCAGCTGTCGCGCGCTGGCGCAAACGAAGCGCTTACCTATAGTTTTGTGCACGAGCATATATTGAAGCGCGCCGAGCAACATGCGGACCAAGCGTATAAGCTGAGCAATGCACTAAGTCCTGATTTGCAATACTACCGTTTGAGCGTGCTGCCAAGTTTGCTTGACAAAGTCCATGCGAATATCAAGGCGGGGCATGATGAGTTTTGTTTATTCGAGATCGGCAAAGGACACGATGTGCGGTTGCCGCATAGCGAAGATGGTTTGCCGAGCGAGCGGACATTTGTTGATGCGGTGTATGCGGCGAAGAAAGCACGCGCTAGCGCGCCGTATTACCAGGTGCAGCGCATAGCGGTGCGATTGCTCGGCTCATTGGGCGCGCAGTTTGAATTAATCCCAATGGCGGCTGAGAACGATGATGGTAAAGAACTAAGCGGCGTTGAGTTTGAGGTCGCTGCGCCATTTGATCGGCAGCGAAGCGCGTGGATACTGTGCGGTAAGGAGCGGCTTGGTATTGTTGGTGAATTTAAGCAAGCGGTACGCCGGAATTTCAAACTGCCGGAATATGCTGCTGGATTTTCGATTAATTTTGATCAGTTGTTAGCGCAGCCGCGCGATGAGCAAGCCTATCGGCCGCTGAGCCGCTTTCCATCGACGAGCCGCGACGTGTCGCTGCGGGCGCCGCGCGATGTATCGTATGCTGAGCTTTACCATGTGGTGCAAGCGGCAGTTGACGAATCGGCAGGCGATATCACCGTGACAATTGAGCCGCGCGCGATTTTTCAGCCGGCGAATGATCACTCAATAAAGACGACGACATTCCGATTGCGCATGACGCATTATGAGCGCACACTGACGGATGCGGACGCGAAACCGATTGTCGACCGTGTGGCGACGATGGCGCTCGCAAAACTTGGCGCGGAGTGCGTGTAATAAATATAAGAGAAAATACTACTCTCGATCTTCGCTGCGCAATGGCCATTGTGGCAAGCTGTTGCGAATCAGCACAAAGCTGCGGCGCGTCGGGCGCCCGACAAGCACGCCAAACGATGCGCCCGCAGCAATAGCAACAGAAATAAGAATAGCACGCAGCAGCAAATCATCTCCGCCGGGCGCATTCTCCGGTGCGATTAACCCCATTAGCCCGTTGTACAGAATTAGCCCCGGCACGAGCGGCACGATGCTAGCATTGACGATCGCAAGGCTTGGCATGTGCCAAACGCGCGACACAAGCGTGGCGATAAATCCAATCGTAATGCCGGCAAGCGCGTTAGCAGGGATTGATGAAAGCCCCGCGCCGCTGCTTGCTAAAAAGGTGTAATAGCCGAGCAATCCGGTCGCGCCGGTCAAAATAATGCCGCCGAGCCGCGTATGGTTGCCAAGCGCAAACGATGCCGAAATAATGACAGCGCCTAGATATTGATAACTCGCGCTTGCGAATGTTAAGCGGTCGGGCGTTGGAATGAACGAAATGCCGAGTTTCCGGCTAGCGTATAAGCCGATGCCAACGCCGGCGACGATACCGGTCGTCATCATGGCGACGCGCAATAGCCGTGCGCCGGCGGTAACGTAATATTCGTCGATTGCGTCTTGAAAGGCGCCGACAATCGCCATACCGGCAACAAGCAAGACGATTCCGCCGACCGTGATGAGTGTCGGGTTGACGCTTCCCATGAAGTCGACATAGCCATGGCTAACGAACCACATAAGCGCGGAAGCGAATAGCGTAATAAATAGCGATGCGACGACTTGCGTGAAAAACGGCGGTAAAGCCAACCGCCCGAGCCTTCCGAGCAGCCATGCTGTAACGGCGCCGACGAAAAATGCAATTAAGACAAGCGGCCAGGTTGCTGAGTAGAGAATCGCTGAGCCGGCGCTGATTCCGCCGCTCGCGATATAGATGACCCAGCGCGGATAACGGCGCACGCGCGATAATATTTTGTCGAGAGACTTTTCGGCATCGTCAAGCGTGAGCGTGTGGTTGGCGATTTTTGCGCTCAGGTCTTGCAATTGCTGCATGAGCTGGTAGTTCGTTTCGCGCGGCGTGATTGTGCGGATTAGCGTGAGCGGTTCGCGGTCGACACCGCGGTCTTGCGAAACAAAAATTTGCGTGTAGCTGATATCAATATGGACTTTCTGCTGGCAATAAACATCGGTAATATTGAGCGCTAAATTCGTGACGCTATGCGCCGGCATACCCATTGACGATAGTTGGTCTGCCATCGTCATGACGAGGCGCAACGCACGCATATTTGGCGTGAGCGTGTTGTCGATTTTTTCGAAATCTGCGATTTTTACCGAACCTTGCGCGGCAATAATTTTGCCGAACGAACGGCGAACCAGTTGCGTAAATGAATTCATACCGTTCATTATAGCAAGCTGCACGCGAAAAGTTACTTATGATTTTTTGTTTTTGCCGCCGGAATCGCCTAGCGCGCGCAGAGAGAATTTGCTATACTATAGGCTGATTATAACGAGAGGGGAATATGGCAACATCGAAAGTGCAGCGTTGGGGAATTATGACGATTTTGATCGTGACGGTAGTCGGTACGCTTGGGTCGTTTGCAGTGATGATTTTATCAATGCAAAATCAGCAGCGAATACAAGCCGACTATGAAAAAGTCAATAATGAATACCAGACGCAATTAAAAGCATACAAGGCAAAAGTGCAGGCGCAGGCAGATGAGTTGTCAGCAAAATATTACGATACATTTAAGCAGTACAGTACGCAGGCGGGCACGTATGATGTGAATAGCGTCAAAGAGTTGAAAACGGAAGATCTAACTGAAGGCGACGGCGCAGTGATTGACGGCTCGACAAAATTTGCGGCGTATTATATCGGCTGGGACGCGAACGGCAATGTATTTGACCAAAGTATTGATGGCAGCAAACTGAAAGAGCCGACTGCTGTAGCGAACGGACTTGACAAAGCCGGATTAATCGCTGGTTGGAAAGAGGGCTTGAAAGGTATGAAAATCGGCGGCGTGCGTTTGCTGAGTATCCCGTCGGATAAGGCGTACGGCGAAGCGGGGCAGAAAGACAAGAACGGCAAGCAGACAATTCCTGCAAATATGCCGCTGAAATTTGTCGTCATGGCGATTCCGCAGCCGCCGACTATTCCTCAGCCGGACTCATCAAAACTGATGGAAGCGTATATGAAAATGTATGGAAATCAATAAGGGGTGCAAATGAAACATGATATTATTCCAGTCGTAATGGTCGGTGCTGGACCGAGCGCGCTCGCAGCAGCAATTTACACAACGCGCGAAGCGATTGATACGGTGCTGTACGAAAAAGGTGTCGTCGGCGGGTTGGCAGCTATTACCGATCAAGTTGATAATTACCCGGGTTTTCCTGATGGCATTGCCGGTATGCAGCTAGCGGAACAATTGCAAAAGCAGGCGGAGCGTTTCGGCGCGAAAATTGAATACGGCGATGTATCGGCATTGCGGCACGAAAACGGCGTGAACATTGTGACGGTCGACGGGAAGGATATGGCGGCGCGCGCCGTGCTGATCGCGACGGGCAGTGACTATAATAAACTTGGTATTCCGGGCGAGAAGGAATTGTACGGGCGCGGCGTGCATTATTGTGCGACGTGCGACGGCGCGTTTTACAAAGGCAAGCGCTTGGCGGTTGTCGGCGGCGGTAATTCTGGCGTGCAAGAAGCGATTTTTTTGACGCGGTTTGCGAGCCATATTGATTTGCTGGTGCGCAGTACGGTAAAAGCGAGCAAGGTGCTGCAAGACGAATTGCGGCCGTATATTGACGACGGCAAGGTGGCGGTGCATGTGAAAACGGTGCCGCAAGAAATTGTTGCAGAAAATGGCGCAGTCCAGGCGGTTCGGGCGCAGTGCGACGGCAAGCCGGTTGAATTTGCGGTTGACGGCGTATTTATATTCATCGGGCTAAAGCCGAATACACAATTTTTGGCGGGCAGCGGCGTTGAGCTTGACGCGCGCGGGCTCATCAAAACCGACGAGCACTTGGCGACGAATGTGCCGGGTGTGTTTGCAAGCGGCGATGTGCGCAGCGGCGCGACGATGCAAGTCGCGAGCGCGGTCGGCGAGGGTGCGACAGCGGCGCTGAGCATTCGCGAATATTTAGATCGTAAATAATATAAGTTTTGTATGTACTATGTCCGCGCGGCTGGATATAGGTTAGAGGCAGCTAATCGCGTGTTTCGGCGTGCGTATTTATGTACGCGATACACTTGTCGGGGTAATTAGTGACAATTGCTTGCACGCCCTGATGCTCTAGGCGGTGTATTGCGCTCGTACGATCAACAGTATATGCGTAAATGAAAATGCCGGCGCGCCGCGCAATTTCAAGCGCAAGCCGATGCAAATACAAGCGGTGAAAACCAACTGCCGTTAGCTTAAGATAGCGGTGGTACGCGATAAATGCAAACGGATTTTGATGGTGTAAAAGCGCAAGATTAGCGCGTTTCGACCGCCGGCGAACGCGCATGAGCTCGCGCGCTTTGAACGACGAAATCAGCACCAGATCCCAATCATCGGCGCAAGTGATGAAATGACGCCGAAGCAGCCGCACGAGCGCGTCGCCTGTGTGGCGGCTTTTAATTTCGATATTAAGCAAGATTTTTCCAAAGAACTCGTGTAGCACGTCTTCAAGCAGCGGCACGGGATTATCGCGCGTTAGTTCCTGCAGCTTTTTGTACGTCAGTGACGCGACGCTATCTGCGACATAATGCGTGCGTAGCAGCAAGGCGTCATGGATAACGACAAGCCGATGATCGGCTGTCAAGCGCACGTCAAGTTCAAGCATATCGGCGCCAGCTTCGTAGCCGGCACGAAACGCCGGCAGCGTATTCTCAGGCGCTAAGCCGCCCGCGCCGCGATGTCCAATGACAAGCATAACGTTCCTATTATATCATTGCGGGGTTATTCGACGTACCGGCGGCGGAATGTTTCAAGCTGCCGTATCAGGTGCGGGTCGTAGGTTTCAAGGGCGACTTCGCGCGTACCAACTAGCCCCGACCCGTACATAAAATTATGCGATCCGGTAATCGCAGCTTTGCTGCCGTCCGGCATTGTTGCGATTAAAAATTTTGCGTGCAGATAACAATCATGATTATATAGTGTTTTTTGCCTCGCCGTCATCATACCGAGGCGAATGAGCAGCTTATTGAGCGATGAAGCAGTGCGCCAGTGATTAAAATAAAGGACCGCTTGTTTTCGTTTTAGCGTGCGGTTGAGTGCGCCTGTCGGACAATATTGCGATACAAGTGCAATGTGCTCTGCTTGTTTTGCAAGGGCGCGCGCTCGTTTGTATATGAGTGAATTTGTCGGCAATCCGTTGTCAAACAAAATTGTCGTGGTCTTCGACACGGGCGCTGAGTGGTTGCGCGCCGCACCGCCGCCGCGATCGGCGCGGTAGATGTGCTGTTGTTCCTGTATGAGCCTATCGGCAAGCGCTTGGTCGGAAAAGCGAAACATATAATCGACGTTTGAAAAACTTTCGTCGTCCATATTAACGCCGCCGCCGACGTAAGCGGTATCGTCGACGACCGTCCACTTGCTGTGCGTTCGACCGGCAAACAGCGTATTTGCTTTGCGCCCGAGCCAGTGGAATGATCCGCCGGCTTTTTTGATACGCCGTTCTAATTTTAGCGCCTGCATGGCGCGTGCTGGCTGGCGCTTCGGCGCGCGCAAAATAAATTCTTTCGGTTCGATGTAGGTAAAGGTGTCGGCGCAAATACAGACGTCAACGCCACGTTCGGCAGCGCGTACGAGTTCGTCGACGATTGCTTGCGACCGCTCATCGTTGGCTCGGAATGTCGTCGCAATCATCGCGACGCGGTAGCGGGCTTTGGCAATTTTTTTCGCCACATCGCGCGCATAATCGGCTGCAGGTAATAATTTCGGTGAATGTAACGCGTTCATTCGTCTAGTATACTACTCTCTGCTAAAAGCTGGTACACTAGATACATAGCTAACTATGAAGGAGGTATAATGGCAGATTTTAATCAAATACTCGCGCCAGGCGATGTTGACGGCGGCGTTGTTAATGTGGTGGTAGAGATTCCGCAGGGATCAAACCACAAAATCGAATGGAATCGTGACCTCGCAGTGATGCAGCTTGACCGCGTTGAGCCGGCGATTTTTGCGAAACCGACGAACTACGGATTTATTCCGCAAACGCTTGATGAGGACGGCGATGAGCTAGATGCGCTCATTGTCACCGACCAGCCGCTTGCAACCGGCGTATTTTTGGAGGCAAAAGTAATCGGCGTATTAGAATTTGTGGACGACGACGAAGTTGACGATAAGGTTATTGTTGTGCCGGCAGACGACCGCAATACAGGCAACGCGATTAATTCGCTAGAAGACGTGCCGCCGCAATTGCTCAAGCAGATTGAACATCATTTTAACCATTACAAAGACTTGAAAAAGCCAGGTTCAACCGTTGTGAAAGGCTTCGGTGATGCTGCGCGCGCCAAAGAAATTATCCGCGCCGCTATTGAACGCTGGAATAATCGTTAGTACACTGAAATAGTAACTGTAAGGGGGGGAAAATGGATTACTATAGTAATTATGATACATATAGCTACACAACGACAAGTACAGCGACGAGCGCCGCGGCGGGTGCGATGCTGGTCGTTTCGCTGATCTTTTCGTTGGTGGCAGTGGTCGCGTCGGTATTGATGATTATTGGTTTGTGGAAGGTATTCACCAAAGCCGGCAAGCCAGGCTGGGCGGCGATTGTGCCGATCTATAATTTAATTACGCTGCTTGAGATCGTTGGCCGTCCGGCATGGTGGGTGCTTTTGACATTTGTGCCGTTCGCAAACCTTTATGTAGTCATCATGGTGGCGATTGACTTGGCGAAAGCGTTTGGTAAATCGGGCGGATTCGCGGCACTCTTGATATTGCTGCCGCCTGTCGGCTATATGATGCTCGGTTTCGATAAGTCGGCGTATGCGGGTTCGGTCGCGGCGATGCCGGCGGCATATCCGGGTGCGCCAGCTTATCAGCCTGGTCAACCCCAGCCGCCAGCGCAACCAGCGCAAGCTCCGGCTCAAGGCTATAGCGGACAGCCACAGCCGCCGCAAGCGAAATAGTCCATAATATATGGAGAGCATAAAAATAGCCGGTACGGTAGTTGTCCGGCTATTTTTTATTTTTCCGCCGCCGCGCCGTCCGGTGAATAATTTCGCCGACGTGGCCGAGTTGTCCGAGCAAGCTATTTTTACGCAGCTGCGCTTTGAACTTCATGCGCGCGTGTCCGGTGATCATATGGTTGCTCCAACCTGGTTTCGGCTTGGCTTTTTTGTTGGTAAGAATTTCAATCGTATCGCCATGCTGTAATTTATAACTAAACGGCTCCATCTTGCCGTTTACCAAAAAGCCGCTTGCTTTCGCCGCCAGATCAGAGTGCACGCGGTAGGCGTAGTCAAGCGGAAACGAGCCGTCCGGTAAATCGTAAATGTCGCCCTTCGGCGAGTACACAAAAATTCGGTCGCCAAACAAATCAACTTTTAGATTTTCAGTATCAAATTCTTTGCCCTCGCGAATCAGCGCCGCCGCCGATTGTAGGTGCCGGATCCAATGCAAGTCCGTCGGCAGCGACGCCATCGTGCCGGATTTATAGGCATCGGTCAGTTTTTGTTCGTTGTAGTGAAAGCTTGCCGCCAAACCGCGCTCGGCGTAGTCGTGCATTTCGTGCGTGCGAATTTGAAATTCCACCGCTTGGCCGTTTTTTGTCGTGACCGTTGTGTGCAGGCTCTGGTAGCCGTTTGGTTTTGGCTTGGAAATATAATCCTTGATGCGTCCAACCATCGGCTCGTACATGCTATGCAGTTCGCTTAGTACGAGATAGCATGTGTCAATATCGTTGACAATAATGCGCAAAGCTATCAAATCGTAAATATCGTCGATGTTCGGCACGCGCTGCATTTTTTTGTACAGGCTGTAGGTGCTTTTCACGCGCCCGTCGATGTCGTGTGCGATATTTTCTTTGGTTAGGTGCGCGTCGACGGCGCGGCGCACTGTATCAAGTTTGCGCTGGCTTTTCTTGATGCGGCTGTCTTTGAGCGCGACGGTTTGGTTGTACTTTTCGGGCATAAGATATTTGAAGCTGAGTTCTTCAAGCTGCACGCGCAGCCGCCCCATATTCAGGCGGTCGGCAAGCGGCGCAAAGACGTTAAGCGTTTCGCGGGCAATTTTTTTCTGTTTTCCTCCGCTCTTGAACTGCAGTGTTTGCATATTATGCAGGCGGTCGGATAGCTTGATAATGATGACGCGAACGTCTTGCCCGACGGCGATGAGCAACTTTGTCAGATTATCGCGTGTTGCCGGCAGGTAGCTTGCTAGATCGCGCATGCCAGCGCGCGCTTGGCTAACTTTTGTGACGCCGTCGACGAGAAACGCAATATCTTTGCCAAACAGTTCAGTAATTTCTTCAAGCGTTGCGTCGGTATCTTCAACTGTGTCGTGTAAGACGCCTGCAACGGCTGAATCAATATCCATACCCCAGTCAATGAGTGTCGCTGCTACCTGCAGCGGATGCGAGATGTACGGTTCCCCGCTTTGGCGCATTTGCCCGGCGTGCTGCTCGGTAGCATAATCAATCGCATGCGTGAGCAGTTCGACTTGCGCGTCGGTGTAGTGCTCTCTGGCAAGTTTGATTAGCTCGTGCTTATTCATACACTTAGTATAGCGAAAAGTTGCGAAAAATTCAGATTCGCGCTACACTAGAGGTTAAAGAGCTAGCGCTAAATCAAGGAGTGGGGATGGCAGCGATAAAAATAGCAATCAATGGTTTTGATAGAATCGGGCGCAGCGCGTTCAAGATCGCGCAGGGGCGCAATGATGTCCATGTTGTCGCAATTCGGAGCGAGTACGATGTTAACACGACGGCGTATTTATTGAAGCACGATTCCGTGTACGGCAATTATGCGCGCGCCGTGAAGCCTGAGGATAATTATATTGCTGTCGGCGAATCGCGGATTGATATTGTGTCAAATTTGCAGTCAGTTAAAAAGTCGTGGCAAGACCGCATGGTTGACGTCGTGATTGATACGACAAATACCGATTCGGTGCGACTGAAAGAGCATATCGTAGCCGGCGCAAAGCAGGTCGTTGCGATGTCGACGGCGGACACGATTGAGACGATTATTATGGGCGTGAACGACGACTCGATCGGCTCGATCTCGCCGGTCGTCAGCGCTGGCGAGCCGGGTGCAGTAGCAATTGCGCCTGTACTCGCTGTACTTGAGCAAGCGTTTGCGCCGAAGAAATCGGCGCTTACGGTGATTGACGGCGGCTCGCCGGTCGACGATACGCTCCGTACGAAGCGTACGCAGCAACAGAATATTATTCCGGCGCCGTTTGCGGGGTTAACGCCGTCGCGTCAGGCGCTTGGGCAGCAGACAATTGACGGCTTGTCGATCCATACGCCAGTTGCAAATGTCGGGCTGGCGGTTATTACGGCAGTGCTTGCTGCACCGACAACAACAGCGATTGTAAATCAAGTCTTTGAGCGTGCTGCTAAAGAGCCGTTTTATCAGGGAATTATCAATACGACTAATAAGCCGCTCGTATCATTCGATTTGCGCGGCAGCAGCTATAGCGCGACGGTTGATACGCAGCTGACGCGCGTAATTGGCGGCGACTTAGTACAGTTGGCGGTATGGTTTGATAGCGAGTGGGGCTATGCGAACCGTCTCGTTGAGTTGTCTGTCGACGCTGGGCGCGTGGCGCGGAATCGTACATAATCAATAACTTTACAGGGAGAGCAATAGCGCTTATACTTACTATTATGAAATTATTTCTCGGCGCCGATCATGGCGGATACTATCTAAAAGAAAAATTGCAGGCTTATTTGACAAAGCGTGGTTTTGAATGGGAAGATGTCGGTGATAAAGAGCTTGATCCGAACGATGACTTCCCGCAGTTTGCGCAAATGGCAGCAACCAAAGTGCTGGGCGAGGATGACGCGAACGACCCGCGCGCGATTCTGATTTGCACGGGCGGTCAGGGCATGGCGATGGCGGCAAATCGCTTCAGCGGTATTCGCGCCGCAGTGATTTGGGATAAATTTGAAGCGCATGAATGCCGCCATGATAACGACGCGAATGTATTGTGCCTGCCGGCGCGCGTCGTTGATCCGCCAGGCGAAGCGCGTGATAATTGGAAAGAAATCGTCGACGAATGGCTTGATACACCGTTTGCCGGCGCAGCGCGGTATATACGGCGAAACGCAGAACTGGACAAGTTTTAATGGCGCACATCGTTCCTTGTATCACCGTAGAGTCGGAAGACGATTACAAAGCGGCAGTTGAGCGTTTGTCGCCGTTTGCAACGCGCGTACATATTGACATCATGGACGGCGAATTTGCGCCGACTAAAAGTATTCCGATCAATAAAATCTGGTGGCCGCAGGAGTGGGCGGTTGACATTCACGCTATGGTGGCGCACCCGAGCCAATACGTTCAAGCGCTGATGCAAATGCGCCCGGCAACGGTGATTTTCCATGCTGAGGTAAAAGAAGATCTTGCGCCGGTTATTCAGCAGCTGAAAGCGGTCGGTATTCGCGCAGGCGTTGGATTGCTCAAACCGACAGTGCCAAATACCGTCACGGAATATATTGAGACAGCAGATCATGTCTTGGTGTTCTGCGGTAATTTGGGACACTATGGCGGCAAAGCTAGCCTGATGCAGCTCGAAAAAGTGCGGCTAATACGCAACATTCATCCCGATGTTGAAATTGGCTGGGACGGCGGCGCGAATCTTGAAAATGCGTTTAGTTTGGCGCAGGGTGGCGTTGACGTCATTAATTGCGGCGGTGCGATTTCGCAGGCAGCCGACGCGGCACAAGCCTACCAGCAGCTCGTGACTGAAATTAACAGAGAGAGCGTTATCTAATGGTGTACAGCGAAGCAGAAATTAAGCAGAAAGCAACACGTATGCGCCGAAATATCATTCGTATGCTTGAACATGCTGGCAGCGGGCATTCGGCGGGCGCGCTCGGCATGGCGGATTTGGTGGCGGCGCTGTATTTCGGTGTTATGAATATTGATCCAAAAAATCCTGAAGATCCGGAGCGCGATTTGTTCATGCTTAGTAATGGGCATACCGTGCCGGTGCAGTATGCCGCGATGGCGGAAGCGGGATTTTTCCCCGAAAGCGAGCTAATGACCTTGCGCCAGTGGGGTTCGCGCTTGCAAGGGCATCCCGAGCGCATGATGTTGCCAGGACTTGAGACGACCAGCGGCCCGCTTGGCTGCGGTGTTGCGCAAGGCGCGGGCATGGCGTATGTGCTGCAGTACCTTGATAAGCAGCGTCATCGCTGGGTGTATGTCGTTACGGGTGACGGCGAGCTTGACGAGGGCAATATTTGGGAGTCGGCAATGTTTGCCGGTAAATACAAATTGGCGCAGCTGATTGTCTTTGTTGATCGTAATAATATCCAAATTGACGGTCCGACGGAAGATGTTATGCCGCTTGAAAATCTTCGTGAAAAATGGGAAAGTTTTGGTTGGCACGTGCAAGAAATTGACGGCAACAATGTACGTGCTGTGATCGACGCAGTGAATTTTGCAAAAGCGGTCGAAAATAAACCGTGCTGCATCATTACGCACACAATTCCCGGCAAGGGCGTCGATTTCATGGAATACGATTACACGTGGCACGGTATCGCGCCAAATAGTGAGCAGGCAGAACAGGCGCTTGCCGAGTTACCGGCTAATCAGGAGGATATATAAATGTACCCGCTTAACGATAATATCTACACCGATAGCCCTGATGTTGAGCCAACGCGTACCGGGTTTGGACGTGGACTAAAGGCTGCCGGACAAGCGGACGAACGTATCGTTGGGCTATGCGCTGATTTGGTAGAAAGCGTCAAAATGGATGCGTTTGCGCGCGAGTTTCCCGAGCGCTATATTGAAGTTGGTATTGCCGAGCAAAATCTCGTGACGGTGGCAGCGGGATTAGCGCGCGCCGGTAAAATCCCGTTTGCAGCCAGCTACGCGGCGTTTAGCCCCGGGCGCAACTGGGAGCAAATCAAGACGACAGCGTGCCTGAATGATGTGCCGGTGAAAATCATCGGCGGCCATAGTGGTAGTACGGTCGGTCCAGACGGCGCAACGCATCAGATGTTCGAGGATATTGCGCTTATGCGCGTATTGCCGAATATGGTGGTGATTTGCCCAGGCGATAGCATTGAAGCTGACAAAGCAACCCGCGCGATGGCGCGCGATTCCCGTCCGAATTATTTGCGCGTAGCTCGCGAAAAAACGCCGGTTTTCAGTACAAACGCTAGTCCGTTTGAGATTGGAAAAGCGTATGTGCTGCGCGAAGGCGGCGATGTGACGATTTTGAGTACGGGTATTGAAACGTCGTACGCACTGCGGGCAGCAGATGCGTTGGCGCGCGATGGCGTGCAGGCTGAGGTTGTGCACGTGCCGACAGTGAAGCCGCTTGACCGCGCAACAATTATCGCGAGCATTAAGAAAACCGGCCGCGCAGTAACGTGCGAAGATGCGCAGGTTGCTGGCGGTTTTGGCGGCGCGGTCGCTGAGCTGCTGTGCGATGAAATGCCGGCGCCTTTATTGCGTATTGGCGTGCAAGATCGCTACGGCGAGTCGGGTAAACCGCTTGAAGTCCATCAAAAGTTTGGACTGGCAGACGATGCAATTATTGCAAAAACAAAAGAGTTCATTGCGCATTGCCCGCAATATCGCGCTGGATTTTAAGCAGTAAATATTTGATTAGCCGCGTAAATATAGCCTTTCTATTACGGAATAGCCAACATAGTTACGCCGATAAGCCATAAGTGGTATACTAGGCTCTAGATAGCCATAATAGTGTTTTAGGAGAAGCCTATGAGTCTGATTACCGAGCAAATCTATGAAAATACCGCGCGCGCGCGCGAACTAATGCACCGCAGCCGCCAGGAGGGCTTTGCGGTCGGGGCGTTTAATATTGATAACCAAGAAACATTGCAAGCGATTTCGCAAGCAGCGCAAAAGCTGCAAGCGCCGGTAATGGTTGAAGTGAGCGCCGGCGAAGTTAAGACGATGGGCGGCTGCCAAAACATCCGCGACATGGTGAGTAATTACCGCAGTACGTATAATATAGAGATGTATATCAACCTTGACCATGCGCCGACGGTTGAACTGTGCCAGCAGGCGATTGACGCTGGATTTGAATTTATTCATATTGATATTTCGCAGGCGAATCATGACGCGACGCTTGAAGAAATTATCATGAAGACAAAAGACGTCGTAGCGTATGCGCGTTCAACCGGTGCGCTTGTCGAGGCGGAAGAGCGCTATTTCTTCGGCGACTCGAACGTACACAAGGAAGCGATTGACTATGAAGAGGTGAAAAAATGGAACACCAAGCCAAATGAAGCGCGCGATTTTGTAGCGGCGACGGGAATTGATACGATGGCGGTGCAAATCGGCAATCTGCACGGATTGTATCCCGTGCCGAAAATTTTAGATTTAGATTTACTGCGGGAAATCCGTGCGGCGATTGACTGTCAGATTAGTTTGCATGGCGGCAGCGGCACACCGCTCCATTATTTTGAAGATGCAGCAAAAATCGGCGTCAGCAAGATCAATATCAATAGCGATTTGCGCTATGCGTTCCGTACGACGCTTGAGAAAGTGCTGCGCGAGAATCCTGACGAGTACGCAGTATATAAATTGATGCCGCAGGTGTGCGCGGCGGTGCAGGCGGTCGTCGAGGAAAAAATCCAGGCATTTGGCAGCGTGGGTAAGGCGGCGTAAGTGGTAAAAATTTTAGCGATCGGCAAGGGTACGCAAGACGTATTTTTGCGCAGCGACGAGTTTGATCCGCACACGCGCGGCAAAAAAGTTTATACTGAAATTCCGCTCGGGCTCAAAATGGAAGTCGACGACGTTACATTTAGTACGGGCGGTAATGCGACGAACGTGGCGACGACGCTAGCGCGCCAGGGGATTGAGACGGCGTATATGTGGGGGCTGGGCGAAGATCCGGCGAGCCAGTCGATTTTGCACGAACTTGACCGCGAGGGCGTTGATACGCGCCATGTCGTGCAAGATCCGCATTATCAGTCAGGCTACTCGGTGATTATGATTGCGACGAACGGCGAGCGTACGATCTTAAATCACCGCGGCAATGCGTTTGGGCGCAGCGGGCGGCATAATTTTAATCTATCGGCAATTGAGGGGTACGACTGGATTTATCCGACGAGTTTAGGCCATGGCGGTTTGAAGTTGCTGCGCGAAATTATTGATGCGGCAGAAAGATATGGTGCGAGCGTGATGCTTAATCCGGCTGGTCCGGAGTTGGCGGAAAAAGACAAATTAATTCCGCTGCTTGAAACGGTTGACGTGCTCATTACAAATAAGGAAGAGATGCAGCAACTGGTGAGCGGTAAGACTTGCGAGGAGCTAGCGCTGCACGCGCTGAATTATGTGCCAGTTGCGATTGTAAGCGATGGTCCGAACGGCGTAGTCGCGACCGACGGTAAAACGATTGTGCGCGCTGGTATGTACGAGGATGTGCCGGTGGTCGATCGGACAGGCGCGGGCGATGCGTTCGCGAGCGGTTTTCTGAGCCAATGGGCGCGCGGTAAAAGTTTGAAAGATTCAATTATTTTCGCGAGTGCAAACAGCACGAGCGTCGTGACAAAAATCGGCGCTAAAGCCGGCATTTTGCGCCGCGGCGTGCATTTGCACGATATGCCAATTAGCGAAAAACCAATTGCAAGATAGGAGGAGGCGATGAAGTATCAAATTTGCGTATCGGGTGCGGCATCTGGCGAAACTGTGATGGCGTCGAACGATTTAGCGTTTATGCTCGGTGCGGAGATTGCGCGCGCCGGTAAGACATTGCTAACGGGCGCGACAACCGGATTGCCGCATGCTGCTGCGCGCGGGTTCAAGAGCGTTAGTAATACTAAAGGCGTGTCGGTGGGGTTTTCGCCGGCGAGCAGTTTTCGCGAGCATGTATCAACCTACCGGTTGCCGACTGTAGAGTTTGACTATATCAATTTCACCAGCATGGAATATGTCGGGCGCGACGTGTACTTGGTGCGCAGCGCTGATGCAGTGATCACGATCGGCGGGCGCATGGGTAGTTTGCACGAGTTTTCAACGGCGCTTGAAAGCCGCAAAGTGTGTGGTATCTTGGTGGGCAGTGGCGGGTTGGCGGATTATGCGGCGCAGCTGCTTAAAAACGTTGAAGCACCAGGCGCAAAAGATGTAATTTATGACTCCGACCCAAAACGCCTAGTGGCGCGCGTTGTCGAAGCGCTCGACAAAAAATACGCCGACTTCGAGCACGACGGCACCGACTCGCAGGTGAGCGCGAAGCATAATGGGTAGGGTCAATTGACATTACAGCAAATGACGTATATCCTGCTAAATAGACGCTAGTATTTTCTGCCAAATAAAAGGAGAGACAAAAAATGAAACCACAGCACGACACATCAATGCATAATCATCGCAAATATAAAGCGGCAATTGTTATTTTGTCGGTTTTTCTCTTGTTGGCGCTGGCATATATTGTTTATACCTATACCACGATGAAAGACCGTTCGCCTCAGAGTACGACCTCAGGCAGCGGTTCGTCGTCAGTCGCTAAGTCGAATGAAAAGCAAACGGAGGCACCCCCAGACGAAGGAAGTGTGTGCTACGAATGAAAAACTCTGCATGAAATATCCGAGCAACTGGAACGTAGAGGCCGAAGATATAGTACTGCACCCTACTGGCGTGCAAGCAAGCGAGTCGTATCATGCCGATAAAATCACTTTTACTCATCCAAGCGGCTTAAAACTGGCGTTTGCTAGCGGGTTAACTGCTTTAGGCGGGGTGTGTACGGAAAATGATAATAAACTTTCGGTCGATATTGTACGCAAAGAAGCGACCAGCCTCAAGGGGTATCGGGCGTTTGTACCAGCCGAGTACGCTACATATGTCGACGATTCAATCTTTGCTGTTGCGATGGTGATTCCGAATGATGATGAGACAGAGTTTACTCCGGACATTGGTTTGTCGAACTCTAGCAAGTTAATAAATAGTAGTCAGGCTAACAGGTGTGATATCAGAGGAACTGGTATTGTTGTTGCAAAGAATGTCAATATGAGCTCAAAAACTTCTGGCAATTCAGACCACGGCAGCCTATTTTTTGGGCACAAAAGAGCTCGGTGGCTACACGGCTAGTTTCCAGAATAAATCATACAAAATACGCGAAGAGGCAAGGCGGGCTTTCGAGGGTGATGACTACAAACAGGCTTTCGAAATAGCTCGCAGCGTCTATTACAAGTAGGCGTGTCGAAATAAGATGATTCAGAGGTAAACTATGGACAACCAACCAACCAAACATAGCCGACAATAATAGTCCTTCGCAGAATCAGCCGGCTGCATATGCGCTATCACCATACCAACCGCCGGCGATGCCGCCTCGTCCGCGCGGCATAAAAACTTGGCAGATCGTCAGTATTGCGGTTGCTGGTGCTATTGTCGCTATCGTTGTCATCATCGTTGGAGTTATTGCGCTGAGCGGGAGCATGAACCGCGCAGTCAAAGATACAAAGGATTATTATGACAGGAAAACCGAACCTTATACAAATCCCGCAAAGCATAAAACCTACACAAACGATACGATTTCATTTAGATATCCGAGCAGCTTGCAAGAAATGTCGCTTGAGGGCTGGGACTATACTGTTCGTAAAGGAACGATTAGCGATCGCCGCGTTTTTGGCGATAAAGATATGAATTATTTCGTCGTCTACACGCAAATTAAAGACGATGGGCACCTCGGCTGGTATGTCTAAATCGCAGATGAAAAGCGAGATGAATTCGTTGTTCGAGCGGGCTCAGTCCGGTGGCAGCGGTCTTACTGATGTACTGCGCCACGAGCAGCTTATCTGCAAAAAATACGAGCCGAGTGATTTTTCTGATCTTACCGTTAACACAAGTGAAATTACCGACGGTACGCCCGTGGTGAGTCTTCGTTACGTGTGTGACTCGCGGGTAGAAAACGGAAACAGCAAGATAGAGACCGACCAATTGACGTGGTATGATCGTGAAGGCAGGCTGAATACGATTACGATGAGTTCAAACAACTTTTCGGAAGCTAAGTATGGCGGCAGAATGACAATGCTCATGCCTGGACTGACGGCGCGCCTGCGATAGCGGTAGGTTGGTAGATTATGATGGCATAACAGACAAGGTAGTCAACGGTTTGATGGTTACCCTGTGGTGCATATGGTTATACAATAACAGCAGAAAGGTATATAAGATATGAAAAGAAATAAGATTAAGACATCACCCGTTAAGAAAAATACTAAGCGGCAAAAAGTACTCGTTATTGCGGCTATAGTTCTAGCAGTTGTACTGGTTGCTGCGCTAGGATTCTTCGCGCGGGATATGTTCACTGTAAAAAAGATAGATAATACAACGGCAGAAACAACTAAGACGACTAAGGGAACTGAAACATCAGATAAAAGCAAGACAGCAAAGCCAAAAGAAACTCCTGCGCCTACTCAAACACCCCAGCCGAAGGCCGACCCTAATGGCGGCTATGTCGTTCTTGATGATTGGGGTGTGCGGTTTAAGCCGAGCGTCGGCAATACGTTTACGTTTGAAAAAGTACCAGGCTTAGACGCGTATGATTTTCGAACGCAGCGGCAGACTGATTTAGGCGGTGATTATGTAAAAAGAAATAAAGACGGAACGTATATGTGCAAATTCCATAGGATTATTCGTTATGCGGCAGGTACGGTAGATGCTGCTCGAAAACCGGGAATTGTTGGCAGTATTAACGGCTACGATTATCTTCATATGACTCCGCAGGCAGCGTGCGGAACAACAACAGCCGAACAGCAAGTCGAAGTGGCGGAGAATTTGAAAGTCAATGCGTTTTTGAAGACTATTGAAGCTAAGCAGTAAATTATTCATGCAACAGTCATGAACGAATGAAACCAAGAGGGCTGGAGTTAGTTTTTGGTGTTAGCAATATCTGAGCGTGATAGTGTGGCTGTATCTGCATTGCGCAAGCTTGTTATAATAGCTGCATGAATCGATTCATTCTTCGTTCCGATTATCGGCCGACCGGCGATCAGCCGCAGGCTATTCGGCAGCTTGTTGGCGGTCTGCAGTCAGGCGAGCGCGAGCAAACCCTGCTCGGCGTGACGGGCAGCGGCAAGACATTTACGATGGCGAACATCATTGCTGAACGTAATGTGCCGACGCTGATTCTTGCGCATAATAAGACGCTTGCGGCGCAATTATTTAGCGAGTTTAAGCAATTTTTTCCCGATAACGAGGTGCACTATTTTGTCAGTTATTTTGATTATTATCAGCCAGAGGCATATATCGCCTCAAGTGATACATACATAGAAAAAGATTCGGCGATCAATGAAGAAATTGACCGCTTGCGCCATGCTGCGACTGATGCGTTGTTGACGCGCCGCGATGTAATTATTGTCGCGAGCGTCAGCTGTATTTACGGTTTGGGTAGCCCGAGCGATTATTACGATTTATCAATTACAGTGAAAACGGGCGAGCGGCGTTTGCAGGATAAATTTCTGCGCCAGCTAATGGACATTCAATATCACCGCAACGACATTGATTTTGCGCGCGGTACCTTTCGCGTGCGCGGCGATGTGGTTGATGTTTTTCCGGCGAGCGGCGAGACGGCGTATCGCGTGGAGTTTTTCGGCGACGACGTTGATCGGATTACGCATATTGACCCGCTAACAGGCGAAATCATTGACGAGCCAAGCCAATTCACATTATTTCCGAGCAGCCACTATGCTACGCCGAAGCAGAAAATCCAGGCGGCGATTGAGGGGATCCGCCGCGAATATGATGAGCGCGTGGCGTGGTTTGAGGCGAATAATAAGTTGCTGGAAGCGCAGCGCTTAGCGCAGCGTACGAAATATGATTTGGAAATGCTTGAACAAACTGGATTTGTGAAAGGTATTGAAAACTATAGCCGCTATCTAACGAATCGTGAGCCAGGCGAGCAGTCGGCGACGTTGCTTGACTATTTTCCGGACGATTTTTTGATGATGATTGACGAAAGCCACGTGACTGTACCGCAGGTGCGCGGCATGTATAATGGCGACCGTGCGCGCAAAGAGGTGTTGGTGCAGCACGGATTTCGGCTGCCGAGTGCGCTTGACAACCGCCCGCTTCGCTTTGATGAATTTGATCGCCATATTAACCAGGTGATTTACGTTTCGGCGACACCGGGCGACTATGAGTTGGAGCGATCGCCTGCGCCGGCGCAGCAGGTGATTCGCCCTACGGGACTGCTTGACCCAGAGATTAGTGTGCGCCCGACGGACGGGCAAGTTGACGATTTGATCACTGAAATCAAAGATCGCATTGATAAAAAGCAGCGCGTACTCGTGACGACGTTGACGAAGCGTATGGCAGAAGATTTGTCAAGTTATCTGACGGATATGGGTGTGAAAACGGCGTACATTCACAGTGAAATTGATACGCTAGAGCGCGGCGATATTTTACGAGACCTGCGTATGGGCGTGTATGATGTTTTAGTTGGCATCAATTTATTGCGCGAGGGAATTGACTTGCCAGAAGTAAGTTTGGTTGCGATTATGGACGCCGATAAAGAAGGCTTTTTGCGTAGCGAGCGTTCTCTTATCCAGACGATCGGGCGTGCCGCCCGCCATGTCGATGGCGCGGTTATTATGTACGGTGATACGATTACCGATAGTATGCGTTTGGCAATTGACGAAACTAAACGTCGCCGTAGTATTCAGCAGGCATATAATCAGGAGCATGGCATTACGCCGCGGGGAATTACGAAAGCGATCGACGAGGGATTACGCGCGATTATTCCACAAAAAGAGGATGAAAAGCCGAAGCTTGACCTCAAAAAGATTCCAAAAGATGAATACGCAAGTTTAGTTAAAGACCTAACAGGGCAAATGAAGCTAGCGAGCGCAAACCTGGAATTTGAACGTGCCGCTGAACTGCGCGATTTGATCGCAGAGATTAAGCAGAATATGTGATATGTGATGCGCTAGAGCTCAGTTGGTGCGGTTATTCTTTGTTGACTACGGTGGTAATGTGTGATAGTATTAGGTACTGTTGTGTCCGTCGAGTGAAAGGACAAATCATGATGGACATTACTGAGCCAGCGAAGGTCGGGCGACGTTATGAGGTCGCGCAAGAGAGAGTTGACATGTGCGGGAGCTACATCGCTAGCATTGAGTCGCATATGAGTGACCTGCGGACTCGACTCGATATGCTTAACCATTGGATTACTCATATCGGTAGCGGTTATGCTAAGGCGCGACTGCAGGTTTTGCGCGACGAGGCACTTCATGCATTTGCGACCGCCGAGCGACACCTGATTTGTGCTCGTGAAGAGTTTTCCCGCGCTCAGCGGATGCTTGAGCTGCTTGACGCTGAGCTGAGTCGGCAGGTTGACAATTTGACCATCCCCCAGCCGACGACTCACAAACGGTAGCAACCGCTTTCCGGCGTCCCAAGTGTAGAAATAATCTCTATGCTTGGGGCGCCCTTTTCATAATCTTCTGTGATTATTCCTGCGACAAAATGTACAGCGTATACGCCGGCAGCGAAAAATGTGCGGTGGAATTCTTGTCGGCGTGAATGATACTTTGATGCCCGCTGCGAAAATCCTTGCTGTACCCGCGCCAGCTGCTGTTAAATCGAATATGCCATTTGCCGCCGAGCGGAAATTGCATAGCGTAATGGTTGTAATCGGTGCTGCTGAAATTAGCGACAACAATCACATCGTCGCCTATGCCGCCGTTATTCCATCGGTGATAGCCAATGACAAGCCCGTCGGTGTTAACGTGGAAGAGTGCGGTTGATTGCCCCTGCAGCCCGCCAGTATGTCCGTAGCGGTTGTGTCGCAAATCAAGCAAATGGCGGTGCGCTGTCACAATACCGGCGTATTTTTCAGTTTTTTGCCATTCAAGCGCGGCCCAATCGTTGAATGAGCCGTCTTGCAAGAACTCGCTGCCTTGCAGGAGCATTGGAATACCAGGAGACGTCAGCGTAACAGCGTTTGCGAGCAGTGTTTTTTCGCGCGCGAAGAGCGTGGCGCCGCCTGCGGGCGCGACAGCTTCGTTTAGCCGGACTGAGCCGTTAGCAGCAGTATCGTGCGAATCGCTGAAAATTGTACGCGCAAAGGCGTCGCTGCCGTAAGCATGGTTGAACTCATATTGGATGCCGTCTAAATTTGGCTGGTCGGTTGATAGCCCGAGCGCGGCGCGCAGGGCGTGCGGAAAGCCTAATTCCCACTGGCTATCAAACCCGCAGCCGCCATCAAGCCGCGGCGCGACAATCTGCGCATTGCTCGCAGAATCTTCGGCGATAATGAGCGAGTCGGGCTTAATCTTGTGCGCTAACGATACAATATCTTGCAGCAAACTCCAGGCGTCGCTAATGTCGTGATCAGGGTCGTTGTCGCGCCCGGCGGTATTGCGCATGTAAATCGTACTATCAACGCGCAAACCGTCTATATGATATTCAGCGAACCACATCGCGACGTTGTCAAGGATGAATTGGCGTACTTCCGGCCGCCCGTAGTCGGGTCGTCCGCCCCACGGCGTATCGCCGCGCTCGTCATTATAAAAATAGATGCCGCCGCGATCATTCTCACTCCAGCCATCAAAGCGCCACAAATCAGTATCGCCGTAAAAATGGTTGTATACAACGTCGAGAATAACGCCGATACCGTGCTGATGGCAGGCGCGCACGAATTTCATCAGTCCATGCCGTCCGCCGAGCATACTTTCGACACTGAAAATATGATTTGGTGCGTAGCCCCAACCATTACTAAATGCCATGCTCGTGACCGGCATAAGCTCAATAATATTGATACCGAGATCGCGCAAGTAATCAAGTTTTTCGATTGCCGAATCAAATGTGCCGGAAGTTGCGGCATCGGGACGGTTGAATGTGCCAACATGCAGTTCGTAAATAACGTGGTCGCACTTTGGCGGCATTACAAAATTGTCGCTCTGCCAGTCGAATTCATTGTCGACAATTACTGAGAATCCTTTGTCGCTTGACGTAATAGCCCGAGCGCGCGGGTCGTTTCTTTCAAGCAAGCGTCCGTCTGGCGTCTCGATGATATATTTGTATTGGTGTCCTGGTTCTGCGCCGTGAATCAGCGCAAACCAATAGCCGTCGTCCTCGCTGGTAAGCGGCTGCTTGCCGTTCGGCGTAAATGTGCCGTCAATGTAAACTTGTTTGGCGAACGGCGCCCACACGCGAAACTCCGCGCCGCCTCTGTGCGTGATGACGCCCAGGTTCTTTTTGATTTGATGTGCCATTTTCTCAAATTATACCATAAGCGGTTATCTCAGGCAAAAACGATTACCATCTGGCGCAATTTTGCGTTATACTAAGGGTTGATGAGTACAATTACTACCGATGATGTGCACCATCTGGCACAGTTAAGCAGTTTACAGTTATCTGATAGCGAGGTTGAAAATCTACGCGCAGATCTCGAAAATATTATCAACCATATCAATCAGCTGAACGAAGTCGATACGAGCGGCGTCGAACCGACATACCAAGTGACGGGGCTTGAAAACGTGTGGCGCGGCGACGAAATTGACGCTGGCAGCGTAACGCCGGAGCAACTACTTGATCTAGCGGCAGAACAGAGCGGTCATTGCGTAAAAGTACCAAAGGTGTTATAGAATATGAAAATTGCGGAATTAGTACAGCAAATTGCGGCGCGTAAAACAACAGCGCGCGAGCAAGTCGAAGCGTCTATTGCTAAAACGCGCGGTATTGAAGAATACCATGCATTATTGAGTTTGACTGAAGAGCGGGCGTTGGCGCGTGCTGGCGAGATTGATACGAAAATTGCGAATGGCGAAGACGCGGGTGTGCTGGCGGGCGTGCCATTTGTGGTAAAGGACAACTACTTGGCGTTTGGCGCGCCGACGACAGCGGCGAGTAAAATGCTTGAATATTTTAACGCGCCGCTGCAGGCGACGGTCGTCGAAAAGCTTGAGGCGGCAGGCGCAATTTGTATTGGTAAATCAAATATGGATGCGTTTGCGCACGGCGGCAGTACCGAGAATTCGGCGTTCGGCGTGACGCACAATGCAGTTGATGCAACAAAGGTTGCAGGCGGCTCAAGCGGCGGATCGGCGGTCGTGACGGCACTTGATGTCGTGCCGTTTGCGCTTGGCACCGACACGGGTGGTTCAATTCGTCAGCCAGCTAGCTTCAACGGTGTGCTTGGGTTTAAGCCGACCTATGGACTGAGTAGCCGCTACGGTGTCGTGGCGATGGCGTCAAGCACCGACACAATGGGCTGTTTTGCTAAATCTGCCGACGACGTTGCACTGGTTACGAGCGTGATGGCGGGGCGTGATCCGCGTGATACGACGACGCTGCCGGATTATTTTGAAGTGCAGCATGATGCGCCAAAAAACCTGAAGATTGGTATGATTCGCGAAACAATGACTGACGATGTTGATGCAGATGTACGCGCGGCAGTGAATAACTACGCTGATAGGCTGCGTGCGGCAGGGCACACGGTTGAAACGGTTGCTGTGCCGAGCATCAGGCACGCGCTTGCAATTTATTATATCGTTGTGCCGGCGGAAATTTCGTCGAACTTAGCGCGTTACGACGGCGTGCGCTACGGTCGCCGCGCCGAAGGCGTGAAAACGCTGGCAGAACTATACGGGCGTTCGCGCGGCGAGGGCTTTGTTACCGAAAATAAGCGCCGTATTATGATCGGCAGCTATGTGCTGAGCAGCGGGTTCTTTGATGCCTACTATTTGCAGGCGCAAAAAGCGCGCACGGTGCTTATCAATGAATTTAATGCATTGTTTGAACAGTATGATTTCTTGTTGATGCCGACCGCGCCGACGCCGGCATTCGGTATTGGCGAGAATGCGAACGATCCGGTTAAAATGTATTTAGCAGACGTCATGACTGTGCCGCCGAGCCTGGCGGGCTTGCCGGCGCTGAGCGTGCCGGCGGGTGCAAGTACGCAAGGATTGCCGATTGGCGCGCAGTTGGTCGGCCGTACTAAGTCGGATGCGGCGCTGATCGCGCTTGCGGGTAGTATGGAGGCTCGGGTATGAATAGCTTCGCGATTTGGTTTATTTTGATTGCTATTTTGATTTTGGCGGTCGTTGGGATTTTGTATTTGGCGTTTGCGCGCGCCACGCCAAAACTTAACGTAACGAGGTTTCGTACGCAGTGGTTAGCGATCGAGAATAGTTTTTCAAAAAGTAATCCGGCGAGCTGGCACGTTGCAATTTTCAATGCCGATAAACTCGTTGATAAAGCTCTGCGCGAAAGCAGATACAAAGGCGAGACGATGGGCGAGCGTATGAAATCGGCGCAAGACGCTTGGTCGCATCCGAATCATATTTGGGGCGCACACAAAATTCGTAATCGCCTGGCGCACGACACCGAGGTAAAACTTTCGCACGATCTCGCCCTGCGCGCATTATCAGCCTATAAACAAGCATTGAAAGATTTAGGAGCGATTTAATGGCAGCATCCGCAGAAATATTGCAGAAATATGAAATGACAATCGGCATTGAGTGCCATGTCCAACTTGCGACCGATACGAAATTATTTAGTCCAGCAGACAACGATGCGCGCGATGCGGCGCCAAATACTAAAGTTCATCCGATTGATTTTGGGCTGCCGGGCATGCTGCCGGTGTTGAACCGGCGTGCGGTTGATTTAGCGATTCGCGCCGGAAAAGCTCTTAACGCGCCGATTGCGAACGTGTCGCGCTTTGATCGTAAGCACTATTTTTATCCTGACCTGCCGAAGGGTTATCAGACAAGCCAAATGTACCAGCCGATTATTCTCGCCGGCTACGTTGATGCGCCGCTTGAGGATGGCGCGGTAAAACGCGTGCGTATTGAGCACGCGCACATGGAAGAAGATGCGGGTAAGTTAACGCATCACGATGACTACTCGCTCGTTGATTTGAACCGCGCTGGCACGCCGCTCATCGAAATTGTGTCTGAGCCGGATATGCATTCGGCAGCAGAAGCGCGCGCCTATGCGACGGAGTTGTACCGTTTAATGACATACGCAGGCGTGACATATGGTGATTTATACCATGGCAATATGCGGTTTGACGTAAACATTAGTATTGCGCCAAAAGGCTCAACGACGCTTGGCAAGCGCGCCGAGGTGAAGAATCTGAATAGTTTTCGGAGTGTTGAGCACGCTGCGCAATATGAATTTGAGCGCCAGGTTGCATTAGTTGAAGCGGGCGAGCCGGTTGTGCAGGAAACTCGCGGTTGGAACGACGACAGAGGAGTAACGACGAGCCAGCGTAGCAAAGAGGACGCGCAAGATTACCGTTATATGCCCGATCCCGACATTCCGCCGATCGTTTTGACTGATGAAGAAATTGCCGATATTCAAGCCGGCATGCCGATGCTGCCGGGTGAATATCGCGAGTCGTGGTCTGGCTTATCTCTTGATAAATCGGTAGTCGATACGATATTAGGTCATCAAGAAGTTGCCGATTTATTGCAGCAGACGTATCGCCTGGCAGATTCGGATCAAGGCGGTGTGCTGAGCGAGTTGGGCGTGGATAAACAAGTCTACGCGGCGCTGATGCGCCGGATCTTCAACTGGTTTGCGTCAACGCCTGGTGAGATGATTGATCTTGCGTGTATTCGGTCTGGCTTGGTTGAGCCGCGCCGTCTCGTCCACTTGGCGCTGTTGGCAGAAAAAAACGAAATTAGCTCAAATAACGCCAAAGAGATTTTTCTCTTTTTGTTCGACGAATCGTTCGCCGGCAAGATGCCGCGCGACATCGCTAAAGAGAAGAATTTATTGCAGGTGTCGGATGAAAGTGCTATCACTGCTATTGTTGACGACGTTATGAATGATCCTGCGAGCGCCGCTTCGATTGCTGACATTAAAGCGGGCAAAGATAAGGCTATCGGCTATCTTGTCGGTCAAGTTATGAAGCGGTCGAAAGGGCAAGCGAACCCAAGTTTGGCGCAGAAATTAATTCGAGAAAGGTTATAAATGATGAAACGACCAACCAAAGCTATTATTGCTGCCGCCGGATTCGGTACGCGCTTTTTGCCGCAGACTAAGGCAATGCCGAAGGAAATGATGCCGCTTATTGATAAGCCGATCATTCAGTATGTCGTTGAAGAGCTAGTCGACGCGGGCATTAAAGATATCATCATCGTTGGGAGTGCGAGCAAGCGTGCAATTGAAGATCATTTTGACTTGCCAAACGAAGACCTGCTTGCAAATTTGCGGGCTGGCGGCGACAAGAAAAAACCGCTGCTTGACCAGGTTGAGGCGATTGCAAATCTGGCGAATTTCGTCTATCTGCGCCAAAAAGGCGCGTATGGCAACGCGACGCCGATTCAGTGTGCGGCGCATTTGATGGGCAGCGAACCGTTTATCTACACTTGGGCGGACGATTTTTTTGTCAGCCGGCCAGGTGTTACGAAACAACTGATTGAGACGTACGAGCGCTACGGCGGCAGCGTGCTTGCGTGTAAACGTGCCGAGAAGGATGATGAGTACGACAAGTACGGTTTCGTTAGCGGTGCGGCAGAACAGACGGGCGAGGTTAAAGTCGATCGTATTATCGAAAAGCCGGGTAAAGCGAATGCGCCGAGCGAGCTCGGCAGCGTAAGCGAATTTCTGTTTACGCCGGAAATATTTGATTATCTAGAAAAAGCGCACGCTAGCTTTGACGGGCACGGCGAGTTCATGATCCAGCCGATCGTGCAAGCGATGATCAACGACGGCTGGGGCGTGTATGCGCGCGAAATCACCGACGGTAAGTTCTACGATACGGGCGACAAGCTTGAATATTTGAAAACAATGATTGATTTCGGGCTTGATCATCCCAAGCTTGGTCCGGCGCTTCGCGAACATTTGCTGCAGCGCGTGGCGGAATTATCTGAAATATCCGAATAAACTCTTGCATATTCTTGCAAAATGCGCTATAGTTATAGGCGTAACCATTTTGGTTTGTCATTAATAAAATAAAAAGGAGCGTGCGCATGATATGGGCGCAAGTACTGGTCATTATTTTGTCGGTATTTTTAGCAGTATTTTTGTTACTGGCGATTGTGTTGGCGATAAAACTTATCAAGCTAACCCGGCAGATTAAGCGCGTCACCGATGTAGCGGAGCGTACAGCGGTGAAATTTGAAACCATCGCTGGTAATGTTGCGGCGGTTACGTCGCCGATGGCGCTATTAAAAATTATCACACGGTTTATTAAACGAGCAAAAAAATAAAGGAGGAATTATGTCAAAAGGTAAATTTGCACTCGGAGCACTGTTTGGAGCGGTCGCTGGCGTGATCGCTGGCGTATTGACTGCGCCGAAATCAGGCAAGGAGACGCGCGCCGACCTAAAGGCAAAAGCAGACGAACTGAAAAAAGATACCGATAAGGCAGTCGACGAAGCCAAGAAAAAAGGCGAAAAAGTCTACAAAGACACGAAAAAACATGTCGAAACCGCTGTCGAAGAGGGACGCAAAACCGTCGATGATTACCGCGAGCGTGCTGGCCGCGCAGCTGCGAGCGCAAAAGAAGAATTTAGCAAAAGCGCGCGCGAAACGCGAAAAAAGTAGCAGCAGAACTCTTGCTGTTTTGGCTGTATGCGCCGGCGTTAATTCCGGCGCATTTTATTGTGAAAACGATCTATTTCGCGTACACTAGGGCTATGGCAAAACAGCAGAATATCGTGAAACGGATCGTGCAGAAAATCGCGCATGATAACGAAGTCGGTGCGCGCAAGGGTGTGCTTGAGGATTTGTTTAACGACTTTAATACGAACCGGGCGCAGGTTTATAAATTTAATTTTATACGCGGCATATTTTTCGGGCTTGGATCGGTGCTGGGTGGTACAGTGCTGATTGCGGGCGCTATTTGGCTGCTGAATCTGACAGGGCAATTCATTCCGGGTATCGCAGGGTTTGTCGATGAAATCGTACGAATCGTGCAGGCGCGCCACTAAAGTATCGTTGATTTTACTACAAAGAAGTTCGTGAAACCGCCAGGCAAAAGCGGTATAATGAGAAGTGATTTATGGGGAGTACACAGACGAAACAGGCGGCAAAATCATTGCAGCCGAGCGATTTTGTTCACCTGCACAACCATACGTATCATTCGGTGCTGGATGGACTGACGCGCATCGGCGATTTGGTTGATAAGGTGAAAGAGTTCGGCATGGAGGCGGCGGCAGTAACCGATCATGGCACGATGAGCGGAATTTTAGAATATTATAAAGCCGCTAAAGCTGCCGGCATCAAGCCGATTCTCGGGATTGAGACGTACGTGGCGGCGCGCTCGCGTTTTGACCGCGATCCTGCAAAAGATAAGCAGCGCTTTCATTTGACTGTGCTTGCAATGAATAGCACCGGCTTTCATAATTTGATGAAGTTATCAACGCGCGCCAACCTTGAAGGCATGTACTACAAGCCGCGCATAGATCACGATTTACTTGAAGAGCTAAACGAGGGTTTGATCGTGTTGAGCGGCTGCGCCAGCGGTGAAATCGGCGTGGCGCTGAAGGAAGATGATTACGCGCGCGCCAAAGAAACTGCTGCGTGGTATAAATCAGTACTTGGCGACCGCTATTACCTAGAGCTGCAGGATCACGGCCATCCGAAATCAAACACGCATTGGGATGTGCAGGCAAAAATTAACGAAGGACTGATTAAGCTGTCAAAAGAACTTGCTATTCCAATGGTCGTGACCTGCGATGGACACTATCTAACGCATGCGTACCAGGACGCGCATGAGATTCTGCTGTGCGTCGGCACGGGCGCATATTTGAGCGACGAAAAACGTATGAGCTTGAAAGATTTTGAGTTGCATTTGACTGACCCGCGCGACATCATTGATCATTGGGGCGATGAGTTTCCTGAGGTAATTACAAACACTAAGGCAATTGCTGATCGATGTAATGTTGAAATTGAATTAGGGCGGATTTTAATTCCGAAATATCCGCTGCCTGATGGCGAAAGCGAGCATTCGTATCTGCACAAGCTCGTCTATCAGGGTTTGGCGCGCCGCTATAATGACAAAACTGCCGACGAAGTTGAGTCGATGACGGTTGACGACATTGCGGCAATCCTCGCGCCTGAGGTGCGCGAGCGCGTTGAGATGGAACTCGGCGTTATGGCAAATATGGGGTACGAGGGCTATTTTTTGATCGTGCAAGATTTTATCAACTGGGGCAAGTCTCAGGGGATCGTATTTGGTCCAGGGCGAGGAAGCGCAGCGGGCTCAATTGTGGCATACGCGCTTAATATTACTGACCTCGATCCATTGAAATACGGACTGCTGTTTGAGCGTTTTCTCAATCCTGACCGTATCTCTATGCCTGATATTGATGTTGACATTCAAGATACGCGCCGCGATGAAGTAATTCAATACTGTGCAAATAAATACGGCGAAGATCATGTCAGTAATATTGCGACGTTTGGTAAGATGTTTGGGCGTATGGCGGTGCGCGACGTAGCGCGCGTGCTGGAAGTGCCGTATGCTGAAAGCGACCGGCTTGCAAAATTGGTGCCGCCGCCGGCGCAGGGCCGCCACGTTCCTTTGAGCAAGAGCATTGTTGACGATGTTGATTTGAAAAATGAATACGAAAACAACCCGACCGCTAAGGAGGTGCTTGATTATGCGATTCAGCTAGAGGGGACGATTCGCAGCCATGGCGTGCACGCCTGCGGCGTGGTGATCGCGCCTGACACGCTTGTCAATTATATTCCGCTTGAAATGGCGCAAAAAGGCGTGGTTGCGACGCAGTTCCCGATGGGCGAGGTCGAAGAGTTGGGGCTATTGAAAATGGACTTTCTCGGGCTGTCAAACTTAACAATCATTAACAATGCGATGCGTATTATTCGCAAAGTGTACAAGGAAAATATCGACCTAGCGTCGCTGCCGCTTGATGATAAGGAGACGTATGAGCTATTCCAGCGCGGCGACACCACCGGCGTGTTTCAGTTAGAGTCGGCGGGCATGAAACGCTATCTGCGGGCGCTCAAACCGACGCATTTCGAAGATATCATCGCCATGGTGGCTCTGTACCGCCCGGGACCGATACAGTTTATTGATAGCTTTATCCGCCGCAAGAACGGCGAAGAGCCGATTACCTACTTGCACGAAGGTATGCGTAATTCGCTGGAAAACACTTACGGAGTTTTGGTTTACCAAGAGCAGTTCATGCAGATTTCTAAGGAATGGTGCGGCTTTACTGGTGGTCAGGCTGATACGCTGCGTAAAGCCGTCGGTAAGAAAAAAATCGACCTAATGAAAAAGGTTAAGCCGGAGTTCGTCGAGGGCGCGGTCAAAGTTGGCGGCGCCACGCGTGAAATGGCGGAGACGTTTTGGAGCCAGCTAGAAGAGTTTGCAAACTACTGTTTTAATAAGTCGCATGCGGCGTGTTATGGCTTGATTGCATATTGGACGGCGTATTTGAAAGCGCATTATCCTGATGCATTTATGGCGGCGCTGATGACGAGCGACCATGATGATATTGATCGCTTAGCGATAGAAATCACCGAGTGCAAGCATATGGGTATGGAAGTGCTTAGTCCGGACGTTAACCAATCGTATGTTGAGTTCGCGGTCGTGCCGGCAGCGAAACAAGTGCGCTTCGGTATGGCAGCGGTGAAAGGCGTTGGCGTGGGCGCGGTTGAGGAAATCATTCGTGCGCGCGATGCCGGCGGTCCGTTCAAAAGCGTGGAGGATTTTGCGAAGCGCGTGAGCACGAGCAAGGTGAACCGTAAAGCGTGGGAATCGCTCATTAAGGCAGGTGCGTTTGACGAGCTGGGCGACCGCAGCGATTTGCTGTTCAACCTCGACGCGATTTTGGCATTTGCGAGCAAATTGCAGAAGGAAGCTTTGAGCGGCCAGGTCGATATGTTCGCGGCGCTTGGCGGCGATAAGCTGATGCCGTCGATTGAGCTAAAGACCGCGCCAGTGAAGCATACGCCAAAGGAGCAGCTGATGTGGGAGCGCGAGCTGCTCGGGCTGTATATTTCGGCGCATCCGCTTGATAATTACGATGCATTTTTTGAGGAGCAAACGATTCCCCTGCATAATTGTACGCCAAATATTGACGGGCAGCAGGTGACGATCGGCGGGCTGGTGTCGACGGTGCGCACGATTGTCACGAAATCGGGCGCGAAAATGGCATTCGTCGGGTTGGAAGATAAAACTGGCGAAGGCGAAGTGATCGTGTTCCCGCGCCTGTACGAGCAGCTCGGCGACGGACTGCAGCAAGATGCTGTGCTGAAAGTATCCGGCAAGATTAGCGCGCGCGACCGCGACGGCAATATGACCGACGAGGCAAAAATGATTGCCGATGAAATTAGCGTCGTGACCGACAAGGAATTAAATGAATACCAAAGCCATGGGCACAAAATGACCGCGCCGACGGGCCGCGCGGCAGTGAAACAAAAGCGCTATCCTAAAAAGGCGAATGCGGGCGCGCCGGCTGCCGCTGTGACGGCAAAAATGCCAAAATCGGCTGCATCTACTCCATTACCTGCGCTCAAAACAGTTTATGTCAAAATCGCAAATCCAAACGACCACGATTCGCTGTTAGCGCTCAAGCAATTATGCGGTAAGCACCCCGGGCAAAACGACATCATCATGGTACTAGGCAGCGATAAGTCGCGCGCGATTCGATTGCCATTTCGCGTTGATGCGCAGCGCGAATTGCACGACGGCTTGGTGCAGATCCTCGGCGATGAATGCGTGGCAATAAAATAGCAGGATTCGACTTTGGTCTTTTTTGCGCCGGCGCCGGAAAGCGCTGCGCCATAGTGTTTGAGGATATTATTTCGTCAATTCGTACAGCGCGATTCCCGCCGCCACCGATACATTGAACGATTCTTTTTGTCCGCGCATTGGGATTTCGACAATGTCGTCGACTTGGCGCAGCAACTCCGCCGGTACGCCGTAGACCTCTTCGCCGAGTAGCAGCGCGAGTTTTTCGGGCGCTCGGTAGTCTGCGAGATTGATTGAATTTTCTGCTTGCTCAAGCGCCGCGATCCGATAGCCATTTGCTTGCAGCTCGTCAAAATTCGGCGCGTCATGGTATTCAAACGGCACGATTGCTTCGGCGCCAAGCGCTGTTTTATGAATTTGTTTTGTGATTTTTTCGCGAGTGTGCGGCAAGCGCGGATCAGTTCGGCAAATTTCGCTATCGCTATATGCGCAGAACGGCGCAGCGGCGGTGAGCGATACGTCGGGATACGGCGTGTAGCCGCTCAGGATAATCCGGCGGATCCCGAGCCCCTCGCAGGTGCGAAAAATCGCCCCCACGTTGTGCGTCGAGCGAATATTGTGCGCGATCACGATAATTTCTCTCATATTTTCTATTGTAACACTCGCCAAAACCGTAAGCTTTTTGCTATACTAGCACTAGTGAACGAAGAAGAAGTCCAACGTAGACGCCGCGAACAAGATGAACGCGCCACGCAACGCCGCGCGGCGATTTTGGGGTTGCCGTATTTAGATACGCGTGAACTGGAGCATGAAATCCCGCTCGTAAAAGATATGCTTCCGGTGCAACAAATGCATCAGGATCGGATCGTACCGCTAGTGCGCGGCGGCAACGAAGTGATGTACCAGTTTGGCGTGACATCGCAGACGCCGCAGTCGGTGCTGCAAGTCATGCGCCGCCAGTACGAAGAGCGCGGCGATCAGATTCAATTTTCGCTAATTAGCCTGAGCGGCTACCGCGCGCTTATGCTGCGCTACGACCCGCCGCGCCCCACCGAGTATCAGGATATCAAAATTGCCAAAGAGGGCGATAGCGACACGATCGCGCAAGTTAGTCAAACGCTTAATACAGTGACGAGCAGTGACCTGTTTGATTTTATTATTCAACAGGCGGATCGGCTGGGCGCGAGCGACATTCACATTGAAAATGAGCGCGATAACATTCGCGTACGTTTGCGTGTAGATGGTGCGTTGCACCCGGTGGCGCATTTGGAGCGCGATCGTTACCGTGTGATTATGGGCGAACTCGCAAGCCGCGCCGGCATCAGTACGGCGGCGTATCAATCGCAATCGGGGCATATGCAGCGTGAGATTACGACCGAGCAGGGTACGCACTTGCTTAATATCCGCGTCGAGACTGTGCCGACGGTGTACGGGCAAGACGCGGTGCTGCGTTTATTCAACTTCGACGAGAGTTTGCTGAACTTGGACTTGCTAGGCATACCGCCGCGCCAGCGCCGCGAAATTGACGAAGTAGTGAGCCACCCGCGCGGGCTTATGCTGATGGTCGGGCCGACGGGCAGCGGTAAATCGACTACGCTCTATAGCGTGCTGAACGCGCTGAATACTTCTGATCGCAAACTGATTACGCTTGAAGATCCGGTTGAGTACAGTTTGAGTGGTATTTCACAGATTCCGATCGACACGACGCATGGGCAGAGTTTCGCGGACGGACTGCGCAGCGTGCTTCGTCTCGACCCAGACGTCGTGATGGTCGGCGAGATTCGCGACACCGACACGGCGCGCACCGCGATACAGGCGTCGATTACAGGGCATTTGGTGCTATCAAGCTTTCACGCAAATTCAACGAGCACGGCATTTAGCCGCATGATTGACATGATCGGCGTGAACCCGATTTTCTCAAGCGCGATTCGCTTAGTGATCGCGCAGCGCTTAGTGCGCCGGCTGGTTGATGCGACAAAAGAAGAATACGAGCCGGACGAGGCGACGCGCAATTACGTGAAGCGTGTGTTGGCAGGCATACCGGCTGATGTTGAATGTCCGGACTTAGATACGTTTAAGTTATGGCGGCCGAAACCTAGTAATGACGCGCCGTTTGGCTATAAGGGGCGTATCGTGATTATGGAACAGCTAATCGTGACCGAGGAAATCCAGAAATATATTCGCGGCGATGTTGAAGATGTCCATCCCGAATCAATTGAACAAACTGCCAAAGCTGAAGGCATGCTGACATTGGAGCAAGTCGGCGTGCTGGCGGCACTCCGCGGCGAAACGACTCTAGAAGAGGTCGCTCGGGTGATTTAAGCTGGTTTTTGGTGTTTTTTGCGAAAGTTGGGTGGTGACGGTTGTCCGGATTTGACAAAAACAACAAAAACACTTCTAAAACTCTTGACAAACAGCGTGATGTGTGATAGTATAATAGTATACCACTCCCTCTAGCAGGTTGAGTCGGTATGTATACTTAAAAATGAAATCTGAGAAGCGCCGACTAGCGCCGTAGGATTTCAGACTCTCTATCAAGATATAAAAATTTTTCGCGAATAGCCATTGGCTGTTTGCGCGTTTATGTGTGAGTAGAGAGTCTGAAAAGGTTGGACTCGCTAGCGCGCCCATAGTCGGGCGTAGAAAGGGGTCAAAATGGCCTCCACTGAGTACATCGCCATCGTCACCCCCGAGGCCGCTGCGGCGGCCTTTAACCGCTTTACGAATGTCAGCCTTGCGGAGGAGTCTCTCCGTAAGGCTCAGGAGGAGCTGGCGTACGCCAGCTCCTCCATCTCCGCAGGCTCCCCCGCGCGCCGCCGGTGTGCGGAGAGGGTTATCGACGCGTTTGCGTTGGTGACGCCGGCCACGGTGTTCGTGGCCAACAACTCCATTGGAGGTCGCCACGTGGTGGCCTCCGACGAGGCGGTGGGCTTCGTGCCTGCCCTCGCCATGAGGTACCAGGACGACTGGTACTGGTGGGGGCTTAGTACCCTCGACCTGTCCCAGCCGGGCTGGGAGGAGGTTGTTTTCATATCGGCGACCTCCAGGTCGTCGCTGCGGGCGACGCCTAGCCTTGTCGGCAGCGTGTGGCTGGAGTTTGAGCCCGGGTACGACCCGGACTACCGAGGTGCCTATTTTGAGGCCTGGCGTCAGGCAGCGGGTTACCCGCTGTCCGCTGGCGATGACGAGGTGGTATACTCCACCTCGTCCCCAGGCTACGCCGCGTAGCCCAGATCGCCCCGCGCACTCGGGGCATCAGATTTCATTTTCCGAGACCTTGAGAGTGCGCTCAAGGTCTCCACACCCGCGCCTTCTTGGCGGAGATGGTCGAGTCTTGGTTTAACCACCGAATAGACTCCCATCTCCGCCGGAAGGGCGGGTTTTTCACTTTTGGTATTATTTGATCACTGCCGAGACCGCTGATACAACACGCTCATCAAACGGCGATGGGATGACTTGGTCGGCGGTTGGATTGTCGACCAGGGCGGCCAGCGCCTCGGCGGCGGCGATTTTGTGCTGGTCGGTGATTTTTTTGACGCCGTTATCTAACGCGCCGCGGAAAATACCGGGGAAGGCCAGGGCGTTGTTGACTTGGTTTGGGAAGTCGCTGCGTCCTGTTGCAATGACGGCAACGCCAGCGTGCTTTGCCTGATCGGGCATAATCTCGGGAATTGGATTTGCAAGAGCAAAGACAATAGGGTTGGCTGCCATGCTCTGTATATGCGCTTGCGTAAGCAGCCCGCCTTTTGATACGCCAATAAAGATATCAGCGCCAGCGATTGCATCTTCCATCGTGCCGGTCTTATCCCGGTCTACGAATTCGAGAAGCGCTTTCTTTTCACTGTTGAGGTCGGTACGGGCATCGCTAATAATGCCGCGGCTATCGACAGCAATAATCTCACGGACGCCGTATAGGCGTAGTAGCTTTATGATAGCCGTACCGGCTGCTCCTGCTCCAACAGTGACCACCTTGCAGCCTGATAGCTTCTTATGAACAACCTTCATTGCATTGATAAGCCCTGCTAACACAACGATAGCCGTACCATGCTGATCATCGTGAAAGACGGGAATAGATAACTCAGCCTTTAAGCGCTCTTCAATCTCAAAGCACTTCGGCGCCGCGATGTCTTCAAGGTTAATGGCGCCAAAGCTTGGCGCGATCGCTTTCACGGCTGCTACGATCTCATCCGGCGTATGGACGTCAAGGACGATCGGTACACTGTCGACGCCAGCAAAGTGCTTGAATAATAGTGCCTTGCCTTCCATGACCGGCATAGCAGCCTTTGGACCGAGATCACCGAGTCCAAGGATTGCTGAACCATCGGAAATAACAGCCACAAGGTTATTCGTCCACGTATACCGCGGCAAGCTCGCCGGGTTATCGGCAATAGCCCGGCTAACTGCTGCAACGCCCGGGCTATAGTAGGCGCTGAGTTCATCGCGTCCGAGCTCGCGCGTGTCTCGCAGCGCCGTGGTGATTTTACCTTTGTACTTTTCGTGTAGGGTGAGTGCTAATTGATCGTAATCCATATGTCTATTATACGCTCATTTGGTATACTGGAGGCATGAAGGACGACCAGTTTACGAAATTGTTTAGGTATATGGAAAAGCGCTTTGATGAAATCGATAAGCGCCTTGACACCATGGCAACAGAAGACGACATCTCAAAAGTGTACAATATCCTCGACCAACATACTGCTATGCTTGAAGATTTGACGGCTGAAACCGCCGCCCTTAAATCTTCCGACGATCGCCAAACGCGCCAAATTGAGTACATTGCCAGGCAGACAGGCGTGGACTTGCGTGAGGTGGCGGCGTAACGCTTGCTCTCTTCAGCATTTCGTGCTAAAATTGGTAGTTGATTGTACTAATAATGATATAAGCGAGAGAGACATGAGTTTTGCACTGATTCAAAAGGTGAACGACGAGCAGAAAAAAGCCCAAGTCGTCGATGTGCGCAGCGGCGATACGGTGCGCGTGCATCAAAAAATTAAAGAAGGCAGCAAAGAGCGCATTCAGATGTTTGAAGGCGTGGTTATCCGTACCGACAACAAAGGACAGCACACGAGCCGTATTACTGTACGCAAGGTTGCGAGCGGTATCGGCGTGGAGAAATCGTTTTTGCTGCATAGTCCGCTGGTCGAAAAAGTTGAGGTTGTGCGCCGCGCAAAGGTTCGCCGCAACTTCCTTAGCTACCTGCGTCAGCGCAGCGGTAAATCGGCTCGCTTGACTGCTGTGCAGTTTGATCGCGAGGCTGTTAATGCAATTCGCGACGAGCACGCCGAAGCCGAGGCGGAACGCCTAAAAGAAGAGAAAGCTAAAGCGGCTGCCGAGAAGAAAGCCGCGGAAGATGCGAAGCAAGCTGAACTTGACGCTAAAGCGGCGGAAGTTGCAGCGCGGCACAAAGAAGCGTAGTTCCTCGTACGATTCTTAGCGAAAAAATCCCCCGAACGTTAGCTTCGGGGGATTTTGCGGCTATAGACAGGTCTATCTGTAGATTTTTGTTACAATAAAACGTATGATCCTCGGTATCGACGAAGTTGGGCGCGGACCGTGGGCGGGACCGCTGGTGGTTGGCGCGGTGGTGCTGGGCGGCGCGCAAATTGATGGTTTAACGGATAGTAAAAAGCTGACGAAAAAACAGCGTGAAGCATTAGATATTGAGATTCGCAAACAAGCGGCTGGCTATGGTTTGGGCTGGGTGAGTGCGGCGGAGATTGATGATATTGGCTTGAGTATGGCGCTGCGCTTGGCGGCGCGGCGGGCGGTTGAAGCGGTTGATAAAACTGGTGCGAGTTATCACGAAATTATCATTGACGGAACGGTGAACTTTTTGCGTGATACAAGCAAAGGGCGGTTTGTGACAACGATGAAAAAGGCGGATTTGCTGGTGCCGAGCGTCTCGGCGGCGTCAATTATTGCGAAAGTTGCAAGGGACAACTACATGGCTGAGCAGGGCGCGCGCTATCCGGCGTATGGTTTTGGCAGCAATGCCGGTTATGGCGTTGCAAAGCATCGAGCGGCGATTGAGCAATTCGGCGTGACGCCGTTGCATCGGCTGAGTTTTGCGCCGCTCGTAAAGTACGCAAATGGCGAGGTGGATCTTGAGGCGTCATGCGCCGGCAAGTTCCCCAAGCACCCTGCAGTCCGAGGTAATAAAAAATCAGCCACAGCCACTAGATTGATCGGTGACGCGGGCGAGGCGGCTGTCGCTGAGGCGTTGATAGCTGACGGGCATGAGATTGTGGCGCGTAATTGGCGTACGAAGTGGTGCGAGATCGACATTGTATCGCGCCGTGGCGGCAAGCTATATTTTACCGAGGTAAAGTATCGTAAAAACACTGTTCACGGCGACGGTTTGGCGGCGATTACTCCGCGCAAGCAACGGCAGATCCGGTTTGCGGCGGAGTTATTTTTGGCGCAGAATCCGCAATTTGGCAAGTGCGAAGTTCACTTGCTTGCGGCGGATGCATCGGGCGAGCCGCCATGCGTGCGGCAGATTGTTGAGATGGATTAGTTTACTCTCATCTTTTTTTGGGTTTGTCGGCAAGGCGCGCGCCTATGGAGCAGGCGCGACAAGTTGCGGGATAATAATAAGTGCCGCATTGGTTTTTCCGCAAAATCACCGCGATAACGCAGCGATCACTCCTGGAGCGTCGCGGTCGATGAGATCTAGCTTGCCTTCAAGGTCTAATAGCCCCATGTCAATGGCGCGCACGAGCGATTGGTCGTTGCGCAGCGGCGTGAAAAATTCGCGGTACTCAGCGAGCTGCTGACGCGTCATCAGTAGGCTGGCGGCGTAGCGCGGAAAGTAATCGTGGCTTTTGTCGCTGGCAAAAGTCTTTTCGATCCATCTCCAGTTATCGCGCAGCCACTTCCAGGCGAGCTCGCGCCCCTCGCGGTTGCGCAATAAATCAACAAACCAATGTACGGTATCTTGGGTACGAATAACGCGCGTGTTGGTGAGCAGGCGGATCAGGTGTTTTAACTCACCGAGGTCGCGCGTAGCGGTGACGCCCGATGCGATGTCGCTGCGCAGCTCGGCAGATGCAGAGTTCTCGTACATCTGAAGCAATGTGCGGACGATATTATGTGGTTGCTGGTCGTGGCGGACAACAGCACTGATGATAAGCGGGCGCAATTCGGCATCAAGCTGCTCCAGCGTGTTGGCGCGATACAACTCGCGCGCCTGGCGGATTGCGCCGGCATCTTCGCCGTACAGCATGCAACCGATGATGATCGCTCGAAGCTTGGTGTCCTGTTCAGGTTCGCCTGGCGCGGCGCTCCAGCCTAGGCGTGTATATTGCGTCCGTGCTAGGTCGGCGGCAAAAGTGCGCAGCATGTGCTCGGCAGCTGTATCATGATCAACGAATTTTTTGAGTTCGCTCAGTGCGAGCGATATGATTTCCCAAACTTTTTGGTCGGATTCATTTTTGTAGACAGATAATAAATCGACAAGCGTACTGCTTGGCAACAGCCCGCCGCGCATCAGAAGCAGTTGCTCGTTTAGATACTGCGCGCGTACCGATGATTCAAGCGTGCCCGCCAAAATTTCGCGCATAATTCGTCCGCGCAATTCATCGTCGTACAGCGTGATGAAGTGTCCGGTATTCGCGGCGTTTAACAGTAGCATGTCGCTGCCGGCATATGATACGGCGACGGATGCGTCGGCGAGTATATCTGGTATGCGCGAGTCGTTCGCGCCGAGCGGAATCGGCCATAGGCGGTTGTTCGGCTGGTGCGGTCCGACGAAAAATTGCTCTTGCGAGAGTGTGAGTTTGCCGTCGGCAAGCGTTGCCCGCACGACGGGGTAGCCTGGCTGCGAAATCCATGTATTCATAAGCGCGCCGACGTCTTTGCCGCTGGCAGTGCTGAGACACTGCCACAAGTCGTCGCCGGTCGTGTTGTCGTATTGGAATTTGGTGAAATAATCGGTTAAACCGCGGCGGAACGCATCGTCGCCAATCCAGGTTTGCACCATGCGCAGCAGGCGCCCACCTTTGGCGTAAACGATTGCGCCGTCGAAAAGCGCGCTGATCTCCGCTGGGCTTGATACGTCGACTTGCACAGGCTGTACGCCGTCAATACAATCGCGGCGCAGCGCAGCGACGCCCTCGTTGCTGGCAAATTCATCCCACTGCCGCCATTCGGGATGGAGCGCGTCGGTCGCTAAGTATTCCATCAGCGTGGCAAAACTTTCGTTGAGCCATAAGTTATTCCACCATTTCATCGTGACGAGGTTGCCAAACCACTGATGGCTGAGTTCGTGCGCGATGACTGTGGCAATGTATTGTTTGCTTGATATGCTGGTAGTGGCAGGGTCGGCAAGCAACGCGATCTCGCGGTAGGTGATAAGCCCCCAGTTCTCCATCGCGCCGCTCGAAAAATCAGGCAGCGCAATATGGTCGGATTTTGGCAGCGGGTACGGTACGCCGAAGTACTCGTTAAAAAAGTCAATCGTCCGTGCCGCGTGATCAAGCGCCCACGAGAGACTGGCAGCGGGCTGCGCCATCGTGGCGTATACGTTTACCTCAATGCCGCTTGCGGTGCGCGTGGTAGCGCGCTGCAGATCGCCCGCAGCGAATGCGACGAGATATGTACTCATGCGCGGCGTGGTTGCAAAAGTTGTGACGCCTGATTGCTGTGAAACGACTGGCATATTGCTAAGCAATACAGGTTGATCCGATACAAGCGAAATATCAAACGTTGCTTTGGCTTCCGGCTCGTCTATGCACGGAAAAGCTTCGCGGGCGTGATGGCTTTCAAACTGCGTAGCATAAAGCTCGCGCTGTTTGCCATCAACTTTGAAATAACAAGGGTAAATACCATGCATGGCATCGGTCAGGCGCAGCGAAAACTCAATCGCAATTGTCACCTGATTTGCGCCTGGATGGGGAATAATCAGCTCGTCGTTTTTGGCAAAAAACTCTGATACTTCCTGCTGGTTTACGAGCACGCGCGATATACTCAGATCTTTTGCGTGCAAGCGAATCGTACCGTCGACAACTTGCTGCCCAACGATAATCGTTGTACCGGTGATGCGCCGCTTGTCGCGTGCGCGCGACAGATTCCACTGAATTGTATAATGTTCGGGAATAAATTGAGAAAATAATCGGTTCATATATTTAGTATAGCAGAGGTGCGTTATACTAAGCATATGCAGCAACGGCGGCGACGAATAATAGCAGTGATAGTGCTCCTAGCGGCACTAGTGGCGTGGATTGTGCAAACGGTACCGCAGCCAGCCGCGCCGACGCAGCAACGAAGTGGCAATGGCGAGCTAGCGAGTGCAGCGCTGGAGATGTTGCCGGTGAAAGGCCGCGCGCCAAAGACCGGCTATAAGCGGGCGCAATTCGGCGATGGATGGGCGAAGCTTGGCAATTGCGATACCCGAAATTTGATTTTGCAGCGCGATTTGAAAAACGTTGTATTAGAAGATGATAAGTGCAAGGTTCGTGCGGGCGCGTTGAACGATCCGTATACCGGCAAGGCTATCGCGTTTGCACGCGGCGCGTCGACGAGCGCAGCGGTGCAGATCGACCACGTGGTAGCGCTGAGCAATGCGTGGCAAACGGGAGCGCAGCAGCTTTCTGCTGAGCGCCGCGTGCAGTTGGCGAACGATCCGCTGGAGCTGCTGGCGGTGGACGGTCCGGCGAATCAGCAAAAAGGCGATGGCGACACTGCGACGTGGCTGCCGAGCAACAAGCCGTTTCGCTGCCAATATATTGCGCGCCAAATTGCCGTCAAGCGAAAGTATGCGCTCTGGGTCACCGAGCCGGAAAAAGCCGCCATGGCGCGCGTATTATCGTCGTGCCCGGAGCAGATTATGCCGGCGTAAGGCTGCGAGGTTAGGTATACAATTAAGTAAATTACTGATTTTCAGACTGATAGATAAATTATAAATTATAAAAGCGGAATTATTGAACGAATCATATAACTGCAGCGCTGCGAGCAATGTGATATTCTCGATTTCACCTGCCGCAACCATGCGTGTGATTTCTGCGCGGTCTGTCCATACGCTTTCGATAAATTCCTCATCGTCTGATGGAAGTGTTTCCTCTCGCAGATCTCTGCACGCTATAACAAACTGTTTGCGGTCGGAGCGGCGGTTGTTCAAATAGTAACTACCGATTACCGTACAGCTATTCGCAGTGAACCCTGATTCTTCCGCTAATTCACGGCGGGCGGCGTCAATAATATTTTCGCCTGATTCTATCGCACCGCCGGGAAGTTGCCAGAGTACTGTATTCGGCGGGTAGCTATATTCTTTTTGCAATAAAATGTGTTCGTCGGCGTTTATTGCGATGATGGCGACGCTATGCATTTTCGCTGGTTCTTCGCGTAAATAAGATATTTCTTTGCCGTTTGGCAGGGCGACTGTATCTTCGGTAAGCTGTAGCCGCGGATGCTGAAAAATATGTTTTCGCGCGATGAATTTCCATGGTTTGATCATGTAAATAGTGTATCACGCTGAATGGGTACACTTTGCTTGAAGCACGCTCTATGCAGTATAATTTCTACCATGTTTAATTTTCTTACGCGCAAACGCAAAAAATCATTCTCCGCTTATGATGTACTCGCGGCGCTTTTTCTCACAACGCTTATCGTGAGCAATATTGCTAGTACGAAGATCATTGCCGTTGGTCCGTTAGTCCTCGACGCCGGTACGGTGCTGTTTCCGCTGGCGTATATCGCGGGTGATATCATCACCGAAGTGTACGGGTTTCGGCGGATGCGCCGGCTAATTGTCATTAGCGTGGCGATGATGCTGCTGACATCGGCGACCTTTTGGTTGGTGCAGGTGCTGCCGGCGAGCGCTGATTGGACGAACCAAGCGGCGTATGATTTAACGCTTGGTGTGGTATGGCGTATCGTTGCGGCGTCGCTTGTTGCGCTATTTTTCGGTGAAATCTTGAACGCATACGTGATGGCGCGCGCCAAAGTACAGACCAAGGGAAACGGCTTGTGGCTGCGACTGATCGGTAGCTCGGCGGTGGGCGACTCAGTCGACACAGTTTTGTTTAGTGTCATTGCATTTATTGGTACGATGCCATCCGCATCGCTTGTGCAGCTGATCGCGACGGTGTTCGCGATCAAAATGGCAGTGGAGATTATCATTTCGCCCGTGACGATGCGTTTAATTCACGCCATTAAGCAGCGCGAGCAAACTGATGTGTACGAATTGCCTGCAAAGCACTTGCTGGATTAGCTATAACGATACGCCTGCCGGTAATTTGTCGCCGTAATAGCGCGCCAGGAATTGTTGTTTGAATGCAAAAAATGTGCCGTTGATAATTGATTCGCGAATTTGGTCGACTGTTCGTACGACGAAACGTTCGTTGTGGATACTTGCGAGCGTCGCGCCTAGAATTTCATCGGCGCGGAATAAGTGATTGACGTAAGCGCGAGTGTAATGCTGGCAGGTATAGCAATCGCATGCGGCGTCAATTGGCGAAAAATCTGCTTTGAAGCGCGTGTTGCTAATATTGATGCGACCATTGAGCGTGTAGAGCGCACCGTTGCGCGCTTGGCGGGTTGGCGCTACGCAATCAAATGTATCAATACCATATTCTACGCCTAGGAATAAGTCCGCTGGCTGCGACCCCATGCCGAGTAGATGGCGCGGCTTTTCTGCCGGCAGCGTCTCGCACACCCAGCGAACGACGCTTGAGATTTCGCCTGGCTCAAATACGCCGCCGATGCCGTAACCGTCGAACTTGCGCGCCCCTAAAAATGCGGCTGATTCGCGCCGTAAGGCTTTGTCGCGCGCGCCTTGCACGACGCCGTAGAGCGCCTGTAGATTTTCGCCGCGCTCCGTATGCTCCATATTGAGGTCCGAGTGGCGTTTCAAACAGCGCTCCGCCCAGGCGTGTGTCCGGTTCATCGCTGCCGCAATTGTTTCGTGTGAGGCGAGAGGCGCAGTCAACTCGTCGAACGCCATGTGAATGTCTGCGCCGATTGTATGTTGCAGTTCCATCGAAGACTCTGGTGTCATTAGCAGTTTCGCACCGTCAATATGCGAGCGAAACTCTGCGCCCTCGTCTGTTACTCTTACCAGTTGGTTGCGCGACACCACCGCCAGCTTGGCGTTTCCTTTCTGTGTGTGTGCTACCGCGTCAATGCCTTTTTTGTATGCGATTCCCAGACTGAATACTTGAAACCCGCCGCTATCGGTAAATGTTGGTCCGTCCCAATTCATGAATGAACCCAGTCCGCCGCCAGCTCGCACAATGTCTGCGCCTGGTCGCAACATCAGGTGGTACGTGTTCGCTAGCACCGCCTGACCGCCGTAGCTGCGAATTTGCTCGGGAGTGATCGCTTTTACTGTTGCTTTAGTGCCGCCCACGATAAATGCCGGCGTGCGAATTTCGCCGTGCGGCGTATGAATGACACCCGCCCGCGCTAGCGTACCGGGTAAGCGGCGGGTAATGTCAAAAGTAAGCGCAGTGTCCATGAATATAGTATAGCGCATTTGCGCCAACAGATGGGATGTGGTATAGTAAGGCGTGTTGTCGCCGATCCTGGCGGCAAGGAACTTTGAGAGAAAGGGCAGAATGTCTGTCTTTTTGCATTCAGTAAAAATTATTGGGGGGGCCGAGCCCCTCGCAATTTGCTATAGCTGCCACTGAGGGCGGTAGCAAAGAGATTGTTATCCGTCTTGCTCTTTGCGAAGACGGTGAAATCCTCCATGAACAGTGGGGAGCATTGATTAACTTTAGCAACGCGAGACGTTCTGCTCATTTGGACGGTATGTATGCCGTCCAGGATGGGTGCTGGAACGTTCAGTATGACCCTCTCAGGCGAGCGGGTCATATTGTTGCCAATGATGGCACTTATGACAGCGTCGCTGCAGCGCGCCGCGCGTTCTTTGGAGCGCGCCCTCGTCGTTTCACTACAGTCAGGTACGCCACCTGGCTGCGATGAAAAAAACTTGTTTCTGAAGCGCAAAAGGAGGAAGGAGGTGTGATGCTTCCTATCTATACTGCTACTGTTTCCGGCGTGGTGGCAGTGTTAGCGCTCATTGCGCTGATGCTCCTGCCGCGCCGGCACGACCGGCACAAGGACAACGAGCGCTAGCATTCGTTGTCCTTGCATGCGGCTTTATTGCTCAAGTTTGCACGCTTGAGCAATAAAGCTCTCTTAATATAAACCGCTCGCTGCTTGTGCTCGCTCGGAGAGCCCAGCACAGGCGCGAAGCGGTCAACGCCAAGGCCCAGGGGGCGTACAATCCCTGGGCACTTTTCATAGTTTGAATATCATCGCATAAACCTAGCTGCCAATGATACAGAGTAGCACGCACAGTTTAGCTGCCCTATGCAATTATCATACTATCGCCATAACTAAAAAATCGGTATTGCTCGGCGACAGCGTGCTCGTATGCAGGGCGTAGTATATTCCAGCCAGCAAATGCCGCAGCGAGCATGAGGACGGTGCTTTCTGGCAAATGAAAATTTGTAATCAGCGCATCAATTACCTGAAATTTATAGCCCGGATAGATAAATATATCTGCTTCGCCGGTGATGTCGTGCGGCGATTCGTGCAGGATCTGCCGGTGGGCATATTCAAGCGTGCGTGTCATTGTCGTGCCGAGTGCAATGACGCGATTACCACTCGCCTTTGCAGCTTGGATTGCGGCTATGGTGGCGGCAGGGATTGAAAAATATTCTTGGTGCATCGTGTGCTTGGCGACATCATCTACGCGAATCGGCAGAAATGTGCCGAGCCCGACATGCAGCGTAGCGTGCGCAATAATAACACCTTTGGCGTGCAGCTGCGCGAGGATCTCGTCGGTCATGTTGAGGCTGGCAGTTGGTGCGGCGACTGAACCAATTTCGCGCGCAAAAACGGTTTGGTAGCGCTCAATGTCGGTGGGCGTGGCGTCGCGGTTCATGTAGGGCGGTAGCGGCACTGAGCCGTATTCCTCAGCAATGTCAAGCAGGCTGCGCTGGCTGCGAACGACAGCAATCCCGCCGCCCAAAATTTCCTCAACAACTAATTCATCATCGCCAACAAAAAGCGTATCGCCAGCATGCAACTTGCGGCGGTAAATTACTTTATGCCGAAACCAGTCGTCGCGTGAGCCGTGCTGCTCGACGAGCACTAGTTCACGTTCGCCGCCGCTTGGCTTGCGGGCGTGCAGGCGGGCTTTTAGTACTTTCGTATCGTTGATGACGAGCACGTCGCCCGCATTTAGGTAGTCAACGATATCAGGGTAATGGCGGTCGTTGATTACACCAGTGCGGCGGTTAAGTGCAAGCAGTCGCGATGTCCCGCGTACAGCGGGCGGCTGGTCGGCAATGAGCTCGTGTGGAATATCATAATGGAAATCGGATAGCTGCATAGGCATCAGTATAGCACGTCTTTCAGTGGCGAGCGCGTCAATATAAATAGTGAGGAAAGACGTAGCGGGCGGTTCTTGACAGCGTACGCTGCAATTGATACAATAAAATTGTACTAATCCGGCCGGCAGGTCGGAATTTTTCGTAAGAAAGGAACATTATGCAAGACTTGAACGTGAAACAAATGACGCTGGCGATGCGCACGATCGCTGAAGAAAAAGCGCTTCCCGAGGATGTTATACTAGGCGTGATTGAACAGGCCATTGCTGCGGCGTGGCGCCGCGATAACGGCGAGCGCGAGCAAAACGTACGCGCCGAACTCAATATTAACGATGGTACGGCAAAAGTATCGGTCGTGAAAACGGTTGTCGAGGATGTCGAGAACGACGCTAATCAAATTAGCCTGGAGGATGCGCGAAAAATTGATGAAAACGCTGAGCTTGGCGCTGAGGTCGTAACAGAAACGCATGACGTTACGAGTTTCGGGCGCGTAGCGGCGCAGACTGCTAAGCAGGTCGTTATTCAACGCCTGCGCGAAGCAGAGCGCGAGGTTGTGCTGGCTGAATTTGAGGATAAAATCGGCACGGTTGTGACGGGCGTCGTGCAGCGTGTAGAGCCGCGCGTTGTACGCGTTGAGCTAGGTAAGGCGACGGGTATTTTGCCGCAAAGCGAGCAGATTCAAGGAGAGTATTATTCGGTTGGGCAGCGTCTCAGAGTATTTATTAAGGATATTGAGCGCGACGGGCGTGGTGCGCAGCTAGTACTTAGCCGCGGCAACGAAGCTTTTATTGAATATCTATTCCGCCAGGAAGTGCCGGAAATGGAAACCGGCGCGGTCGAAATCAAGGGCATTGCACGCGAAGCGGGCCGCCGCACGAAGTTGGCAGTCGCGAGCTTAGTGCCGGGCGTTGATCCGGTCGGCACGTTCGTTGGCGGGCATGGCACGCGCGTGAATGCGGTAATGAATGAGATCGGCGATCAGGAAAAAATTGATATCGTAACTTACGACGAGAACATTGATACGTATATTCGCAACGCGCTTAGTCCGGCGGAAATTGTGAAAGTTGAAATTGATAAAGAACATAAATCGGCGAAAGTCTATGTCACAGAGGATCAGCAATCAATCGCGATCGGCCGCGGCGGACAAAACGTACGTCTGGCAAGCCGCTTGACGGGCTACGAGCTGGATATCGAAACAGCAACCGCCAAGCCGGCCGAGAAAAAACCGCGCACAAACATTGAAGATGGGCTGTTCGCGGCGATTGAAAATCAAGAATAGAATTTACTACTACAGCAGAAAGTCTCCCAATCCCTGAGAGGCTTTTTTGTTTGGCTGGGCGCGTTATCGGCGGTTCTGTGTGGCGAGGCGGGTAAAAACTATAAGAAAATTAGCACTCTCCCTTGACGAGTGCTAACATTATCGGTATACTAAGATATATGGGCTGTTATACCAGAGAAACGGAGCACAACGAATAATGCCAGAGGATTTTGCAGATTTTATTTCACATTTGACTGATAATGCGCGCGCGAGCGTGCAGCATGCTGATGCAATTGCGCGTGGTAACGGGAGTAATTATATTGGAACCGAACATTTATTGCTAGGTGTATTGGCGCAGGGTTCAAGTTCAGCGGCAAAAGTGCTCGCAGACGCGGGCGTAACGCTGCAGCAGGCGGAAATAGCGCTTGATATCAAACCGTCGCGCGTCGTAACAAGCACAGGTGTCGTCGGTTTAAGCGAGACGGCGATGTTGACACTGCGCATGGCGTGGGAGGCTGCTAAAGAATATAATCACGATTTTTTGGGCACCGAGCATATTCTTTATAGCGTGCTGCGCCAAGGTAACGCGCGGGCTACGACGCTGTTGCGCGATATGGGCGTGGACGTTGATAAAGTAATGAATGAACTTGAAGATTCGTTCGAGGAAAATCGCAGTGAGCACGGCGATGTCGCGACCGAGCCGCGGCGGCGGGCGGTACGCGGTGGCGCGCTTAGCGCGTTCGGGATTGACTTGACGGCGAAAGCGGCAGCGGGCGAGCTTGACGCAATGATCGGGCGCGATAAGGAGCTAGAGCGTATGATCACGATCCTGAGCCGGCGTACAAAAAATAATCCTGTGCTGATTGGCGAGCCGGGCGTTGGCAAGACAGCCATCGTTGAGGGTTTGGCGCAGCGTATCGTGCACGAGGACGTGCCGGCGCATTTGCTTGACAAACGCGTGATTATGCTAGATATGGCGGCGATGATCGCAGGCACGAAATATCGCGGCGAGTTTGAAGACCGGTTGAAAAAGGTCGTCGCAGAAATCAAGAAGCACGCGAATATTATCGTGTTTATTGATGAGCTGCACTTGCTGGTGGGCGCTGGCGCGGCCGAAGGTAGCATGGATGCGGCAAACATTTTGAAGCCGGCGCTTGCCCGCGGCGAGTTGCATATGATTGGCGCGACGACGCTTGACGAATATCGCAAGCATATCGAAAAAGATACGGCGTTAGAGCGGCGTTTTCAGACGATTGTCGTGAAAGAACCGACGATCGCGCAAACGATTGCAATTTTGAAAGGGCTGAAAAGTTATTATGAAAAACATCACGGCGTGACGATTACTGATGATGTGATCGAATCGGCGGTATACATGAGCGACCGCTATGTGTCTGATCGCTTCATGCCAGATAAGGCGATTGACGTGCTTGACGAAGCGGCTGCGCGCGTGCGAGTTAAGCAAGGGCATGTGCCGAGCCGGCAGCGCGATTATCTGAAAGAGCTTAAGCACTTGAACGAGCGTATGGAAGAGGCGGTCGCGCATGAAGATTATGAGCGGGCGGCGCTCTACAAGCAGCGGATTAGCCAGATTAACGAAAAGCTAGAGGTCGAAAAAATTGCGCAAGAGGGCAAACGAGCGATTCGTCTGACCGATGATAACGTGGCGCATGCTATCGCGGTAATGACTAACATACCGGTCGAGAAAGTACAGACCAGTGAAGCAAAGTTACTGCGGCAGCTTGAAAAGCATTTAAGTAAATATATTATCGGACAGCGCGAGGCGATTCAGAAAGTGTCGCGCGCGATTCGGCGCAGCCGCTCTGGCGTCGCAAGCAGCCGCCGCCCCATTGGCAGCTTCGTGTTTATGGGGCCGACAGGCGTAGGTAAAACGCAACTTGCTAAGGTGCTGGCACGTGAAGTGTTTGGCAGCGAAGACGCGCTTGTTAAAATTGATATGAGCGAGTTCGGTGAAAAGCACAATACATCGCGGCTTGTTGGCGCGCCGGCGGGTTATGTTGGCTATGAGGATGGCGGCAAGTTGACTGATAAAATCCGGCGGCAGCCTTACAGCGTTGTGCTGTTCGATGAAATTGAAAAAGCGCACCCTGACGTATTTAATTTGCTATTGCAGCTGCTTGAAGACGGCGTGTTGACCGACGCAAAAGGCAGGGAGGTGAGTTTTCGCAACACGATTATTATTCTGACGAGTAATCTTGGCGCCGATCAGATGATGAAAGAATCGGAGCTTGGATTTCGCGCGCATAGCGTTAAGAACGGGCAGCTTGACTCGCTGCACGAACGTAATGCCCGCTTAACGCGCGAAGCGCTTGAAAAATACATGCGTCCAGAACTTATTAATCGTTTCGATGGCATCATTACATTCCGTGCGCTCACGCGGGCGGAGGTCGGTAAGATTTTTGACCTGCTAATTGGAGAGTTGCGCCAGCGGCTCGTGCGGCAAGGTTTGGCGTTGAAAGTTGCGCCCGCAGCGAAACGCTATCTGATCGACAAAGGCTATACGGTGAAGTATGGCGCGCGCCCGCTGCGCCGTGTCATTGAGGATGAGGTTGAGCATGCGATTGCCGAGGGAGTTCTGGCAAATTCGTATAAAAAAGGCGATATTCTAGAAGTAGTATTAACCAAGGAGGCAATTGCGATTGAACGGAGCAGCGAAACCGAAACGAACTAGCTTCATACGATCGTTTGCTGCGATCGCGGTAGCTGCTGGCGGGCTGGCGGCGGCGTATTGGTTCGGCCCGCAGCTGCTTGACGAGTTTCGCGCGCAGCAATATACGCCGTCATCGCAGATCTCAGCGATTGAACAGCGCGTAACGCTAACATCGGCGGGTAAACGGATTTTTCACGCGACTAGTCCTGAGGTGCAGGGCTCAGAGCAATTTAACAGCAGTTGTCATAGCGTGGAGCGGACGACGGCAATCTTGGGGTGCTACTACCGTGACCGGATTTATTTGTATAATGTGCAAAACGATGAGCTTGATGGCGCGCTTGACGTGACGGCGGCGCATGAGTTGCTGCATGCAGCGTATGCGCGGTTGAACGCACTTGAACGGCAGAAAGTGGACGGATTAGTGCGCGCAGCGTATCAAAAAGTGAAAGACGAGCCGACGCTAAAACGCTTAATGGAGTATTATAAACAGGCGGAGCCAGGCGCTGAGGTTAATGAATTGCACTCAATTTTAGGCACAACGATCGCAAATCTCGACAGCGAACTAGAGCGGCATTACGCGCGCTATTTCACGAACCGTGCGAGCATCGTAGCGCTGAACCAGCGTTATACGCAAGTATTTTCGGAATTAGACCAGCAAGCGGCATCGTTAAAGACGAAAATTTCTACTGAAGAATCAGCGCTCAAAACCGAGACGGATACTTATCAGAATGAATTGAATCAACTGAACTCCGATATTCAAAGCTTCAACCAGCGGGCGGCAAGCGGTGATTTTTCATCGCAAGAGTTCTATGCGGCGCGAAATGTGCTTTCAGGGCGCGTTGCGGCGTTAAATCGCCGGCAAAATCAGTTAAACGCACGTATATCAGCGTATAATACGATGATTGTCGAATACAACAAGCTTGCCGTGCGGGCGCAGCAGCTGAATCAAAGCATGAACGGCGTGAGTGCGCCGAGCGAGGTGAAGTAGTGGTAAAAGCGCGCAGCCAATTTGTGTGCCAGCAGTGCGGCGCGAGCTACCCGAAATGGGTCGGCAAGTGTGAGAATTGCGGCGAGTGGAATTCACTCGTGGAGCAGGTTGTGCATGCGGCGGGCAATTCAGCAGTGGCGCGGAGTGCTGCGCACGGCAATATATTGAAAGCGCAGTCAATGCGTTCAATCTCAGCAGAAGTATCAACCGCGCGTCTTGGCACGGGTATTGCCGATCTAGACGCGGTATTGGGCGGCGGTATTTTGCCGGGCGGCGTTATGCTACTGGCTGGTCAACCGGGTATCGGCAAGTCGACGCTATTGCTGCAAATAGCGGCGCATATCTCTGAGGACGCGCTAGTGCTGTACGCGAGCGGCGAGGAGTCGGCGTCGCAAGTTAAACTGCGAGCTCGGCGCTTGGGTGCGGTGGCGGGCGACCATTTGCAATTTGTCGCAAGCACGAGCGCTGACGATATTGCGGCGACGATTCGCAGCGGCGCTTACAAACTTGTTATTATTGATAGCATTCAAACGCTTAGCCTTGAAGAGGTGGCGAGCGCGCCGGGAACGGTCAGTCAAATTACTAACTCAAGCAACGTCATTATTCGTGCCGCTAAAGCGTCCGGTGCAGCAGTGATTTTGGTCGGACATGTCACGAAAGAAGGTTCAATTGCCGGACCAAAAGTATTGGAGCATTTAGTTGATGTCGTGCTACAGTTTGAGGGCGACCGCTATGGTGGCTTCAAAGTAGTGCGCGCGGTAAAGAATCGCTACGGCTCAACTAGCGAGGCGGCGATCTTTGAGATGAGTGAACGCGGTTTGAGCGTGGTCGAAAATCCGTCGGCGGCATTACTTGCCGAGCGTCAAAATGCTGATGGATCGGTAGTGCTTGCTACGCTTGAAGGTAATCGTCCGATTTTGGTAGAAATTCAAGCCCTTGTCAATTCGACAAATTTCGGGTATCCTAAAAGGACGGCGAGCGGATTCGACTTGAATCGCCTCAACCTGTTGATTGCTGTGCTTGAGAAACGCACAAAACTGAACTTATCTGACAAAGATATTTATATCAATGTAGTGGGCGGACTGAAGTTGGCGGATACAGCGGCCGATTTGGCTGTTGCGATGGCGATCGCTTCGGCGGCAGCGGGGCGCAAGCTAGACGATGGCTTGGTGGTGTTCGGTGAAGTTGGTTTGGGCGGTGAAATCCGCTCGGCGCGACTACCTAATAAGCGTATTGCTGAGGCGAAGAAGCTCGGTTTTACCCAGGCGATTGCTCCAAAATCGGGCAAAAAGAATTCATTTGTGCGCGGCGCGCATGATTTGCGCCAGGCGCTCATTGACTACATGAAGTAGTTGCCAACAGAGATTAAATCTCGCGAAAAGAAAGGAACGTATGGAAACAAAAGATATTGTATTGCTAGCGGTGACGCTGTTAATTTTGGGCGAAGTATCATATTTATTGACGCGGCTGCCAAAGACGAATATTAAAGCGAAAGACCGCGCGATTCTAGTCGATACATCGGTACTGATGGACGGGAGGATTGTTGCGGTAGCGGGCACGGGATTCATTGGCGGCACGCTGGTGATTCCGCGCTCGGTGATCGGTGAGCTGCAATTTTTGGCAGACCATGCCGATAGCGATAAACGTGCTCGCGCGCGCCATGGGCTTGACGTTGTGACGGAGTTGCAGGCGATGGAGCGTGTCGCAGTGGAGCTGCTGCAGGATGGCAGCCGCGCCAGCGAAGGTGTTGACGATCGGCTGCTATTGCTTGCAAAACAACACGGCGCGGTTATCATGACGCTTGACTATAATCTTAACAAAGTCGCAGCGGTGGAAGGCACGGAAGTGCTGAATCTGAATGAGCTGGCGCAGAGTCTGCGCATGGAATATTTGCCGGGAGAAAAGCTTCTTCTCGATCTGATTCAGAAAGGACAAGACTCGCACCAGGCGGTCGGTTATTTGCCGGACGGCACGATGGTCGTCGTTGAGCAGGCGAGCAGTAAAATTGGGCAAACACATACGGTCGAAATCGTGCGCAGCCTGCAAACAGCGGCGGGGCGCATGATGTTTGCGAAGCTAGTAGATGAGGTTCAGCCGGAAAAACGCCGTACGCAGCGCCAATCGTCAAAATCGCACGGCGCAATCTCTACTGCGGCGTCAGGCGAACTAAACAAAACGGCAAAATCGCAAGCAGCAAACAATACATCAAACGAGTTGGCTGCCCCGTCTACTTCAAATCAACGCCGTCGAGGTAAAAACACGTCAAGCGTGCAGCGTAGTAGTACGGCAACCCAAGCGCGCCCGGTAAAAACAGCGCAGTCGTCGCGCATGCAGCGCACGCCCGAAGATAGCAAAGCTTCTCGCCGGACGCGCACTTCGCGAAAAGGAAAAGACGATACGGCGGCACAGGCTTCGCGCTCGCAACCAAATGTAAATTCCGCGCCGCGCCGTACGAATCATTCGCGCCGCAAAAATCACGAGGATGACTTGATCGCTCTCGTGAATGAGCAGTAGCGAGCAGATTTCTCGGGCAGCCTTTGGAAACGAACTTATTGCTAACTGCCGCTTGATGAACTGCTGCTCTTTTGGTAGCTCGTGCTATTTGTTGCGGTGTAGTAGCCGACGTCGGTCACTTTTGCGGTGATCGTGCCGCTTGTAGCGGACGCCAAGTCGGTCGGCGATAATGTCCACGTACCGTTGCTGTCGACCTGTTTGCTGGCAACAACCGTACTGCCGGATAGTAATTCAATCGACTGAAGCGTGTAGCGCCCGTGCGTATACGTGACGGAGACGGTGCCACTTGATGTTGTGCTGACTGATACGGTTGGTTTGGCGTCGTCGCATTGGTGGGCGTCGTCGTCGGCGTTGGCGTCGTAGCTGCTATCGGTCGAGGTGATGATTTCTTTTTTAGTAAAATCATCTTTCGCTTTGATGACGCCGATTTCAATTTTCGCATCTTCCGGCGTACATGAGGTCGCCTTCTTTTTTGACACTTTATCGAACGTCATCTTTGCTGTTGATGTACCGGTTGATTTGTTGTAATACGACGGAAAGAGTTCGCCTTTGATATTTTGGATACCGCTCGGTGCCGTATACCAATCGCTTAGGGCTAATTTCTTTTGGTCGGCGTACGATTTCGACACTGCCGCCATCGTTTTATCAAAGAACATTGCAGGAATGAGCGAGTTGCCGCTCTTGAGGACCGATGTGTCGGAATTGCCGAACCATACTGCCATTGACAGGTTTGGCGTGTAGCCGGCCGCCCAGATATCTTTCGACGCGACCTTGCCGTTTTTTTCGCCGTTACTTGTTCCCGTTTTGACCGCAGCGTGAACACCGATTCCGGTGAGCGCCGGTAGATAATCTTGATTCCAGCCAAGCCCGGCGCGCGCCTTCGCGTCGCCTAGAATATCGGTCACAATGTACGCCGCCTGCGGGTTGATGACTTGTTTGCTTGATGCTTTATATTCTTTGAGTGTTTCGCCGTTGCTGTTTGTGACTTTTATGATTGACGTTTGCGGCATGTAGACGCCCTGGCGGCTCAATGTTGAGTAAGCATTGACGTGGTCAATCAGCCGCGTGCCGCAGCTGCCGAGTGCGCTCGACAAGCCAGCCTGCGCGTCGGCGCCATTGGTGCAGTAATATTTATTACCGGCAGCACGAATTAGCGACCAGGTGCTGCCAGAATTGTTCTGCTCGTTAATCGCCATCGCTTTGACGGCGGGAATGTTGCGCGAGCGGTCAAGCGCCTGGCGGATATTAATGTTATTTTGAAACTTATTGTCGGCGTTTTGCGGCGTGTAATTACCTGGGAACGTCGTTTTGGTATCGGTGAGCGTCGAACCGCTGCCGTAGTTCTGCTTGCCGCTGCCTTGGTCGCTGAATAGCTGCGCATAGACGAACGGCTTGATCGACGACCCCGGCTGAATAAACGCTTTTGCGGCGTTATCCTGGCCGAATCCGGTGTAATTGAAATCGCGGCTACCCATTAGCGCTAGCAGCTGGCCGGTCTTCGTGTCTTCAATCGCTGCCGCGCCGTTCGTAAAGCCGGCATGGTTCGGACAATTTCGATAGTTGCAATCGCGGCTCGTCATGCTGCCATTGAACATCGCTGTCATATTTGACTCAAGTAAATTTTGTACGTCAATATCAAGCGTCGTCTTCACGGTTAGTCCGCCTTCGCCGACGATCGTTTTGCCGAGTTCGCCTTCCAGCTGCTCTTTGACCATTTGCACAAAATGAGGCGCTTTCACATTAGAATACTGATCGGCAAGCGGCTTTACAGTGTCCATAATAGCGACACTTTTTGCTTGATTCGCTTGCTCCTTGGAGATATATTTCATCTCAACCATATTATCAATCACTTTGCGCTGGCGTGCGAGCAGAGCATTACGCCCGGCGATATTGTACGGATTATAGGCGCTCGGATTGTTTGGGATTGCCGCGAGTAGTGCACACTCCGATAAATTCAAATCTTTCGATGATTTGCCAAAATATGTCTGCGCTGCCGACTCAACGCCATTGCGCCGTCCGCCATACGGCGATTCGTTTAAGTAGAGCCCCAAAATTTGGTCTTTACTATACATGCGTTCAACTTCGACCGCCAAAATAATCTCTTTAATTTTGCGCGGAATACCCGCTAGTCCGCGTTTTGCCGCCTCGTCGCGGAAGAACACTTGCTTGATCAGCTGCTGCGTCAGTGTCGAGCCGCCCTGCACGGCGTTTCCTTGGGCGTTGCTCAGCAGGGCGCGCATGATGCCGGAAATGCTAATGCCGCCGTGTTTATAAAAATCTTTGTCTTCGATCGCGACCGTCGCCTGATCCATGCATGGCGCAATATTTTTATGGTCGACAACTAGCGTATAGTCGCCATCGCCTTTGTCCTCCCATAGTAATTTATTATTGCGGTCGTAATACTTTGTCACTGTGGTGCGTACGCGCTGCGATAGCGTGTCGGGATTGATCTGGTCGAGATCTTTGCGGAAATAAGCGAAAAGCGCCGTGCCTGCCAGTACGAGCAGCAACATGCATACGCCGATAATCTTCAGGAACATAAATAATCCCTGCCGGCTGAACCAATACTTCGCTACGCGTTTCGGGTGTAACCGGTACAATAAACGCTTCAGCGGATGTTTCGGCAGCGTCGCTAAGTACTCCGCTTTCTTTCGTGCTTTAGCGTCTTTTTTAACTTGTCGTTTGCGGGCGAGGTTAGAATAAACGCTCACGCCTTTCTTTGTCGGTCCCTGTTTTTTCCCCACAGTAATTTTCTTCCCATAAGCAATATTACCCTCCATCATACCACCATTTATGTCGCGTGCCTAGCCTTTTTATGGTACACTGGCACTAGTTATTTATAAGCGTACGAAAGGATATGAAATGACGCTGAGCGAAGAGTTGACCTGGCGCGGGTTTGTCAATCAAATGACATTCTCTGATATCAAAGAACTTGACCGCGAGACGCGTACGTTTTATTTCGGCGTTGATCCGAGTGCGGACAGCATGCAAATCGGCAACTTGGCGGCAATGATGATGTGCCGCCAGTTCATCGAGCATGGTTATAAGCCGATTCTGCTTGTCGGCGGCGCGACCGGTATGATCGGCGATCCAGACGGTAAAAAGCAGGAGCGCGATTTGCGTAATGCCGAGACAGTGGCGCGAAACGTTGAGGGCTTGCGGCGGCAATTTGCGCAGATTTTTAACGGCAAAGAGTTTGAAATTGTTGATAACGCTGACTGGTTTCGCGATATTAACTATATTGATTTTTTACACCAAATCGGCAAGCACGTCAGTATGACGCAATTGCTTGACCGCGAGTTTGTGCAGCAGCGTATCGGCGAGGGCGGCAGCGGCATCAGCTATGGCGAGTTTAGCTACGCGCTGATTCAGGGCTATGATTTCTTGCATTTGTATCGTGAAAAGGGTGCGACGCTGCAGTTAGCGGGCGCCGATCAGTGGGGTAATAGCGTCACGGGCGTAAGTTTGATTCGCAAACTTGAAGGCGGCGACGCGCATGTATTTACGGCGCCGCTCATTATCAACAGGCAGACCGGCGTGAAGTTTGGCAAGTCAGAAGGCGGCGCAGTGTGGCTTGACCCGAACAAGACCAGTCCGTACCAATTCTATCAATTCTGGCTGAACTGCGACGATTTGACAAGCGAAGATCTCATTAAGATTTATACGCTGCTTGAGCGCGAGACGGTTGAAGCGCTGATTGACAACCACCACTTAAATCCGGGCGAGCGAGCACTGCAAAAAACCTTGGCGCGCGAAGTCACCGACCTTGTGCACGGGCGCGAGCGGCGCGAGAGCGTCGAGCGTGTCACGGGCGTGCTTTTCGGCGGACTAAGCGTTCAAAAATTGACCGATGCAGACCTTGACGCGCTGTCGGCAGAAATTCCGACCGTGTCGCCGCAAAACGTCGTCTCGGCGCTCGTTGAGGCGGGCGTATGCGCGAGTAACGGCGAGGCGCGGCGCTTGATCGCAAACAACGCTATTAGCGTGAATGGCGAAAAGATTACTGCCGATCGCGAATTAGCGGGCATCAATTTAATTAAGAGAGGTAAAAACGGGTTCGTACTCGTTCGTTAAAGGAGAATACATGAAGAAAGTACTGGCATTTGATTTAGACGACACACTGGCGGTGACAAAATCGCCGGTTAGCGATCGCATGGCAGTGTTGCTAGGCCGTTTATTAGAGCACTACGATGTTTGTGTGATTACGGGCGGTACGTTCAAACAAATTCGCTCGCAAGTAATTGACCGCTTGAACGTATCGCCGCAGCAACTGGCGCGCTTTCATGCGATGCCGACCTGCGGTACGCGCTACTACCGGTACGATGCGCTTGGGGGCGAATGGGAACTGCAGTACGCCGAGGATTTGAGCGAAAAGGAGCGTGCGCATATCGTTGACGTGCTTGAAAAAACCGCCAAAGATATGGGTATTTGGTGCGAGGAGCCGGCAGGAGAAATCATTGAAGACCGTATCAGCCAAATCACGATGTCGGCGCTTGGACAGCAGGCGGCGCCCGAGGATAAGTATGCGTGGGCAGAGAAGTTCAAAGATGTGCGACCGGTATATCGCGACAAAGTCGCCGAACAGCTGCCAGGACTTGAGGTAAGAATCGGCGGTACGACGAGCACGGATATCACACGCCCGGGCATTGATAAGGCGTATGGTATCGGCAAACTGATCGACGCGCTTGACATTTCTAAAGATGAAGTGCTCTTTTTTGGAGACAAACTCAATGAGGGCGGCAACGACTACCCAGTTAAGATGATGGGCGTTGATAGCATTGCGGTTGACGGCTGGGAGACGACGGCATATGCGTTAGACGGCGTGCTCGGCGTGACGGAATAGTCGGGAACGTGAATCTAGCAACCAAATTAGAGCAGGTCAAAGGCGTTGGACCGAAAACGGCGGCGCAGTTGCGTAGTGTGGGACTGGAAACGGTCGGTGATTTGCTGGCGTTTTTGCCTCGCAAGCACGAAGATTTCACGAATGTTGCGCCGATCGTCGAACTTAAACCTGGAAACGTAACAATTCGCGCCCGCTGCGAGAAGATTAACACGCGCCCCGTACGCCGCGGTTTGCGCTTGACGACGGCAGTATTAGCGGATGATAGCGGTAAGCTAAACGCCGTGTGGTTTAACCAGCCGTACCGCACGCAGCAGCTTGGCGCAAGCGATGAATATTTTTTCTTTAGCGGCGTGTTTGAGTACAATTACGGGCGCTACCAATTGACGAACCCGAGCGCTGAGCTTGCAAAGGAATTGCCGGTGCAAGCCGAGCGACTGCTGCCGGTATATCGCCAACTGCATGGACTTAAGTCGCAAACGGTGCGCAAAATTATTGAGCAATTGCGCCCATTGATGAGTGTGTTGCCGGAGACGCTACCGCCAAGCGTTGTTGCGCATGAAGCCCTCATGTCGCGCGCCGATGCAATCAGCGCGATGCATTTTCCACGCCGGGCGGGCGACGTGGTGCGCGCTCGCGAGCGGCTAGCGTTTGAAGAACTATTCCAGTTGATCTTGGCAAGCCAATTAAATAAAATTGAGAACCAAAAACTACAGGGCTATCAGATTACGTTTGAGCCTGATGTGGTACGGCAGTTTGTGTCGCAATTGCCGTTTGCGCTCACGAATTCACAGCGTCGGGCGGCGTGGGATATATTGCAGGATTTCGAGCACGCTACGCCGATGAATCGCTTGCTTCAGGGTGATGTTGGCAGCGGTAAAACAGTAGTAGCGGGTATTGCGGCACGTCAGGCGGCGAGTGCTGGTTACCAAACTACGTTGATGGCACCGACGGAGATATTAGCGGCACAGCATGCTGAAACGCTACGCGTACTTCTTTCGCCATTTGGCGTGACAGTTGGGCTGCTTGTTGGCAGCGTGAAGGGCGCGGCACGCGCGGCGTTATACGCGCAGATTGCTAATGGTGATGTTGATGTGGTAGTTGGTACGCACGCATTGTTTCAGGATAAAGTTGTATTTCATAATCTCGGGTTCGTAATAATCGATGAACAGCATCGATTCGGCGTAGAGCAGCGCCAGCGCTTGCTTGGTAAATCGGGTGTACTGCCGCATTTGCTGGCAATGACGGCAACGCCAATTCCGCGTTCGCTTGCGCTCACGGTATACGGTGAGCTAGACGTATCGGTACTTAACGAACTTCCTGGTGGACGGAAGCCGATTAAGACAAGCCTCGTCTCGCCACCGTCGCGCGATAAAATTTATCAGCGGGTTGAGCGTGAGCTGCAAGCTGGTCGTCAGGCGTATATCATTTGCGGACTGATCCGCGATAATCCCGAAAACGATCGCAAAAGCGTTGAAGCTGAGTACAAAAAACTTAAAAACAGTGTGTTTGGTCATCGTACGATCGGATTATTGCACGGCAAAATGAAACCAGACGAAAAAGACCGCGTCATGCGGGATTTCAAAGATAAAAAATATGATATTTTAGTGAGTACGACGGTGGTTGAAGTTGGCGTGGACGTGCCAAATGCAACTATCATGATGATTGAAGATGCGGAGCAATTTGGCCTCAGTCAACTGCATCAGCTGCGCGGGCGTGTCGGGCGTGGCAAGCACCAAAGTTATTGCTATTTGATGATGAGTACGAATAATAAACCAAGCGAGCGTTTACGCGAAATTGAGAAGTCAAACGACGGGTTTTATCTAGCAGAAGTTGATATGCGTTTGCGCGGCCCCGGTGAAATTTACGGGCGCATGCAGCACGGTGCGCTCAACCTCCAAATCGCGACGCTCGCCGACACGAAGTTGATCGCCCGCGCCCAAAAGGCGGCGCAGGCATTTATCGCGAGCGGCGATAATCTGGCGGATTACCCAGATCTTGCGCGCGAAGTCCGCCGCAATCAACGCCTAACGACGCTTAACTAGCATGGTATAATAAATAATTATGTACAGTGGTACGACATTTCGTTCCCATTCAGGAAATTTTCTCGGGGTTCATCAAAAGATTGACCGTATTGCGCGGCGCAACATGCGAAAGTTTACGGGTGTAGAGCATTCTTTCCCAACAACGCGCGAGATCCTGCACTTTGAAGGTAATAACGGTCCGGACGGCATTAAACGCAAGAGCCCGAGCGTTGACGAACCGTGGCACTACATTGACCCGGCAAATCCGAACGACCGGGCGCTTGCCGGTATGATTAACGATCACTATGCAAATTTAGTGCAGGCGCTTCGCGATACGAACCGGGTGCGCGCTGCGTTTGAAGCCGCCTGGATGGCGCACGCGATTACCGACGGTTTGACGCCGGCGCACCACTATCCGCTTAGCGATAAGATTGAAGAACTGTGGGGCAAGCCGAAAGAAGAGCGCTTATCAATCAAGGACAAGAATATTATTAAAGGCAATAACCTGCGCGATACGATGGGGCGCAACTGGGAGTACTGGGGCGCAAAAGGCGTGTTTGCGACGCATTTACTGTTTGAAATCGGCGTGGCGACAGCGATCAAAACGACGACGTTCGCTGACTCTGCGCCGAGTAAAGAATGGGTGAAGCGTGCGGACAACTTAGGGCTAGAGCGCATATTCTTGGAGGCAGTGCAGGAGGTCTACGCGTTAAATATGTATGAAATATTTTGGAAGCACGGGTGGACGGCGCGCCTCGCGAACCAAACGCGCCGCACGCTAATCCCGAAAATCTGTGCGGTTGTGATGTATGCGTGGTACGCGGCATACCGCGAGGCGGTTTTGTGACGTCAATTCGCGTCATTGCCGGCAAATACGGCGGACGTAAGCTTGATGCGCCGAAGCCAAACAATACGCGCACTAAACCGATGGGCGAGCGTATTCGCAATGCGCTGTTCAATCGAGTTGGCAGTGAAGTTCGCGGTGCATATGTACTTGATGTATTTGCGGGAACGGGCGCGGTTGGATTTGAAGCGCTTAGCCGCGGCGCGGCGCATGTTACATTTATTGAGCGTGATAAAATTGCACAAAATATATTACGTAAAAATATGGTATCGCTTGGTGTCGAAAACGACGTCTCATTGGTATACTCATCTGTTAGCACATGGTTGAAATCTGGCAAGGCAGAAAATTATGACATTATTTTTGCTGATCCGCCATATCACGATACGCAGTTTTCCACAGTATTGAAACTTTTAAGTCTTCTCAAACCTGGGGCGCTTATGGTATTATCACATCCAGGAAGAGGTGAGTTTCCAAATCTGACTAAGGAAATTGTTGTGGTGGACAATCGTAGTTATGGTAATGCTTTTCTCACCTCTTTCCGCCGAGAGAGGTGATCTCTCTGCACGCACGACAGTCATTTGTAATTTGACACAACGTCGGGTTTGTCGTTGTGTCAAAAATATTATACTAAGAATAATGCAGTACTCAGTTTTTACGAAGCACCACTCTCTTAAGGACTATCTAATTATGGCAGCGTCTGGCGTGATGCTGGCGCTTGCGGCGCATATGTCAGTGTGGTGGTTGCAGCTGCCGGCGTTGTTTGCTGTGGCGGCAGTATTTGTGGTGCTGCGGCGAGCAACAGCGCGGCATGCGTATTTTTTAGGGCTAACATTTTGCGCTTGCTGGTTATTGCCGACGACATATTGGTACTATCAGTTTATGACGCCTATTGTGGCGGTGTTGGCAAGTGTCGGTTTTATCTTTTTACTCGCAAATATTTGGTGGATAGTGTTGCTACGACGCTGGATTGGTGTAAAAGCGGTTAGCGTACTATTTGTTATTGTCTGGTGTAGTTTTACTTTGATACGACTGCATGCGCCAGTAATGAAAGACTGGTGGATTCCGCATCTCGGTTATACAGTTTGGCGCAACAATGGAATACTCATGCTAGGGCGCTGGGGCGGCGAAGCGGCGATTGAGTTTGCATTGCTAGCAATCGGCGTCGGGCTAGCCTGGTTGTGGTGTCGGCAAAAACGCATGCAATTTATTATAGCCAGCGGGGTAGTAGCTGTAGTTGTGATAGCAGCAAATATAGTCGTTGCAAAACTGCCAGCCCAGCCGATACTGCCGACTATAGCAGTTCAGTCTATGACTGAGGGCGGCGTCAACGTGCCGGCGACCAAAAACGACGTTAAGCGACTGGAGCAACTATCTCTCCAAGCGCTAAAATCACGCCACGCCAAACCAGGGGTAACGATAGTCTGGCCGGAGAATTCATTACCTGCGTCAAGTCGTGAACAGCTGCGTGATTTTACTCGAAATAATCATCTGCGGTTAGTTTACCATACGCAAGAAATTATCGGGGATCGACGCTACAAAAAGGTCGTCATATTAGACGAAGACGGCAAAGACGCGCTGGTGAATTATAAACAGCACATTGCGCCGGATGAAGAAGGTGTCGGGCGCGTTTCGGCGCAAAATGTACGTTTTGGAGGGCGGACGATCACTGCGTACGTTTGCTATGATTTGCATTATCCCGATGTTGTAAATCGCATGAAAGGCAGTGATACAGTTTATGCTCCGCTAGACGACGTTGTCTACGGCTATTTACAAAAACAATTTCATGCTGCTGACATAAGCTTACATGCCATACAAGCACAAACTACCATAGTAACCGCAAGTATTAACGGTCCGACGATGGCAGTCAATGCAAATGGCGTAATTGTCGATCAGTTGAAAAGTGATGGTGCTGGAGTGCTAGCAGTCGGGTGGTAGAAGCTCCAAATTAAAAGCACTAATCCTTTAGGTGGGTTTTATCTTTTGGTGCGGATGAAAGGACTTGAACCTTCACGCCGTGAGGCATATGCTCCTAAGGCATACGTGTCTACCAATTCCACCACATCCGCATGGCGCGCGTAAACGCGTAAAATCCAGTATAGCAAACAACGAGTGAAATTACGAGAGGTTGCCATACAGCCTTGTGGCTCGTCAATAGTATTGGGTCTGTTGCTAATACTATTTTCTATCTAACTCTGCTTGTGTTAAAATAAACCCAGACGTAAATGATTAGGAATAAGGGGCAATAATGAGCAAAGTCGCAACCTATTTGCGCGGACACTTGGCAGGCGAGGTAGATTTTCGCACGGATTTGCGTGCGGCGCGCGCCAGGGACGCGGGGATTTTGGCGATTGCTCCTGAAATGGTCGTGTCGCCGCGAAATACGAGCGATATTCGCAAAACGGCGCGTTTTTCGTGGCAGCTGTCTGAGCGCGGACACGCGTTGCCGCTCGTAGCGCGCGGTGCCGGTTATGGCATTAGCGGCGGTGCCGTCGGTCGCGGCGCACAAATCTCTCTCGCGGCGCACATGAACACGATTTTTGAATACGATAGTAAGCAACGGTTGGCACGTTTGCAGCCCGGCGTAACGATTCAGGCGCTTCAATCGGCGCTTGCCTTGCAGGGCACGGGAGTTCTGGCGCTTGATGGGCTTGACTCGCGCGGCACGATTGGCGGCGCGATTGCCGACAATGCTGCGGGGTATCTGGCGGGCAAGTATGGTTCGCTTGCGGCGAATGTGAGCCAGTTAGAGGTTGTGCTGGCGAACGGCGATGTGCTGCAGACTGGTAAAATTAGTAAACGTGAGCTCAGCCGCAAGAAAGGCCAGCAGGATTTAGAGGGCGATATTTACCGCGGTGTAGAAACAATTTTGGAAGATTACGCCGATGAAATCAGTACAATCCACGAACGCGATCAGACTGGCTATAATAGTATCGTGCGTGTACGCGACCGCGATGGCAGTATTGATCTGACGCCGCTCTTTATCGGCAACCAGGGTACGCTTGGTATTATCAGCGAGATGATTTTGCGCGTTGATTTTCGCAGCCAGCATTTGGATACGGCGGCGCTTGTATTTGCTTCGGCAGACACAGCGCGCGACATGCTTGATGAACTGCGCCGGTTCGCGCCGGCGTTTGTGAAGTACTTTGATGCGGCGCTCGTACGGCGGGCGGTACAAGTTGGCTATAAGGCGCCGTGGTTTCAAGAGGTTGGCGGTAAAGCGCCGCAGGCGGTTATTCTTGTTGGGTTTGACGATTTTAACGCGCGTGCCCGTGCGAAAGGAAAGAAAAAGCTTGAAAAATTATGCGGTGGCGTAGCTGACGTTTCGCTGGTATTGGACGATGATGCGCACGCTTCGCTATCGCCGCTCCTTGATATTGCGCGCTATTCTACGCTGCCAGATCGTGCAGGCGTTGGTATGTCGCCATTGTTGTCCGATTGGTTCGTGCCGCCGGAACGGTTTGAGGATTTCACGAAAGCGCTGGCGGCGCTCGGTAATAAGTTGCGCGTGGATCTGCCAATTGCGGTAGACGGTTTGACTGAACTCGTGTCGGCATATCCGCTTGCGCCGATAGCGCAGGCAAGCGACCGCCAGAAGCTTATGCGTTTGTTTGACGAAACAGCGCGGCTCGTTCATCAGTATGGCGGCGCAATCGTTGGTCAGCACGGTGAAGGGCGGTTGCTAAGCCGATTTGCGTACGAATGCATTGGCGCGCGGCGCGTTGATATGTACCGTGCGATCCGCAAGCTATTTGATCCGCTTGGTACGCTTAATCCTGGCGTTAAGCAGCTCAATGACGTACGCCAGCTTGCCGGCATGATTGATGGTACGCTTCGGTTTTAATCTAGCGGGGGACTTTCGTGGCTACTTGTTCATAAGATGCGCGTAGGCGCTTTATCCGCGACAAAGGCTAAAATATAAAAAACAGACGCATTGCGCCTGAGTTATGGCTATAAATCTCAATTTTGGTGCGGATGAGAGGACTTGAACCTCCACGCCATTGCTGGCACTAGCACCTGAAGCTAGCGCGTCTACCAATTCCGCCACATCCGCATGCATAATGGGTATAAAAGTGCACCAGTTTTAGTCGCTCCGGACTCTTACGATCTGATTATACCGGCACTTCGGCGCAAAGTAAATAGCCGCATGAATTCATATTTATTATATAACATGATACAATGTAGAGATTGTCAATAATAAATCAAACGTTTGCCGCTCGTATATCATGATGCAAACGAGAAAGGATTATATGACAGTTGAAAGGTTCCCACTCGATCGAATTCGGTCGCAACAAGGTACGCTCGCTGGCGCTATGGCAAAGCAGACGGTAAAGCACGAAGACATTGATGGCAATCAAGTCGAAACACGCATAGATGACTTGCCGCATGATCCGCGTGCTATTGCCACTGCCGTGCTGGACAGGCTCGTAGATATACCAAATGATATTTCTGCAGAAGATGGAGTCGCGTGTATAAAGGGCGAGTACGAGCATGTGCTTGATACGCGGCCAAAAGATTCTTGGCGAATATCATTTAGCGCCGGAGCTGTTGCGCACGATGCACTGGTACAGGCTTTTTTGAAGACGCAAAACGACGAAGAAGCTTCAGTTTCGGAACAAATTACCGATGACGCCTAGCGACTCCCGCAACGTCGTCAACCGTTACAAAGGCGTGCCGATGGAGCAAATTATCAATGATCTGGACGCGCATGGTTCAATGCTAGAGATTGCAATTGATAATGTTGAGCGGGACTTCAATATGGGCACGATCGTGCGCAGCGCGAATGCGTTTGGCGTGCGGCACGTGCATGTTATTGGGCGGCGGCAATGGAATAAGCGCGGCGCAATGATGACCGACAAATACTTGCACGTGCACTACTATGCGGCGGCGGATGACTTTATACATGCGATTACGGGCAAAGAACTGGTTGCAATCGACAATGTCGATGGCTCGCAGCCTTTGAGCCGCACGAAACTACCGAAAAATGCTGTACTGCTATTTGGCGCGGAACGCTCAGGAATTCGCCAAGAGCTATTGCGGTATGCTCCCCGGACTATTGCGATTGAGCAATTTGGCAGTACGCGCAGCCTTAATGTCGGCGTAGCGGCTGGAATCGCGATGTATGCGTGGGTGCAGCAGCATAGGCTGTAATGACATCTATGTTAGAGGGTGTTTTCTAATACAAAAATTAAGCGTATCCATAATATAAAATGCTTGCAAAATATAGTCAAGTATGCTATAATAAATTCCATGAAAGCTTCGTTAGCCAATTTGGTGGGCGGCCAGGAGCTGTACTACCCGCAATCTGTTCGTGTGCGCTATCATATTGAATCGGCGTGGCGTCGAACGGCAAAATTATACGGCTACGAAGAATTTGGCGACGACATGCCGGTGTCGGTGCATTATGCGCGGCGCTTTAAGATCTCAAACGGCTCGCTCGGACGACCGGCGTATTCATGGTCGGGGCGGGTTTTTCATTACGACAATGTTGGCTGCGAGTCGCCGCGTGCTGATGTTGAGGCGATTGCTATTGCAAAGCGCAGCCTGGATGCGATCGGGCTGCCGCGCACGAGCTATCGTATACGATTGAACGACGCGCGAATCGTGCAAGCGATTTTGGAGGATTATTTAGAACTGGATGCAATACAGACCGAGCTCATGACGCGCCTGCTTGCAGAAAAGCGCATGCTTACGCCTGTAGAGTTCCGCGACCGTGCGATCGATATCGTTGGGCGTATGCAAGCGGGCACGATTTTGCAGCAGCTCGCCAAAGTATTGGCGGCGAAAAATGCTGAGGAACTACCGGAAGTGGTGCGCGAGCATAACGCATACCAAGATTTAGCGGCATTGTATGCGCGGCTTGAGGTGCTCGGTATCACCGGCGTAGTACTTGATTTAACATTATCGTATGCCGATTGCACAGCCGGCGTATTGTTTGATATTGTCGCGAACGATGAAAAATTATTATATCGCGGTGGGCGAATGGTCGCGCCGTCGCTGGAAACGTTAGTTGCATCGTTGGGCGATATGGCGCATATCGTTGAGACTCTGGAAGAAAGCGGACATGCAGGATTACCGAGCGCAACTGAAGTATACGTGGCGGCGGTTGGGCGCGTATTTGATACGGCGGAGCGAATCGCCGAAAAACTACGCAGCGAAGGAATCCATACCGAAGTTGACTATACCGGTCGAACGTTAGCAGAGCAGCTGGTCACGGCGGTAGAAAAAGATATCACGTATGTCATGCTTATTGATGAGGCGAGCGTGGAACGGCAGACGTACACGCTGAAAAATTTGCGCGACGGCACAGACAAAACAGTCGGGTTTGAACGAATCGTAACAGCCGTGAGCGACCGCCGCGTGCGCGTCCGCGAAGATGATGATTTTGACTTGTCGGAGTTTTTGGACGGCTTTGACGCCTGACAGACACCGGTATATCTGTTATAATGTGCTGTTATGAAGACGACAGTAACACACGAATCAGATACGCGCGTGAAAGTAGTGGTCGCGGCGGATCATGCCGAACTGGCAGCAGCTGAGCAGGTGGCGCTAAAGCGCTTAGCAAAAACAGTCAAAGTTAACGGATTTCGTACGGGGCATGTGCCGCTTGAGATTGTGAAAAAACATGCCGATTTGAATGCGTTGGCGCAGGAAACGCTAGACGCAGCGCTAAACCGTGCGGTTGCCGAAGCTTTTTTGAACAACGATTTGCAGGTGCTAGCCCGCCCTGAGGTTGAAATTAAAAAATACGTACCGGGCGAGCTATTAGAGTTTACTGCCGAAGCAGATGTACTGCCTGAAGTGAAATTAGGCGATTACAAAAAGCTTAAGGCAAAAAAAGCGGCGGTTAACGTCGATAAAAAAGAAATTGACGAAGTAATTGAACGAATTCAAAAAGGGTTGTCGGAAAAGAAAGAAGTCAAACGCGCTGCAAAAATAGGTGATGAGACAGTGATTGATTTCGTCGGTAAAAAAGATGGCGAGGCGTTTCAGGGCGGTACGGGTAAGGATTATCCGCTGGTGCTTGGTTCAAATTCTTTTATTCCGGGGTTTGAAGATGCGCTTATTGGCTTGAAAGCGGGCGATACAAAAGATGTTAAGCTGGCGTTTCCGAAGGACTATCATGCGAAAGACTTAGCTGGGCAGGACGTTGTGTTTGAAGTTACAGTGAAAAAAGTGAATAGCGTAAAGTTGCCTGCGCTCGACGATAAATTTGCCGCAAAGGCTGGTCCATTTACGTCAATGGATGATTTGCGCAAGGATATAAAAGCGGAGATTACAGCGCAAGCTGAGCGCAAGGCGACGGACGACCTGAAAGATGAGTTGGTAAAACAGCTGGTTGCAAAGAGCACAGTGAGCGTGCCATCGGTATTGCGCGACGATCAAATCCGTTCGCTGGAGCAGGATTTACGCCAAAATTTGATGTATCGAGGCCGCACTTTAGAGCAGTATTTTGAAGAGAAGGGTTATGCCGATCGCGATGCCTGGGTGAAAGCCGAAGCAAACGATGCCGCCGACGCGCGCATCAAGGCGGGTCTAGTGCTGGCGCAGTTAAGTAAAGAACTGAAAATTGAAGCGACAGCAGACGAGTTGGCGGCGCATATCAACGCCTATAAGCAGCAATACTCGAACAATCCCAAGATGGCAAAACACTTTGATAAACCCGAGGCGCAGCGCGAGGTTGCAAATCGGCTGATCACTGAAAAAACAATCGACAAGCTGGTTGAACTGAACTCGTAGCGGATTAAGGCACTAAATAGATGCTCTGGGCATGGCTGAGTGGGTTACTCATGTTTATTTTGACAAAAGTATATATTTGGTATATAATAAAAAGATATGTATGAACACTGCAAAGAGGTGATTGCGTACCCGTGCGCTTCGGATTCCGCAGAGACGCCGGATCTCTCTGATGATTCGGAGGACTTTGATGATGATTCGGATTGTATTGAGCCGGACGAGCAAACCCCTGCGAGTATTTCACGGCGATCGTTTTTGTGGGACTTTGCAGTTGGCGTTACAGCAGGGCTTGCAGTAGGCGCTGTTGGCGAGGGTGCGGTCGAGTATTTATACGACCGTTTTGAGCGGATTGGTCCAAATGATTCCGTAGATATGACGCTGGGAGTCGTTGCGATTTACGGTTCGGCAATTGACCCTGATAGCTGCGATGGCAATGGCACTGACAGTCGGCGCCGGTGGGGACGCGAGCATATAGAGAGCGCAGCGCAAGATAATGTTGACCAAATTGAACAAACGCTTGGCGGGCAGTACCAGATAGACATTAAACATATCGAAAAAGTCGTTGAGCCGGAAGGTGCGCGCCCGCGCAAAGACGATAGCGATGAAGCGCCGATGTACACGACCGATCAGTTTAAGCGGTACGTAAAAGAAGCGCGCAAGCAAATCACAGAGAGCGATGACTATGATGGCAAGCCGGTTATTACGATGGTGGTTTTCGATAGCCATTATTCCGAGTTGAGCGAAAAAGCAATTGGCATCGCCTACCAAGATCCGAGTAATCCGAGAATTCATATATCAACATACGGTGATCCGTTCGGCTGTGCACCGGCGCATGAAATTGGCCATCTGCTTAGTTCAAGGAAGATTGGTGAAGGCCTGGAGCATGAGGGAATGCTTGACGCTCGCGTCGAAGACAAAAGCAGTGGGCGTCTCGTGCAATTGTATGCGATTGATACGATTCAGAACCTGCTCAAGCAGGGCTGCGCGCTCAAAGCAAATGAGTATGCGTCACATCACACAGTGATGGGCTCGGGGCATCTGGACTCAAGTTATTCAATAAATGAGAAAGATGAACTGCATAAAGATCCGCATATTAAACGCCCGATTTATTCGCCGCCGGAAATATACTTTTTGCAGCCATGGCGCAAGACGGCGGATGCTGCCAAACGGCTCGGCGCGCATTTCCTTTCGTATGAAAAAGACAAAATGTTTGGTTTGACGGCGGAATTGCCAAGCAATCACGCATTGCGCAAAGCAATACCGTACGCCGACAGCTTGTTTATCGGGCCGAACGTGGATGGTTTTATTGCAAGCGACAATACAACACCGGAAGGACTGTTTGTGGCAGATTCAATTGGTATTTACGCCGTCTCGAAAGACGGCCGCAGAACAGCCGAAATTAATACCGCGTGTTTCGGTATGAGCAACCTAGAGAACGGAGACGAGTATGTTGTTTACGCCGACGAGCAGCTAAATATACTTGTGCTCTCCGGCAGGAATGATAGCGGCGTATATGCAAAGATTCTTGCGCTTGATACCGATGAGGCGCAAATGCTGCTGAACAAGGATCGCGAAAAGACTGCCGAGCGTAATAAACTAATCGTTGATAACCACGATACGTAGTAGTTTGGCGGCCAGGGCGCAGTAGGAATGATTGGGCGAATTAGCACTCTCCCTTGACGAGTGCTAATATTCAGCGTACAATGAAACCTATGAATGATATGCGAAATTATTTAGTGCCAAATGTAATCGTGCGCACGCGCGATGGCGAACGCGGGTACGATATTTATTCCCGGTTGCTTGAGGATCGGATTATCTTTTTAGGCGAGGAGGTGACGGAAGGCTCGGCGAATACGATCGTGGCGCAGCTGCTGCACTTAGCAAACGAAGATCCCGACAAAGATATTCAGCTGTATATCAATAGCCCGGGCGGCAGCGTGTACGACGGGCTGGCAATCTACGATACGATGCAATATATCAAGCCAGATGTCCAGACGATAGGTATCGGGCTGCAGGCGAGCATGGGTGCGTTTTTGCTAAGCAGCGGCGCTAAAGGCAAACGGTTCGTGCTGCCGAATGCGCGCGTGATGATTCACCAGCCGTCTAGCGGTACGCAGGGCATGGTGACCGACCAGGAGATTAGTCTGCGCGAATCGGTGCGCATGAAAGAGTTGCTTGCGAAAGTGATCGCGAAAAATACCGGACAAAAACTCGACAAAGTCAAAGCCGATATGGAGCGCGACCACTGGATGAGTGCCGATGAAGCGGTGAAGTATGGGCTGGCAGACGAAATGATCCGGCGCGGGCGCTAGGCACTGTTGCAATTTTTGTATTGATGTGATATTGTAGGACTACACAGACATTTCTAGTTATAGGAGGAGAAAATGTCTGATGTTGTTTGGTCTGTCATCGCTGCGGTTCTCTTGATTAGCATTTTTGCGTGCGCAGTGTACAGCGCGTGGCAGTTGTTTGCCCCCATGAAGTTCAGAAGAGTTTTCGTTATCTACTTTGAGTCCCAGAGTCTTCGCGCTAGGGCAAGTAGGTGGTACTGGCGCACAGTACTATTCATGAGCACGACAAACTGCATAGGGCTTGCTGTCGTTATCACGAGTAAGGTGAGCGGTCACCCTGCACTGTATACGATTGGCATGAGTGTCATGGCGATTGGCGATATTTTGGCAATTGTCGGTCTTGTTATTGTTGCCCGCTACGAGCACCAAGCTCGTAATGCCAGACAACGGGAGCTTGAGGCAGCGGCTGTCCGCTAACTCGCTCCCATCCAGCCTCGTTCCCTGCGCAACCCGCGTGGGGAGCGAGGCTCTTTCTTTTGGTTTTACGACGAAAGCTAGCACTGCCTGGGATCTCTGAAAAAATCATACGCACCCCATTGACATAGCCGCCTAAACCCTTTACAATGAAAGGCAATGAAGATTGTGTAACGTGGGTTGATAGTGTACTGCGCCTGTGGCGTGGCGTTTTAGTATGCGGTAATCCATGGTTAGTAAAGCTTCGGCGCCAACTCGTGCGGGAATGATAGAGCCAACCCACCTCTTGTCAATCAGCGCGGAGATTATTCAAATTTAACCAAAACGGGAGTACGCATGCCAAAAGCAACCACGGCAAATCACACTCCGGCACAGCGCGTGTTTTTCACGAATGACGACACGGCGGTGGCGGTACCAAACCTCCTGACCCACCAAAAGGAATCGTGGAAAGATTTCGTCGAGACGGGTCTGAGCGAGATTTTCGCAGAAATTAATCCAATTGAGGACTATACTGGACAGAAATTGGAACTGCGTTTTAAGGATTATAAATTTGAAGCGCCAAAAAATGATGAAAAATTTGCCAAAGAAAATAATTTGACGTTTGATGCGCCGCTGTTGGTGACCACCGAACTAACAAATAAAGTGACGGGTGAAGTCAAAGAGCAGGAAATTTACTTGGGCGACTATCCGTGGATGACGGATCGCGCAACGTTTATTATCAACGGTACGGAGCGTGTGGTAGTGAGCCAGCTGATTCGTTCGGCAGGCGTGTTTTATACGCCGGAAAAAGGCACGGGCAAAAATCTGTACAGCGCGAAATTAATCCCGGGCCGTGGGGCGTGGCTGGAATTTGAAACAAGTGCGAGCGGCGCGATTTACGTAAAAATTGATCGTCGGCGCAAAATTGCCGTAACGACATTTTTGCGGGCGCTTGGTTATAGTAAGGTGTCGGAAATTCGTGAGCTATTTGCCGACATTGATACGGGTGAAACGAAATATATTGAGGCGACACTAGAGAAAGATCCGGCGCACGGCGTGAACGAGGCACTAATTGAAGTGTATCGCCGCTTGCGCCCAGGCGACTTAGCAACGGTTGATAACGCGCGCCAGATGATTGAGCGAATGTTCTTTGACTTTAAGAGGTTTGACTACAGTCGCGTTGGTCGCTATAAGATGAATAAACGATTGAATTTGGATGTACCAAATACCGCAGAGAATCGTGTGCTGAGGCTCGACGATCTGGTGGCGATTATCCGCGAGCTAATTCGCATGAATAACACGCAGGAGCCGGGTGATGACATTGATGCGCTTGATAACCGCCGCATTAAACTTGTCGGCGAGTTGGTGGCGCGTCAGTTCCGCGTGGGTATGCTCCGCATGCAGCGCAATGCGATGGATCGCATGAGTATGAGCGATATTGAAACGGTGACACCAAGTCAGCTGATTAACGCCCGCCCAGTGGTTGCGGCGGTGCGCGAATTCTTTGCGAGCAGCCAATTGAGCCAGCTGCTTGACGAAGTAAACCCGATTTCGGAGTTAAGCCACAAGCGCCGATTGAGCTCAATGGGGCCGGGCGGACTCAGCCGCGAGCGCGCTGGATTTGAGGTACGTGATGCCCACCCGACACACTACGGGCGTATTTGTAGCGTGGAAACGCCGGAGGGCGCTAACATTGGGCTAGTATTGAATTTGGCTACATACGCGCGGATTAACGAATACGGATTTATCGAAACACCGTACCGCAAAGTTGAGAATGGCCGCGTGACAGATGAGATTGTCTATTTGGATGCATCGCAAGAGGTGAATGAGGTAATTGCTGACGCTGGCGCAAAGCTTGATGATAATGGCAACTTCGTGAACGAGCGCGTGTCGGCGCGCAAATTCTTGCAGCCGAGCCGCGTAGATGCGAGCGAGGTGACGCTGATGGACGCGTCGCACAAGCAGATTCTAGGATCAACAGCCAGCCTCGTGCCGTTCATCGAAAAGAACCGTGTCGACCGTGCGTTGACTGGCTCAAACATGCAGCGCCAAGCAGTGCCGCTATTGCAGCCGCAAGCGCCAACGGTTGGAGCGGGAATTGAAGCAAACGTTGCGCGCGATTCTAGCCAATTGATCGTCGCGGAAGCCGACGGCGAAGTAGTTCGCGCTGACGGTGATGCCGTTGAGGTGCAATATAAGGATGGTGTGAAACGCTATGATCTCATTCACTTCGCGAAGAGCAACGATGATCGTTGCGTTAACCAAAAAGTTCGCGTATCGCGCGGCGAAACTGTTGCAAAAGGCGACATTCTCATTGAAGGCATGTCGATCGCTGAAGGTGAGTTGGCGCTAGGCAAAGACTTATTGGTAGCATTCATGCCATGGGGCGGCTACAATATGGACGACGCGATTGTGATTAGCCGCCGATTAGTTGAGGATGACACGCTTACTAGCGTAAATATTAAAGACTATTCGGTAGAAGTACGAGAAACGAAGCTTGGCCCGGAAATCGTGACGCGCGATATTCCAAATGTGAGCGAAGACAGTTTGCGCCATTTGGATGAAGATGGTATCGTGCAAATCGGCTCGGAAGTGAAAGCGGGCGATGTGCTTGTCGGGAAAATTACGCCGAAAGGTGAACAGGAGCTTAGTTCGGAAGAACGGCTGCTGCGCGCGATTTTTGGCGAAAAGGCAAAAGACGTGCGCGACACATCGCAGCGCATGAATAATGCAGGCGGCGGCAAAGTCGTCGGCGTGAAGATTTTCAGCCGCGAAAACGGTCATGAACTAAAAGCTGGCGTACTGATGCAGATCCAGATTTTTGTGGCGCAATTGCGCAAAATCAGTGTTGGCGACAAAATGGCAGGGCGCCACGGTAACAAAGGTGTAGTGGCACGCATTTTGCCGGTTGAGGATATGCCGTATTTAGCAGACGGAACGCCAGTTGATGTCGTTCTAAACCCGCTTGGCGTGCCAAGCCGCATGAACCTGGGGCAGTTGTTTGAAACGCATCTGGGCATGGCAGCGCGGGCGCTTGGCTACAAAGTTGCAACTCCGCCGTTTAACGGAGTGCCAAATGACGTGATTGAGCGCGAGCTTGAAAAAGCAGGCTTAGCGAGAGACGGCAAGAGCCAGCTCTTTGATGGTCGTAGCGGTGAAGCGTTTGAGGAGCGCACAACCGTCGGCGTGATGCATATGATTAAATTGCACCACATGGTTAGCGACAAGATCCATGCGCGCAGCACTGGTCCGTATACGATGGTGACGCAGCAGCCGCTTGGCGGTAAGGCGCAAAATGGTGGTCAGCGCTTTGGTGAAATGGAGGTGTGGGCACTTGAAGCGTATGGCGCTGCAACAACATTGCAGGAGATGCTAACGATTAAGTCTGACGACGTGTATGGTCGCGCGAAAGCATATGAATCAATTATCAAAAATGACGTAATCACCGGTCCAAAATTGCCAGAGTCATTCAACGTGTTAGTGAAAGAGCTACAGGGATTAGGTTTACGCGTTGACCTGGTCGACGAAAACGAGAATATCGACGCTGAGCATTTGATTGAATCAAGCGGATCTACCGGTAAAGCTACGTCGACTACGAATGACGGCGACGATGATGACGATGAGGCAGAAACCTATCTTGATGAATCTGATGGAATCGGTGATGTCGGCGACGATGATGGTATGAGCGTGCGCGCTATTGACGATGAAGGTCAGATTTCAGATATAAGCGAAGAGGAAGACGAAATGTACGACGAAATAACAACGCAAGCAGATAGGGAGGAGGCGTAAGATGGCGTATCCAGTTAACACGCATGGTATCGCTGATTTCGACGCAGTTCGCCTGGCGGTGGCGAGCCCGGAAGACATTCTGAAGTGGAGCTACGGCGAGGTAACAAAGCCGGAAACGATTAATTACCGTACGCAAAAACCAGAACGCGACGGACTATTCTGCGAGCGGATTTTTGGTCCGGTTAAAGATATCAACCCGCATGACAGCAAACTTAAAGGCGTGCGTTCGCGCGAAGCGGCGGTTGATAAAAATGGCGAGTTGGTCACGAAGTCAATTGTACGCCGCGAACGCATGGGGCATATCAACCTGGCGGCGCCAGTTGCGCATATTTGGTTTATGCGCGGTACGCCGAGTGCGATGAGCTTATTGACCGGCATCACGGTGCGTAATCTGGAGCGTATCGCTTACTTTGCAACCTATGTGATTTTGAAGGTCGACGAAGAAAAGCGCGATCAAATGCTGGCTGACTTGGAGGCAGAGACTGAAGCTGGTCGTGCTGCAATCAAAATTCGCTATGAGCGCGAAGCAGGCGTAGATGGTGCGGATATCAAGCAATTGGCAGAAGAGCAAACACGCGAGTTGCAGGATTTGGAAGATCAGTTCAACGTGAAGAAATCACAGCTTGAGAGCTTGGTACGGCGCGCGTTGATTAACGAAACCGACTACCGCAATTTGCCGGAAGAATATGAAGAGCTGATTGAAGTTGGTATGGGCGGCACGGCGTTGAAAGCGTTGCTTGATGAAATCAACCTGAGCGAGCTGATTGCTAAATTGCAAGAAGAAGCAGATGGTGCAAAAGGTCAGCGTGAAAAGAAATTGCTGAAGCGTCTGAAAGTGCTTGAAGGTATGCAGTCCGCAGGAATTAAGCCATCAAGTTTGTGCTTGACAGTGCTGCCGGTCATTCCACCAGACTTGCGTCCGATGGTTTCGCTCGCGGGCGGGCGGTTTGCAACGAGCGATCTAAACGATCTGTACCGCCGCGTCATCAACCGCAACAATCGTTTGAAGAAGTTGATTGACTTGAATGCGCCGGAAGTAATTCGCCGCAACGAGATGCGCATGCTGCAAGAAGCAGTTGACAGCCTCATTGATAACTCAGCGGCGCGCGGCGGACGTGCTGTAAACGCTGCAGGCAATCGCCGCCGCCTGAAGAGCTTGAGCGATATGCTAAAGGGCAAGCAAGGGCGTTTTCGCCAGAACTTGCTCGGTAAGCGAGTAGACTATTCGGGTCGTTCAGTGATCGTGGTTGGTCCGAAATTGAAGATCAATCAGTGTGGTCTGCCGAAGCAAATGGCGATTGAGTTGTTTAAGCCATTTGTTATTAGTTGGCTGATTGAACGCGAATATGCGCACAATATTCGTTCAGCGACGCGCTTGATTGACGCAGGCGAGGCGGTCGTGTGGGATGCGCTTGATGCTGTAATTGAGGGTAAATATGTTCTTCTAAATCGTGCGCCATCGCTGCACCGTTTGAGCATTCAGGCATTTCAGCCAAAATTGGTTGAGGGGAAAGCGATCCAGCTGCATCCGCTCGTAGCAAGTGGTTTTAATGCCGATTACGATGGCGACCAGATGGCGGTGCACTTGCCGCTTAGCAAAGAAGCGCAAGCTGAAGCGCGCGAGCTGATGAGCGCGGTTAACAACTTGTTGAAGCCGGCAGACGGCAGTCCGGTGTTAAACATCGGGCAGGACATCGTGCTTGGTAATTACTATTTGACGTACGAAAAGCCAAGCGTGCAAACCGATACGGTCGCGGTGTTTGCCGACAGCCGCGATGCCGAGCTAGCATACGACATGGGTGAATTGCACCTGCAGAGCCCGATCCGCATTCGCGCTAAGGGCGAAATCCGCAACACGACGCTCGGTCGCGTATTCTTTAACGAGATTTTGCCGGATGATTTTCCGTATAACAATAACGTGCAAACGAAGAAAGAGCTGAAGCGCGTGCTGGCGCAAATCTTCGACAAATACGGCGCTGAAGAGACTGCTAAAACGGCAGACCGCATGAAAGGCTTGGCGTTCCGATTTGCGACGGTGGCGGCAGTATCAACTGGTAAGGACGACTATGTGCATTTTAGCGAGACAGAAAGCTTCATTGCCGACGGCGACAAGCGCGCAGCAGTGATTGCTGATCAGTACGATCAGGGGTTGATCACTGAGTCGGAGCGCTATAACCTAACAGTTGGCGCGTGGCGTACAGTTGATAATAGCGTGACGAAGCTGCTAAAAGAAAAGCTCGGCAGTATGGATACGAGTATTTCCGTGATGGTCAACTCGGGCGCGCGTGGTGATATTTCAAACGTAAAGCTTGCCAGTGCGATGATCGGTATCCAGGTGGACGCCGCTAACCGCGAAATTGAGCTGCCGATTCGTTCGTACTATACGCACGGTCTGTCGAGCCTGGAATCGTTCGTGGCGACGCGCGGTTCGCGCAAGGGCTTGATTGACACGGCGCTCAAGACGGCAGACTCTGGATACTTGACGCGGCGCTTAGTCGATGTGTCTCAAGACGTATTCACGGTAGAGGATGAAGCGGGCGACGATGAAGGCTATACGATCTACCGTTCAGAAACCGAGGAGACAATGATTGATTTCGGCAACCGGTTGTACGGACGCTACACGCGCGACGCAGTGCCGGGGCATATCGGCGAGAACGAGCTAATCACGCGCGAAGTTGCAAATGCAATTGACGCCGACGAAGCGATTACTGAGGTGAAGATCCAGTCGATTCTGTCAACGAATAACCTAGAGGGCGTGCCGCGCCGCAGCTACGGCATTGATATGTCGACAAACCGCCTGGTCGATCCTGCCGAGCCGGTCGGCGTGATTGCCGCGCAGTCGGTCGGCGAGCCGGGCACGCAGCTGACGCTCCGTACCTTCCATAACTCTGGCGTGGCAGGAAGCGACATTACGCAAGGTTTGCCGCGTGTTGAAGAATTGTTTGAAGCGCGCAATCCAAAAGGACAAGCGTACATCACCGAGATTGCTGGTACGGTTGACGTTTGGGAGGACGGTCATAAGTATATTGTGCAAGTGACACCGGAAGCGGGCCGCGTTGAACGATTGTCGCTTGAGGATCGCACGCCGCTATTGCAAGACGGCTCGGAAGTAAAAGTAGGCGATGTGCTTGCTGAAGCGACCGAGGGCGCAAAGCCGTTGATCGCGCCGTTTGATGGCGTTGTCGAGACGGCAGAGGGCACGATCGTGATTGCGTCGACGGCAGTGTCGCCGGTGAAATATGAGATTCCGGGCACCGCGCAGCTAGTCGTTTCAGCGGGTGATCGTGTTGAGCCGGGCGATCGGCTAACGATCGGTTCACTCAATCTGCATGATTTGATGCGCCTGAAAGGCACGGAAGCGACGCAGCGTTACATCATCAACGAAGTGCTGCGCATTTACGCCGCGCAGGGTCAAGACGTTGCCGATAAACATCTGGAGATTATTGTGCGCCAGATGTTCAGTCGCGTTCAAATTGAGGATCCGGGTGACAGCGAGTTTGTAATGGGCGATATCGTCAGCAAAGCTCGTGTCGTGCGCGCGAACAAGGACTTGGTTGCCGCAGGTAAAGAGCCGGCGCAATACACGCAGTTACTACTCGGCATCACCAAGGTGAGCATTTGGAGCGATTCGTGGCTATCGGCGGCATCGTTCCAAGACACGACGCGCGTGCTTATCAGTGCTGCTACTTCTGGTCGCGCCGATCGCTTGCACGGTTTGAAAGAAAACGTTATCATCGGCCGCAAGATTCCTGTCGGTACGGGTGCGATTGCGCTCAATGAGGACGAAGACGATTCGCCGGCGGATGAATACGCGGAAGATGTTGAAGCTGAAGCAAGCAACATCACGCCGGACGTTGATTCGGAGTCATAGCCCGTTAGGCTACGCTAGATTGAGGCGGCGCTCAAAAAAACACCTTTCTCATTTACGGGAAAGGTGTTTTTAGTACGCGATTATCCACGCCAGTTTGATTTGCAGAGGCGGCCGGAATCAGCGCTTCCCGCCGTATTTCACGGTCTCAATTGTGCCAGTTGAGCGGCGGCGGCACGGCTGGTCGGCGTAGGCGCGCCGCTGATTCTCACCGGTGAAGTTTTCGCACTCGACATACACATCGCGGTTGCGGTCGCGGAAATAATACCACAAGCCGTCCGGCATCTGGTAGAACATGCCCAAATTATCGGGTGTCGTCATGCGCTGATTAGTAACCGCGCCGACTGGAATTTCAACCAGTTTGTACCCGCTGAGCGCGCCGTCTTTCGGCACTGGCTTGCCGATGAATCCATAATGCGTCGCGGTCGACGTAACAGCGCTGTACGCTTTGGCGAGCGGCTGCTGAGCGTCGGCGTATGGCGTGTAGGCAGATATATCCAAGCAGCGCAGCTCCGTCCAGTCGCCTTTGGTGTCGTGCTCTGCCGGATCGACGCTCAGCTGGCACACGACGTCATCGCGCGTGAAATCAGCCAAATACGCCGTTTTTTCATCGCCTTCGGAAAAAACTTTCTTGACGAACTTATCATAGTCCAAGCTCTTTTCGATTGACTCGCGCTGCTGCTTGCTCATTTCTTTCGACACGTAGCCGGCAAGACTCTGCAAAATATCAACGTCCGGTATGACAGTGTAGAAATTCTTGCCTTTCACCTTGATCGGAATTGTCAGCGGCGTTTTAGCTTTTTCTTGCCCCTTGAAATACACGGCCGTGCGTTCAATAGTTTGCTGCGCAGTGAGCGGGTCTAATTTGGTTTCACTGGTCTTTTTCTGCTCGTTTGTAGTACGCTTGGTTGATGATTGCGCAAACAGCAATACGACTGCAATCACGCCGATCGCCGCCGCAAGCAGCAATCCGCTGATTAGTATTACTTTGAGCGCATGAAACGAGCGGACGCCCTTTTGGTGCGGTACGGGCTGCGCATATTTGCCGTCTGAAAGTGGCTTCGGCGCCGCGTTCGCTGACGGCGAAACGTACCCCGGGTGTCCGGCATTTTCAATATCGCTATCATTCAAATTTCGTTGTGGATTCATGCTTATATTATACTATAACTCTTATGATTTAGCGCGAAAGCCGGGCGCGGGCGGCGAGCGCTTTACTACGTACATACAACCTGCCATAATAGGCAAAAATAGGAGGTGCATGATGAGCATAGAGTACGAAGCAAAAATTTTACATATCAATACGGCGCAATTCGTGCAGCAGGTTGCGGTAAAATTCTGGTGCGATAAGTCTAAACAAGCCAAAAACCGTCGCTCTAAAATCAGCTTTATACATTATCCTATCTAGACAAAATGTCACCAACCGTGCTATAATGACAGAGAGTTTCTCTGATTCGCCGCTAGGATAATCTCGGCGCGTAAAATCAGACGCATGAGGCGGGTTGCTGCCGTGCTCATGCATCCGCAGAGCCTTTAGCAAGCTCCGCCAAGAGTATAAGTGTAATGAAAAGGAATGGGTGATTTATGCCAACCATCAATCAGCTGGTGCGCAAGTCGCGCAAGACAGCGGCAAAAAAGTCGAAGTCTCCAGCGCTTGGGCGTATTCATAATGCGCTGAAAGTTCGGTACTATAACCAAAATGCACCGCTCAAGCGCGGCGTGTGCGTGAAAGTGACGACCAAAACGCCGAAAAAACCTAACTCCGCGCTCCGTAAAGTTGCGCGCGTGCGTCTGACGAACGGATACGAAGTTTGGGCGTATATTGGCGGCGAAGGGCACAATTTGCAGGAGCACGCAGTCGTGCTCGTACGCGGCGGCCGCGTGCCGGACTTGCCGGGTGTGCGCTACCATATCGTGCGCGGCGCGCTTGACTTGCAAGGCGTCTCCAAACGCAAACAAGGCCGTTCAAAATATGGTACGAAAAAGGAGGATAAGTAATCATGCCTCGTAAAGTCACGAAGAAATTGCAGCGCACTATCAAGCCGGATCGCAAGTACCAGAGCGTGCTCGTGCAGCGCTTGATCAATAAATCAATGCTTAATGGCAAAAAACAAGTTGCTGAGCGCGCCGTTTACAGCGCGCTTGAGCAGGCGGCGAAAACGCTCAAGAGCGAAGAGCCGTTGGAGGTTTTTGAGGCTTGCATTAAAAATATTAGTCCGGCATTTGAGGTGAAATCTCGCCGCGTCGGCGGTGCGAACTATCAGATTCCATTTCCGATTCAGGGCCATCGCCAGCAGCATTTCGCGTTTATGTGGCTAGTGCAGGCGGCGCGCAGCAAAAGCGGCATGCCGTACAGTAAGCGCCTCGCGACTGAAATTGTCGACGCCGCCAACGAAACCGGCATTGCGTTCAAGAAAAAAGAAGACACGCACAAAATGGCGGAAGCCAACCGCGCTTTCGCGCATTTCGCGCGCTGCTAGGCGAACGCCGTAAAAAATAGAAGGGGCGTAAAACGCTCTCCCTGCGGAGAGCGTTTTGTTTTGCCGCGCATATGCTACAATAAGCGCATGCGTAATAAGTTGAAGCCTACCGCGCCTACATTAAAAAAGAAGCGGCAAACGCGCTCGGCAAAAAGCCCAACAAGCTCGTTGTCATCGCGGTGATCGTTATCGGGTCTATCACGGGAATAGCGTTTATTGCAGGGATTTGCTTGATTATCTACTTTGCGGTGCGCCGAAAGTCAGCCTTAGCTCCGAGCCAGCTCCCGCCGCAACCGCCATTTCCGCCGCAAAATTGGCCGCCGCAGTATTAGCCGTCTTATGCTGGCGTAAGTCAGGCACTATATTTACAAGAATAAATCTGATATAATAGCCAGTAATAGTAGTTTTTTGGTGGCAAAAAATAGCCAAAAACTCGGATAATATTATTTAAGTTAAAGGAAACCTCATGGCAACGAATGTTCCACTAAAAAACTTTAGAAATGTTGGTATTATTGCGCATATCGACGCAGGCAAAACCACGACGACCGAAGGCATTTTGTACCGCACCGGCATCAATCATAAAATCGGCGAGGTGAAAGGCGACGGCGACGGCGCGACGACCGACTGGATGGCGCAGGAAAAAGAGCGCGGCATCACGATTACGTCGGCGGCCGTGACGTGCTTTTGGAAGGGCCATAAAATCAACATCATCGACACGCCGGGGCACATTGACTTTACCGCCGAGGTGGAGCGCTCGCTTCGCGTGCTTGACGGTGCGGTGACGGTATTTGACGGCAAAATGGGCGTTGAGGCTCAGTCTGAGACAGTCTGGCGCCAGGCGAATAAATACGGCGTGCCGCGCCTCTGTTTCATCAACAAAATTAACCAAACGGGCGGCGATTTTTACAAATCGCTGGAGAGTATCCACACGCGCCTCAGCAAGCAGGCATTTCCGATTCATTTGCCGATTGGGTTTGAGAAGGACGTTTGCGGCGTGGTTGATTTGGTCGAGATGAAAGCTTACACCTACAAGGATTACACCGACCACGAGCTGATTGAAGGCGAAATTCCAGCGGACATGCTGGAAAAAGCACAGAACGCGCGCAGCCTGCTTGTTGAAAATGCCGTTGAAGCCGACGACGACTTGATGATGAAGTTCCTTGACGAAGGCGAGGAATCAATTACGAAAGACGAACTAAAGATGGCGCTGCGCAAGCGCGTGCTGGCGGGAGACTTCTTCCTGGTGACGGGCGGCGATGGCCGCGGTGTGATCGTCGAAAAACTGCTTGATATCATGACGGATTATTTGCCAAGCCCGCTTGATGTCGACGAAATTTGGGGCAAAAACCCGAAGACAGGCGACGAAGTCGGCCGCAAGCCGGATAACAAAGAGCCGATGGCGGCGCTGGCGTTTAAGATTGCCGCTGATCCATTTGTTGGCAAGCTGATCTTTGTCCGCGTATATTCGGGCGTTCTGAAAGCCGGCAGCTACGTGCTCAACACGACAACGGGCGAGAAAGAACGTATCGGGCGTATCGTGCGCATGCATGCCGATAAGCGCGAGGACATTGATTCGGTCGGTGCGGGCGACATCGCGGCGGTCGTCGGTTTGAAGAATACGTACACCGGTAATACATTAGCGGATGCGGCGCACCCGATCGCGCTTGAGTCGATTGAGTTTCCCGACCCGCCGGTATCAATCGCCGTTGAGCCGAAAACGAAAGCCGATCAAGAAAAAATGGGCATTGCTCTGCAGCGCCTCGCGGAGGAAGACCCGACATTCCGCATTCATACCGACGAAGACACCGGCCAGACGATCATGTCCGGTATGGGCGAGCTCCATCTCGAAATCCTCATCGACCGTATGAAGCGCGAGTTTAACGTTGAAGCAAATGTCGGCGAGCCGCAAGTTGCCTACCGCGAAACCATTAAGGGCACGGCGGAGGTGCAGGGTAAGCATGCTAAGCAGTCCGGCGGCCGTGGCCAGTATGGTGATGTATGGGTGCGCTTTGAACCGAACGAAACTGGAAAGGGCTTTGAGTTTATCGACGAAATCAAGGGCGGCGTAGTGCCGCAAGAATATCGCCCGGCGGTGCAAAAAGGTATCGTCGAGACGCTAAACGGCGGCGTCATTGCGGGTTATCCGGTAGTCGACGTCAAAGCCACGCTCTACGACGGTAGCTACCACGATGTTGACTCCAGCGAGCTGGCGTTTAGCTTGGCAGGTAGTCTAGCAGCACGCGCTGGCATCAAGCAGGCCAATCCGGTACTGCTCGAGCCGGTTATGCATGTTGAGGTGACGACGCCAGAAGAGTTTATGGGCGATATCATCGGCGACCTGAACTCGCGTCGCGGTCGTATTGAGGCGATGGAAGACTTGATGGGCGGCGCGAAACTTATCAAGGCGATTGTGCCGCTCGCTAATATGTTTGGCTACACCAGCGACATTCGCAGCATGAGCCAAGGTCGTGCTGCTAGCACGATGGAGCTGGCGCACTACGAAGAAGTTCCGCCGAACGTAGCGCAGGAAATTATTGAGAAGCGCTCAAAGTAACCGCTCATTTTCTGCAGTAATCTGTAAAACCGAGAGATTTATCATATGCCCTCGGTTTTTTAGCTGCATCCATTCTAAACGCGTGCTACGCCTCCATACACATATCGCGATACGGTTTCGTTGCAAGCGGAAACACGTCTACGCCGAGCGATCGTTCCAGCTTATTGATAGTTCGAAGCGCTGCCGCTTTATCCGCAAGCGTTACCTCTGTTTCAATGAATGTCCCGACATCCATGATTTCATCAATCGCGATTACAGCACTGGGATATGTCGCCGAAGTAAATGTGCGCCGGAATTTAGTAACTGTCACTAGCTCTATCATGCCAAGATTTACGAGCAATTGTTTGGCAGTTGCTGTATCGTTTGGCGCGATTGATAGATTTGTCTCCGGTTTCATGATTACGCCATCGTTTGTACTTGTTGCGTGCGATGTTGCCGGTTTATATGTCACCTCGGCAAACCCATCGCGTTCACGCACGCGCAAACACTCAACAGTCTGCATGAAATCAACGTCGGAGCGAGAATAATAGGTATCATTTTCGTGCAACTGGTTAGCCTGTGTAAAACCATGTGCTCGTAGCGTTGCAATAAACGTATCCACATTACCGGTAAATGTGCGTTTGCGTTCGACTTCAATGAGAGGTTTAGTCATTGCGGAGCCTTTCTTAAAGAGGTGTAGTGTCAAGAGTTCTATTCATTATCCCTCTTTTCTAAGTATTATTCAAGTAGTTTATTCAGAATGATTCGACTAGTGCGCCGCGGCTTGCTAAATTATGCCCAGCTCTCAACATTTAGATACTATTAACATTGGCTAGAGATCTAATACTTGCGCTAATCCGTCGATCCGCTTATACTAAATTTATATGCGGTGGGCAGCAAAGCAGAAAAAAGTAGTTGCACGGATAAAATGGCTAACGCTTGGCGCGCTCGTGGCCGCGGCGATCGGCTATATGTATTGGGATACCGAGATCAACCCGGGCAGCGCGCAGCATACCAGCTCGTCGGGCAGCGGGCTTGAGAAAACGCTAATCATGGGCACCGACCCCGGGTTCAAGCCGTTTGAGTACAAAAACGGGCAAAATGTCGTTGGATTTGATGTCGATTTGGTGCGTGAAATCGCTAAAGATACAAACCGCTCGCTACAGATTGAGGAAATATCGTTTGACGGCCTGCTGCCGGCGCTACAGGCAGGGCGGATTGATTTAATTGCTGCCGGCATGACCGTCACGCCGGAGCGCGCCAAAAACGCCGCCTTTTCCACCACCTACTATTCGGCGGCGCAAAGAGTTGTCGTACCGAAAACCGGATCGACGGTCGAGTCGGTCGATGATCTAAAAGGCAAGCGTATCGGCGTGCAGCTCGGTACGACGGGCGACACGCTGGCGCATAAAATCACCGGCGCGTCGGTCGTGCAATTGCCCGCGACATCAAATGTTATGCAAGAGCTGAATGCGCGGCGTATCGACGCGGCGATCATGGACAATGGTCCAGCGACGCAATATTTAGCGACGAATCCGAACCTCACCATGCTGGCGCGCGACTTAACGAAAGAAGATTACGCTATCGCCATCAAAAAGGGTAATACCGAGCTGCTCAAGCAAGTGAACGACAGTATCAAAGCCATGAAGAAAGACGGGCGCTACGACGCGCTCGTCAAAAAACATTTCGGAGCGGCCGCGCCATGAATACATTTGAGATTCTCTTTGGCGGCGAGCGCTATTTATATCTGACGCGCGGACTAGAGGTCACGCTGCTGCTCACGGTGTTTTCGACGGTCATCGGTATCGCTATCGGGCTGGTGATCGCGCTCATGCAGCAATCGCAGTGGCAGCCGTTCAAACGCCATAAACCATCGCGCTTGCAGCGCTGGCGCCCAGTGGCGTGGCTGGCAAATATCTACACCGTCATTATCCGCGGCACGCCGTCGCTCGTACAGCTGCTGATCATGTACTACGTCGTGTTCGGCTCGTACCGCAGCGTGTCGAAGCTATGGATCGCGAGCCTAGCCTTTGGTATCAACAGCGGCGCGTATATCGCAGAGATTATCCGCGGCGGCATTGAGGGCGTCGACAGCGGGCAAGTCGAAGCGGCGCGGTCGCTGGGGCTCAGCCGCTGGCAAACGATGCGCTACGTCGTCCTGCCGCAAGCGCTGAAAACTTCATTGCCGGCGCTCATTAGCGAATTTATCACCTTGCTAAAAGAAACCTCAATCGTCGGCTGGATCGGCATGAACGACCTCATGCGCGGCGCCGATAACATCCGCTTCCAGACTGCCACGGCGTTTGAGTCGCTCTTTGCCGCTGCGCTGTTGTATCTGGGGCTTACGACCATATTCACGCGCCTGATGCGGCGCGTCGAAAGGAGGCTGAAAGAAAGTGATTAACATTGAAAACCTGCACAAAAAATACGGCAAAAACCACGTGCTGAAAGGGATTGATTTGCAAATCGACCAAGGCGAAGTCGTCGTAATCCTCGGCTCAAGCGGCGGCGGCAAAAGCACCTTGCTGCGCTGTATCAACATGACCGAAACGCCGACCAGCGGGCGCGTGTGGGTGAACGGCATCGATATGACCGACCCGCATACAAATCTCAACCAAGTGCGCGCCGACATCGGTATGGTGTTTCAGCAGTTCAACTTGTTCCCGAATATGAATGTCATTGATAACATCATGCTAGCGCTTACGAAAGTGCGTAAGCTGTCGCGGCGCAAAGCGCGCCAAACCGCGCTTGAAGCGCTCGAAAAAGTCGGCTTGCGCGAAAAAGCTAACGAATTCCCCAGCCATTTATCGGGCGGACAGAAGCAGCGCGTTGCGATCGCGCGCGCCATGGCGATGCAGCCAAAGGTCTTACTCTTTGATGAGCCAACTAGCGCCCTCGACCCGGAAATGGTCGATGAAGTGCTAGCGGTTATTCGCAAGCTCGCCAGTACCGGTATTACTATGGTGATCGTCACGCACGAAATGTCGTTTGCGCGCGATGTCGCTTCGCGCATTATCTTTCTGGACGGCGGCAAGATCATCGAAGACGGCACGCCCGAAAAAGTCATCAAGCACTCGCGCCACGCCAAAGTCCGCTCGTTTTTCGAGGCGCTGACGAATTAGCGTAAAAATAGTAAAGAAAATCCTTAGGTTCACCCAACTAACCCGTAAAGTCATAGTAAACCGCAGGAATGCTATTGGGCTGGCGAACAGTTCTGGCTGGTTAGCTCTTGCCATCCATTCTTGGCAAAGAGAGTCTAGCTGTCTCGTCAGGATTCTTCCGCCGAGCAGCTTCCGAGCATGCCGCTTCGTCACGCTCCAGATATTCTCTCCTTGGTTGGTACCGGCAAAGCGCCCTTTGCTATGATTCCAACTCTCATGAGCGTAGCCAAGTAGTTCTAGCTCGTCATACGCCCACCATTTGTCACTCGCCACTAGGCTGCCTGCTACGATGTAGTCCTGAACAAATTGTTCAAGCGGTTGTCTATCCCGGCTGTCGGTAATGCGTAGGGCAATGCGTCCAGTCGTAGTATCTTTAGCACCAACTACGATGTGCTGAGGCTGTTTGGATCGCCTCTTGCCAAAGTAGCTTTCATCTACTTGCACCACACCCTCCAGCATGGCGGTGAGCTTGCTGCTGTCAGGCAGTTGCTTGCGGAATCGGACAAATCAGCGCCGAACAGTAGTATAGCTTACGCCGGCTAATAGGTATGACGTTTCCGTTGAGCGTTTTGTTTGCCAACAGTAGAGCAGGATGAACAGAGCTGCCGGGGACTTAGCTTCATGCCGTATAACCAACTAGCCTGGTAGCTGGTAGGCCGGTATTTCTTGTGGCACAGTTTACACCACAGATATTTGTTGCAATAGTTTTCATGAAGACCCTTATGGCAGCGAGGACACAATACCTCATCGCCGAAGACTAGTTTGTTAAGGATCTGCCAGTATTTCTTATTACTGGCAAACTTTGGTATGGTAGGCATTAGGAACATCTCCTTTCACTTAGTTGCTATTCACTCCTAAGTTTACGGGATGTTCTGGTTTAGGTTAATGGACCCGATATCTCAGGGTATTGTTTTATAGTACAATCTTCCTTACAATAGGAACATAGAGTACGCTTTATGTCCGAGTCTATACGCCATCATCACGATATCGCTGCCGAACAGGATCGAGATCCTGATGATGCAGCACGTGAACTCGGAGCAAGAGCCTGCAGTTTCATATGTCCGTGTTGTCAGACAGAACTTGCCATAAGACAAGATGGTTTGCAAGAGAAACATACACACCGAAGACCTGCCAAAGATAGTATAGACATCATGACCGTAGCAGCAAGCACAAGCGCACCTCTATCGACCACTGAAAGGCGTATCGATCCGCTCGAACGCCCCAGAAGCGCGGAAGAGATTCGCGCCTTTCGAGAACTATTTGCCGAATTCAGGCGTACCGAACCTCGCCGTAAAGAGCGTTTTGCCTATGGTTTTATCCAACGAGGTACCGCAGCTCCAGAAATGCCGAGATACGTGAGCCCCAGCGACAGAAAAGATTAGATTGATCTTTAATTATTTCTAAACAGCTCATTTTTGGTTCACGCTGCTCATATGCCGCTCAGAACATTCCGGCTACACCGTACTCCCAAAGTTTTTGGATGGTATACAGTGTATAGACGGAATGCTGTGGGTCTCTTGTAAATGAATCCCCGGGATGCATAAGAACACTGGACTCGTTTACTCAAAAATGAGCAGTATATGGTAATGGAAGAATGAGTAGGATACTGACGCTTCTTTTACTTTATAAGTTCGGTTACTTCGTTGGAAGGTATATCAGTATAGAGATGCTCATTGAAGAAAGTAAAAATTCTTATTATGAAGAATTACAGAACTCCAGTGAAAAGTGGCATACTGGAGAGAATAATGAACTTCCGTTTGTAAAGTATATGCTTGTAATTTTACTAAAGGCATATAAAGAATGTGATGACAGATTTAATCTTATTGGAAAAGAAAAATTAACTTCACCGGAAAGAGTATTTTCTGTTATTTAAAAATCATTAGAGCCACTTTCCAAAAAAGATATTATGATTATTTGTCCGGATATATCACAAAGGACAATAGAACGAGCTTTAAAAGAACTACAGGACAATGAAAAGATAAGGCAAGTAGGTAGTGGTCGTTCAACAAAATATATTAAGAGATAGGCTGCAGTAAGACAGACCAGCAGTGTTTACATAATTGCCGTCTTCCACTATAATTATAGGCAACGCGCGACGTGTTTTGTCTGAGGTGCTTTAGTATCTCGGCGGCAGCTCGCGTCGTGAATATCATCAATATTAAGTTAGGAGAAATACCTCTATGGCAGACTTTGACCGTTCAAAGCCTCACATCAATGTCGGTACCATGGGTCACGTCGACCACGGTAAAACGACTTTGACCGCTGCGATCACTCATGTGCTCGCGAAGCGTCTTCCCAGCGACGTGAACAAAGCGCGCGATTACGCCGACATCGACAACGCGCCTGAAGAAAAAGCGCGCGGCATCACTATCGCGACTTCGCACCAAGAGTACGAGAGCGAGAAGCGCCACTACGCGCACGTCGACATGCCGGGCCACGCCGACTACGTTAAGAACATGATCACCGGCGCCGCACAGATCGACGGCGCGATCCTCGTGGTCGCTGCCAACGACGGCCCGCTGCCGCAAACGCGCGAGCACGTGCTGCTGGCTCACCAAGTGGGCGTGCCGAAGATTGTCGTCTTCCTGAACAAGATGGACTTGGCAGACCCGGAATTGGTCGAATTGGTCGAAATGGACGTTCGCGAACTACTCACCAAGAACGGCTACGACGGCGACAACGCGCCGATCATCAAAGGCTCGGCGACCAAAGCGCTTGAGGGCGACAAAGAGGCTGAAGACGCAATCATGGAATTGGTCAAAGCGATGGACGATTACTTTGAATTGCCGAAGCGCGATTTGGATAAGCCGTTCTTGATGCCGATTGAAGACGTCTTCTCAATCAAGGGCCGCGGTACAGTCGCGACAGGGCGTATTGAGCAGGGTGTCGTAAAGATTAACGACCCAGTAGAGATCGTTGGTTTGAAACCGACGCAAAGCTCGGTCGTCACTGGTATCGAGGCGTTCAAAAAGACGCTTGACCAAGGCCAGGCTGGCGACAATGCTGGACTGCTGCTGCGCGGTATTGAGCGCGAGCAAATTGAGCGCGGCCAGGTGATCGTGAAACCAGGCACGCTGACGCCACACACCGAATTCGAAGCTGAGGTGTATATCTTGAAGAAAGAAGAGGGCGGACGCCACACACCGTTTAGCAAGGGCTACAAACCGCAGTTCTACTTCCGCACAACGGACGTGACGGGCGAAGTTGAGCTGCCGACCGACAAAGAAATGGTCATGCCTGGCGACCAGGTGACATTTAAGGTCAAACTGCTCGCACCGATTGCGATGGACAAAGGTCAAGACTTCGCGATCCGCGAAGGCGGCCGCACCGTCGGTGCTGGTGTCGTCACCAACATCATCAAGTAGCCGATCGCTACTTTTGCAACAATACCCCGCTTGTGTAGGCGGGGTATTTTGGTTGTATTATAAAAATATGAAGATTATACCGTAGATAGTCAAAACCCCGTCTCCTAGCAGGAGCGAGGCTCGACTGCTAGGAGACGGGGTAGATCTTACTTGCACTCAGGACTGTCAGGGACGGCTGTAAGGCCACCCCGGCGGTCACCCTCAAACCAGTAGATGAGGGTCGTACCGTCGCATCGCTTATAAAAGCTAAAGACGTTGTTGTCAGGAAATACTCTGACTACCCCCTCTTTAGGGTTGTCACTAGCACCCCCCCCTCTGAAACGGATCGTTATCACACGCCACCGTTCCGCAAGTAAGGACAATAACAAAGAAGGCTGCAAGCATTCTCTTAAACATGATTCCTCCCAGAACCACTCGCGGCTATCGCCGAGTGCGATATACCTGTATATGTTATTGTATCATAAATTTGCATACGTAAACTAGCTGTAGGTTTGCCTTGTGCGAGAAATCATGCTACAATTACACAGTAAATCATAAATCGCTCTGCGATAACTCGGCCAGACGCTAACAAAACCGATTCGAGCCGAGGTTACGCGGGAGCAAAGGAGTAATTATGGCAGACGCCAACAACCAGGGTCTGAAGATCCGCATCCGCCTCAAGGCATACGACCACAAACTTATCGACCAGTCGGCGAAGCAAATCGTTGATACAGCGATCCGTACCGGCGCGACTGTTGCTGGTCCTGTGCCGTTGCCGACGCGCCGCAGCACCTACACGGTGGTAAAGAGCCCGCACGTATATAAGACGGGCGGCGAAGCATTTGAGATGCGCGTGCATAAGCGCCTAATTGACATCTCAAACGCTAGCCCAAAGACTATTGACAACTTGCAGAACTTGTCGCTGCCGGCTGGCGTCGATGCAGAGATTCGGATGTAATTCGGGCGTTCTATCTCAAAATAGCCTCGTCAAACGCGGGGCTATTTTTGTAGGTAGAATATGCACTCCATGATATATTTACGATAATTTTTACCCGAGCCGGTGGCAAATTAGTCGTTAGCTATGCCGCATATGCTATACTGATGATATGTCACGCAAACACAAACAACGCACCTACGCGCGCAACCGCATATTTAGCCGCCGCGGCAACGAAAAACTGCAAGAACCGGACAGTTCGTATCTGTTAAAGTTGGTAATCGTAGCGATACTGGGTACGTTGTGGCTGAAGTTCCGTACACCAGCCAGCGCGGGCACGGTAGTGGTCAATGCATTGCCGGTCGGGTTGGCGGCAGGCGTGCTGCTCGTGCATTGGCTGGAAACATCGCCGATGAACCGCAAGATTTGGTACGCAACGCTGCTGATTATCGCAATTGTGAGTTATTTTTTGCCGGCGGGAATCGTCATTTAGCTTGCTTTTTAGCGCGCTGCTTGTAGAGAAAACCTCTTGACTTAGCCCCCTATAACATGCTACGCTAGTAGATGTAATTTATTACGTAATAATAACTTGACTCGCGCGAATTGGTAAGTCCTTTCCGGATACTGCCAGCCGCCGAGGCTTTTAAATGGGAGCAAGAGGGCAATGAAAGCACTTCTCGGTACCAAGATTGGTATGACCCAAATCATCGGCGAAGACGGTGTTACGACTCCAGTGACACTGATTCAAGCCGGACCTGTGACTGTGACTCAGGTCAAGTCTGTCGAGCGCGACGGCTATAACGCAGTCCAGGTTGCCTATGGTGAGGGTAAGAACCTGAGCAAGGCCGTGGCTGGTCATGTGAAACCAGCTAGTGTAACCCCGAAAGAGATTCGGGAATTTCGTGTCGACGACCTGGGCGGGGTAAAAGTCGGCGATACGTGGAATGTTGCGGAGTTTGAGCTCGGCGACATAGTGGACGCGACCGGTATCAGCAAAGGCAAAGGTTTTGCTGGAACGATCAAGCGCCACAATTTCAAACGCCACCGCAAAACGCACGGCGGCAAGGGTAATACGCGCAAAGTCGGTTCGATCGGCAGCATGTATCCGCAGAAAATTTTTAAGGGCAAGCGCATGCCGGGCCACATGGGCGCAGAGCAGGTAACGGTGAAAAACCTGAAAGTCGCCTATATCTCGGTAGACGACAATTTGATTGGCGTTAAAGGTGCAGTACCAGGTCCGAAAAAAGGCTTAATTAAAATTAAACTAGGAGGTGCTAAGTAATGGCTGAATCAACCAAGCCAGCAAAAGCAGCCTTGCCGAAGGAAGTGTTCGGGGTTGATGTGCCGAACCACGAGCTATTGAAGCTCGCGTATGACGCGTTCCTTGCGAACAGCCGCCAGGCAAGTGCGACCACTAAAACGCGCGGTGAAGTACGTGGTGGTGGTAAAAAACCGTGGAAGCAAAAAGGTACCGGGCGCGCCCGATTTGGTAGCACGCGTAACCCGATTTGGCGCCACGGCGGCATCGTTTTCGGACCACGCGGTAACGAAAACTACAAGCTAAAGCTATCAAAAACCAGCAAGCGCGTGGCAATACGCCAAGCGTTGACGCTGGCGAATGAAGCGAAAAAAATCACCGTCAGCGACATTAAAACAACCGGCAAGACCGCCGAAATCGCAAAGTTCATTGCTGACAAAAAATTCAAACGCGACCGCCGCGTTCTGCTCGTTGTTGACGAGAAAACGCCGGAATTGATACGCGCGACGAATAATCTACAGAGTGCCCTCTTGGTTCGCGCGCAGTATCTCAGCGTGTATTACGTGCTAAACGCCGATCAAATTATCATGACGCCAGCCGCTGTGAAGGTGGTTGATGCGTGGCTCAATCCGAAGGAGGACAAGTAATATGAAGTTGATACTCGTCACTCCGCGCGTGAGCGAAAAGGCGTATCGCTTGGTCACTAGCCAGAATACCTACGTATTTGATGTGCCGATGAGCGCGAACAAAAACGAAATCAAAGCAGCCGTTGAATCGCAATTCGACGGCACGAAAGTCGCAAAAGTAACGACGCTTGTCCAAAACGGCAAGTCGATACGCTACAGCCGCGGCAAAAACCGCTATCCGGGTACAACCTCGCGCCAGGGCAGCAAAAAAGCCTACGTTACACTCAGCGAAGGCAAAATCAAAGTATTTGAACAAGAAGAAGTCAAGGAGGAGAAGTAATGGCGATTAAAGCATACAACCCAACCACTCCGGCTCGTCGCGGCATGACTTCGCAGGATCTGAGCGACATCACAACCCGCAGGCCGCTGAAAAGCCTGGTGAAAGCCGGCAAGCAGCGTGCGGGACGTAACAATACTGGTAAGATTACGGTGCGCCACCGCGGTGGCGGCGTGAAGCGGCACTACCGTTTAGTAAATCACCGCATGCCGGCTGGCATGACGCTAACGGTGGAAGAAATTGAATACGATCCAGGTCGCAGTGCGCGCATTGCCCGCGTGAAAGACCAGCATGGTTTGTACCATTACATTCTTGCCGACACGCAGATGACAAAAGGTGCAGTAGTTAAAACTGGCGCCGAAGCACCAGTTGAAGCAAGCAACCGCTTGCCGCTTGCAAATATTCCGGTCGGTTCGCAGATCTATGCGATCGAAATTAACCCAGGCAAAGGCGCACAAATGGTTCGCTCAGCTGGTACAAAAGCACAGCTCATGGCGAAAGAAGGCAACTATGCGATGGTACGCATGCCGTCTGGTGAAGTTCGGCGCTTCCGTTTGGAATGCGAGGCGTCGCTTGGCGTCGTCGGCAATGTACAGCACCAGAACGTCAAGCTGGGCAGCGCTGGCCGCCGCCGCCGTATGGGCTGGCGTCCGAGCGTGCATGGTAAGGCGATGAACCCAGCCGATCACCCAATGGGTGGCGGTGAAGGCAAGACTGGTCCAGGCCGCATTCCGAAAACGCCATGGGGTAAACCGGCGATTGGATTCAAGACTCGCCGCCGTAAATCAACTAACAAGATGATTGTCCGCAGTCGTCACGAAGCTAAGAGGAAGAGGTAATCTATGAGTCGATCACTCAAAAAAGGTCCATTCGTCGACTGGAAGCTTGCCAAAAAAGTGAAGGCGCTGAAAATTGGCGATCGCACCGTTATCAAAACATGGGCGCGCAGCAGTACAATTACGCCTGAAATGGTTGGTTTTACTTTTGCAGTACACAATGGGCGCGTGCATGTGCCAGTGCTGATTAGCGAAAACATGGTCGGTCACAAGCTTGGCGAATTCTCGCCGACACGCAAGTTCCGTAAGCACGGGGGCAAGGAGAAGTAGCCATGGCTGAAGCAGAAGTTTATACTGTTCGCGCTGAAATTCGCGATGTTGACCAAACGCCGCGCAAAGTCAGTCTCGTGGCTGCGCTCGTACGCGGTCGTACCGTTGCCGACGCAGTGGTGATTTTGGATCACACGCCGAAACGTGCTGCGCTTGCGGTGAAGAAAGCGATCCAATCGGCTGCCGCTAACGCGACGAACAATCATAATTTAGACGCCAAGAGTTTAACGATTAGCACGCTCAGTGTTACTGCTGGTCCGCGTTTGCGCCGCTACAAGCCGGCAAGCCGCGGCCGCGCATTGCCGTTCGCTAAAAAATCAAGCCACATTCTCGTTGAGGTCTCAGGCGTTGAGAAAGTTATTAAAAAACCAGCAAAGAAAGCTGAATCAAAAGCAGCAAAAGAGGAGAAGAAATAATGGGTCAGAAAGTTAACCCGATCAGCTTCCGCCTTCAAACCAGCAAAAACTGGAATTCGCGCTGGTTCGCCAGCAAGAAAGATTTCGCGGTTTGGCTGGCAGAGGACGGTAAAATCCGCGATCTGATCGAAAAGCGGTTTGCATCGCGCCCGACAATTGCGAACGTCGAGATTGAACGCAGCGCTAATCTCGTCACGGTCACAATTCATACAGCGAAAGCCGGTGTGGTAATAGGCCGCGGCGGTGCGGGCATTAACGAGCTGAAAAAGGTAATTGAAAAGGTCGTGAGCCTGCCGGTTCGTATCAATGTTGAAGAAGTTCGCCGTCCGGAATTGAACGCCAAGCTCGTTGCTGAAAATATCGCGCATCAGTTAGAACGCCGTGCGAATTTCCGCCGCGCAGTTAAGATGGCAATTCAAGGCAGCCGTAATGCTGGTGCGAAGGGTATCCGCGTTGAGGTGGCCGGTCGCTTGAACGGCGCCGAGATGAGCCGCCGCGAGAAATTTATTGAAGGTTCAGTGCCGTTGCACACGCTGCGCGCCGATGTTGATTTTTACGCTGCGCGCGCGCTTGGTCCAAACGGTACAGGGATCATTGGCATCAAAGTTTGGATTTACAAGGGTGAAAGGAGCACGAAGTAATGTTATTACCGAAAAAAGTTGCTCATCGTAAAGTCCGAATTGGTAAAAACCGCGGCAACGCAACGCGCGGCAACTACGTCGCATTTGGCGACTACGGCTTGCAGAGCCTCGACAACGAGCGCATCACCAGCCGGCAGATTGAGGCCGCCCGCCAAGCAATGACGCGCCACGTTAAACGCGGCGGCAAAATCTGGATTCGTATTTTCCCGCATACGCCAGTCACCAAAAAAGCTCTCGGGCTAAAGATGGGCGGCGGCAAAGGCAATCCGGAGTATTACGTCGCCAAGGTCAAAACTGGCACAGTTATGTTTGAGATGAAGGGCGTTAGCGAAGATGTAGCCCGCGAAGCGATGCGCCTCGCCGGCCACAAATTGCCTGTCCGTGTCCGATTCGTAAAGCGGGAGGAGGTGTAGCATGGCAGATACGAAAAAAACTGCTAAAAAAGCCGATGTCGTGAAAACGATTGACGAGCTGCGTGCTGAGCTCGCAACTAAGCAGCAGGATTTAAACGATTCTCGCCGCTCGCATAAAGCTGGCGAATTAGTCAACCCGCGCGTACTTGGACAAATTCGCAAAGAAATCGCGCGCTTACATACCGCGATTCATGCCGCAGAATTAAAGGAGGAACAGTAATGGCGAAGACACTGACTGGGGTCGTGATATCCGACGTCGCCGACAAAACCATCACCGTCGCCGTTATTTCGCGTGAGACGCATCCGATTTACAAGAAGCAGTATACTGTGACTCGTAAATATGCGGCGCACGACGAGAATAACGATGCTCGTAAGGGTGACACGGTGCGGATTGTTGAAACTCGACCCATCTCGAAGCGTAAGAGCTTCACACTTGATCGTATTGAGAAGCGCTCAGTTGGAAGCGTTGAGTTGAAAGAAGAAGTAAACGCTGAAGTTAGCGACAAAGTTGACCACGATCACGACAGCGAGGAGGATAAAGAATGATCCAGCAAGAAACTCGTCTGCATGTTGCTGATAACAGCGGGGCGAAATCAATTTTGTGCATTAAGGTCTTGGGCGGAACGCGCCGCCGTTACGCGCGCGTTGGCGACATTATCGTCGCGAGCGTGAAAGACGCCAGCCCGACCGGCAACGTCAAGAGAAAATCTGTCGTGAAAGCGGTCGTCGTACGCACGCGCGATCAGATTCGCCGCAAGGATGGCAGCACGATTTGCTTCGATGACAATGCTGCGGTTATCATTAACGACGACAAAACGCCAAAAGCGACGCGCGTATTTGGTCCTGTGCCGCGCGAACTACGTGACATGGGCTACGGTAAAATTATCAGTTTAGCACCGGAGGTACTATAATGGCTCAGCGTATTCGTAAAGACGACACGGTCAAAATCATCTCCGGCGCGCACAAAGGCACGACCGGCAAGGTGCTCGCTGTCAACCCAAAGGATGGTACGGCGCTCGTTGAAGGCGTCGGCTTGGGGCACCGCCACGTCAAACCGAATCAATTGAATCCGCGTGGCGGCAAGAAGGATATCCATAAGCCAGTGAATCTATCCAAGCTTGCGCTGGTTGTTGATGAGAAATCTGGCAAAACTAGCCGCGTCGGCTACGTCGTGAACGACGGCGCTAAGACGCGCGTGGCGCGCCAATTAAAGAATAAGGAGATTAACTAATGGCAGAGACGAAACAAACCGCCGTTTACACTCCTCGTCTGAAAGCCTTGTATAATGATACGTACACGAAGGAACTGCAGACCGAACTGAAGCTCGACAACGTGAATCAAGTTCCGCGGCTCGAGAAAATTGTTGTGAGTGTGGGAACAGGCAAAAGTAAAGACGATAAGCGTATGCTTGCCGCCGTCAAGAATACATTGATGCGCGTGACAGGACAGGCGCCGGTTGAGCGGCTCGCGAAAAAATCAATCGCGACATTCAAAATACGCAAAGGCATGGGCGCGCCAATCGGCGTGATGGTCACATTGCGCGGCGCTCGCATGTACGAGTTCCTTGACCGCTTAGTGAACGTAAGCTTGCCGCGCGTACGCGATTTTCACGGCGTCGGCAGCAAATTCGACAAAGGCGGCAACTACAACCTTGGCATCACCGACCAAAGTATCTTCCCGGAATTAACGTTTGAGGAAACGCAGCTTGTACATGGCATGCAAGTTACTTTTGCTATCAAGAACGGTAGCAAAGAAGCAAGTCGCGCTCTACTCGAAAAGTTTGGCGTACCATTTGAAAAGGAGGCGAAATAATGGCGAAGAAATCAATGATTGCACGCGATAAAAAACGCCTGGCTTTGATCGAAAAATTTAGCGAAAAGCGTGCCGCGCTAAAAGCGGAAGGCGATCTCGACGCTTTGCAGAAATTACCGCGCAACTCAAGTCCGTCGCGCCGCAAAAATCGCGATATGCTTGATGGTCGTCCGCGCGGCTACATGCGCCGGTTCGGTATGAACCGCATCCGATTCCGCGAAGAAGCAAGCAAAGGCAACATTCCTGGTGTCACAAAGAGTAGTTGGTAAGGAAAGGAGAACGAAGATATGTCACTACAATCAACTGACCCGATCGCGGATCTCCTGACCCGCATTCGTAACGCTGCGCTAGTCGGCAAAACGGAGATTCGCGTACCGACCAGTAAACTGAAAAAAGTTGTTGCTGAGCAGTTGGTGAAGAACCACTACTTGGCTGGTGTAAAAGTTGAGGACGGCAAGCCGCGCGGTACGCTCGTCGTAAAACTTGCAAAAGATGGTGAGAACTGTCCGATCACGGAAATTACACGTGTTTCCAAACCTGGTCGTCGTGTTTATACTGCTGCAAGCGATATCCCAAAGGTTAAGCAAGGCCGCGGCATCGTGCTTGTCAGCACGAGCAAAGGCGTGATGACTGGCGCCGAAGCTGTCAAGGCGAAGCTTGGTGGAGAGGTACTGCTAAAAGTTTACTAAACTAGCTGCTTTGATAGCTGCTATAAAGACCATAAAGCCTCTGCTCTTTGAAGTGGAGGCTTTACAATATTTAGCGTGATACATCTGAGGATAAGAAGGACAAAGGATAATATGATTTCTATTCAAAGTATAGCGGCGATAACAGACGGCGACGTAGGACTAGTTGCGGCACAGACTTCTCGCGAAAAATCAGTACGCACGGGAGCGCGGGAGCTAGCAGGTTTGCGGTATGCGGAGCATGTCATTCAACAGCAAAATTCTACGGCTTCCAGTCTGGGCGATGTGCGTTCAACTTTGTAATTACGCCATTAATCAAGTCCTGCTCGTCAAAACCGGCGTATGCCAGAGTCGTGAGCAATTGAATTTGCGTATCAACGATCTCAGACAATAGCGTCTCGGGGTTCACCTTCTGCTCTTTCCATTGGCGTCGCGGTAATTCCCGGACAACTTCCCACGCTTCCTCTTGTGTATGATAGGCAAACGCTAAACAGGCTTTCCAATTGCGTTCAAGCGGTTCCATATAGCCTTTATCGACGCGAGCCTGTTGCGCTTTGAGTACCTCAGAAAAGAGCGATACCGTCTGCTCGACACCGATTCGATGGTATAAAATTGCACGTATAATACCTACGTATTGCAAGCGTTTTTTAAGTACGGCAGTCTCGCGCTCAGTCGTTAGATTCTCGCTAAACAGTCCAGACAAATTATCGGTCACTAGATGAAGGTAGCTAAACGATAAGCCAAAATCTTTCGCCGCCTTTGCCGCCCAGCCGATTTCAGGATCGACAAACCGATATGTATCTTTTACTTCGTTGTACCATGCAGCGGTTTCATCTAATACGGACGGAAGCGTGTAGTGCGCGCCTTCAACCGCCAGCGGGGAATTTTTGAAAAGATTATTCCATGTTATCAGCGAACCATCAACGTATGAAGAGTTGCCGGTAGCAATCGTCGCATTTGGAGTATCCGATTGCGCAAGTGAACCGAGCTTGCCAGCATAAATGACCGTCGAACAATATCTCGAGAGCGCTTCAACAACAGAATAAATAATATTGCCCCAATAACTAAATGCTACGCCAATAAACGCAACTTCTTGCCCGTTGATTGTTTCCGTTTTCCATTTCACGTCGTCATTGCCGCGCCATTCTTGACCGCCGGGAGCGAGTGCTTCAACGTATCCCAGTAGCGCTACATCGCACGCCGGCATATCGTCTGGAAGAAAAGGTACTCTTAACGGCAATCAATCCATAGAGCGGCTAGATACATATGCGATTCCGACTTAGAATTTGCATGTAGATCAGTTGCGTGATATAATTAAGCTTATTGCTGCTGACCGGTAGCGATGTTTTTTGAGAAAAAGGTGATGCTCCATGCGCTATTCTCGTGCAACTACTACAACAACCGAAATGGTTGTTGTTTCCGACGTACCCCCCTGTTACAAAGGAAGCTATTGCTGCCATTGCCAGGATGGTTGTCAACGAGGCGATAGTTGGCACGGTGTGCCTTACTGATACCGAGTTCAATTGTATTAGCATTTGGCGCTTGCCTTGCTGGTGTCGTCTGCGCGATTCTGTACCCACAAGACGATAACGCCACTGGCGACAGGAGCAGCCTCTAAAATCGGTCACGCCAAAGCCCAGGGGGCGTATAATCCCTGGGCACTTTTCACGCCAAGCGCCAAGTGGTTCAGCTTGATTTGGTATACTCTTATTACACTCTTATTTTTGATAAACTCTGATTCACATGACATTTTAGCACTTGCGGCGCACGTACGGATATGCTACAATAACCAAGTTACTTAAAATCTAACGAAAGGTGAGACATGAGTCTGAGTCGAATCGGAAAACTGCCGGTGATTATTCCGGCCGGTGTGACAATCACGGTTGACTCTGGCGATGTAACGGTCGAAGGCCCAAAGGGTAAACTCGTCCAGTTCATTACGCCAGCTGTCGATGTGAAAGTCGAAGACGGACAAGTCACGGTTCATCCCAAAGATGAATCGAGGCAAGCGCGCGCTCAACATGGGTTGATGCGGGCGTTGATAAACAATATGGTCGTGGGTGTAACGCAGGGTTACGAGCGGCGCCTAGAAGTAAAAGGCGTCGGTTTTCGCGTATCGTCTAGCAACAACGAGCTGACGATGAGCCTTGGTTTCAGCCACGAAGTCAAATATAAAGCGCCCGAAGGCGTGAACGTGTCTAACGAAAAGATGGTAATTGTCGTCAGCGGTATTGATAAGCAAAAAGTCGGGCAAACGGCGGCAGAGATCCGCGCGCTTAAGAAACCGGAGCCATACAAGGGCAAGGGTATCATGCATCTCGGCGAGCAAATTTTGCGCAAAGCAGGAAAGGCTGGTAAGAAATAATGAGTAATCTTGCAAAGAAACTGTTGAACCGGAGCTTGCGCAAGGCGCGTGTGCGCGCAAAAGTAAATGGCACGGCGGAGCGCCCGCGTTTGAGTGTGACGATTAGCAATATGCATGTATCGGCACAGCTGATTGACGATGCGACTGGCGCGACGCTTGCTGCCGCCACGACGGTCGGTACGAAAATATCGGGCACGATGACTGAAAAATGTGCAGCTATCGGAACGGATATTGCGAAAAAAGCCAAGAAAGTTAAGATTAACGCAGTCGTCTTTGACCGCAACGGGCGCCAGTACGCTGGTCGTCTGCAGGCGCTTGCTGAGGCTGCACGCAAGGAAGGATTGGAGTTCTAAATGGCAGAACAAGCTACAGAACAAACCACGCCTCGCGCTGACCGCGGACGCGCTTCGCGCGGCGGTCGGCAGAGTCGAGGTGGTCGCCGCGATGACCGGCGCAACAGGCGCGATGATGCGCCGAAAGAATTTGAGGAAGTGGTAATCAATATTGACCGCGTGGCGCGCGTCGTGAAAGGCGGTCGTCGTTTCCGATTCAAGGCGCTCGTTGTCGTAGGTAATCACAAAAATAAAGTCGGCGTCGGCGTTGCTAAGGGTGCAGACGTGCAGGCGGCGATTGCGAAAGCGACGGATGTCGCCAAGAAGCACTTGATTACGATTCCAGTCGCGAACGAGACGATTCCGCACGACATGGAAGTTAAATTGAGTGGCGCCCGCGTGCTAATTAAACCGGCAGCGCCTGGTACGGGTATTATTGCCGGCGGCGTGGTGCGCGCTATTATCGGCGTTACGGGTATTCGCAACTTGCTTTCAAAGTCGCTTGGCAGCACAAATAAAGTGAACATTGCTTACGCGACGATTGAAGCGCTCAACAGCCTGGTGCCGCGCGAGCAGTGGCTCGGCGTCAAAGCGGGCGCGAAAGCGAAAGCCGGAGAGGAGGAATAGTATGACGAAATACAACGAACTCCAAGTTAACAGCCATAAGAGCCGCAAGCGCGTCGGACGCGGTATTTCGGCAGGCGGCGGTAAAACTGCTGGCCGCGGCACGAAAGGCCAAAATGCTCGCACCGGCAAGAAGCTTCGCGCGATGTTCCAGGGCGGGCAGAATGGCATCGTGAGCGCCGTGCCAAAAGCGCGCGGGTTCAAGAGTTTGCGCGCGCCGGCGCAAGTCGTGTACTCAGACCGCCTGAATGGGCTGAAGGGCGAAGTCGATAACTTCGCGTTGTACGAAGCGGACTTAATTATGACGCCGTTCTACACTGTGAAAGTAATTTCGCGCGGCGAATTAACCGCAAAAATTACGCTGAAGACGCAAGGCGCATCAAAGAGCGTAATCGCAGCGCTTGAAAAAGCCGGCGGCTCATTCGAAAAAGTCGCCGCGCCGTTGCAAAAATCAGCCAAAGAAGCTGAGGCGGAAGACGAAGCAAAATAGCGATAATCCGTTTGTCGACATTACAGAAGCGTTCCTGGTTTCTCGGGGGCGCTTTTTTGTTAATTATAATTATATTTCCAGCGCCGCGCCAATGGCTGCGATATGGATATGGATGTCGCCTGCCGAAATCAATATGTCGACAATGCCGCTCGCGCTGCGTACGTCGTCTAGCAATCCCGCGCGCTATCGTGTATACTATGGGGAGTTATTTATTGTAGAGACAGAGGGTTGTAGTATGAATTGGAGAATTATTGTCCGCTCGCTCAAAAACCGAGATATGCAAAAGCGCCTGGGGATTGTGTTTGGCTTGATTGTCGCGTTCCGGTTTTTGGCGCACGTGCCGGTGCCGCTTGCGAATCCGACGGAACTAAAAAGTATTATTGAAGGCGTAGTGAGCAGCAGCGACTTTGGCGGCTTTTTGAATCTAATGAGCGGCGGTGCGCTGAGCCAAATTTCGATCGTACTTGTTGGTATGAGTCCGTTTATCACTGCGAGTATTATTACGCAGCTGCTAACGAAAGCGATTCCGAAGCTTGAGGAGCTGCACAAAGATGGCGAGTCTGGACGGCGCAAGATCCAGCAATGGACGCGTATCGTGACGGTGCCGCTGGCTATTGTTCAATCGATTGCGTTCGTGTACATTCTACAGCAATCAGTACTAGCTGGATCGACCACCGGCAGCGCGCAGTCCACGCCATGGCAATGGGTAATCGCTGTCACGTCGATGACCGCCGGCTCGGTGCTTTTGATGTGGCTCGGCGAATTAATGACAGAGCAGGGTATTGGCAATGGTATTTCGCTTGTAATTTTTGCCGGCATCATCAGCCAGTTGCCGACAACATTTGGTACGCTGATTAGCTCGTTATTCTCGACGGCAAAAGGGCAGCTTAGCATGTTTGGTTGGTTTAATGTGCCGGTAGACCCGACGACATTTTGGCTCGTCCTGGCGATTGGCATTATTGGGCTGCTCCTGTTGTATATGCTCGTGAAAATTAACGAAGCGCAGCGCGTCATTACTATCAATTATGCTAAGCGCGTGGCGGGTAACACGAGCTATGGCGGAGTCAAGAGCATTTTACCTGTCAAGCTTATCGCTGCGGGCGTGATTCCGGTTATTTTCGCCGTTGCATTCCTCAGTTTGCCGGCGTTTGTCGGGCAAGTTATGAAAGTGATGCCGGGTGCTAATGCAACTGTCGCGAACAACCTGGTTAAGTGGTTTCAGTCGCCGACCGCTAAAAACTTTGCTAATGGCGACTGGACGGTGATGATTTATCCGGTGTTATACTTTTTGCTCGTCATTGCGTTCACTTATTTCTATACCGGTATCGTGTTTAATGCAAATGAAATCGCTGAAAACTTGCAGAAGCAAGGTGGCTTTATCGCGGGTGTGCGTCCTGGTGCGACGACTGAGAAATATTTGAGTACGACCGTCAACCGCTTAGTGCTGTTCGGCTCAATTGCGCTGGGTATTATCGCGATTATGCCATTTATTATGGATTATATTTTTGCGCAGCTTGGGCTGAATATCTCGAATTTATCAATCGGCGGTACAGGACTGCTTATCGTCGTGACGGTTGGGCTTGAAACATTGCGCCAGGTCAATTCGCGGGCGTTGATGGTCACGTATGACGACTTTGATATTGACGAACTTGGCGGCAGCAATACAAAAAAGCGCCGCTTGCCGAAATTGAAATTCAGCAAATTTCGCCGCGCCAAAGCGTAGTAGCCTCTTACTGTACCGGGCGGGTATATGCACGCGAATCGACGCGATACAGGCGATTCCTCTCGCAACCTATTTACTTTTGTTATAACCTACGCTATAATAGTGAGCTGTATATCTATGGCGAGTTCCAAGGAAGTTATTAAATTGCGCGGTAAGGTAGTGGAAGCACTGCCTAATACGCAATTCAAAGTAGAGTTGGAGAACGGCCTAAGTATTATCGCTCACATTAGCGGCAAAATGCGCAAGCACTACATCCGCTTAGTCCCAGGCGATACCGTGGAAGTCGAGTTAACCCCGTATGATCTCACCAAGGGTAGAATCGTATTCCGCGCACGTGATTAATAACCGAAATCCGACCTGATATCATCGGATTTCATTAATGCAGGGTTTTTCCTGAAGGAGTTTGTACGCTCATGAAAGTTCGTGCGAGTGTCAAAAAAATCAGCCCTGATGATCAGCTGGTTCGGCGCAAAGGCCGTCTCCGTGTCATCAACAAGAAAAAACCTAAGAATAAGCAAAGGCAGGGTTAAGCATGGCTCGAATTGCTGGGGTTGTTATCCCCGACGATAAGCAAGTGCAGGTGTCGCTCACGTATATTTACGGGATCGGACCGAAGTTTGCACGGGACATCCTTGCGGCGGCAAAGATTGAGCCGACCACTCGGGTGAAGGATCTCACCGAGGCTGAAGAGCAGAAACTTCGCGACATTATCGACAATGATTATGTGACCGAAGGCGATCTGCAGCGCCTGGTGACAAATAATATTAAGCGTCTGAAAGACATTAATGCCTACCGCGGCTTGCGCCACAAGGCTGGTCTTCCGACTCGCGGTCAGCGTACTCGTACGAATGCACGGACTCGTAAGGGTAAGGCAATCGCCGTGGGCGGCGCACAACCAAAAGCAGCAAGCAAGACTTGATGAGGAAGGATTAGATTTATGGCAGAAGCAAAATCTTCAAAGAAAAAGCAGCGCCGATCTGTTCCGAACGGTCAGTTGCATGTACAAGCAACATTTAACAATACAATTGTGACATTTGCAGATAGTAAGGGTAATGCGCTTACTGCGTCGAGTGCTGGCGCGTGCGGTTTCCGCGGCAGTAAAAAAGGTACCGCTTATGCTGCGCAAATCGCTGCCGAAAAAGCGGCTGAAGCAGCCAAGAGCGGCTACGGCTTGCGTACGGTCGATGTCTTCGTCAAAGGCGTTGGTTTGGGCCGCGATGCGGCGATTCGTGCACTCAGTACGTTTGATATCACAGTTAATAGTATAAAAGACGTGACCGGCGTTCCGCACGGTGGTGTCCGTCCGCGAAAGGCAAGGAGGGCGTAATGGCGCGAGATAGAAGCCCAATAGTGAAGCAGAGCCGCCGCGAAGGCGTTGCGCTTCATCCAAAAGCGCATAAGATTCTTGCGCGTAAAAGTGGTATTCCGGGCGAGCACGCTCATGGACGCCAAGGCAAGCAGAGCATGTACGCTACGCAGCTGCGTGAAAAGCAGAAAGTGCGCCGCATGTATGGTTTGCTTGAAAAGCAATTCGCAAAGTTGATGAACGAAGCGGTTCGCAAGCCGGGACTCGCTGGTGAAAACCTACTGAAATTCCTGGAGTTACGTTTAGATAATGCTGTATATCGCGCTGGTTTCGCGACGAGCCGCCGCCAAGCGCGCCAACTCGTGAGCCACGGGCATTTCGAACTCAATGGCCGCCGCGTTGATATTCCGTCGATTCGCGTTAAAGCCGGCGATGTCATTACCGTTCGTCCAAAAAGCGTCAAATCGGGCTACTTCACGAACATAAACGATATCTACAGCAATACGTCGCAAGTTCCGCTCAGCTGGTTGACGGGTGATGTTAAAAAGCTGAAGATTGAAATCACTGGCGCGCCGAAGCGCGAGGAAGCCGAAGCAGATATTAATGAGCAGCTAATTGTTGAGTATTACTCACGCTAAAAAGGGTAAGGAGATATAAAATGTCTAAAGTAATTCACAATCCAGCACTTGCTCAGATTATTGATAATAGCGAGTTTTCGAGTACGTTTATTGTTGAGCCTCTGCACGTCAATTACGGCAACACGCTCGGTAATAGCTTGCGCCGCGTGCTGCTTTCAAGCATCCGCGGCGGTGCCGTCGTGGCATTTCGCATCGAGGGCGCAACGCACGAGTTTACGACCGTTCCGGGCATCAAAGAAGATGTCGTCGACATCATGCTAAACCTCAAAGGCGTGAATTTCCGCATTGCGACCGACGAGCCTGTTGAGCTGCGCCTCGAAAAGCATGGCGCGGGTGAAATCACTGCCGCTGATATTCAAGCGAACGCTGATGTTGAGGTAATGAATCCAGATCATGTCATCTGTACTGTTGACGATGACAGCCGAACGACCGTTTTCGATCTCGTGGTTGAATCTGGACGCGGCTACCAAACGATTGAAGAATCAAGCGAAAAGCGTTTGCATAGCGATATGATCGCTGTCGACGCAATGTTTAGCCCGGTGACACGCGTGCGGTTTAAGGTTGACCCGACCCGCGTTGGTCAAGAGACGAACCTTGACAAACTGGAGCTTACGATCGAAACCGACGGCTCGCTCACGCCGCGCGAAGCGTTTGAGGAAGCTGCCGCAATTTTAGTAAACCAATATAGCGCGCTGGCGGGCAGTACGAAAGTTGAAGCCGCACCGGCGCTTGGCACTGAGGCTAAAGACGACGTAGACGAGCTTGACCGGTCAATTGAAGACCTAGGCTTGAGTGCTCGTACGGTAAACGCGCTTACTAACAATGGTATCCGCACAGTTCGTGACTTAGTCACGCTCAGCGAGCAAGATCTGCGCGAACTCAGAGGGTTCGGCAGTAAAGCGCTTGACGAAGTTAAAGATAAATTAGCAGAATTGGAGCTCTAAATGCATCGACACGGATATAAAGGGCGCAAGTTTGGCCGCGAACGCGATCAGCGCAGAGCGCTCCTGAAAGGTCTAGCGACGAGCTTGGTGATGGAGGAGCGGATCGAAACGACGCTGCCAAAAGCCAAAGAGCTCGTGCGCTATATTGAAAAGTTAATTACCAAGGCGAAAAAAGGCGACCTTGCAAACCGCCGCGCGGTTATCGCCGGACTCAGCACGCAGATTGCTGCCGTCAAATTGGTTGATCAAATCGCGCCGCAGCTAACTGGCCGCACCAGTGGTCATGTTCGCGTTGAGCGCACGCGTTTACGCGTGGGCGATGGTGCTCAAATGGCGGTTATTGAGTTTGTCGACGAGCTGAAAGACATGCCGAAGCCAGATAAGGAGGCGAAGTAATGGTAGATCGCACCTACAGTCAAAAACCAGCTGATGTCAGCCGGCGTTGGGTTTTGATCGACGCTAAAGACGCAACGCTTGGACGCTTGTCGACCGAAATTGCTAAGTATCTAATTGGCAAATACAAGCCGACCTACACGCCGCATGTAGATGGCGGCGACTATGTCGTTGTCATTAATGCCGCCGAAGTGCCGGTAACAGGCGATAAAGAAACCGACAAAATGTACTATCGCCACAGCGGATTTCCGGGCGGGCTTAAAGAAGCGCAGCTTAAAGAGTTGCGTGAAAAGAGTCCGGAAAACATCATTGAACTTGCGGTTAAAGGTATGCTGCCGAAAAATAAGCTCGCGGCAGGTCGCTTAGCTCGCCTGAAGATTTTTGCTGGAAGCGAGCACGCGCACGCTGCGCAAAAACCAGAGAAAGTAGAGGTTAACTAATGGCTATGAACACTGCACCATATGACTATGGGCTAGGCCGGCGCAAAAGCGCAACAGCGCGTGCCCGCCTAACTGCCGGCAAAGGCAAGGTGACGATTAACGGCAAATCTGCCAGCGATTACTTATCGGATAATAAAACGCTGCTCGCTGAAATCACCGATCCGCTTGCGCTCGTTGGCAAGCAAAAGGAATTTGACGTCAGCGTGCTTGTAAAAGGCGGTGGTCTAAGCGGACAAGTTGATGCAATCAAGCAGGCAATTGCTAAAGCGATTACCGTCAGCGCACCAGACTTGCGTGCTCCGCTGAAAAAAGCCGGTTTCATGAAGCGCGACCCGCGCGAAAAGGAACGCAAAAAATACGGTTTACGCAGCGCCCGCAAGCGAGAGCAGTACTCAAAGCGCTAAAGTATTTTCCGCGCTGCTTTATTCGGCAAACTTACGAAAAAACCGCCCCCGCAGGCAGGGGTGGTTTTTTGTGGCTATGGTATAATAGGTGCATGGTATTATCGCAAAACACATTCGCTTGGCGCACCGGCACATTATGTGGCGGTTTGCTCTGTGCTTTGTAGATGATTTCTAAAAATTACTGATCAGCCCGCCACACAATCGGCGGGCTTGGCTTTTTTGGTTTTATTGTTCAGCGGTTAATCAGGTTGCCGCGCAGCACTACTGGAGCCGATTATTTTTCTAATAAAAATACCTGTTATAATAGGAGTTACTTATGACTAAACCCGTTATTCTCACTGGCGTTCGCGCTAACAATGACTTGCACGTTGGCAATTATTTTGGTGCGATACTGCCGATTATCGATATGGCGCGGCGCCGTTCGGCTGAGTATACTGTTAATTTATTTATTCCAGACCTACATAGTTTTACGACGCCGATTGACCACAGCCAACTGTTTGATAGCATAATGAACAATGCACGTGTCTACACTGCAGCCGGTCTGCCGCTGGACGACGATGCAATTCAATTATATCGCCAAAGCTACGTGCCAGCGCATAGCGAATTGACGATTATTCTTAATAATTTTGTCGGTTTCGGCGAGATGGAGCGTATGACGCAGTTCAAAGATAGGTCTAGGTCAAATGACCGCGTGTCGGTCGGTTTGTTTGACTACCCCGTACTAATGGCGAGCGACATCTTGCTTTATAATGCCCGTTATGTGCCGGTCGGCGACGACCAAACGCAGCATTTGGAGATTACACGCGACATTGCCGAGCGTATGAACCATAAGTTCGGCGAATTGTTTACCGTGCCGGAGCCGGTCGCGAAACAACATCAATTTTTTGGCAAAGACCAGGGCTTGCGTATCAAAGACTTGCAAAATCCGGCTAAAAAGATGAGCAAATCAGACGAGACGGGCAAGGGCGTGATTTTCTTAAACGATACGCCGGCTGCTGCGCGTAAAAAAATCATGTCGGCGGCAACTGATTCGCTTGGGCGGGTGCATTACGATAAAGAGGCGCAGCCTGGTATCAGCAATTTGTTAGAAATTTTGACGCTTGTGCGCCAGGCAAACGGTCGTGCGGTCTCATTGCAGCAGACCATTGGCGAGTTCACTGGATTAGAGCGCTACGGCGAGTTCAAAAAGATTGTCGCAGATGAAATGTCAGAATTTCTTGCAAGCTTTCAAGCACGTTTGGCGCAGGTCGACGATGATACTATTTTGCGTAAACTTGAATCATCCGAAATCACCGCCAACCAAACCGCCAACCAAACACTTTTGCGCGTGCAAAAAGCCATCGGATTGAGGCGCTAATGAAAGTCACCGCGAACGACTTATTAGCGATTTTGCGCCGGTTTGACGCGGCAACAGGCGATAATGTGCCGCGCCATATTGATCAGATTAACGTTACGAATCCTAGCCCGATTAACCGGCTCGTCTCGTTTCGATTTGACCGCAAGCGCTTTTTTGTTTTGTTTGACGAGACGGCTGAAGACTGCGAGTCGTATATCATGCAGCAAATATTTACCGCAAAGAGCGACGCCGAAGGGGTGCTTTATGAAAATCCGACGAGCGACTTGACAACCTACGGTTTGCCGTTCAAAGGTAAAGACGTATATCTGTTTCAGCTCACAAGCCGTAAACGTCGCCTTGACGTCGTGCTCGCTGAGCGCCATCCTGAATATAGCCGTAGTGTATGGCAGAAATATATCAAATCTGGTAATATTTTTGTCAATAATTCGCCCGCCAAAAGCCCGAAGCAAGAAGTCACCGAAGCGGATCGGATTGAAATTAATCTACCGAGTGCGGCGGATTACAATAGCCAAACGCTTCCGATTTTGTATATTAACGATGACGTTATCGTCGTTAATAAGCCGGCAGGAATTTTGACGCACAGTAAGGGCGCATTGAACGACGAGTTCACGGCCGCTGACTTTTTTCGGCGCTATACGACTGTTGGGCTGAATACGAACCGCCCCGGCATCGTCCACCGGCTTGACCGCGACACGAGCGGCGTACTAATCGGTGCGCGGACGCCGGAGGCGGCAGTGCGGCTTAAAAAACAATTTGCCGAGCGTAAAACGAAAAAATATTACCTAGCGATCGTGGACGGCATACTGAAGCAGCCGCATGCAAAAATCGATATTCCGCTCGGTCGCAATCCTGCTGCTCCGAGTATATGGCGTCCAGACGTAAATGGCAAGCCGGCGCAAACGATATATAAGGTGCTCGCACACCACGACGGCAAAAGCCTCGTTTTGCTTCGCCCGCTTACTGGACGCACTCACCAGCTGCGTGTGCATTTGCGGCATGTCGGCGCACCGATCACTGGCGACCGCGTGTACGGCGTGCCAGCCACGCGGCTATTTTTGCATGCGTATTCCCTCGAAATCGCCATCGCGTCAGGCGACCGCCGCACATTCACCGCGCCGGTTCCGCGCGAGTTCATTGAGTTATTCCCGGAGGCGAATGATGTCGACCCTGCTATTTGAAAGCACGACGAAACAGCAGCTTGACGCGCTCGCCGCTGACTTGCCGCAATCAACATTGCTAACTGGCGCTGACGGCGCTGGGCTGCTCACTGCTGCAAAGTATGCCGCTGGTGTAAATATCGCCGCAATAATTCAACCGACCGATAAAGACGGCGCCGTTGCTCCTGCGGGCTCAATTAAGCTTGACGCGATTCGCCAGCTGCGCCGGCAGGCGAGGGGGCGAGCTGCTACGCGAACGATTTTTATCATTGATGATGCCGACCGTATGAATCACCGGGCGCAGAATGCATTTTTGAAATTGCTTGAAGAGCCAACGCCGCACATTCACTTTATTCTAACATCGCACAAGCCGCATTTGCTGCTCGCTACGATTTTGTCGCGCGTAGAACGATTTAGTATTAGGCCGATTTCGCTGCACCAAACGCACCAACTGCTTAAGCAGCTTGGCGTCGATGACCCGCGTATTGAGCAGCAGCTTTTGTTTTTAGCATCCGGAAAACCAGCTGCACTTACGCAGCTCGCGCGCGAACCGGTGAATTTAGAGAAGATTGGCAACATCGTGCGCGACGCGCAGCAGTTTATTCGCGGATCAAACTACCAACGCTCTGTAATCGCTATGCGCTACACCGACCGGCAGGCAGCACAGCAGTTGTTGTCGTACTGCCTCGCGATCATTACGCATACATTGCATCGCAATCCGTCGCGCAGCCTTATCCATAAAAGCGAGCATATCGCCGATGCATACGGGCGAATTGCCGCCAACGGGAATGTACGCTTGCAGCTTGTTGCCCTGACGTTGTTAATGGTATAATAGGCAGTAACATGTTTGGACTATTGTTTGTCGTTGCGGTTGGGATTTTTACTCTGTGGTATACGCAGTCGCCAAATGAAGCGACGCGGGATTTACCGCAGAGGCTGTCGGCGAAACTTGATAAATTATGGGAAATTGCTCAGGAATCATTGAAGTCGCAGCGGTATTTGCGCGCCGAAAAAGCCTTGTTAACTATTCTGCGTATCGACGAGCGTAATGCTACTGCCTACAACCGGCTCGGTATTTTATACGCCAAGCAGCAAGCGTACGGCGATGCGATTGAATGCTTTGAAATTGCACAGAGCTTAGAGCCGAGCGCGTCAAGTCTGCACAATGTCGGTCTGATTTATTATGAAACTGAAAATTACGAAAAAGCAGCGCTGGCGTTTGAACAGGCGCTCGCGATGAAAGAAACGGTCGCTTCGCGCCATATTGCGTATGCAAAGGTGCAGGAAAAACTTGACCATCCAAAGCGAATGTTTGAGCACCTAGAGCGCGCGATTGAGCTAGAACCAAGCGTGCAAAGCTACAATATTTTAGCAGACGCTTACGAGCGTAATGGCGAGCACGAAAAAGCTGGCGCGTTGCGCACGCGAATCAACCGCGCGATCAACAGCAAAAATCCGCCCGCCGCGCGTATCAAGCAGCCTCGCCGCGTTGCGATGTAAAGGGCTTGCTCTCGCTGCACAAATACGCTACACTATATCTTGAGCGGTAAGCTAGTACCTTTCTAATTTTTTGGATATCATCGTGCCGCTTTAGCTCAGCTGGTTAGAGCACCTCTTTTGTAAAGAGGGGGTCCCGGGTTCGAATCCCTGAAGCGGCTCCATATTATGCAAGGTTTTCATATTTATGAGCTTGCGTTACCTATCGTCATGCCGGAGTCGTCTAGTGGCAATGACAGGAGACTGTAAATCTCCCGCTTTTTAGCTTCGTAGGTTCGAGTCCTACCTCCGGTACCATGTTTTGTTTTTTATCTCCGCGCCTGAGGAGATTTTTTGCTTTTGTATAGATGCGTTTGATTGCTTTTTACGTAAAGTTATGCTATAATTAAAGTATGAGAGAATTTCTGCGGCAATTTGCTGCCGAGTGGAGCGGCGACCGAAATCAACGCACGAAATTGCAGCGGGCGTACATAACAGTAGCCGTACTACTGTCTGCTGTTGCGGGCATGTTTGTACTAGTCAATGCAGATGTCAGCCGAGTACTGGTGCTTGTTGCCGTAGGTCTAGCGGGCGTGTACATTGCAAATGCTGCCATGTGGCTGCTGCTTGACTCTATCGTTTCGCCGAAATTGCCAAAACCCGAAGTTAAGCCTACTAGAGCTCCCCGCCGAAAATAACTGGCGTACTAGGCAGGGGCTGTGGAGTTTGGTATAATCTTGAAGTGCTATGCTCCGCAAGTATGTTGCGAAGCGTGGTGATATGTGCCGCGATAGCTCAGTTGGTAGAGCGCATCCATGGTAAGGATGAGGTCTCGGGTTCAAGCCCCGATCGTGGCTCCACGTTGGATTTATCCGCAATTCGGTCGCCCTCACGGGCGGCTTTTATTAAACTTGAGATATTTCTTTTTAGTTATGTGCGCCCTGAATTCTTGCGCGACCGTACATATAAGATGGCGGCAATAAGCGCAAGTACAATGAAAATGTGCAATACAGTATGATAAATGTCGGGAATGTACAGCGTTTTGGATTCTGTCCAGTGAAGCGAGCGGGAGAAGAAGCGTCTAAGATTTTGCGCGCCAGTGCCGCCAACGATTGTGAAGAGCCAGTGGTTTAGGAATTGTGTGATAAGCCAGATAGTAAGCCACGTAACAATTACGTATCTTCCTACTTTCTCTTTGAATAAAAACAGAAGAAAGCAGACGATGGCAATAAGAAAAAATACTCCATCATCCTGCCATGACTGCGAAACAAGATATGTGCCACTGAAGTTAATACCAACCATGTCAAGAGCAAACCAAACGAGTAGCATTAGATTGGTAACAACAGCGCAAGTTCGCCATTTCATAATTACTATTATAGATGATAATAAAAACCATCGCATAAATCATATCACTGCTGTTTTTTACCGATAAATTCGACACAACCGAGCGTGCTTTTGTGCCAGCCTGGCTTCCGCCTTGAAATATCGCCCCCAATCTGTTATATTGTATAGTCGAAGCTTAGTACAAAGGTAAAAGGGAAGTTATGGCAAAGAAGAATAACACCAAGCGAAAAATTGTAGCGCTCGTCAGCGATCTAACAAAAGACCGCACTTACGTTACGCGCAAAAACACTCTGAATTCACCAGATAAACTGGTTTTGCGCAAATACGACCCCAAGGCGCGCAAACATGCAACGTATACCGAAACGAAAAAATCGCTCGGCCGCAACGAGGTAAAACCGCGCAAGGGCTAGCAATCTGTTTTATACAATAAAAACCGCTCTAAAATCACGGGCGGTTTTTGTTATCTACAAGTGGACCGTAAATGACTGCGCCCTCACAATTCGGCGCCATACGCCGTATCAATCGCTTCGGCGATCCATAGCGCATTCGATAGAATTCTCTCAAGCTGCACTTCGTTCGGCTGCTCGTTTTCGGAATAAACGTACACTGTGCCGCGGTCGATTTCGATGCTCATTTTGCTAAAATGCGAGGTGATGACGCTGGCGATTTGCGGCGATATCAGCTGTTCAATTTCGAGCGCATGCGTCGGCGTACCGTATACCGTATATTTGCTCAAAAACTGGGGCGCGTACGCCGCGAGATTCCCGATCGCGAGCGGCCGCACGTGCGAATACGACGAACGGTATACGACATCGTGCTGTTTGAGCCCAATGTAAGCGTGCGGAACTGTCCGCGGAGTATGCAAGTCAATCGCCACGATGAGCCAATGGCAACGCTGGCGCTTGGTTTTTGCGGCCGCGTTCGGCGCATGAAGCTGCACGACATCATTGCGAATAAGCACTGTCGCATCATAGCCGCGCACTGTACCGATACAAACGTGATTATCGATGTGCGTGTGCGATACCGTGTGCCCGCGCACCGGGCGGTGATCGCCATCGCGCTGGTCAACATAGCCAAAGTAAACCAGCCCGACTTGATCGGCAAAACTCTGAATCGTTTTCTTCGTCAGACGCGTCCGTACAACGTGCGCCGGCGTCATGTGGCGTAGCGCCCGCGCAAGCCTAATCTTTAGGCGGTCGCGTCCAGACACTATTTGCTTGTTCCTTTCGTAATTGTGTCAAGCACGGTCGAAACGAATTCTGCTTGGCTCCACGATAATGGCGAAACTGATTCTTCTGTTTCTGTTTCCGGATCGATTTGTTCGCACAATGTGCCGGTCTTCCGAGCGTGAGCACGCACCCACGCGAGCGTCTTGTGCGCCGATACGGCGTCGCCTTTTTCTAAGTCGTACTGCGCGAGCCATAGCGACGTGACGAACCACCAATTGCCGAGACTTGCTGGATTGCGGCGGCGATAGTTGTCGTTTTCGTAACGAGGAACGCCCGGGCGATCGGGCGACACGTTGAATACGCGCCGCGCCGTTTGCACTGCGCGCTCGACAATGCCGCTATCAGCAGAAAAAAGCCCGAACATAAATGCGCCGTAAATACTCGATAAGTCGATCGTTTGATCCGGCTCGTATGAGCCGTCAGCATGCCGGCGTAAGCCTTTGTATAGCGCGTCGCGGTCGTGATTGACCAAATATTTTTGCGCTGCTTCAGCGATATCCAACGCCGCTGAGCGCCAGGCGACCGCATGTCCGTCATCATGATTATCGTCTGCTAAATCTGCTGCTGCCGATAGTGCCGCGTAGACGACAGCCGTCGTGTAAGTGGTCGTCATGTATTGCTCCTCCCACAAATCGTACGATGGTTTCGGCAAGCCGGTCGACGAATCAATGTAGCTCGCCAGAAAATCTGCCATCGGCACGACCATCGGCTCATAAAAACGTTTCATAAGCCGCTGATCATTTGCACTGCGATACAATTGGCCGAACAAGAATAATACCAGCGCCGTTTCATCTTCTTGAATTGGCGGTGTCACTGAACCATCATCGTGAATGTATGGGTGCCAGCTGCTACCGACCGCACCGTCTGCCCGATATTTATGCATCAGAAATCCGCCAGAGTTTAGCCCGCGCCGGCAAAAATCGAAAAATTGGTACGCTTCTTCGTAATAGCCCATGCGAATCAGTGGCCATAGCACATATGCACCGTCGCGCGGCCAACAGTAGGCGTATGCGTCGCGCCAATAATTCAGCATGCCGCTATCAGTGCTAGCGATGATAGCGCCGCGCTTGTCGATGTGAGCTTTGAGCAGCATGACGCTCCGCAGGAATAGTTCGCGGTACGCTGGATCAATTTTGCGTGAAACCTTTTCGGCGGGACGCAGCCAACGGTACCACCATTTTGTTGTTAGAATGTAGCGGTCATTCAGGCCGTTATCGCGCAGTTGTTTATGGACGAACAATGCTTCGCGCAGCGTCGTGCCGCACGCGATCCAGTAGTGTACGCGCGCGGAACTATGCGCTTTAAGAGCTAACTTAAATCGAATCGTTGAGTCGACGCGCCCATGTTCGACAGGACAGCTCCATAATTCGCCGTCTTCGGCGTCGCGGAATGTACCCTCGCGCCCTTCGGTACCGAATAGCCCGATCGTATATTGATCAAACGCGCGTTTCTGATCGTCGGTGCCGGAAATAACGAAAGTGCGCCGCCCGCGGTAATGAACGATTGCTTGGTCGTTCGGCAAAAACTGCGCCGTGTCGGTCATACTGGCGGAGTCGCCAATGACGAATGCTTGGCGAAAGAACAGCCGCACGTCTTTATCATGCGTATCAAGATTGACGATATGTACGTTTCGCATAAACGCGTTGAGCTCGCCGTCGACCGTATCATCAAACTCAAGCATAATGCCGAGCGCCTGATTTTTCGCGACGATATGCCCGACCAGCGCGTCGTGCGGATAGCTAAATACAAACGTCCACGAGCCGTCGTGCAGCCATGAGCACTTGCCGTCGACCCACACACCTATATGATGGCTCGTTTCTTTACCGATGGTGTGATTTTCAAGTCCGACATACGGGAAGTAAAAATCATGTACTTCGCCGAACGTATTTAGTCCGACGTGGAGTTCGCCATTGCTTAGTATGATTGGACGCGCCATTAAAATCCTCCGTGCCGATGGTGCTCATATACGCGGTAACGAATGTCGCGCAGCGCGTTCATAAAGTACAAAAATGCGTCGTACGGCGAATTGTACGGGCTGAAATATGCGTGCACGTCGCCGTCGGAAAACCATTTTGTACACATATAATACGGATGGTCGCTCGTAGTCAGGCGCCGCCAGTCTGAAATTAAATCGGTATCGTCGGTACGCATGACGTCGTCTTCCAGCGCATATAAATGGCGCATTGCCTCGTGCTGCATGCTATTGCCGAGCCACGCCGTGAGGTCGCGTTCCGTGTCTGCCCACGTGGTCGTGTACGGGCAGTCGACTTCGTCTGCTGCGTCGAATGCGTCGCACGCGCCGCTTGCTGTGTAAAATGTGTTGGCAGGATTTTTCAGCCACCGGTCGACGAAATCTGAGAAGAATGAAAAAATACCCGTGTCTTCCCAAATATTCTCGCCGAATGTTTCAAAATCCATAAACAAATTTACAATTTGCCCGTCGCCGCCAAGCGCGTTGTTCAGCCAGGTGTCGTATTTACTGGCGCGCAGGGGGAATTCCTCCCAATCGCGGTTACCGAAGCGGAATGCAATGTCGTCGCTCAGGCGGTAATTTTTCATCAGCAGCTTGATGTGCTTCGTATTGATCGGACGGTACACGTAATTCGGGCTGCGCCACCCTAGGATTGGGTCCCAGCCTTCTGCTAAAATACCTTTGAAGCCGTTGTCATCCGCCCATTTAGCGAGATTATTATCGTAACTGAGTTCGGTATTGCGAAAAACGCGCGTTTCAACGCCAAACAAGTCGCGAATTTTCGCGCGGTACAGCGCGACCTGCCGCTCGAACTCTGCCCGGCTAAAGAAAAACGCAAGACTATGATAATAGGTGTCAGCGACGATTTCAGTCCGCCCAGTCTCAACGAGCGCGCGAAATACGTCAATCACATCGGGCGCCCAGGCTTCGGCTTGCTCAAGCATTGTGCCGGAAATTGATAGCGACACTTTGAAATCCGGGTGCGTGTCAAGCAATTGCTTGAGTAGCCGCGCCATCGGGCGGTATGATTTATCGGCTACTTTTTCGAAAATTGCGCGGTTGCTGCGGTGCGGCTCTTTGCATTCGCCAAAATAATCATGGTTGACCGCCGTATCAAATACTGTATACTCGCGCACGCGCCACGGCTGGTGAACGTGCAGATATAATACGATTCCGCGCTTGCTACTCATTGACTTCTCCTGTTTTCATGTTGTTATAGACGTGAATACATTTTTCAGCGACATCATTCCAGCTGATACGCGCGTATTCATTTTTGACATTACGCTTCAAGCTGTCGCGCAGCGCCGGCGATGTCGCAAGCGCCACGAGCTGGTCGGCGAGCTTTTCGGTATCCCAAAAATCATAGCGCAGTACGCTTTGCAATATTTCGCCGACGCCGGACTGCTTAGTGATGATCAGCGCCGTATCGTGGTGCGCCGCTTCAAGCGCTGTTAGCCCGAACGGCTCCGACACCGAGCTCATCACGAACACGTCCGATACGCTATATGCATCGCGCCACTGCTTGCCGCGCACGAATCCGCTGAAAAATACTTTGTCGGAAATGCCAAGATCCGTAGAAAGTTGAATAAGCTCGTCGCGCTGGTCGCCATCGCCGGCAAACAAAAACGCGAATCGATCGTAGCGCTCGCACGCCCGCGCCGCGCCGCGCATCAATTGCACTAAACCTTTTTGCGCTGTGAAGCGCGTGATCGTCGACACTACCGTGTAGCCCTCGTTTTTTAGCACTTCAAGATAACGATACGTGCGTCGGTCGTATTCGTAATCGCCGAACGAATCGACGTCGATTGCATTGTGAATTACTTCAATTTTGTCTGCTGGAATGCCGTATTTCTGTACAATGATTTGCTTGGTGATATTGCTCACGGCAATGATCCGATCCGCCATCATCAAACCGTTATACTCAATCTCATGAATAATCGGGTTGCCGCCGTTGTGCGAACCAGCACGGTCAAATTCGGTAGCATGCACATGAACGATCAGCGGCGCGTCGGTCAGCTCTTTGGCGCGCAAGCCTGCTTCAATTGTAAGCCAATCGTGCGCATGAATAACATCAGGGCTGCCCGTCTTGCGCACGAAACGTTCGACGTATTTGATGTAGCGTTTTTGCAAGCCGCGCATTGTCTGCAAGTCGCGCATATCGACTTGGTCAAGATCAAGTATATCAACGCCTTTATTGTCATACGCGCCCATCGCGCCGAACCGATGTAGCGGCGTTAGTTTTGTCGCTGCATGAACGTTCATATAGTCGACATTTGAATGCCGAGCTGAGTAGGGCAGAATGAAATCAATCGACGCGCCGTGTTGTGCGAGCGCCTTGGACAGATGGTAGCACGCTACGCCTAATCCGCCGCTGTTGTGCGGTGGAAGTTCCCACCCAAGCATCAAAATCTTCATGTATACACCTTGCGGTCCGTTGATTCCCCTTATGTTATCTCACCTATAGTTATACACCCCTTAGCGGCGAAATGCAACCGCCAGCGGCGCGGGCGTGCAAGAGTGGCTGCGCGTCCGCGAAATATTCATACAATTTGACAGCGCGCCCGCTAGTTGTATACAATAGAAATTGTCAATTGTTAACAGAGAAAAACATGAACGCAAGCACGCCAACCGCCTCGTCGATTATCGACGAAATCAAACAGATCGTATTATCGCCGCACTCGTTTCGGTCGGTCTTCATTTTGATTATATCGCTATTGGCGGCGTATTGGCTGAGCCGCTTTTTGGCGAGAGGCTTGATTTTTATCGCTCAGCGCATCGCCTCGCGCAGCGACAAAGAGTCGGACGAAGCGCGCGCTATGCGGCTGCGCCAAACTGAAACGTACTTGAGTATGTTTATCGCCATCGTGCGGGCGCTCGTGGTAATTGTCGTCGGGTATATAGCGTGGATTTTGCTGAGCCCGACAGCGGGGAATAATTCATCCGGCGCGAGCGGGCTAGCGGCTATCGGTGCCGGAGCAATGTTTGCGCTGATTGCTGGGCAGACGATCGGCATTATTTTGCGCGATTTGACAGCCGGCGCAATTATGATTTCTGAAAACTGGTATAAAATCGGCGATTACGTGAAACTTGAGCCGTATTCGGATTTGTCTGGCGTAGTCGAGCGCTTCACGCTGCGGTCGACGCGTGTCCGCTCGCTCAACGGCGAACTTATCACGGTTCACAATCAAAATATCACCGGCGTACGCGTGGCGCCGCGCGGTGTGCGTACTATCGCGGTTGATATCTTTGTGCGCGATAAAGACCGCGGCGTTAACGCAATTCAGCGCGTCATCGCCGCGATTCCGAAAGGTCCGACCATGCTGGCGCGTCCGCTGCATATCACCGATATCAACCAGTGGGGAGACAACCGCTGGCACATCACCGTCGTCGGGCAAACGGCGCCGGGGCGCGAGTGGCTAATCGAAAAGTTTTTCGTGAATGCCGTGAGCGCGTTTGATGAAGATAAAGAGCCGAGCGAACGCTTATTGTCGCTGCCGCCCATATCGCACAACGCCGACGAAACGGCTAACAAGCGCTTGAAACGCGCTGTCCGCGTGAAGCGAGATCGTCCGCAGACGCCATCGAACGGTAAATCGTCTGAATCTGCACGCCGCACGAAACGCACGTCTGTGCATACTTACATCAACCAGCGGTTACGTACGATTAGCAAGAACGGTACGCGCACGCACAACAACCAGTGAGCGAACCGCACCCGCCAACCCGCAAAAACTAGCCAAAACGCCGCCGCTCATGGTATAATACTACCGTCCGTATAGGGGAGTAGCTCAGTTGGTAGAGCACCGGTCTCCAAAACCGGGTGTCGCAGGTTCAAGTCCTGTCTCCCCTGCCAAATTACGGATAATATGTCCAGATGAGGTTTTGTCTATGTTCTGGAAATAGCTCTATAGCAGGGGCTATTTTTGTTTTTCTATCTTGACCTTCATTGCTTTGATAGGATGCAGCAATAGACAGGTGGCAACGTTAAAATACACCCGAAACATCGGGTGCATTTTAACTAATTACCATGAGCTTGGGCTGCGCACGTGCGCTAGCGCAGGCTGCGGCGGCTCGCGACATAGGCATATGCCATACCGGCGATACCGCTGACGCCGAATAATCCGCTTGCGACATTCAACGGTCCAGTCTGCGGCATGACTGTCACGGTCGGCGCCGAGGGCGCTGGCGTTGAGGGCTGCGCCGGAGTTGACGGTGTTTGCGGCGCAGGCGGCGTCGGCTGCGATGGAGCCGACGGCGGCGTTGACGGCGGATTTACCGGTTTAGTCTTGCACTCGTCTGAGTTTTTATCGACATGCTTGCTAGCGTCGTATTCGCTGCGCTTGATCGTGCGAATCGTTTTTTCTGCTTTCACGCAGACTTCAATGGTTTCGTCGGTTTGCGTCGTCGCATTATCGCAGGCATCTGGTCCGCCGGAGATAGTCGGCGTATCAACGCAAACGTTGTTTTTGTGCGTACCTGCAGCATACTTACTGTACTTTGCGGTGAGCACGAAACTTTTTGCTTCGCCCGCTTTGAGCTCAGGAATCGTATATGTCCAGGTATTGTCTTTGACTGCACCCGCGTCTGCCTTGACGAGCGACACTTCTGCCGGCGCATTGTCGGTAACAACGACGTCTTTCAGTGCGACTTTGCCAGTGTTTGTGACGGTAATCTCATAGGTAAATTCTTGACCGACAGCGACCGCGGCGTGTTTTTGCTTATTGACCGTTTTTGCAATTGTAATGCTCGGCTTGTCGGGCGTCGGAGTCGGCGTGACCGGTTTTTCCGGCACGGTGATTTGCGCCGTGCATGATGTGCTTGTGATATTGCCAAGGTCGCTTACTGCGTACACTTGCGCCTTATACGTGCCAGCAGCGTCTGGCAATTCAATCGTTGTCGAACTCTCTGCGCCGAGCGCCGAGGCCTGAATAATCGTATTGCCGTTCGCGTCAAACACATAGTAGCGGAGCTCTTTTACGACGCCGCCGTTCTGACCGGACGCTTTGCCGCTGATACGGACTTTCGTGCGCGAGCCTTGAATCGGCGTAACCGTCAGGCTGTCGCACGTTACCGCAGGCTGCGGTTTCGGCGTTGGTTTCGGAGCAGGTGGCGTTGGCACGCTGTATGTCACCAAATTGCCGCACGCAGACACGATACGGAATGTGCCGCGCGTCGCTGATTTGCCCTCCCAGCCGTTATACCAGCTAAAATCCCACAAGCTATGCGGCCGCGAGTAAACCGTGCGCCCTGCTACCGAATGCGCGCGCTGACCTTGCGCTTCGCTAAAGCGCGGCGTCCAGCCCCATGAATACGAGCTAGAGTCAACCGTGAAACGTTTCATTGCCGACATGTCCGCCAGCTCTGCCCGCGTAATGCCGTTGTACGTCATGACATCGCGGAAGTTATTTGTGTTCGCGTCGTAGTGCGCTAAAATTTGTTCTTTGCTGCCGACGCCGCCCGAAATCATATCGTCGCTCGACGCCTGCGCTTGCGCGCCCATCACGAGCACGAGCGATTGCAGTACAAGTGCAATCGCCACGAACGACATTCCCGTCCGCCGTGCAACCGTTTGGCGCGACGCGCTTAACGTACGAAGCATTTGTTTCGTACGGCTTAGTATTGCGATCTGCATAGATACCCTCCTTACCGTGCCCCACCACTCGCACGTTTTATATACTTCTTCTTTACATTTTGCCACAAATCTTAAGCAAAATCAACGTCCGCAAAACCTCGCGCGCCTCACCTGTAAATCAGTGTGCTATAATACCTGCATGAAGCCAGTTCATCTATCTCGTCCGCACGCTATCATGATGGTAGGATTGCCCGGCAGCGGCAAAACGTTCTTCGCGCAGCAGTTCGCCGAGACCTTTAATGCGCCGTTTATCAACGCGGCGTATGTGGAAGAGCGCGGGCGCGACGAGGAAGCGTCAAGCGAGCTGAACGCGATGTTTCTAGGCGAAATAGCACGCACTAATCAGACATTCATTTACGAAGGCGATAGCCTCAGTCGCACGCACCGCACCGACTTCGCGCGCTGGGCACGTATGCATAATTACCAGCCGCTTTTTGTGTGGGTGCAAGTTGATGAGTCTACGTGCCGCCGCCGTGTGCTGAAAGCACAGACTATGACCGCCGAACAATTTGACAGCGCTGTCAAGCGCTTCAGCGAACCGCATGTCCACGAAAAACCAATCGTCATTAGCGGCAAGCATACGTATGCCACGCAGGCGCGTACTGTTTTGAGCCGCCTGGGTAGTGAAAACCGTTCTGCCGCACGTCCATCGGTGCAGCCTGCCGAGCGCGTTGTGCAGCGCCCGATTCGCGTGCAATGACGCGGCGCATTTGTACAGTAGTGTTGGGGGCTATATATGCCGCGTAGCCCGCAAACGATTTGCGATGCTGAATTCGGCGACATCATCGTGAAGCGCCGGACGGGGGCGCGTAGCGTGCGGATTCATTTGGGAACGGGCGGACGGTTTACGGTATCGTGCGGGCGATTGACGCCGCTCAAATTTATTCGCGAGTTTATCGATCAATCGCGCGGCGAATTGCGCCGTATGGTGGCGCGGACATCAATTGCCTCGCCGTATCAGCATGGGCAGGCAATTGGCAAACAGCATCGCATCGCCGTTGTACCGACGCAAATGGTAGAAGCACCAAGTGCAGCGATCCGCGGACAACATATTATCGTGAAGCTACCGCCAGCGTACGCACTTGAAGACGGCGCCGTGCAACAGCAGATTCGCGATGCGGTCGGGCGCGCGTTGCGCAAAGAAGCTAAGCAGTTATTGCCGCCGCTCCTTGCGAAACTTGCGGCGCAGTATAATTTTCACTACGCTCGCGTCCGCTTTAGTCATGCCGGCAGCCGGTGGGGAAGTTGTAGCAGCACGGGCACAATTAGCCTCAACATTGCATTGATGAAATTGCCAGACGAACTGATTCGCTACGTGTTAGTTCACGAGCTATGCCACACGCGCCATATGAATCATTCAACTGCGTTTTGGCGCGAAGTGGAGCGCTACGACCCGCATTACCGCGCGCACCGCCAGCAGATCAAGCGCCACACGCCTGTATTGTAGCGCATAGTTGCGGTTGGCGAGGGCGATAGTTAGAGAAGGATGCGGTTATTAAAACTGGCGAGGTGTATTTGCCGAAGCGCAATGTCTAGTATGCGGAATCAGGCTCAATCAATAATTTTGCTTTATTTGCGCCATGTAGTACAATAACGGCGATATTGCCAATGGGTGACTGGAGAAAGAAGAATAATAATGTCGGATAAATTACCCTATATCATATCTGCTGATACAGAGTATTTAATGAATGCATGGGGTGAGCGTAATAATCTTAAGGTGCCAGATTCTGGTTTTTTTACTGACTTTCAGGCTGGTTGCGTAGAGCACATTGCAAATGCATCAGCTTTCAGCGGCAATGATTTTGAACCTATAGTTATACCGCACGATAAACTTGCATCAGAGCTGCAAGGATTAGTTTCGAGATATCGACAAGATGGAGTTGTGGCGCTTGATCGAGCCTATATCGGTGATAGTATAGCAAGACACTTTGAGGTGACTCGCGCAGTGAATACCGATCTAGAAAGTATTGGTACGCAGCCTCGACCATATACACCAGCAATCTCCAAGCAAATTGACCGACTTGTCGCTAATAGCGGCACAGATCTAACGTTGGTTGATGATGTAATCTTTAGCGGTGATGCAATTGTAGAGATCTCGGAGCTGTTTCGCGCAAAAGGCCTTCAAGTAAGTACAGTCCTTGCGGCTATAGCTATTGGCGAAGGCCGCAGGAAGATTGAAGAAGCTGGCATAGAAGTCAAGTCAGTGGTCGAATACGAAGACGTGAAAGATGAGATTTGTGAACGGGACTTCCTAGCGGGTGTGCCATTTTCTGGACGTACTGTGTACCGAGAAGACGGCAGCCATTATTCGGCGCCATACTTTGCGCCATTTGGATTACCTGAACGATGGGCGTCTATTGATGACGCGACCGCAGCTCGTAAATTATCTTTGTACTGTATTGAGCGTTCAATTGAATTGTGGCAGCAAGTAGAAAACTTAAATAAAATGAATGTGCCGCACGGCTTCGTTCCGCGCCGGCTGGAGTATAATGCTGGTGATGAAAATTTTGCTGCGTATTTACTTGCGGCAAAAAGTAGTATTCAGAACGACAACTGAGCCGTAGATAACGTATTAGTAACTCTTTTCCGGATTACTACCCAACCTTGACGTCATCTTGCTCTTTGCCATGCGCTGCCGTGATGAGTAGAAGTTACGCATACTTTCTTCTGTAGTCCGCTGCCGCATTAAATGCTTTTTTGACAGCTTCTTTTGGGGATGAAGCACCCATGGTTAGCTGGCGTTCCCGGCTGTCAATATATTCATCAGCAAGTTTGTCGGCCCAGCCTCCGTAGCCCTTCAATGCAACCATAGGGATATCTGCTTGATAAGCAATAGCGAGTTCTGTGAGCGTGCCTGAGCCTCCGCTAATAGCAATTACTGCATCGCAGCCTGTCACCAAAACTGTTTCCCGACCGCCACCTCGTTCAAGCCCGCACGGTATAATAATATCCGCGTCCTTTTCCCATACACCCTTGCCTTTTCCGTACGTAATTCCTACTGTTAAACCACCGGCATCTTTTGCTCCACGACAAGCAGCTGTAGAGAGTGAATCACTGTCTTTTTCGGCGCCAAAAAATAGAATTCCGCCCATTTTGGCTACATATTTGCCTACTTCGTAGGCTGCGGCTTCAACCTCTTTTGCGTACTTCAGGTCCGCAGCCGATCCCATGACTCCGATTTGAAACTTTCTCGACATATTGCAACTCCTCGTTAGATTTAGCTTTTCTTCGTGTCAATTTTGTAATTTTTGTTCAATACCACCTACTGTAACATTTTCTTCAACAAGTAGCACGAGGAGGTGAACTATGTACGGTGTGATTGGCAAGTCGGCGTACAGAAACTACATTCATTAGCTCTTTGCAATTGTCACGCTTACGGTTATACTAAGAATAATTATGGGTGAGCCGTCTCAGAATAATGATATTCTCCTGGAAGTGAATGTACGCCGCGCTAAGATTTTGCGTTACGCCGGATTGTTTTTGCCGCTGTTATTGGTTGCATATAGCGTATACTTACAATTAGCGCCGGGTGTGCGGCATTATCCACTAACGCCGCTAATCGTTGCAATTAACGCAGCATGGGTTATTCTAGCGTTCTATCATTTCTTTGCACCAATGAAAACGCGGCACGGTGCAATTGCGCGGATTATATTATTCCATATTATCGCGTTGCTGTATATATTGTTTGTGTCGGGCTTTGACATGCCGTTTATTTACGTGTGGTCGGTGCTATTTTTGGCGAGCGCTGTGCACGCTGGCGCAGGTGGCGTGAAACTTAGTTTGGCGACGTTGTTTGTTGCGGCGAGCGCGAGCGTTATCATTTCGGCGGACAATTTGACGCGCGTGTTTCAAATTGGGCTGCACTTTGCCGGCACGCTGATAGTAGCGTGCATCATGAATGCGATTGTCACGGCGCAGGCGATTGATCAGCGCGAGTTGCTGCGTTCGCAAACCGAGGAAAAACTGCAGCGCGACCGCGTGCTGACGATTGTGAATAATTTGGCGGACGCGATTCTGAGTGTTGATAGCCGCGGTACAATTCAATTGTACAATGCAGCAGCGCTTGATTTGCTTGACACCAACTCCGAGCTGACCGGAAAGAAAATCGACACGGTGCTCACTATGAAAGATAACGAGGGCGAGACGGTTAAATTTACGCAGCTCCTGCATCGTATTCACAGCGTTCGCACGCGTGACGACCTGAGTGCTAAAATATCCGGCGAAGTCGTCCGTCTAAGCGTCGTTTACTCGCCGATTCGGAGCGCTAACAGTACGCACGCGAGCGGCAGGGATGGTTATATTATTATCCTGCGCGACATCACCAAACAAAAGTCGCTTGAAGACGAGCGCGATGAATTCATTTCGGTCGTCAGTCACGAACTGCGTACGCCGATTGCTATCGCCGAAGGCTCGCTCAGTAATGTCCAGCTCATGATGGAGCGCCCCGACATTCCGCAGGCTACATTGCACGACGGCGTCAACGCAGCGCACCAGCAAGTCGTATTTCTCGCGAAAATGGCAAATGATTTATCTACGCTGAGCCGTGCCGAGCGCGGTGTTGCCGACACGCCGGAGCTGATTGATGTTGCCGAGCTAATTAGCGAACTATACGCTGAGTACTCGCCTGAAGCTACCGAGAAATCACTCTACTTCGATCTAGATCTTGATCCGCAGCTTGGTGCCGTTAACGAGAGCCGCCTCTATTTGAAAGAATTATTGCAAAATATCGTTACGAACGCTATTAAATATACCCAAACGGGTGGTGTTACTGTGTCGGTAAAACGTTCAGCGCCGCGGTTGCTGACATTCACCGTGAAAGACACCGGTATCGGCATCAGCCGCAGCGACCAGCAGCATTTATTCCAGAAGTTCTGGCGCAGCGAGGACTATCGTACGCGCGAAACAGGCGGTACGGGGTTGGGGCTGTACGTCGCGCATAAACTTGCGAAAAAATTAAACACGACGATTGAGCTAAAAAGCCGTTTGAACCACGGTTCAACCTTTAGCTTCAGTTTGCCGTCAACGAAACGCAGGAAGTAGCGCCGCTTGCATTTTTGGCGTGTGCGGCGTACAATAAGCTTGACAGTCTGGTTCATACCAGACTTATTTAATTGGGAGAAACCATCGTGGCAGCATCAACAAAATCAACGAAAGGCAAAAAAAATAAGCCAACTGTAACGCGTATTAAGGCGAGCGACAGCAGCGCGCCGAAGCGCACAGCTGCAGTAAAAGCCAAACAGAATGCGGCAGCGGGCGTGGCAACAAAATCCACGCCAAGCGCAAAAGAAAAGTCCGTCTCTAAAGCCAAAAAACTCTTAGGCGGCACCCGAAAGTCCAAGAATGCAGCAAGCAGCAAAAAATCTACAAGTTCGCGCCGTAATCCGCTGCGCGCTGTTCGCAGCTATTTCGTTGGCGCGTGGCAAGAGCTCAAGCAAGTCCGCTGGCCTGACCGCCGCAGCACCTGGGCGATGACGGGCGCGCTTATCGCGTTTACTGTTGTGTTTGTCATCGTTATTCTATTGATCGACTACGGATTTTCGTGGCTATTCAAATTAATTATCGGCACAAAGTAGTAAAGAAAGGAATCAATTAGTATGGTAAAAAATCGTTACGACAGCGCACGGCAGTGGTACGCAATCCACACATACTCGGGTTACGAGGAGAAGGTCGCGGATAGCATCAAGCAGCGCGCACAAACCATTGACATGGCAGACAAAATCTTCGACGCGATGGTGCCGAAAGAAAAACAAATCCAAATCAAAAACGGTAAGCGAAAGATTGTTGACGCAAAGATTTTCCAGGGCTATGTGCTCGTTGAAATGAAATTGACCGACGAAACGTGGTATATTGTGCGCAATACGCCGGGCGTGACGGGATTCGTAGGCAGCGGCACGTCGCCGACGCCTGTGTCCGATGCGGAAATGAATAAAATTAAAAAGCGTATGGGCGTGGAAGATCCAAAACATCAAATTGACTTTTCGGAGGGCGAAGTTGTCAATATTATTGACGGACCATTCAAAGGTTTTGAGGGCGCGGTAAGTGAAATTGACACTGCCAAAGGCAAACTCAAGGTTATGGTTAGCATGTTCGGGCGTGATACGCCAGTAGAGCTGGATGCGCTACAAGTGAAGAAGGTATAGCGCCTCATGATACTGTATGAGCGTGCAGGTAGCGTACGCTCTGGTTGCATAATCACGCGAAATAGCGTATAATCAACCTGTTACGCACTTACATATTATTGCTTTCTGCAAATTGCACAAGAAAAGGGACTAACATCATGGCAAAACAAGTTATTGGTAATTTGAAACTCCGTATTCCAGCTGGTCGCGCGACTGCTGGCCCGCCGGTCGGCAGCACGCTCGGCCAGTGGGGTTTGAATATGATGGATTTCATCAACCCGTTTAACGAGGCAACCAAAAAGGATATGGGCAAAGACGTTATTGTGCATATCCAAGTGTACGAAGACCGTACGTTTACATGGAAATCGCTCGGGCAGCCGGTTGACGATATGATCCGCGAGAAGATTGGCATCAAAAAGGGCAGCGGTAAACCGCACGCCGAAAAAGTCGGCAAAGTTACACGCGCGCAGCTAGAAGAAATTGCCGAAATAAAGAAAGATCAGCTCAACGCGATTGATTTAGACGGTGCAGTAAAAGTTATTGCTGGTACTGCCCGCAGCATGGGCGTGGAAGTTGTCGACTAGACCTAGACGGTAATGTAAACAGTGAGAGCGCTTTGGTCTTTGGCTGGAGCGCTTTTTATTATCTGCGGGGGCACGATAAATCGCCACAAACACTTTACGGAAAGAAATATTACGTGTTTCGCGCCACGCGAAAAAACACGCAAGTGTTATAATGGAGTCATCGGGATGTAGCGCAGTTTGGTAGCGCACACGGCTGGGGGCCGTGAGGTCGCAAGTTCGAGCCTTGTCATCCCGACCAGTTTTTGGTACGGAACAATCAAGAGAGATTATTTTAAATTTTAAAGAAGATATTAAAGAATATCTTGATTTAATGATTTACGAAACTGCCATCAAATAAAACTTTTCAATATTATAATTAGGAGGAATGTTGAATGAACTATAAATATAAAAATCCATACGAGCATTTGTCTGGAAAATTAAATGATAGAAAACTGATTGCCGCTGGTTTTTCAGAGAAAACCTATGATACAGGGAATGTTAAACTAAACTTTGTTGTTGGTCCTAATAATGGACCAAGTTTATTGTTGATTCCAGCCCAAATCGGTATATGGGAAAGTTATAGGAAAGTACTCTTACCGCTATCGAAAATTTTTCACATATATGCCATAGATGTGAGAGGTCATGGAAAATCTTCTTGGACACCGGGACATTATTCATGGAAAATTATTGGTGATGACATAAAACTATTTATAGAAAATGTAATAAAACAAAAGGTAATTATTAGCGGAAATTCATCGGGTGGCATTATCGCTCTTTGGTGTGCTGCTAATATTCCCGAATATGTTTCCGGAATTGTTCTTGAGGACGCACCTATTTTTTCTACTGAGATGCCACGATTTAAAGAACGAGATAAATTTGTATATAACGGGCTAAAACACCTTGTTGATCAAATCGGAAATATACAAGATAGAGATTTGGCAAATTATTTTAAAGATATGGAAGTGCCGGCCTCTGATAAGAGAATCAAGAAAATTCCAAATTGGTTTGTCAGTTGGTTGTCGCGAAGGATAAGGAAGTTTCAAGATAAATACCCTGATAGCCCGGTTGAAATTGGATTCCCGTTTCCGGACAGCTTATGCTTGCTGATCAAATCATTATCTATGTTTGACCCAGATTTTGCCAGAGCCTTTGTAGATGGTAGATTTTATGATGGTATTGACCATGCAGAGGCTTTTGAGAAAACGAAATGCCCCATATTGCTTATTCAAGCCGATTGGAAACGATACGAAAATTACGGACTTGTAGGAGCATTTGATGATGATGACGCTCAGCATGCTATTTCTTTAGCTCCGCAAATAATATATAAAAAAGTTTCTGCTAATCATGTTATTCATGCCTTCAAGCCAAAAGAGTACATTAAGCTACTATCGGAATTTAGAGAAATAGTATCTGACAATTCTATAGTCTAATGCGCCTCACTATAAAACATACTCCTTCATGAATAAGGAGCATGTTTTGTTTTTTACATTCGCGCTGTTTAGTAAATAAACTGCCCAAACGTCCCAGGGCGCACCGTGCGTTTATTATAATTACCGGCTTTGTAGTTCCAGCCCATTTCGGACACAGTATACGAGCCGTCGGCGTTAACGCTTTCGACATAAGCGACGTGTCCATTCGTGACGGCGACCGCGCCGGCTTGCGGTGCCGTGCCGGTAGATTTGCCGGCGCGCTGTGCAGCACCGATCCAGTTATAACCAGCGTTGCCGTACACTGCAACATCAGGACGGCGGCTGTGTACGTAATCGGTGCACCACATGCCATTGCCAACGTAGTAGCTGCTTGAGCTGACCGGCTTACTCGTGTACTGGCGTGTCGTATATGTACTGCGCCGAGCGGCAGGCGCAGGCGCTGCCTGTGCGCGGGCTGTTTGCTGGGCGGCAAGCGCGGCGCTCGTGCGGTCGGCGAGCTGCTCGTCGGCAGCTGGCACGCGAATTTTGTCGCCCGGATTAATCGCGTCTGGGTTGGCGATTGATTCGTTTGCATCAAATAGACGCGTCCATGTCGTACCGTTTGCCTCGGCGATTGAACTAAGCGAGTCGCCCTCCGCCACCGTGACGATAACATCTTTTTTATCGTTTTTTGGCTCTTTGTCTTTTTTGTCAGATTCTTGTTTACTATCGGTTGACGTTTTGTCGCCCGATGTGGTTGGTGTGGATTCGGCAAACGCCGGAGCACTCCAGAGCGCTGCGGAAATGGCAACCGCCAACACCGCTAATGCTTTGTTGAAACGCATCGTTTCCTCCTTATACCCCCACGGCAAAAGGTAATAAAATTTATAAATTATCAAACCGTGGAACGCAATGCTTACGCTTATATGTCAATAGCAAAGTGCAAACATGCAAAGCCGATACTAGCACGCCAAAAATATGCTGTCAACGATTTTTTGCGTAATATGGCAAAAGAACAGATATAAAATACCTAGACTTTTGATGCACTTTTTGGTACAATCAAATGTGTAATAATTCAATAGGTTGGGAGATTAGTCAAGGAAATGGCTCATCGTTCGTACCACAGAAAGGAATCGCTAAACTATGGCAAGAAAAGCCGAATTGCTTGAGCAGGCAGCTAAACTGAAACTTGATGTTTCGGCAAAAAACACGATTGCAGAGATTGAGGCAGCGATTAATGCGGCGAACGCGCCAGTTGCTGCGAACGAGTCGACTAAAGACTCCGGCGTTGTCGCAGAGCGCGAGGCTGTCGTGGCAAAAAGCGGCAAACGCAGTGCTAAGGCGCTTGAAGAGGCTGAAGCAAAAGCAGAAAAAGAGGCTCGCAAACAAGCTGGCGACACTACGCCGCAAGGCGATGCTGACGCAGCGGTTAAAAAAGGTCCGGCGCCAAAAGTCCGTCCGTTGATTGAGCGCCGCGGTAAAGCCTATCGCAAAGCCGCCGAGAAAGTTGAGGCAGATAAGATTTACAACTTGCACGATGCGCTTATGCTTGCAGTCGAAACCAATCCAGCGAAGTTCGACGCTAGCGTTGAGGTTCACGTGCGTTTGGGTGTCGATCCGCGCCAGGCCGACCAAAATATTCGCGCTACCGTCGTATTGCCGCACGGCACGGGCAAGACCGTTCGCGTTGCTGTCTTTGCGCCAGAAGCTGACGCCGCTAAAGCAAAGGAGGCCGGCGCCGACGTTGCAGGTGAAGAAGCTATTGTGAAGCTACTTGATAAAGGCGCGCTTGACTTTGACGTACTGATCGCAACGCCCGCTTACATGCCAAAACTTGGCAAGTACGCCCGTCAGCTTGGTCCGAAAGGTTTAATGCCGAACCCAAAGAGCGGCACCGTCGCTGCTGACGTCGTTAAGGCAGTTTCCGAGGCTAAAGCCGGCAAGGTTGAATATCGTGTTGACAAACAAGCGATCATTCATCTGGGTATTGGCAAAGTTAGCTTCGGCGTCGACAAGCTTGAAGAGAATGCCAAAACGTTCTTCGCTAGTTTACAGAGCCAAAAGCCGTCTAGCCTGAAAGGCGGCTACGTTAAGTCGACCGCTATTGCCACGACGATGGGGCCGGGAATTGCGACCGAAAACCAAGTAAATTAAACATGTGGCATAAAGTTAAGCCTGTGCGCGCCGCTTACGTGTACTTACGTAAGCGGCGTTTTATGATGTAATAATGCGCACTGATTGCATTCTCTGTACAAGTAGAGCGGACATATGGCACAGCTTAACTTAACACCCTAACCACAACAATTTGCCTTAAAGACTTCAAGCGGGGTTAAGCCGCCTAGACGCTTTCTGGGCCTGTTGTTCAATAGATTTTCTAGGTCTAATATACATTGAGCCGTAAGCTTTTTGAAGTCAGTGCCTTTAGGATAAAAATCTCTAATTAGCCCATTAAAGTTTTCATTCCTGCCGCGCTGACTGGATTTATACGGGTCAGCAAAGTAAATATCTACAGCCAGTGTTTTCTCAGTGGCACGCCAGCTGCTAAACTCAGCCCCATTGTCGTAAGTAATGGTGGCAACATTACTTTTGCCAAAGACTCTTTCAATATCCACCTTGGTTTGTTTGGTAATACTGGCGGCATTGTAGCCAATAACTAAACTAATAGAGCCTAATCCGGACTTATAACGGTAGATGGCCATGTGGGATACGGGGCGAAGCCCCATATTTCCTGTCCAGCCATCGTTATCTTTAAGAGTTTGATCTGCCAGTAGGGCATCTATTCGCAGGGAGATTTGTTCCGGTGACCATCGTAACTTGAGTTTAGCCTTGATATATGCCAGTGTCCGGGCATATATTGGTTCAGTCAGTTTCTTGCTAGCCCTGCAGACGCCCGAATGGCGTTTAGTAGCATATTCTCGGGGCTAGTTTAGCACTGTAGCTATATAGCTTGCTATGTAGCCTCTGGCGCCTTTTAACACCCTCTTTAGCCTTACGAATGGTACTAACCATAACTTGGCCGCGGTACTTGCGGCTATCTAGGCTGGCAATGGCCGGTATATTAACACGCTGTCTATTCTTATCCCGTTTTCGACCCGGCAGTCTTTGTATTTGCTCCTCAATAAAGCTATTAACCTCACTGAGAGATAGTACTGGTTGAGCGTCCAAGCGACTTGGCAATGGCAGTGTATGATTCACCATTCTTTAACCTATTGACTTTCCAAAAATCCATTAAACCACGGGACTAAATTGGAAAGCAAGTCTCCTCGCAGGAGTATGTACTCGGTACATTCTCCTTTTTTTGGGAGTATTACCTTTACTCCCAGTGACGCTTTGCGCGAGCGCATCGTGCGCTCAGGGATTATCTCTGAAGAGATACACCATGCACTCGGACAACTCGGACTCGCCATTGTGCGCGAGTGCGAGCGGAGAACGGAGTCCGATACTCCCGTCATCGCCCCATGACAGTTGAGTCGCCCCAGACATAAGCTGTCTGTTCACGCTCCTGTCTGGGGCGGCTTTTCTTTTGGAATAGGATTTGCACTCGTTTTATATTCGTCGTACACTGGAATTGACGGTAATTTCATGAGGGAACGAATGAGAACGCAAGAACATGCATATCTTGATTTGCTGCGCGATGTGCGTGATAACGGCGAGAGTAAGGATGACCGCACCGGTACAGGTACGCGCAGCGTGTTTGGGCGGCAGATACGGTTCGATCTGTCGAGCGGCGAGTTTCCCGCACTCACAACGAAACGGCTCTATTTTGACACTTGCAAGCGCGAGTTGTTATGGTTTTTAAGCGGCGACCGCAATCTAGAAGCGCTCGCACGGCAGAATGTACACATTTGGGACAGCTGGCCGTACCGGCATTACGTAGAGGCGACAGAGGGGCGCCAGGTGTCTCCAGAAGAAACGTCTACACCGGAGTGGCGTAACGGTATGAAAGCGTTTGTCGGACGCATTGCGACAGACCACGCTTTTGCTGAGCAATGGGGCGATTTAGGTCCGGTTTACGGCTATCAATGGCGGCATTGGCCAGATGGAAAGGGCGGCGAAATTGACCAAATCCAGCGCGCTGTCGACACGATCAAAACGAACCCGGCTAGCCGGCGCAACATTGTGAGCGCGTGGAATGCCGCCGATATTGACGAGATGGCAGTAGCGGGGCTGCCGCCATGCCATACGATGTTCCAGTTTAACGTGCGCGGCGATCGCCTAGATTGCCAATTGTACCAGCGCAGCGCCGACATGTTTTTGGGCGTGCCGTTCAACATCGCTAGCTATGCGCTATTGCTCTGCATGATGGCGCATGTCACCGAACTCAAACCGGGCGAGTTCATCCATACATTCGGCGACGCGCATATCTATAATAATCACATTACGCAGGTTGATGAACAACTTAGCCGCGAACCGCTGCCGCTGCCGGGGCTATGGTTGAATCCAGAGGTCAATAATATCTTTGAGTTTGCGCCGGACGACATTAAGCTTGTCGACTATCAGCATTATCCGAGCATCAAAGCGCCAGTAGCAGTGTAAATCAGGCTAGACCCGCAGGACTACTGCATATACTACGCACGCTTATACGTCACGAAACTATACGCGTACCGATTCGCATCGTCTGCCGGAAACGATTGGCGTTCGTACTCATACCAGCTGTCGTCAAGCGGCGGAAAGTAACGGTCGATGCCAGTAAACGAATGATCAACTTCAGTTGCATAAATAACGTCACAGTCCGCCAGTGCTTGCTCATAGATACTCGCGCCGCCGATTACACACGGCTGATGCTGCGCGATTCTGTATGCTCGCGCTAGGCTGTCGACTGCTGTAATGCCTGCTGCGTCAAGCGTTCGGTGTGTTACTACGATATTTTCACGCTGCGGCAGCGCTTGTCCAATCGACTCAAACGTTGCGCGCCCCATGATGACTGATTTGCCTATTGTCAGTGCGCGAAAATGTTTCAAATCAGCCGGTAGTGCACGCCCCCACGGCAAATCACCGCGTGCGCCGATACCACGGTTTCTATCGTACGCCACGACAATACATTTTTCCATACGTTCATGATACAATATTGGTAACGTTAGGGGAAATTGTGCAGGAATCAACGGCTATTTATAGCGACATTGAGATAAAAAAAGCGCTTGCGAGCGGGCATATTGTGTGCGATCCGGCACCCGCGCGAATCAATGGCTCAAGTATTGACGTGACGCTTGGCTATTATTTTTACTACGCTGGCGGCGCCAAAAACGGCGATGCGCTGTTCAACCCGTTCGACCAGGCGGACGTTAAGCGGTATTTTGGCGCGTACAACATCGCGAAACCATGGCGCGACGCGCGGAAACGTTTGACGAGCTCAATTGCGAACATCGCAGAGATTACTAACATTTCCGCCAACCACCCCGTTATCGTTTTGCGGCCGAATGAACGGATTCTCGCGCATACGCATGAATTTATCGGTATTTTGCCGCCTGGCACAACCAGTATGCAGGCGCGCAGCACTACAGGGCGCATTGGCATATCGGCGTGCTATTGCGCAGGGTGGGGCGATCCAGGCTATATCAACCGTTGGACGATGGAAATCCACAATTTGAATGAGCGCGAGCATATTGTATTGCCCGTTGGCTATCGTATTGCGCAAATTGTCTTCAGCGCTACTGGTCCGGTTGAGACAGAATATTCGCGCGCTTCGGGCAACTATCAATCTGCGCCAAGCGCCGACCTTGCTGTCATCAAAGCTGCTTGGCGCCCTGATATGTTGCTGCCGCGCGCTTACGCATCGCCCGTTAAGTTGCCGCGGGTAGTTGAGGGGCTCGCTGAAGGATTACTATAATGATCACGCGCGGGCGCTATATCGTCATTGAGGGGAATGATGGCACGGGAAAATCAACGCAAGTCCGCCTTTTGCAAACATATTTTCATAAGCAGGGGTATAGCGTGGTAACTATTGAGGAGCCAGGCGGCGGCTCAGCGCCTACGACGCCTGCCGCTCGTTATCTGCGCACGATTATCAAGAATGGACAGTTGCAGCGCGATCCAGAAATTAATCTGGCATTGTTCAGCGCGGCGCGGCGGGAACTATGGCAGCACAGCATTGCGCCGGCGCTTGAGCGGGGCGCGGTCGTACTGGCGGCGCGCAATTATCTTTCAACGCTTGCATACCAAGGTTACGGTGAAGGGCTTGACCTTGACCATATTCGCAAAACGACCGCGCTTTTCACTGATGCGCGTTATATGGCGCCGGACCATGTAGTTATTCTGGCTATGAACGACGACGCCGAGCGCAAACGCCGCCTCGCCAAACGTAGCAGCTCAGTGCGTCTTGACGCGTTTGAATCGCGCGCTGATGATTTTCAACATAGAGTAAATAACGGTTACGCTGCGCTCGCCCGTGATATGGCGCTGCCTGTCGTTGAGTGTGTCGCGCCGGATCACCGCAAGACGCCAGCAGAGATTCAGGCGGAGATTTTACGGATTATTTCATAGTAAGGTTTAATTAGTCGGCGCTGCTTGCACTGCTGCCAGACGCGATCCTGCGTGCTTCTACAATTTCTGGGTATTTTTGACAAAACTCTTCATTATACGCCGCCCGCTCCGCTTCATGCCGGCGCTGCTGCTCTTGTCGAACGGTTTGGCTCACTGCGTAGAATGTCGTTGAAATTGGAATTGCTGCGTCGCTATCAATTGCTGCCGATATACGCGTATCTAAATCATCAACGTTTGCGAGCATCTCAGCCCACGCCTCAGTGCCGTGCGACCTGTCCGCCGATAAAATCTCCGCTCGAACATCTTTTGATAAATTCGCAAGCGGCAATACATACGATTCGCGCAGCATAATTCGCGTATCAACCTCGCACGTCGCTGCGTTCGTGCGGCGCGTCACCAAAACTGCTTCCGGCGCCTTTTTCGCGTCTGTTATATCTACATTGAATGCCCGGAATTTAATGCGTTCGCTTCGCTCGCACTGTTCATCCGCGCCAACCTCAGCAAAGGTTTCAGCTATCGCCGCGTGCATGCGTTCAAGCAAATGCTCGTCGTTTCCTGTTACGCGCGCTAGCTCCACCGATCCCATGCCGATTGACCGCCGCAAGCGTAACAGTTCAGCTGGTGTCGCTAAACCATCAAGCGCTTTAGCTTCGACCTGTTCAAGCTCTATGCCGGCAAGCGGCACTTCGCCCTCAATACATTCGTTCAAGCGGCTCTCGTAATTCTGCTGATTCTTCGTCGTATGCCGAGCGCCGCGCGACAGCAGGTGCAGCTGCACGAAATCGCGGACGGCTGGCGATGTATCGGGGTCCAAACAAGCAAGTACGCGCTCTGCCAGCGTATTTTGAACATCGCGCCATAAATCGCAGTTCTCTGATTTAATACGTAGCGGCGTCGCACTGTAATCCAGCCAGTGCGCTAGCAATATATCGCGCGGCGGCGGCTGACGCTCCTCACGCGGCGGCGCTAAACAACGAGATTTTATCATACCAAATGTGTATTTTACTAGAAAAATTACTATCTGTCAATACTATTCTTGTAATCTTGGCGTGTTTCTGCTACAATGCTAGCTAAGACATTGCCAAAGACCGTAGCGGGCGAGTCGCAAAAAGCGAAGCGCCGATAAGAATGCTACCGAGGGAATTACTCCGCTTTTCGTCTTTGCGCATGCAGGGGCGTTTTTTGTCAGTGTCGCACCTTAACAATGCGGTCTCATTTATCAAAGCAAACGAAAGGATTTTGTCTATGGCGATTAGCAAAGACAAGAAACAAGCTTTGGTCGCAGAAATGAGCGAGCTGTTCGCGAACGCAAAAAGCACGGCTGTCGCAAAATACCAGGGGATCAGCGTGGCTGAATTGCAGGAATTGCGTAAAAACGCACGCGAGGCTGGCGTTGTCATCAAAGTGGTGAAGAACCGCCTGGTGCGCGTTGCGATGAGTAAAAGTGGCACCTATGAAAGCACCGATACAACGGCGCTCACAGGACAGTTGCTTTATGCTGTATCGCAGGACGATGAAGTTATGCCTGCTAAGGTGCTGAATGATTTTGCCAAAACTCATCCAGCACTTGAGCTCGTCGCTGGCTTCAGTGGCGAAGGAGTAGCGCAAAGTACTGCGGAAGTAACGGCGCTTGCTGGCTTGCCAAGCAAGAACCAGCTTATTGCTGAAACGGTGGCGCAATTGCTCTCGCCGGTTCACGATGTTACGAATGCGCTTTCTGGCAATATTCATGCGCTGCTTGACGGTGTCGCCGATAAGGCTGTTGCGTAAGAACCAAAGTTTAGTATTAATGTTGAAAATACCAAAGGAGAAATTCTATGGCAGATGTAAAGAAACTTGCCGAAGAACTGACTAAATTGACAGTTCTAGAGGTGAATGAATTAAAAACCATTTTGAAAGAAGAATACGGCATTGAGCCGGCTGCTGCTGCGGTTGCAGTCGCTGGTCCAGCCGCTGACGCAGGAGCTGCTGCTGCCGACGAAAAAACCGAATTTACCGTCACGCTAAAAGACGCTGGTTCGCAAAAAGTTGCCGTTATCAAAGCGGTGAAGGAGCTGACTGGACTGGGTCTCGGCGAAGCTAAGGCGCTTGTCGACAATGCACCAAGCCCGATCAAAGAGAAAGTCTCAAAAGACGAAGCCGAGGCTGCTAAAAAAGCTCTGGAAGACGCTGGCGCGGCCGTCGAACTGGCGTAAGCTTACTTCTACATATCTACGGAGATCGCATTGTTATTACTAAATTACTCCGCTCTAAAATAGGGCGGGGTAATTTTAGTGATGATGCTCTCTCGCGGAATCTTTCTTGTTGCCGATAAATAATATGTGCTCCAGGTAAATTTTGTTATACTGGCCGTATGATTGCTGCTAAACTTTACACGTTCTACGATTTACCGTTTTCGCACGACGTGTGCCACTTATTTGAGCATATCGTCATTCGCCGGTTTTTGCTATCGTTGAGAGCAGCTGGCCGGTCGCGTGCGTTTATCGGCAACGTTGATGGCAATACGGTTGAATCAACAATATTCTTTCACGCTGAATTATACTCGGCTGAAGATATCGCACTTTTTGAGCAGTCGCTTTACGCGGAACAATCCAGCATTAACCAGCGCATTGTTGCAGAATCGCTCGCGCACATTGAAGCTGAATTGATGACTGTCGTCAATGTCCAGAGCGATGCTTTATTGATGAGCCAGCTCGCAGCATGTCAGCGCATTGTCGGTGGTGCAACCGGCGCACACGTCTCCGCTGACGACCCGCTTATTATCGCCGAGAGTCCTAAACTTTTTGATACCGCCGTACTCGCGATAGAGACAAGCGATGCAAGCGACGAGGCAACGAGATCATTTTTCTGTTTTTATCCGGCGCTACTAGATATTGCGCGCGATAGTGCGTTTGACGCGACCGCTGCATATCCGCAGCAGAACGGCGTTTTCACTGCATATCAGGATGGCAATGTAGTGCTGCAGCGATTTACGGTCAAAAAACCGTTTGACTGCCGCGCGGCGGAAAAACGAATCGCGCACCATTTTCACGAAGCGCGCGTCACTAATGAAATGCTTGAGCTGCTCGTTCGTGTATTCAAAACGCATCCAGCCTACACTGCTGTCCCAATGTATTTTTATGAAAAGACCCTCACGCGGACGACTCGCGATGAACTCGCGCAATCGATAACGCCGCAGGCTTTTCATGACATCGCAAAATCTGCCCGTATCTCTATACAGCCATTACCGCCTACAAAATAGCAGCCACGATGCTGCACAAAAAATACAACGACTTTTCAGAAACTACTGTTATTCGTGTGGATAAATGATGCAATCCTTGACAGCAAACGATGAAAGCGTATAATGAAATTGATATCATCAAGAAACATACAAAGGAATGCGAGAACCAGTATGTCAGAATTACCAGAAAAACAAGTCAAACGGCTTAAGTCGCTGATTCAAGAAGCGGAAACAAATTTAGCCGCCGCTAAGGAATTGCTCATGAGTATCTTGGGCGATGACGGGCAAATTGTGACGCCGGTTAACAGCCGCGACGACGTTACCGGCAAAATTATTGAGGGCGTGTTTGACGGACAAACCATGGTCGGTCCGGACGGCAAGAATTATCCAGTGCCAGCTAACTATGCTAGCAAATCGAAACTGGTTGAAGGCGACATTCTCAAGCTAACCATTGCGAGCGACGGCGGCTTCATCTACAAACAAATCGGACCGGTTTCGCGCAAGCAAATCATTGGTACGCTTGTTCAGCATGACGGCGCATATTACGTTGAAGCGCAGGGTAAAGAGTATCGTATCTTGCTCGCGAGCGTCACTTACTTCCGTATCAATGTTGGCGACCAGGTTACTATCATCGTGCCGGAAGATAATCCGGACGCCAGTTGGGCGGCGGTAGAAGCTGCGTTGTAGCCGATAAAATGGCTCGTGAATTAGTTGATTTGCCGTTTGGAAAGTTTCTATTCACGAGAGTTAGCTTTGATAGTAAACGCAACGTTCCATATTTTCGGCTAATGGACGCCGGCGGTGTTTTTGTGTATGCTCGTCCCGCTGGCGACTTTACGCTGACATTTGATTTAAGCTACAAACGCTGTACTGGTTGGTATGATATACGAACTGGCGAGTGCTATGAGTGTCCAGGTAAGCGCTCTGTCTCTGAAAAATATGAACAGTGTCCTGAATGCCAACGGAAGACCGGCTTTAATCCAGCGTTCTACAACACGACAGAATTGAGCGTGCAACAAGCCGAGCTCAACAAAAAACCGCATTTGTTGTATCTTGCGTATTTTTCATCAGAGACTGTTAAAGTTGGTATCTCAAACGCCGAGCGCGGGTTGGCGCGGCTGCTCGAGCAAGGCGCGCGAAGTGCTGTAATCCTCGAAACATTCCCGAGTGCCAACGTTGCGCGGCAGTATGAAGCGCAGATTGCTTGGCTGCCTGGATTGTGTGAAAGTGTCCAGTTACGCAAAAAAGCGCAAATTTTAGTCGAAAACTCGTACGACGAGGTAGTGGCGCGGCAAAAATTAGAGCAGGTGATTGCGGTAATCCAGCGTGCACTAAATATACAATTTTCCAACCCGCAATTTGCCGAATTATCAAGCATAATGATCAACGGCGCGGCACTTTCGTCGTGCGCCGCTATAGAACTATGGAATCAGCCGCACCTTTCTGGCACGTTCGTAGGACTACTTGGACAGTTGCTTATTATGGAACAGCAAAGCCGGCTACTTGTAACGCCGATGAAACAGTATCTTGGTAATTATGTCACGATTACAGGCGATGTTGCGCCGCTTGATCTCACGCCGGTACAGGCGAGTTTATTTTAGTACTAGTTCAGAATACTTACATAGTTCAGCGGCGTACTGTTTCGACGACACTTAGTATCTTGCCTCGATTTACATAACAGTCTGTAAATAGGACCTTAAATTCTTCATCCAATACGAACAGCCACACCAAACAAATTATTACGCTCATCATATATCTTCACAAATCAACGCTCGTGCAAACGTTATCCATAGCGTATAATAGAGCTATATGAGCCAGGCATTATACCGGAAATACCGCTCGAAAAAATTGAGCGAGATTGTTGGGCAGGCGCACATTACGCGGCTGTTGGAGCGCGCGCTAAAGCGCGGCGCAGTAGCACATGCGTATCTGCTGACTGGACCGCGCGGTGTCGGTAAGACGTCGATTGCGCGTATCTTGGCGCACGAAATTAACAATTTACCGTATACCGACGAATCGACGCACCTGGATATTATCGAAATTGATGCAGCAAGCAACAACTCCGTTGAGGATATTCGCGATTTACGCGATAAAGTACAGATCGCGCCAGTTAGCGCCCCGAAAAAAGTGTACATCATTGATGAGGTGCATATGCTCAGCAAGTCGGCGTTCAACGCGCTTCTCAAAACGCTTGAAGAGCCGCCGGAACATGTTGTTTTTATTCTCGCAACCACCGATGCCGATAAGCTGCCGGCAACGATTTTGAGCCGCGTACAGCGATTTAACTTTCGACTAATCGGCGAAGCGGATGTAGTAGCGCACTTGCGCGCAATTGCCGAAGCTGAACATATTGCGATTGACGATGATGCTTTGCGGCTTATTGCCGAGCAGGGGCAGGGGAGTTTTCGCGATAGCATCAGCCTCCTTGACCAATTGCAGCATGTCGCAGATGGCGCAATTACCGCGCAGCTAATAGAAGAATCGCTCGGACTCGCAAGCGCGCAGGACGTTGATGCGTTACTCGCAGCGGCGGCAGCAGGCGATATAGCTGCAATCGTACAACAGCTTGGCGCAATGGAACACAATGGCGTGCCGGCGCCAATCGCCGCCGAGCAAATCGCGCGGAATATTCAACGCAGTGCAATTTCGCACCCAGAGCGCTTAGCGTTGCTTGGTCCGCTCGCGAAAGTAACACGCAGCCCGTGGCCGTATACATCGTTATTGGTTGCGCTAACATCGCAGGCGAATATAGCAGCGCAGCCAGTTGCTACGGCTGCTGCACTTAGTGGAAATAGCGCGGTAAAGCCAGCCAATTCTCCGGCGCAGGCAAAAGAGCCTGCGTTACACGAAACACCGCAGGTATCCAAAAAATCGCCAGAAACACCTGCCGCGTCTCCGCGGGCACATACGAGTGCGGCAGCAAACTCAGGTGTAACCTCTACACAAAAGCCTTCAGTATCAATAAAAGACGACAAGAGCAATGCTGCATCGTCCGCATCAACCGCAGCGCCGGCGCACAATAAGAAAAATAAGGAAGAAAAATCCTTTGCTTGGGATGATTTTCTCGCGCCGCTTAAAGAATCTGCTGCAGGCGCGCACAGTATTCTTGCTAAATGCAAATATCACTATGACGGCGCGGCGCTTACTATCTACGCTGGTAAAAAATTCGCCAAAAACCAAATCGATAAAGCGTTACCGGCACTCGCCGAATCGTTGCAAACGATCGGTTTGCCCGACATCGAAATCACCGTACTTGCTACGCCGAAACCGCCAGAAGATAGTCAAACTGCTGCGATTATTGCTATGATGGGCGGTGGAGAGGAAGTGAGTTTATAATGCCCGCGAAACAAGTTGACGCTAAGATTCCGCCGCAAAATATTGATGCCGAGATGAGCTTGCTCGGTGCGATTCTCATTGACGACGACGTACTCGCTGACGCGTCGGAAATTGTCAAACCGGCGGATTTTTACGATCAGCGCCATCAAACTGTTTTTGCTGCCATGATGCGTTTGTACGAACGCCACAAGCCGGTGGATTTGCTAACGTTAACTGATGAACTAAAAAAGAAAGATAAACTGGAGCTTGTTGGCGGCAGCAGCTACCTCACTGAGCTGACAAATTACGTACCAACCGCCGCGCATGCTAGTAGCTATGCCGACATTGTTGCACAAAAAGCTGTTCGCCGCCGTCTCATTAAAGCAAGTGCTGATATTGGCGAAATGGGATTTAACGAGGAAACATCTACTGCCGAGCTGCTCGAAAAAGCCGAAGCGGAATTATTTAATGTGTCTGATCAGTCGCTTAAACAGGACTTGGTGAGTATTGAAAATATTCTCGACGAAAGTTTCAGCCGTATTGAAGAATTGCACCGCAACAAAGGACAATTGCGCGGCATTCGTACTGGCTATCAAGACCTTGATAATATGACAGCTGGATTACAGCGCAGCGACTTAATCATTCTCGCAGCACGTCCAGCGATGGGTAAAACGACGCTCGTGACAAACCTCGCCTATAATATTGCGACAATCGCGAAATTGCCCGTTCTATTTTTCAGTCTAGAGATGAGTAAAGAGCAACTGATCGACCGCATGCTTGCTGATGCCTCTGGTGTTGACAGCTGGAATATCCGCACCGGTAATTTGAGCGACGACGATTTCAGTAAAATCAGTGAAGCGATGGGGGAAATGGCAGAAGCGCCAATCTTCATTGATGATACGCCAGGACTCAGTGTGTTGGAGATGCGCACCAAAGCTCGCCGCGCTATGCATGACCAGCCACTCGGACTAATTGTTGTGGACTACCTCCAGCTCATGCAAGCAGCAAACAATCACAATGGCAATCGCGTTCAGGAGGTGAGCGAAATTTCGCGGGGGCTTAAACTTATAGCGCGCGAGCTCAACGTGCCGCTTATCGCGCTCAGCCAGCTGAGCCGCTCGGTCGAAAGCCGCACGCCGCCGATTCCGCAGCTCGCCGATTTACGCGAGTCGGGAAGCATTGAGCAGGACGCCGATCTTGTATCATTTATTTACCGCCCTGGCTACTACGAGCCGGATAATCCCGAAGTGCAAAATATCACTGATTTGATTATTGCCAAGCACCGCAATGGCCCGACGGGCAAAGTGCAATTATACTTCCACCCGGAACGCTTGCGTTTCATGTCGCTTGACCGCCGCCATGAGTAAATATCTGGTATAATCAAGAGGTATGAAATCGCACGTCACAGATTACGTTCTTTATCGTTGGCGTTTTGGACTGGGATTGTTGATAATCGCAGTAATTATCGGTGTAATCGTGTGGGGCGGAGCGCTGCAAACGCCAGGCGAACTGCGCCCCGAGGAAATTAAATCCGTATTAACAAGCAGCTCGCTTTCGAAGAACTCGCTTGACCCAGCGATGATCGTTAATTTCCCGTATCATTTGCTGCAGCGGCTAAGTATTTATGCGTTCGGCGCGACGACATTTGCAATTAAGCTGCCATCTCTTGTGCTAGCGACATTTACCATTCTTGGTATACTTGTATTAACGCAATCGTGGCTAAAGCGTAACGTCGCGATGATCACGACGATGGCGCTCGCTACAACAACGCAATTTTTGTTCATGGCGCAAGACGGTACGCCAGCGATTACATTTAACGCAATCGCCGTCTGGCTACTCGTAGCAGGATTACGCGTGACCCGCGGTAAATATTTTCATACTTTTTGGAAGATTTTAGGCGGCGTTCTGATGGCGGTGGCATTGTATGTGCCGCTTGGAATTTACGTCGTCGTGTCGCTGCTTATTACCTCGGTGCTGCATCCGCACATTCGCTATATCATGAAACGCCTTGGCAAAACAAAGTTGCTGATGGCGGCAATATTAGGGCTAGCGAGTACGGTGCCGCTCGTCTACGCAATTATCATCCAGCCGTCGACTGCGCTTGAGCTTGCTGGGTTGCCAAGCAATATATCGTTTACTCGTATCCGCACTACAGCGCTACAAGCGGTTCTTGATTTAGTTGGATTCAGTGCAGACAGCTCGGGCGCGTTACTGCGACCGGCGTATTCATTAACGCTTGCGCTCGTAGCGCTTATCGGGCTGTATCGTCTCGTTATGACGCGCTATACGGCGCGTAGCTATGTAACAATTATTTTGAGCGTCTTGCTCGTACCGCTTATTCTACTTACGCCGGCACATATAAGCGCTCTTTTCTTCGTCATGACGATTCTCATCGCGACTGGATTTGATTTCTTGATACGTTACTGGTACCGGTTATTTCCGCGCAATCCGTACGCGCGGCTGGCAGGGCTGTTGCCGCTTGCCGTGCTGGTAATCGGCATTATTGCTACAAATGTCACGCATTATATGGATGGTTACCGTTACGCGCCAAGTGCGCTCGCGCATTATTCAAGCGACTTAAACCTTATACATGCTTACGCTAGCAAGCACGAACAGATGACACTCGTCGCAACCGAGCAAGAACGCGAATTCTACCATATCGTAGCAGAGCGCTCGCCTAAAATCACGCTGCGCGATCAAGCCGACCAGTCGCCCGGTATCGTCGTGCTCACACGAAACGCCCGCCGCGCTATGCCCGCCGCGCCAGAATCATGGCAGCTTGAGCGCATTATCACGAATGGGCGCGCCGAGCAGAGCGACCGATTATATGTCTACAAAATCCTACAATAATGCGGTATAATATCACCATTACCGATTAGTTGTTATATGGAGGGACTGACCACATGGCGTTGAACCAAATGAAGATGTTGAATGATTTACGCAAGGCGCAGAAGGCGCTCGCAAAAGAAATTGTTGAGGTTGAGGCAGGTGATGGCGCAGTGATCGTGCAAATCACTGGCGAGTTAAAAATTAAATCAATTAAAATTGATCCGGCGTACGTTGATTTGGATGATATCCATCAGCTGGAGCACTGGATTGAGATTGCTATTCGCGACGGTATGGCAAAGACTCAGGAAATTGCCGCCGAAAAGATGAAACCGCTCATGGGTGGCTTGGGCAATTTAGGATTGTAAGGCATAATGGCACAGCTGTTGCCAAACGCGCTAGAGCGTGCAATTAATGAACTCGGGCGATTGCCAGGCGTCGGTCCGCGTACCGCTGAGAGATATGCATATTTTTTGTTGCGTGCCGACGAACGTACTGCGCAGTCTATGGCGCGTGCTTTGATAGCATTGCATAGCGACGTTAAGACGTGCCCTGTTACATTCGCACTCATCAATGCCGACGAAGATATCTCACCGCTTTATAGCGACGCCGCACGCGACAAGCGTATGATCGCAGTGGTTGAGGAGCCGCTTGATATCGTTGCGTTAGAGCGTACCGGACAGTTCAAGGGAACATACCATGTGCTTGGCGGTACGATTTCACCGATAGACGGCATAGGACCAGAACAGCTGCACATTCCAGAATTACTAAAGCGTATCCGCAATGATGCCGCCGAAGAAATTATTATTGCAACAAACGCGAGCGTTGAAGGTGAATCGACAGCGTTATTTATTCAGCGCCACATTCAAGAAGCACGCCTCAATGTCAAGGTGTCGCGCCTGGCGCGCGGCATTCCCGTGGGCGTTGATCTAGAATATGCCGATCAAATCACCCTCAGTCATGCGCTTGAGGGGCGGCGGGTTCTATAGCTAGTGGATTGCAGTTTTACTAAAAGCGAGCGGTCAATGGGTGTGTAGTAATAATACTAGTTTTATTCTACACCAAAATATTTATTTTGTCAAGCAACTCCATTTAGATGGTAGGGTATAGCACGCTGGACAGATTCTAATCATCAATATAGTCGGTCAGCTTACCTGCGCCAGCTGCTCGATATAATGCGTCGACTGCTATACGCATATCATGCTGTAATTGCGGACGTTCTGCGATCGTGTCATTATAAAATTTTCGGATTGATTCAGGATATTCATCGTCTGACGTGTCGTACAAAAATGTTCGCTGCAGCAATTCTTTTTGACTCGCCGGAATATCATCAAAGAAACCTGGGTGAAAATCATAGAACCATTCAAGCCTGGTTTGAAGCGCAAGGTATTTTTTATAGGTCACAATTGTATTATACGGAATTGCTAGCATTTACATATTTCAATTGCTACAATGATTCCATGGACGACGAAAAGGGGAGGGTAATTGCTGCGTTTCTGCGGTATTTTGACGGCGATCCGGAACGGGCGGTTGCAGCGGTTCGGCAATACACGGCGCGCGATGCCACTGCGCAGACAAAAACTACTGTACCGCTCGGCAGTGAAATTATCTCAGTCAAAGATGTCGTAAAAACATACAAAGTCGGGCGGCAAAAGATTAAGGTGCTGCGCGGCGTCAGTTTGAGCGTGCGCCAGCGGGAATTTGTAGCGCTCACCGGCGCAAGCGGCTCAGGGAAGTCAACGTTGCTACAGCTAATCGGCGGACTCGACAAACCAACAAGCGGACTCATTACCGTCAACGGACAAGCCCTTAGCGCGCTATCAGACCGAAAATTATCGCAATTCCGCGGGCGGACAATTGGATTCGTGTTTCAGTCATTTTATTTGCAGCCATTTTTGAATCTAGCGACTAATCTAGAAATCCCCGGTATGTTCGCGCGCACCAATCCGCGCGAGCGTAAACAGCGCGCCACTGAACTCGCTGATATGGTTAACGTCGCAGAGCGCATGAAGCATTTGCCGAAGGAATTGTCTGGCGGGCAGATGCAGCGCGCCGCCATTGCGCGGGCATTACTAAATCAGCCGAAAGTCCTGCTTGCCGACGAACCGACGGGTAATCTCGATAGTGTTAATTCGCAGCGTGTCATTAACATTTTCGAGCAAATCCGCCGCCAGCTCGGCACAACGATTCTGATTGTTACGCACGACCACGAGATCGCTCGGCAGACCGACCGCGAGATTACGCTGCACGACGGGAGGGTACTCTAGATGTTGCGGACGCTTGATGCCAGCAAACTTGCACTGACAAAACTGCGCACGCGCAAAATTCGGCTTGCGGCAACAATTATCGTAGCCGGGCTGCTGTTTGGCATTGTAGTGTTTGGTTTGACGGTACTACGCGCCAGCATGGCGAGTATTGAACGGTTCGGCCGCGATACGATGTCGACGCAATATTTGTTGGCGTATAGCAATCACAATGAAAATCAATCTGACCTATTCTACAACCCGCCGCAAGACGCCAAAGACCGCATACTCGCATTGCATAAACAGCATATCGCCGACAAAAAAGCGGCGGCGAAAGCGCTCGGCGTCGAATACGACGAAAAATCCGAGGAAGAACCAATTACAAAAATAAATCAGGACGATTCAGGTTCGCTCAACCGCAATAGTTGGGCGGTAAAGACGTTTCTGAAACAATACACCGCCGAGAAGAATCCACTCAAACCGGAGCGCATTGACACAGCCGCCAAGCGATTTGGCTCAAGCGCGACATACCGCGTGCAGAATGTTGGCGGGCGCGACGACGGGTCGCTTGATGTAATGATCGGCGGACGCGAGGATTTTCAGCGCGATAAAGAAGCCGTACCAGAGCAGCTAAGCGAATTTGTAAGTGCGGCGGATTATCAAACGATTCTTGACGAGTCGCTGCTCAAGTATTATTTCTTACCGCACCGCGCGCGTGCCGCCAATAATGAAATTCCTGTCTTTATCAGCTACAATGACGCGGCGGCGCTGCTCGGCAAAAAGCCTCTACCGACGACCGCATCGCCGCAGCAGCATATTGAACGTATTCGGGAGCTGAGAAACGAGACGGGTAACATAACAATTCAGGTGTGCTATCGTAATAATGCGTCGTCTCATTTAATCCAGCAAGCGCTTGACCAGCAGCGCACAGCCGCCAATAAGACTAAAAACGAACCCGATGCCAAGCCAAGCATTGAATATGCCTTGCCGGCGGCAGATAGTTGTGGCGGCGCTATCGTGAAAAAAGATAATCGCAGCACCGACGAAAAAGCGATGGACGAAAAAATGCAGAAATTCAACCAGCAATTTTCAACAGAAAACGTAACGCCGCAGCAAGCGAAACTAACCTACCGCGTTGTCGGACTGCTGCCGGATGCGGCGTACGGCGACGACCTAAAAGGCAAGCTGGCTGGCGCGCTCAACGCCAACATGCCATCGCGCTGGATTATACCGAAACAGACGTTTGAGGCAGGCGCCGCGAAAACATATGTACCGAATATTCTCACCACGGAGCGTCGAGAACTTTCGGGCGGGCTATCAGATACGACTATCTACGAATTTACAGACGCCGAACACGCCCGCGCATTTTATCATGCCTCCATGTGCAATAACCAGCCGAAGAACAAGGATTTATGCGTGGATGGCGTATCAAACTTTACACGGCCGTTCGGAAGCAACTCGCTTGTTATTGAAGAGCTGCGGCAGCAACTCACGCCAATATTGTGGTACAGCTTGCTCGGCGTTATCGGCGTGGCGGCGTTCATTTTAATGTTAACAATTTCACGCACAGTCGCCGACAGCCGCAAAGAATCTGCTATATTTCGCGCGCTTGGCGCAACGCGGCTAGACATCGCGCAGATTTACATAATGTACACGCTGCTGCTCGCTGGACTAATTGCACTATTCGCAATCACCGCCGGACTGATCGGTGCAGGCGTTATCGACGCGCTCTATTCAGCCGACTTTTCGACCGCGGCGCGCTATATCATTATGCCGCGCGATTTGAATACGACGTTCCAGCTGTTCGCATTCGACCCGCGTATTATCGTGCTCGCCGCTGCAAGTATCGTTGCGGCGGCGCTCATTGGTAGTATACTACCGCTTGCGCGCAACACGCGCCGCAACCCAATGAAAGATATGCGGGACGAATAATAGCGCACTCAATGGTATAATGAAGAAGTGCTCTAGATACGTCCAAAAACTTTTTTATATTTTTGAAGTATATACACCAAACGGAGACAGGTAATAATGTTCACTGAAGCAAAAAAAATAATCGACAACGCAACGAACATCGTCGTCATTCAAGCGGAAAATCCTGATGGCGATAGCGTTGGCTCGGCGTTAGCACTGGAGGAGATTCTTGGCGGCCTCGGCAAGAATGCCAGCCTATATTGCCCAGTCGCTATCCCAAAATATCTGCGTTATATTCGCGGCTGGGATCGTGTCTGCGCAGAGTTTGATACGAAAGCTGACGCGGCGATCATCGTCGATACGAGCGCCGATATTTTGCTTAGCAAAGTACTTGAGACTCCAGGCGCGCGGCATTTTTTAGAGACGCACCCCGTGCTCGTACTTGATCATCATACGACTGGCAGTACGCTCAGCTTTGATCACACGATAATCAGCCAAGATGTTGTCGCAACAGGCGAGCTAATCTACAATTTGGCGCAGGACGCTGGTTGGGCAATCAACCCGCAAGCTGCCGAGGATTTACTGATCGCTATTATGAGCGATAGCCTGGGACTGACCACGCAGAGTACGCACGCCGATTCATTCACGGTTGCAGGCGAGCTGACGCGGCTTGGCGCAAGCAACGCGGCAATTGAAGAACGCCGGCGAGATTTTATGAAAAAGTCGCCGGAAATTTTGGCGTATAAGGGACGGCTAATTGAGCGGATCGAATATCTGCTGGACGGAAAACTAGCGCTCGTGCATATTCCGTGGGAAGAAATCCAAGCGTACAGCGACCAGTATAACCCGAGCATGCTTGTTCTCGACGAGATGCGGCTCGTAGAAGGCGTCGAAGTTGCGTGCGCGATCAAAACCTACCCGGACGGTAAGCTTACTGGAAAATTGCGCTGCAATACGCCCGTTGGCGAGCAGATCGCCGGCTACTTCGGCGGCGGCGGCCACCCATACGCCGCAGGATTTCGCATTTACGAGGCGTATGAAGCAACGGTGCGCGAACTCGTTGACGCGGCGGATAAAGCGCTAAAGGAGCATCACTATGCTGAAACTGTATAATACCCTCACGCGCCGCCTCGACGAATTTACGCCGATGTCGCACGACCGAGTGACGCTCTACACCTGCGGACCAACGGTATACGACTATCTTCACGTCGGTAACTGGGCAGCCTACGTTTATTGGGATACGCTGGTGCGCGTACTGAAATTTAACGGATACGAGGTTGAGCGCGTGATGAATATCACCGACGTCGGGCATTTAGTAAGCGACGCCGATGACGGCGAAGACAAACTAGAGAAGGGGGCGCGGCGCGACGGCAAAACCGCTTGGGAAATTGCTGAGCACTACACCGAGGCATTCGTGCGTGGCATGCACGAGTTTGGGCTAGTTCCGCCAGAGCATATGGTACGCGCAACGGATTTCATTCCGCAGCAATTAGCGCTCGTCCGCACGCTGAAAGAGAAAGGCTACACGTATCAAACCAGCGACGGGATTTATTTTGACACGAGCAAGTTCCCGCGCTACGCAGATTTCGCACAATTAGATTTAGCGGCACAAAAAGCCGGCGCGCGCGTTGAGGCTAATAGCGAAAAACGCCAGCCATGGGATTTTGCGCTGTGGAAATTTACCGAGCCAGGCAAGCGCCGCGATATGGAGTGGGAAACACCAGAAGACTTGCTTGATTCGCACGGGCGCGAAACGCCCGGGGCGGCGAGTGGAGTGGCAAGCGCAATTATGGGCTTCCCAGGTTGGCATTTGGAGTGCAGCACCATGGCGATGGAGCTGCTTGGACAAACGATTGATATCCACACCGGCGGTATTGACCACATTCCCGTGCACCACACCAACGAGATTGCCCAAAGCGAAGCAGCGAGCGGCGTACAATTTGCGCGGTATTGGCTGCACTGCAATCACCTGAAAATTGACGGCGGCAAAATCAGCAAGTCGCTCGGCAACGGCTATACAATGACTCACCTAAAAGAGCGCGGCTTCACGGCGATGGATTTACGTATGTTTATTTTGCAAAGCCACTATCAAAGCGAAGGAAACTTCTCATTTGATATTCTAACAGCAGCACGCAACCGTTTGAAAAATTGGCGCGACACCGCTTGCCTGCGCCATCAAGTTCACGACCGTTTAGACGACGACACGAAACGCAATGACGCGCCGCAGTATTTATCGCCGCAGGCTGCAATTGGTGCAATGCGCGAAGCGCTCAACAATAACCTGAACACACCAGAAGCGCTTAGTATTATCGACGAATCGTTTTCGAGTATCAGCCAACGGCCGCTTGGCGCAATTTACCGCGCAGGGCTAGTGGAATTATTACAAGCAATTGACGATATGCTCGGGCTCCAGCTACTTGATTCAACGCCGGATATCAGCGACGACGCCAAGCAGCTGCTAGTGGAGCGCCGCCGCGCCCGCGACGATAAAAACTGGGCGCGCTCCGACGAGTTGCGCGACCAGCTCAAAGCAATGGGAATCATCGTACGTGACACAGCGCACGACACGATTTGGACATACGCATAAACAATATTATTCTGATGGCGCAGCTTTTTTAAGCTTGCTCGCCAGCTTGCCGAGCACTGGCTTGTCGTGCTTGCTTTCTTCGCGCTTAGCTTTGGCGCGCTCAAGATAATCGTCAAGGAACACTTTGATCGTGCCGGCAATCGGAATAGCGATGAAACCGCCGGCGACACCCGCAACATACAAGCCAACCGTCACCGCCGTCAGCACCATCAAGGCCGATAACTCGACTTTCTTCGATTGAATCGCCGGCGAGATGAAGTTGTTCTCGATCTGCTGGTATACAACGAAAAATACCGCGTAAGCAATTCCCGCCGGCACATTATTAAACGCCAAGAGCAACGTGACGAGCACGCCGGCAATCGTCGCCCCGAACATCGGAATCAGCGACAGTACGAACACGATTAAAATCGCCGGCATAACCAAATTTGCGTCAATCGCCGGCACAAATAGGCTAATACCAAATACAAATGCGCCTGCCACCAATGAACCAATACCAGAAACTGTCAACTGCCCGGCAACATAGCCGGTAATAACATTATAAATGCGCCCAACGAGCCGTTTGTGGTGTTCCATGCGCGCTTGGTTATCATACAAACCCCAAACGCGCCGCATCCACTCCGGCCCCTCAAGCAGCATCAAAAACGACAAGACAATGACCAAAAACAGCGATGTCACGAACGACGCCAGCGAGCCGACGCTGCCGATAATACTGCCGCTCAGATCAGTCGCCCAGTGGGATGCTTGCGTTCTGATTGATTCCAAAACTGAATTTACTTGCTCGCGCATGCTATGTTCATCAATGAACCGGTTGACGCCGTGCCACTGCGTGCTCGCCTGATCAATAATCCCAGGCACCGACTCGGCAAATTTCGCCGTCTGCTGCACGATTGGCGGCACCACAAACCACACGACGCAAAATAAAAACACGATGAGCAATGTGAATGCGAGCGCCGTGCCGCCCAGCCGGCTCTTGCCGGGGATGAGCTTCGCCAGCCGCGCCACCGGACGATTGAGCGCAAGCGCCAAAAACAGCGCCGTGCCCAAAATAACCAGCGCTGTCTGCGCTAAATAAATTGTTAGCCCCGCTAGACCAAAACCAATTACTACAAGCCAAAAGCGAATAAACGTTTTTGTGTCAATTTCAATTTTTACCTTCATACTTATTAGTATAGCGCAATCGTTCAGATTGCGCACCCGATCTAGTATACTATGCTTATGGCTTTTTACACAAAATCAGTGAAACAGACGCTTGACGATCTCCAAACAACAAGCAGCGGACTATCGGCAATCGAATCAAAACAGCGGCTACGGCAATACGGGCCAAATTCAATTAAATTACGCACCGAGCCGCTCTGGCGCAAGCTGCTTGAACCATTTTTGTCGGTTTTTATGGCGGTACTTGTTGTAGCGATTGGTATTAGCCTATGGCATCGGTCGTATTTCGACGCGGCAATTATCGGCGCGATCATCTTGTTGAATGCGCTGATTTATTACGTACAGCGGTTTTCAACCGAGCGGATCTTACGCTCGCTGCAAAAGCGGTCCACAGTAAAGGTTGAGGTGCTGCGCAAGGGCAAGAGCGTTACGGTCGACGCCGTTAATATCGTGCCGGGCGACGTCATCGTGCTAGACGAAGGCGACAAAATCCCTGCCGACGCGCGCATTATTGAAGCGCGGTCGTTTCGCGTCGACGAATCCCAACTAACAGGCGAATCGCTGCCAATTTCGAAGCAGGTCGAAACGCTCGGCGCCGACCGGCAAATTTACGAACAATCAAACATGGTTTTCCAAGGTTCGTTCGTCATCGGCGGCGAAGCGCGCGCCGTCGTTGTAGCGACGGGCAACAACACTGAATTTGGGCGGCTGAGCGACTTATCGGCGACGAGCGAAGAAGTTAATCCAGTCGAAAGGAAAATCGACGCGCTTATCACGCAGATCGTTATCGTCATTAGCCTCATTGCGCTTGTCACAATGGGGCTAGCGCTGTGGCGCGGGATCGCGTGGGACGAAGCGCTGCGATTTGTGATCGCACTGAGCGTGAGCGCTGTGCCCGAAAACTTGCCGATCGCAATTTCAATTATCTTGGTTCTCGCCATGCAGCGAATGGCACGGCGCAAAGCATTAGTGCGCACGATGGGATCAATTGAATCAATCGGCGCAATCACAACCATTGCTACCGATAAAACTGGTACGCTTACGCACAATAAACTATCAGTACAAGAATTATGGCATCCGCGCAACCAGCGCAAATACACGCTGCAAACGCTAGCAGATGCAATCGTACCGCACACGCGACACAGCGTCGCCGATCCGCTTGATACGGCATTTCGCTCGTTTATCGCGAAAAATCCGCCGGCAAACGTTCGCAAACCAATAAAAGCTTACCAATTTGAACACGCTTTAGCGCTGAGCGGCGCGCTGTATCACAACGGCACGCAATACATTCTGACACTTAAAGGCGCGCCCGAGCAGATGGTTGAACGCTGCGATTTAGCAGAGGGCGAGCGCGAACGCGCCACTGTCGAGCTGCACCATCTGACGGGACTCGGATTCCGCGTCATTGCGCTCGGGCACGCAACGCTTAAGAAGCCGCTGGAATCACTTGAAGCACTATCGCCGCGTCAACATATCACGTTTGACGGATTCGTCGCGATCGCCGACACGCTCCGCACCGAAGCAAAAAGTGCTATTGCCACCGCGCAAGCTGCCGGCATTACTGTACGCATGATTACCGGCGACCATTTCGAAACGGCATATCATATTGGCAGGGAGCTAGGGCTCGTACATCATCGCAGCGAGGTGTTTGACAGCCGCCAAATGAGTATGATGTCCGACGACGACCTTGCTGAACGTCTCAAAACCATCCGTGTCTGCGCGCGCGTCCTGCCGGAATATAAGCACCGTATCTTAGAAATCCTCAAGCAGCGCGACATTACCGCCATGACGGGCGACGGCGTCAACGATATCCCCGCGCTCACGAACGCGCATGTCGGCGTCGCAATGGGCTCGGGCGCGCAAATCGCCAAAGACGCCGGCGACATCATTCTGCTCAATAATAACTTCCAGTCGATCGTATCGGCGATCCATGAAGGGCGCACCGTATATGCCAATATCAAACGCATGGTAACGTACTTATTGTCGACAAATCTAGGCGAGGTGCTCGTGTCGCTCGGATCGCTCATCGTTGGGTTGCCGCTGCCGCTCACGCCAGTACAGATCTTGTGGATAAACATTGTCACTGATAGCGCCATGGTTATTCCGATCGGTATGGAACCAGGCGAAGCACGCAACATGAAGCAACCGCCTAAACCCGCCAACGCGCCACTGCTCAGTACGTTTATGATTTCGCGGATTATCATCATGGCGCTCCTGATGGCAGTGCTTGTGCTGACACTCTACGCGCTGTTTGACCATTGGCATGGCGCCGACTATGCGCGCACAGTCGCATTTTGCGCGCTTGCAACAGTGCAGTGGGCAGGCGCGTTTGAGGCTCGCAGCGATTACGAGTCGCTCTTCCGGCGCATTAAAAAGCGCAATACGCCGTTCCTCGTCGGGTTGCTCGTCGCGGTCGGGCTGCAGCTCATCGCGATCGCAAGCCCATTCGCTCCCTACCTGCACGTTGCACCGGTTACTGCTACCGACTTCGCAATCGTAACAACGGTTGCATTCGTCCTGCCGATTATCGTATTAGAGCTACATAAGTGGTTCGGACGCACGTTCCTCGGCAAGCGCCCGGAGTTAAATTGAGTATTAGGGAAGCGGAGTGGCACGATCGGCTTTAGGCGACAAGCGTGAATATATTAGCTCTTCGCGCAATCCCGCGCGGAGAGGTCGCTCTTTAGAGAAATGATAGCAGTGAATATGGTAAAGGGTAAAGGCTCTTATTGTTTTGCCGATAGACACTCGAAGGTGACGTTGCGCTTGTGGACGCATGCACTATTGTGACGCAGACAGTTATCTATTGCAAACGCCGCTTTGATCGCCGCGAGCGCAATAGCGTTATATCCGAAATATCTTTGCGCCGCCCAATCCGCCGCTTGGCGTCAATAAGCCGCTCGGTGGAGACGCAAGGAATTTGCTCAATGCGCTCAGCATCGCGCTGCAATTGCCGCAATGACCAGCCCATCCACGTCTTCATAAGCGTATACTGCCCGCGCACGAGCACGCGCTTGCCGCTTGTCCAGACGGCTTCGTGCCAGGTTTTTTGCGCGCGGAATTGTTCGTAAATCTCGTTTGATACGACAATATCAACGTCATGCGTATCGCGCAAATGCAGCATATCAAGCACCGCGCCGCCGACCACTATATACTGCGTTGGATCAAGATTCAGATCTAAAACCATTTCGCGCGCCGGCGGGCTCGCCGGATGAGCCAATGCTTTCGTTAGCGTCGCATACAAATTCCGCTCGCCGATAATATCTGTCATGCCATAAATGTCGAACTGCGCGCGCAGACTCGGCGACATATGCGCAAAAGCAATAGCAACACCATCTTCGCTCAGCTCGCGGTACAACCGTTTCAGCTCTTCAATCGCCGTATAATCAATGTCGTCAATCGCACCGGCATCAATCACCACGTAGCGCACCGTGTGGCGTGCCCGCATAATCGCTCGCTTAAGCCGCGCTACAAAATAATTCACATTCTCGAAAAATAGCGACTCGTCGAATCCGTACACCAACACGTCGCGCGGTATTTTTTGCTCGCGGCCAAGACGCTCTTTCGCCCAATCCGATAGTACACCGTCGCGCAGCAAAATCGTATCGTGCGGACGATACTGCCGGCGCAAGCGCTCCATTAGCGACACCGTTACTGCGATCAGTACGCCGAGCTGCACGCCGAACAGCACCGTGCACGCCAGCGCGATCATCGCAACTACAAATTCCTCGTAGCGCACCATCCACAAATTATGCAGTTCACGAAATCGAATCAGCTGGAATCCAATGACGCACACGATCGCGGCTAACGCCGCCTGCGGCACGTAGCGGAACAACGACCCGCCCCACAGCAGCAGCCCGCCAACCATAATGCCGGACAGAATATTTGTCATTTGCGAGCGCATACCCGCGTTGCTCGCCGCCTGCGTGCGCGATGGCGTCGCGTTCGCCAAAAATCCCTGAAACAATGACGTCGCAATCGACGACACGCCAAGCGCCACAAAATCGCGGTTCAGCGCCACCTCTTCATCGTGATCGCTCGCTAGATTACGAATCATCGTTGTGGCTTGCACCAGCGATACCACAACGATCGACAGCGCTGTCGGCAGCAATACCGTTACCAAATCAAAATCAACATGCGGCAGGGCAAATCGCGGCAGTCCGCGCGGTAATTCTCCCGCAAACGCTACGCCGAAATCCTGTACGTGGAATATCATCGCAAATAACGCCGCTACGACTAATCCAACCAGTTCGCCGGGCACGCGCGTGCGGTGAAACACTATCATCGTGCCAATGACAAGGATTGATACTGTCACCGTCATGCCGTTGATTGACGACGCTTGCGACATAATTGAGCCGATATAATGCCATACTTCGCCGTGCCCCGCAACTTTCACGCCTAATAACGCCGCTAATTGCGTCACAACGATTTGCACGCCTACGCCCGCCAAAAAACCAATCATTACCGGGCGCGAAATCAAATCCGACAAAAACCCGAACCGCGCCGCACCAAGCAGCATCAGTATCGCGCCGGCGATCAGCCCAAGCACAAACACTGCGTTCACATACTCAGCCGTACCCGCCGCCGCGACCAAGGCCGCACCAGATGCCACTAAAATCGCCGTCGGCGAGTTCGGACCAACCACCAGCCGCCGCGTATGCGCCAACAATCCAAACACAATCGGCGCGATCATCGCTGCATACAAACCCATTACCGGCGGCACGCCGACAATCGCAGCAAGCGCTAACGCACTCGGCACAGTCACTGCTGTCACTACGATTGCCGCAACTATATCGTACGGCAAATACTGCAGCTTATACCGGAACACGCTCGGCAATCTGTTACGCATATGGTTTTATGATACCGACCAAAGATAACGGTTGTCAATCAAAAGAGCGGAATATCCCGCGCTATTAGCCAATAATAGAGCAGCAGGTAAACCGCCTCCGAGCTCATGCTATAATTGCCAATATGACGCATGATAATCCAGAGGTAGCACACCCCACGATTCTACTGGTTGAAGATGAACCGGCATTGCGCGAAGGCACAGGGCGATTTTTGCGTACACGCGGCTACCGAGTGTTAACAGCAGACGACGGACAATCAGCGCTCGCCCAAATCCAGCAAGCCGACGCCATCGTACTTGATATTATGCTGCCAGACATGACGGGATTAGAAGTGCTTGAGCAATTACGCCAAACAAGCAACGTACCAGTCCTTATCGTAACCGCACTTGGCGACGAAGCCACCCAAATCAGCAGTTTTAATCGATTAGCGGACGATTATGTGACCAAACCGTTTTCGCTCACTGTTTTAGACAAACGCCTGCAAGCGCTATTACGCCGCCATCCGCCGCTGCCGAAACGCTGGCATTATGGCAAAGCAGAGGTTGATTTCGCAGCTTACACTAGCCAATATGCGGGGCAGGGCGCTGCCTTAACACCAAAAGAGATCCAATTACTAAAATTATTCGTTAGCCACCCTGGGCGCGTCTGGAGCCGGCAAGCGATACTAGATACGCTATGGGCAAACGACGAGTTGCCATTTGACCGCGTCATTGACGTATACGTTAAAAATCTACGCAAGCAACTGCACCTTGACTGCATCGTCACCGTAAAAGGAGTCGGCTACCGCTATGAAGCGCCTGACGTTGTTTCCTAAAACATTCCTGGCGTCAATCAGCATGCTCGCAGCAATGATTGTCATAGCGCACGGGTTGATTTATTTACTAATGCCAGCAGTCTACTTGCAGCAAAAACAGCAGACAGCCGAAGCCCAGGTAGCCGATTTAAGCCGCCAACTGCGCGGACAATCAGCTGATACTATGCGACAAACTGCCCGTAGCTTTGCGCTACGTCATAACGTTACTATCACGCTGACGATTGACGGACGAGACGAAACGTTTCAGGGTTTTCAGGCAGTTAATATCATCGCCGAACAACCAATTGACGCAAGCCTCGTGACAATCGCCGGCGAACAGATTGATCCAGCGTCAATTATCATTAAAACGACGACGGTGCGCGGGTCGGCGGGCATGGTGGGTGCCAAGCTCCTCACCGACGTCGAGTCCGTTAATCAGGCGAAGGCGGCAACGCTGCGGATTTTGCCATATACAATGACAGCGTCGCTGCTTGTGGCGCTCGTCTTTTCTTATTGCTATAGCCGGTTCATCACGCGCCCGATCCGCCGCATGGCAAAGGTTACCACGGCGATGCAGCAGCTGCAGCCCGGCGCGCACTACATAGGTAAAGGCCGAGACGAAATCGCTGTGCTAGGGAACAACGTCAACCGGCTCTATGATAATTTGCGCCGCACTATTCAATCGCTGGAGCGCGAAAACGCGCATATTACGCGCCTCGAAAAAGAAAAATTAGCTTTTTTGCACGCCGCCTCGCACGAGCTCAAAACGCCGCTGGCGAGCTTGCGAATTATGCTCGAAAATATGCAGCTTGGCGTCACGCCGGCAGCAGAACGAGAGCGGCAGCTAGCTGAATCGCTCGCGACAGTCGACCGGCTGGCTGCTATGGTACAGGATACGCTGCGCGCCAGCCAAACCGCCGAGCAAGCAGTCGCGCGCCAAAAAACGTTGCGGGTTGACCAGCTCGTAGAACGCGTCATTGACGATTACCGATTGTTAGCGTCGGCGCGAAGACTCGCCTTTGCAGTAGACCTTGCACCACTTAAAGTCCGCGCTAATCCCGACATGCTTCGGCGCGTTTTATCAAACGTAATCTCGAACGCCGTGCGTTACAGCGACCGCGGCAGCGCAATTAGCATACGCATTCAGCACGACGCGCTTTCCATTACAAACCAGTGCAAGCCGCTCAGTACGCACGAGTGCGCCCGCGCATTTGAACCATTCTACCGCTTGCGGCAAGGCAGAGGAGAGGCGAATGAGGTTGGCAGCGGCATTGGCCTTTATACCGTTAAATTACTCCTCGACGCCCGCGGCTGGTCGTATCAATTTACGCCAGTCAAAGATGGCATGCGTTTTACAATTGACTTTAGCCTTGAATATCAAGATGCCGCCGAACGCCGCGCTACCCGCACCAACAAATCGTAATCTCCATTTCACATTACTTTCATATTGGCGTGCTACACTCCGATGTGAAAGTAATGAAAGGAGATTTATGTCATTTATACACCGCGCCTGGCTGTATGCCGCCAGGAAAAAACTAAAAAGCCTCATTGTGCTGGCAATTTTGCTCGTGATGGCGACTATCATGCTGAGCGGGTTTGCTATCAAGCATTCAACCGACCACGCAGCCAAAGAGTTAGACAAAACGCTCATGACCGGCGCTACCTTGGGCAATAATCGGCGGACAAACCCCGGGACGAACCGCGGGTCTGGTACTGTGTCCGGTAAAGATATTAACGCAGTCAAACGCCTGCCGAGCGTAACAAATTACGTAGTACGCCAGCAAGTCTTGAGCGACTTTCCCGATACCAAATTAGTATCGCTGCCAGACGGCACGAGCGGCTACGATACGAGCAAAGCAGCACAATTCGGCAACGCTGCCGATGTATTAGGCGTTAATACTTCAGAGCTAGAAAATAAATTCCGCGCCGGTTCAATTAAACTAACCTCTGGGCGGCACATCAAGCCAGACGACACGCATAAAATCCTCGTACACGAGAAATGGGCGCAGAAAAATGGGCGCAAGCTCGGCGATACCTTCACGCTCAAAGCTAACCCGCACGACACCGACAACCGGCACAACTCAACAGAGGAAACCACCGTACAAATCGTCGGGATATTCAGCGGTACCAACCCGCGCCAGGCTACCTACCAAGTCGAGTTGTTCGAAAACTTATTCTTCACTGACATCGCTACCACGCGCGCGCTCAGCAAAGATACCGAACAAACAGAGATTTACCAGGACGCCACGTTCTTCACCAAAGGCAGCACGCAGCTTGACGAACTATTGAAGCAGGCGGAAAAATTGCCGGTTAACTGGCGCATGTATCAGTTAACTAAAAATAGCCAGGAATTAGCAGGCGTAACGGGCGCAGTCAAGGGCGTGTACAGCCTCATCGACGGCATGTTGATCGCAACCGGTTTCTTCAGCATCGTTATTATCAGTCTCGTGTTATTCCTCTGGATGAACGAACGGAAGCGCGAAGCCGGCGTATTACTTGCAACTGGCGTCTCAAAATCAAACATCATTCTGCAATATATCGCAGAGGTAGCCATGATCGCAGTCATCGCGTTTGGCGCTTCGTTCTTTACAGCTGGACTGGTAGCACAACACGTAGGCGACCATATCGTCAATCAAGCGGCGCGTAACGCCAAGCAGGCAGGCGAGTCGCAGCTTAAAGGCGCGTCGCTTGGCGCTAACGCCGACTCGGTTGTCTCGTCGCGCACGCTCGAAAAAGTTTCTGTGCGGGTAGCGCCAAGCGATCTCGCCGCGGTGTGGGGCGTCGGATTAATCATTATCATTGCTTCGGTACTGCTCGCGAGCCGGCCGGTCACCCAATCGACGCCGAAAGAGCTACTGACGGAGGTGGAGTAGGCGATGACTGTGCTAACACGCGCGTGGACGGCGGTAACGCGCCGGCTCACGCGCAGCCTCATCATCCTGGCAGTGATGGCGCTCATCTTTACATTACTCATAAGCACGGTGGCGGTGCGGCAAACAATGGCAAACTTGCGCCTGAATGTTGAACGCAACATCCGCGCCGGTTTTAGCCTGAGCGGCGCTAAAGGCGAAGACTTGCTGATAAAAGACGCTGAGGCAGTGCGGCACCTCGCTGGAATAGGAGCGTACAACTATCAAACACAAACAGCTGCTCGACCAAACGGACTAGCGTTAATCGACGGCGGTATTCAGCTCAGCGACGAAGCCGATGCCGCAGCCGGCGTAACTGGCACAACCGACAGCCAATCGCTCAGCCAATTTACCGGGCGGCTGTATCAGTTGGAGCAAGGCAAGCACCTCAGCAAGGATAGCCAGCAGTCGGCGTTGATCCACACAGCCTTTGCACAAAAGAACGGGTTAAAACTAGGCGACCGCATACAGCTACAGCAAGGTGACCGTCAGGTTGATCTTACTATCACCGGCATATTCAGCGGCAAGACTGACAAACCTGGTCCGCTACCGTCCGATCAGGCAGAGAACCAAATCATTACTTCTTTAGCGGTGGCGCAGCAACTATCTGGCTCTGAGCAGCTTACCCGCGCCACGTACTTTGCCTCCAACCCGCGAGCCTTGCCAGACCTCGTCCGGCGCGCCAAAACCTTGCCGCTTGATTGGAGCAAATTGGAGTTAACCGACAATGCCGCCTCGTTCGCCAGCGTCATCAATAGCATCGCAAGTATTGAACGCATTTTAGCCATCGGCACGCTCGGCATTAGCCTCGCCGGACTAGCAACGCTGTCGCTCGTGCTGGTTTTCTGGGTGCGCAGCCGCATCCACGAGATCGGTACGCTCCTTGCCATCGGCACAAGCAAACGGCAAATCGCCGAGCAAATAATGATTGAGTTATTGCTTATCGCCATCGTCGCGTTGCTAGGCGCTATGCTTAGTAGCCAGGCACTATCACACCATCTCACATCCAATCTATTGAATAACTCCAGCCATGTTGCCGGCACGCTGACCGTTCAGCCGCAAGCTGCGCCGTTCGTTAGCTACCTTCTCGCAGCCATCCTTGGTCTTGCTGTAGTCGTCACCTCCGGTATAGTCGCTCTCGCGCCTATTCTGCGCCGCACCCCGAAACAAATTTTAACCACATTACGATAGGAGAATTTCATGTCAACACTAACTCTCGACAATATTATCTACTCATACGCCGACGGTACGAGCAATGTACTCAATGGCATTAGCTACGATTTCCAGCCAGGGAAATTCTACGCTATCGTCGGGCAATCCGGCGCCGGCAAGTCAACGCTGCTCGGATTACTCGCCGGACTAGACGAACCGACCGGCGGGCAAATCCTCTTCAACGACCAAAATATCGCCGAGCAGGGTTATTCATACCACCGCAAGCATACTATCTCGCTGGTTTTCCAAAATTACAATCTGATCGACTACCTAACACCATTAGAAAACCTGAAGCTCGTCAATCCAAAAGCCACCGCGGAAACCTTGCGCAGCATGGGCTTGGACGACGACCACATCCGCCGCAGCGTTCTCAAACTATCCGGCGGACAGCAGCAGCGCGTCGCGATCGCGCGCGCCCTTGTTTCCGACGCGCCAATTATCCTCGCTGACGAACCGACCGGCAACCTAGACGAGACCACCGCCAGCGATATTATCGCTACTCTACACTCAGCCGCTCACGATAACGGCAAATGCGTCATCGTCGTCACTCATAGTAAACAACTAGCAAAAGCGGCAGACGTAGTATTGAAGTTGCGCAACAAAAAGTTGACGAAAGGCTATGGAGAGAAAAGGTAGTTGCCAAAAGCATAGTAGATACGGGTGCGCCGCTCTTGCTGGCGCACTCTTTAATTTCAAGAGCAGATTATTAGTAATCGTCGCCCAGCGTCATCCATAAAAAGTCCTGCCCATTCAATGCAGTATACTGATATTCACCTTCATTACCTTTCTCTGCCTGCATGAGCTCGCCCAAATAATACGCCGATCATTTAGGAACTGATATTTTTCGCCCTGCAACAAGCCTTTCGTCTTGTGAGGACATTGTATCTCAAGCAACTTTTTCAGGATAAAATCACGGTACAATGCAAATTGGTCGCAATCTTTCGCCGCCAAAATGTAGCCCCATGTTGATGGATTGAGTCGTTTATGCGGAGTAGACGAAGACGACATGTTGTTGTTTGCATCGTCAATCACCTCCGCAACAGTATCTCGCGCCGCTCCCCATACGATGTTGAGCGTACTACTACCATGTCCCGATCCCACAAGCAACTTTAAATCATCCATATCAATCCAATGTACAAAATTGGCTTTGTTAGGAGGACTGCTGTTGATAACCGCAAGACGAACATGAAATCATTTATGCATACCTGTTTTGGTAGTTCTACTTATAGGTTTGCTAATTGGATTATTTTACGCTTTGCATTTAGTCGTTTTTCCGATTATATTCATCCTCCTCGCCTAGGCATTCTGTTTGATAAAAGATGAGCAAGGAAATATTTCAAACGAAAAGAGCTGACCGAAGAGGAGAGATCTTTTCTTTGTTAAAGGATTTATGGCCAAGATTCGCTAGATAGAGCACTTGAGTTCCAGTCGCGCTGGAACGAGCTGGACATCAAATGCGCCAGGAAGGGTTGATCATCTTAAGTTGCGCAATTACAATGTAGCTGGGCGGTCATTTTCAATTAGAAATAGTATATGATATAATCATTCCTGTCCGTAGCCGGTGATATTGGGTCGTCGCCAAGTGGTAAGGCACTGGGTTTTGGTCCCAGCATTCGCAGGTTCGAATCCTGCCGACCCAGCCATTTTAGAGAGTAGATCCAAATTGTCGCCCGAATGGGCGATTTTTTGGTTGAGATTTTTTAATTTTTGTCTTTGGTAAGAATTAAAAAGATAAATAGAAATGTCACCGTTCTAGGCGACGATTCCGGAAAAACCCTTTGCCTTATTTTTTATTTCCCCGCCGAATTTCTTTTTTAGTTGTAAAGGGTGTTTTCTGGTGGCTCGGCTGCCACTCCATGGCAGGGGTGTTGACATTTTGAGAGTTCAGAGAGTTGCACGTAAATTGAAAGTATTGCCTTACAGATTATGCGGTGTGAGTACTGAGATATGTTCATCGTCTCTCATTGCGATTCTTGCCAGCTCAGACGTTACATGAGAAATTCCATGCGATTCAATGATTTTAGCCACATAAACGCCGTCACAAAAAGTAACACGGGCGCCTAGGCCGCTAAGGCAATCGGCTTTATGAGGCGTCGGAACATGCGATTCATCTACGGTTAAGCTGGATAAATCTGCAATACGACTCATGAGTTCTCTCGTATCCCAATATACTTTACTCTCTGTATTTTGATGAGAATCTATCCAGTTTGTCGCAGTCCACGACTGCATCGACTCATAAATTGCTTTTTCTGCGGCTTGCATTGCATTTTTCGAGCAGCCACCTCCAAGAACAGCAAATGGATAATCTCTTTCATTTGATATAATACTACAGGCAATCTTGTAATCTGGGTTAACTGACTCAACTAGCCCAACACGCACAGAGAAACTCTCGGGTATTTCTATCTTGTGATTGCGCACAATCTTTTCGACTGTATCATCTGAGAACTTCGCCAGAAAAGGCCTGTCGAGTGCCCACCATGCGGCAAGTGAAATTCTCTCAATCGCTTCTTGCCATGCATTTTCAAGAGCAATCTCTTTATCTGTATGTGCGGCTGAGGCTACAATTTCTTGATCATTTGCATGATCAGCCTCTATTCTCTCCATCATCGTGCGCACTTTTAAGTTATCAATGTCCAGACCTGTTGAACAGGGGCGAAAATCGCCCCTGTCATCTAACCGTACCGTTTTTATCGGTGAAAACGGCGTATCTATAATTTCAAACATAAATATCCATGTGTTTTATGCTTGGGCTGGGCGAAGTTTCCTCCGCCCAGCCCAAGTTTTGTGATCGCTATGCGACCACGAGGTTCGCAGGTGCGAACACCTGTGCGAACTCACCCTGCCAGCTGGTCGTCCGACTCAGGCTCTCCAGCGCTGCGACGAAGTTGCTCGTCAGAACCGGATCCTGCCACAGCGACTGCTGCAACGAGTCGTTGACGGCGAGCGTTTGGAGCTCCAGACGCGCCACCGCAATCTTGTTGACCGCATCGGAGATCAGCTTCTGCTGTTCGCCGAAATCGACCTCAGGCGTGCGAACGGACGACCAGAGCGCCGCGACCGTGCCGAGCGTTGCCCGGGCACTCGTCAAAGCGTCCTCGCTGCTGCTCAGCAGCTGCGTGGCAACAACAAGGTCACCGCCAGTCATGACCGCATCTTCAATGGCAACGTTCGCCTCGAAGAACTTGGCAGACCCATTGAACAGCGACTTGCAGTAGCTTGCCAGCTGCTCAATGTACTCGGCGGAGAATTCGGGGCTGACGTTGCCGCCGCCGCCTCCGCAGTTGATTCCTCCCATGGTAATCACCTCCTTGGGCGGGATAGTAGGTACGATAAGGGAAAGTCTCCCAAATCTAGCCGCATCATAGCACGAGAAAACACACTTGTTAAATATATTTTATCTAGGGGGTGTGCTTATGGTATTTGTTATACCGATATTCTGCACAAAATCTCGGTCGTGGGACACAATCAAGACGCCTCCATTATAGTTTTTTAACGCGTGCTCTAGCGCTTCTATTGTCGGTATATCAAGATTATTGGTCGGCTCATCAAGAATCAGTAAACCAGCATTATTGGCGGCTATTCCCGCCAAGAGCACCTTGGCGCGTTCACCTCCGCTCAACTCGCTGCCTGGTGTTACTTGAATAATATCTTTCTTGAGATTGAACCGAATAAGTAAATTAATTGCGTCATGCAACTCAAGTGATGGCGCAAGGTGACGAATGTTATTGAGCGCAGAGTCGTCAGGTAACGGCAATGTTTGATTTTGATCGACGTAGATAACATTTGCTTGCTTGTTGGTATGAACATCGCCAGACGAAACAGGAGCGTCACCCATGACCCCACGTATCACAGAGGTCTTTCCTGAGCCATTCTTACCCTTTAATAAAATCTTATCGCCAGTACGAATAGAGAATGACATGGGGCCGATCGCGTGCCCATTACCATAGTCAATTTCCAGATTAGATACGGAAAGCAGATTTAGTTTCTTGCCCACTTCTTCCTTGAAAAGGAACTTTAGCGACACATCTTCTTCTGGTCGCTCTGGCACTTCGAGTTGTCCGAGCCGACTATCCATGCCGCTGGCTGCGCTCGCCAGTCCGCTTGCAGCTTTTTCTTTACGAAAATTAGCAGTGAGCTTATCGTTGTCAGAATTTGAGTGGTTTGACCCAGCGGAATTTGCTTTAACCCGTACTGCCTTCGCGGCACGATCAAGTCGCTTCTTTTCTTTTTCATACTGTTCGTAGCGATTAAACGTTGCTCGCTTTGCTTTTTCGCGGGCTTCAACATATTCATCATAACCGAGTCCATATTGCTGTATACCTTGATCACCGCCCATAAGCTCAATAATACGGCTTGTTGCATTTCGTAAGAAACGACGGTCATGCGATACCATCAAGAAAGCCGCATTTGAACCCTCAATAAATTTTTCCAATACAACGACGCCTTTATCGTCCAAATTGTTCGTCGGCTCGTCTAATAAGACAACATCGTAGCGTGAAGCAAATACCGCTGCAAGTGCAATGCGTGTTCGTTGACCACCAGAAAAATTACCAATTTCTTTACCTGTATCGATAGAGGATATATCGGCGCGTTTAAGTGCTTTTTCTAGATTCGCATCAAATGACGCCACCTCAAACTTGTCATATTTCTCGAGCGCATCAGCATATAGCAGGAGAGTTCGTTCACTCGAGTCATGCTCAAGATTCGCACATTGCTCATCAAACTGCTCGCGCGCATCCTTGACACCGGTCACTTCCTCAATAAATTCATACACACTATGATCTAGCCAATCACGCATGTCCTGTGGCAATATCCCGATTTCTTCGTTGGTTTTAATGATTTCTCCAGAGGTTGGAGTTAGGTCACCATTAATAAGTCTTAAGAGGGTTGTCTTGCCTGCGCCGTTTGAACCGACAAGGTCGACCTTATCACCAGTGTTAATAGAGAACGACACATCGTGAAGTATTTCTTTGCTACCGGTAGTGTAGTTGACGCGATTGAGGTTAATCATGCTAACATATTATAGATTATTTTTACTGTTAAGCAACTCTCTGAACTCTCAAAATGTCAACACCCCTGCCATGGAGTGGCAGCCGAGCCACCAGAAAACACCCTTTACAACTAAAAAAGAAATTCGGCGGGGAAAATCTCAAAAAATAAGGTAAAGGGGTTTTGGCGGGGCGCAACACGTCTTGCTCACGAAGGCGTTAGGGCTGAGCCTGCGCGGCTTAGCCAGTATTACGCCGGAAATAGGTTCGAGCAAACTTGTAAAGTGAGCCATTTTAGAGAGTAGACCCAATATAACTTGCTCAAGGCACGGCAACTATTATACCACATCAGAACACTGCATTAAAACCACACGCTATCAAGACAATATTCATTTCAGCACACATTTCATTACGATTATTTACCACTGTTGTGCATTCATTTTTTGCGATAGTCCTGGTGTGCCCAAAAACACGCCAGCCATTGCTGAGTATTTAGCTGCGAGGGCTTTAAATCGCCGCGATAAACCCGCCGAAATGCCCGCGGGTCGTGGTAGCAGGCATAGACGAAGCTATGAAAATCGCGCGCCTTGGTGGGGTCGAGAAGGGGCTTAGAACGCAATTTTAGCTCTAATAACACCGTATCAACCGCTGGCGGCGGCGTGAAATCGCTGCGACGCAGCGGACGGCGAATCCGCACCGCCCACCATGGCGCCAATGCTTGTCCGAGCGCGCTATGAAAATGCGGCGAATCAAGCACCAATTTTTGCGCGAACTGCTTTTGCACAATCAAATACATCGCGCGCGGCGGATTATCGGCGAGCGCCAACTTGGTGATAATCTTTGAACTCAGCGAAAAGGGAATATTCGCAAACACCTTGTACGGCTGGCGCGGCAGCTTAGCGCGCAAAAAATCCTGCGCTACGATTTCCACGTTGCTATAGTGCGCCATATTCCGCCGCAAAAGTATAAGCGCCTGCGGCTCATTTTCGTACGCTACCACACGCGCCGCCCGCCGCGCCAGCACTGCCGAAATCGCACCGCTGCCCGCGCCAATGTCAATCACCGTGTCGCGCCGGCGGATATTGCTATAGCCGACTAGCTCGCCGATCAGCCGCGAACCGCGCAAGAAATGCTGCCCATGAGTTGCTACACGCCGTTTCATACCCTTTAGTATAATCTAATGGTGTACGATTTTTGGCAATTTTTTCGCTTCAGCGATAAATGCCGCTATCTCGCTGTACGTTATCCGCAGATTCGTTTCGCACGCGCATAATTCATATACCGCAGCGGCAGCGCGATACGCAAGCTTTGGCACGGTAAGCACGCCATTTTTACATAAGCATTCGGCGCACAGCGGTGTCATTCCTGCGATACGCAGCAAGTCAGCTTGGTGCACCCAGCGCTTTACTACATGATCGTCTAGCCCCGACCGATCGGCGAGCCACATTCGACCGGCCGATGTTGATCCAGCTAAGAGTAGATGTTTTATCGTGTACACACCCGCCCGTGCTAGACGCTCTGCGTCTTGATGAGTTAATGAAATAATATCCGTCAGCTTGCTCATAATCGCCTCCTGATAATATTTACTACCATTTACAGTATACCGCAACAACCCAATCCAGCACAATGCTCTAGCAAAACATAACCATAAGCTTTATAATACAGTTAATATGAAGACGCACGATAAACAATCTATCAAACAATACTTGCGTGCAGTTGATTACCTGACTGTGGCGCAAATCTTTCTAGCAGAAAACCATCTACTCAGCCGCGACGTTACATTTGACGACGTAAAGTCGCGCATTTTAGGACACTGGGGCAGTGGACCGGGGATTAATTTCGCATACGCGCACCTCAGCTACTTCGCAAAACAACACGATCAAGATACGATGTTCGTGCTTGGTCCGGGGCATGGCTTTCCGGCATTGCAAGCCAACTTGTTCCTTGAAGGCACACTTGGGCATTTTGATCAAAGCATGCAGCCGAATCTCGCCGGTATCCGCAAACTATGCCGTGAATTTAGCTGGCCGTACGGGTTTCCTAGCCATTCAAACCCCGAAACGCCCGGCGTCATTTTAGAGGGGGGGGAGCTTGGCTATGCACTTAGCACGAGCTATGGTGCCGCGATGGATAATCCCAACCTACTAGTAGCATGCTTAATAGGAGACGGTGAAGCAGAAACCGGTCCAACCGCTGGCGCATGGCATTTGAACAAACTGCTCAATCCGCGCAAAGACGGCGTCGTATTGCCGATTCTTCATCTCAACGGTTACAAAATTTCTGCGCCAACCGTATTCGGGCGTATGAGCAATTACGAGCTAATGACGCTATTCAGCGGCTACGGCTACGAACCTCGTATTGTCGACGCGACGAAAGAAGGCGTTGACCCGCACGACGAAATGGCAGCGGCGCTTGAATGGGCGCATGCGCTCGTCGCGGAAATTCGCGCTAGCAGCGACAAAATTGCGCCGCGTATGCCGATGATTGTTATGCGCACGCTCAAAGGATGGACGGGTCCAAAAGAGGTTGAAGGTAATAAAATTGAGGGGAACTGCCTAGCACATCAGACTGTGCTCAGCGAGGCAAAGTCCGACCCTGAACAACTGAAGATCTTAAACCACTGGCTAAAGAGCTATAAGTTTAACGAGCTGTTTAGCGAGCTCACCGGATTTGGAGATTTCGTAGGCGATATTTTGCCAGGCACGCCCGAAAAACGCCTCGGCATGAGCAAGCATGCGCACGGCGGCGATAGTGTTTATAAACCGCTCATATTACCGAATGTAGACGACTTCGCCGAAGATGCCGAAACACCCGGCACAATCGGCTCAAGCAGCATGCGCCGCGCCGGCGCATATCTGGCAGAAGTCTTCCGCCGAAATGCTGAGAGCAAAAACTTCCGCTTCATGAGTCCGGACGAAACGTACTCGAACAAGCTTGACGAAATTTTCCAAGCCACCAGCCGCAGCTGGCAGTGGCCGATCATGAGCTGGGACAAAGATCTCTCACAAGACGGGCGCGTCATGGAAATGCTCAGCGAGCACAACATGCAGGGCTTGATGCAAGGCTACGTCTTGACCGGCCGCCACGCGATGTTCGCGAGCTACGAGGCGTTCCTGCAAGTTGTCTCAAGCATGGTTGATCAATATGCTAAATTCCTCACACAAAGCCGTAGCGTCGCTTGGCGCGGCACGATTCCGAGCCTAAATTACATTCTTACCTCAAGCGGCTGGCGGCAAGATCACAACGGCTTCAGCCATCAGAACCCCGGCTTTATTGACGACATTCTGCGCCGCCAAAGCAACTTCTCGAACGTTTACTTTCCATCAGACGGCAATGTCACGCTCGTATGCCTTGAAGAAATGTTATCAAGCGTACGCCAAATCAACGCGCTCGTTGCCGGTAAAACGCTTGAGCCACGCTGGTTATCAACCGAATTAGCACGCCAGCAGGTCAGCGAAGGTTTGATGATTTGGGATTTCGCTAGCGATGAAAACCCAGATATCGTAATGGCGGCTTGCGGCGACTACCCGACAAAGGAAACGATGGCAGCAATTGATATCATCAAAACCGAATGTCCAGCTGCAAGAATCCGCTGCGTCAATGTGTCCAGCCTAACAACCATGGGACTTGGTACGCTGCGCAATGTTGCGACGCAGAAGAAATTCGACGAGATTTTCACCCACGACAAACCGGTTATCTTCAATTTCCACGGCTATCCGCAAACACTTAAGTCGATTCTATTCAACTATGACGTGCATTCGCACCGCTTTGACATTCGCGGCTACAAGGAAATCGGCAGCACGACGACGCCGTTTGACATGCACGTACGCAACGAGACCAGCCGCTACGATCTCGCGATCGCTGCACTGCGACAGCTCGGACGGCGCGGCGTCATGCCATTTGAAGAAGCTGAGCACCGCGCCGCAATCTACCAAGCGAAAATCGACGAAAACACCGCCTACATCAAAGCAAACGGCGTTGATTTACCAGAGATTGACGCCTGGGTATGGCCAGCAGCGCGCGGCGAAGCGCAAACCGCCGAAGAAGCGTGGCACGGGCAAACAAACTAAGGCGTTGTTTCCGTTACAGCTTTTTTCGAATGTAATTTCTGACTATTTTTGCAACTCTGTCGTGCCCGCGCGGTGAAAAATGTAATCCGTCAGACAGTGGAAGCCTACCCAGCACAATCGTATCGCCCAGCTCGGCACGACGCGTTATTAGCTGCTGCTGTACCGCAAGCGACTCCGATGTAAATTCCGGCCCAGATGTATCGTCAACCGCAAACGGTGGTGGCAAAATATATACGACGCGCACACCACTAGCGCATTCAGCATACCATGTTAGATTAGCTATGATATCATCGGCCGTTCGGTGAAATCGTTGCTGCAAATCATTCGTACCAAGCGCAATGACCACCAAGCCAACAGGAAGCGCCGCATGCAAACACTCAACAAAAGAATCATGCCCATTCTTATGCGGCTTGTCGGTACGAAAATTGCCCGCAACGCGTCCGCATACGCCATTAGTATTAATATCCGCCCTCCCGCGCAACATGCGACGCACTTGATTCGCCCAGCGGCGATTATGTGGTATGCGGCTTCCTCCAAAACGCGCGCCCCATACATTTGAATCGCCATATATCAAAATTCGCTGCCTCATTTTCCGCACAACGCCCGCCTTTCACCCCAAATCATTATTTTTTCCATTGTAGCATAAACTCTAGCGCTCAGACTTTTCAAGCATCTACAAAACCGGTAAGATAGGGTGGTGAAACAACCACGATACGAAACAGTAACGCTCGAAAAGATTGTCGGTGGCGGGCAAGCGCTCGGAACACTAAGCGATGGACGCAAATGTTTCGTGTGGGGTGGATTGCCAGACGAAACCGTGACATTTCGCGTAACAAAAAAGAAAGCGCACTTTATTGAAGGCATCGTCACCGAAGTCCTACACGCCTCGCCCGAGCGTATTGCGCCGCGCGACGCCAGCAGCTACCTGAGTACAAGCCCGTGGCAAATTATGACGTTTAGCGCTGAACAAAATTACAAGGCAGCGTTGATCAAGGAAGCCTTTGAGCTGCACAACGTTGTACTGCCGCACAAAATAGACGTGTACACCGATAGGCGCAAATTTCAGTATCGCAATAAGGTAGAATTTAGCTGGTTTAGCGAGAGAGCAGGCGAATCGTACCCCGATACGCTTGACCTCGCGTTCTTCCGCCGCGGCAGCAAGGGCAAAATTATCGTCAATGAATGCAGTTTGTTGCCGTCTGGAATCATTACGCTCGCGCATAGTATCCGCGACTTGCTACACCGCAAGCACATCTCCGCGCGCCAATTAAAAACATTACTCATTCGCAGTAACCAGCAAGGGAGCTGCGTTTGGCAGCTGTATATAAAAGATAGGCTGCCAAATATCATCACACGCGAAGAAACAGAAATGTTGCCCGCGCAGGGCGGGGAAATCATCTATTCTGACCCACGCAGTCCAGCTAGCCGCATCACCGCACGCCTCGCAAAATTTGGCGACACTACACTCACCGATACGGTTCTTGGCACGCCATTCCGCTACGCCTGCGAAGGATTCTTTCAGGTAAATATACCTGTGTACGAGCAAGCTTTGCGTGATATGCAAGAGTGGGTTTCCTATCCAAAATGTACAACGCTTGCTAATAATGACACCGGCGGAGAGAACCTCCCAGTAATTGACCTTTACGCTGGCGTCGGTACGATCGGGTTGACTATCGGCGGTGATAACGCCACGCTCATCGAAATCAATGAGTCCGCCGTCGCTGAAATGCAGCGCAATATTACCGCCCTCGGGCGCGCCAATGCCCGCGCTGTCCTCGCTCCCAGTGAAAAAGCTCTCGACTTCATCACCCCCAACCACGTTGTTATCGTTGACCCGCCGCGCGCCGGCTTGCACGCCGACGTCATCGCCAAATTACTCGAAACTGCGCCGCCGCGCATTATCTACCTCAGCTGCAACCCCGTTACCCAAGCCCGCGACACCGCTCTCCTCACCGAGGAGTACAACATCCGCGCCCACCGCGGCTACAACTTTTTCCCGCGCACGCCGCATATTGAACATCTGGTTGTGTTAGATAGAAAATAAAAAGTATCGCTTCTATCAATAACCTGTTTGTCGAGCGGGCAGATCATTCCGTTTATAGCTGGCGCGTAGGCCTCGGGATCATCAATGGTGCTGGACGAGACATCTTCTCAGGGAGGAGAGAGGCGCGACATGGTGTTCACCGGGCGCGAGCATGCGGAACGCACTCGGACGACCGTAGGAGAACTGTCTCAGAGGGGTGGCTGCCTGCTGGGTACCGGGAGCGGACAGTGGCTCTGCCTGCGTCTCCGCCGCTACCTATTCTCGACCAGAGCGACGGAGGCTAGACCCTGCTGGGAGCGTCCCCGCATAGTTTGCGCGGGGGTTGCGCTCCGGTCTGCTGAGAGTTCACGGTTCGGTTGCGGTCAAGCGGATCGTGATAAGACATAGTAAAGATAGATGCACCTGGAGGCGGTGAAGTTCTAGCCGCACGGCATGCGTATTGCTATAAATGATCCCATTGTTTATAATGGTCGGCATAGTTAAATGGAGTAATTTAGTTATGACCGAAGCAATACCACCGACACCAAATCCTGAAGCCGAGACTGGGCACGAGAGCATTCCAGAGGTTGTTGCGAGGGAGATGGGGGATCGGGCTGTTGGAGCGGTTTGCCCGCACTGTCATCATAGAAATGGATTTACAATGACTGTCACAAGTCCCGATACAAGTAGGGCCAAGACTAGTTTAGACCGACTTGCAATTGTACGAGTTTCAGAATCTGATATTTCACCTGAAGAGGAGGCGCGAGCAATAATTGAGCATGTCATGAAAAAGTCATCAATCTACCGAGAGATTCGCTTACGCTCACAAGAAGCGCAGAGGGAGCAGGATGCCAAAATAGCCCGCGTCAGTTAGTTGATCGATCCTCCATGCGAGAAATTCGAACAGTAGCGGAAGCCTTCAGGTCTGCTCAGTGCGTGAGTATATTTGCGGAGCAGGTGTAACTCAAGATAGAACAGGATTGAGTTGGAGCGTCCTTAATCAAGAACTCGCAATTGAGTCAAAAGATAGAGCCCGTAAATACATAGAATCTATTTTGAATGCCAAATGTGACGACGAGTTATTTCAAAAATGGGAAGATATTCTTGAAGAATTTTATCTTTCCGATAAAGTGAGAGAATGAGGTAAAAGCCTCGGTCACTCGAACGTTAATTAGCTCTACGGCTGTTACGAACAGCGAAGATGAAGAGAACACTTTCAATAGTATGATTTCCAAGGTGCTTTATCGCGGTTCTGGATGGAGCCGCGGGAGGTTCCTTGACAGTATTGTCGAGTTGTGCTGTTATCTGGCAAGTTCTGGAAAATCTGTCAATATTCTCACCACAAATTACGATGATTATATAGAAACAGCACTCACAAAAAGAATTAGACGAAGCTATGAAGATGCTGTTTCCAAAGTAAGTAAAAATACTTGGTTGGACTACGATGTCAGTATTATGATGGATCGCGCCAGCGAACAGAGTATATACTTCCCGGTGAAAAACGTTTTACCGCGTATAGGTACATCACTTTAATGTTTAATGTATATATACGAGAAAATCAGTCATGATGGTAAAACAGAAGGGTTAATTGTATTGTCTGAGTCATCCTATGTTGGCTCAGAATCAAGAACGCGAAAAACCATTGAATGCTCTCTGGCTACAGGCTCCACCTTGATTTGTGGTTCAAGTTTGTCCGATGCTCCTTTAGTAGCGTATCCATTGGATGTTCGAGATGAAAGCCAAGCGGAAAAATATGTGCTTACGCAAGGTGATGAATTTAAGAAAGAGGGCGTATTACAACTCAGTACTAAACTTGCTAGGATTACTCAGCTTGGACTTTAAGCGCTTACTCACAGGAATCGTGCACATTGCGCGCAGGTAGTTGGAGATATTCTAGTAAATTCCAGGCGGATCGAAGGTGCCGATCCTCGATACCTGTATACTGCAGAGAATCGTACGCCCTTTGGCGCAATAATGCCCAATTCTGGAATCAACGCATGGCTGAAGTAACCTATACTCTGCTGGCGCAGTGTCGGGAAGAGGTACTTCGTCCTGTTTTTGATGAAATATACAAAGCAAAAGAGGTTATTAAAGTTGAGTGCTGGTTATACAATGAACGCAATGGCGAAGGAGAGGAGCCAGATCCGAATCTTGTTCTTCGCGCTAATACATTAGGACCTATTGTAGACTTTGCTTCCTCGCGGAGAGAATTGATTTATCGCTCTAACGCACCTGCTAATGTTTCCTCGGTACGAGCTTTTTGTGAAGGTCACCCAATTGCGTGCGATCTTGAAAAACTAGGGTTCGACATGGGCGGATCACGATGGAAAAGTTACTTAGCAGTACCTTTCTCGCCAACTCAACAATATGGGCAGCCTTTCCGTATGTCGGTGTCATTACGGTAGCATCTACGCCTACTCCACCGCCCAAGTCTAAGAGACGTTTTTTCGATTCAAAAATGCCGTCATCGCAACTGGGAAGAAAAGTTCATGGATTTGGAGATCTAACACTGCCGAACTGATAGAGGTGTCGAATATACTTAGGAACTATGGGAGTTTTATAGCAGATATGCTGTTGGATGAAAAATTGAGAGATCGTACGATCAGGAAGCAGGAAGCAGGAAGTTTACAACTCGGTCTCTGAGTAATGCTTAGATTGTTGCCACACAAAATAGAATAGTTTTCTGCCCTCAGCGTTCCCCTCACTCATCCCTGGACTGTTCGCTTCTCCTAGCGTTGTCTGTCCTGTAGGCCGTCTCATCGTCCACCGAGCGGCCCTACGGACAAGACGGCCCACCCCGTCAGGCAAGGAGGTTCGGCTATGTCCGCAGGCAAACATCCCGTACAGCCATGAAGCCACCAGGGACAGGAGGAAGGACTACGAGATCCGTGCCCATCGTGGTGCATCGTTCCGCGCGATGGTGCTGGAATATATAAATTACAGCAACTCTTCCTATTTCTTAGTCTAAGCGGTAGTGAATGGTGACAGAGGGCGGGTAGTCTTTGTCCACCGCCGAAAAAGTGTGCCAACCCCCACGCAAACAGAGTTGGTTCACTAATTTATCTGTTGGCAAGCTTTTTTACGGTATCAAAATTCGTCGCCGTAATCACACATCCGCTCGGTAAGCGGCACGCTGTCTAAACACGCCGCTATTTCGGTTTCAAAACCTTTATACTTTTTCGACTCTAACGCCATATCTTCAAGCGTACGCCATGTATTACGCCCGCCGTCAAATTCCACTTGCAGTTCGCCGCTAAACCGATCGCAAAACATCAGTTGGAACAATTTGTCCTCAATGATTTCGCCCGCCGCTTGGCGCCGCACGCGCTCATGGTATATGCCGCGATATTCAAATACACCGGTTAGTCCGGTTTCTTCTTTTAGCTCGCGTACGGCAGCGTCTCGCAGCGTTTCGCCCCAACGAACCTTGCCGGTCGGTGCGCCCCAAAAGCCGAAGTAGGGGTGTTTCAGCCGTTTCTGCAGTAAATATTCCATCATATGCGTTTTGGAATTATACCGTTCAACGACGAGCAGCACAGCGACTTTCGGCTGCCGTTCAATCACACCGGCGTCGGTGTCGAGCTTATTAGCGTACTCCTTGCCCGCAACACTGAGCTGGTACACGCTGCCGATTTTGTCGACATAACCCAGCTCGACCAGCCGTTTGATATGAAATTTCACATGATCGCTTTCTAATCCGCTGGCTTTTTGCAGCTCGGCGAAGCGTGCTGCCGGCATAAATAACAGCTCCCGCAAAATCTTGGTCTGCGCCGGGTGGAGTCCTGCTCCGCGCGCTATTGCTTTCTCTATTTTCGCCATTTCACTGCCCACTGTAGCGCACATTTCGCCGCGAGGCTAGGGAAATCAGCTTCCGGAAGCTGATTTTTTGATATTATGACATAATTTTTGTAAAAAGTATTGACTTTGTCGTCTTTATATGATATATATATTAGCCTTTTTGATAGCACCAGCTATCACGGCACCTCATAGAGATAATAGAAAGGAGATCGGTAATGTTTACCGTTCTTGTTGTCTTTTTGTTCGTTTTCTCCCTACCTCTCCCCGGGCTAGTGATGTATACCGTAAACGAAGCGACTGCTTCATCTAAGTATAACAAAATGGCTCGCGAATGAGCGGCAACGGCAGCATTCGCTGTCGCGTTGTCGATACAAGTGTGCGTCATCGAACACACACGCTCAGTAGCAGCGCTGCTGATTGCCGGTACCACACTAGCTTTCAACCTAATTACCTTTCAGGGTATAGGAGAGGAGGAAGAGAACTAGATGCCCTTCGCACCCAACTGGTGGGTGCAAAATAAATTAACCAGTAAAACCGTCTGAAGTCCAGGCGTCCCCGCACGGGTTACTCGTGTGGGGTTATTTCTTTTTGAGATCTGGATTGGATGTAGTATCTGACGTGCGCGATACCCCGTCCATACCGCGCTCAATCCTCAAGCCGGCGCGCCCAGCGATGATATACTGCACAACCGCTACAGCCGCTACAATCGCCGCGCCAGGCCACAGTAACGCCACATTTGGCGCAGTGAAGTCAAAAAAGCGGCGCAGCGGAACAATTGCGAAACCGGCAATTGCCACCACCGCAACTGCCGCCAGGTACAGCGCTCGCGCCAACTTTGCGCGATTATCAAGCGTAACACCGAGCATAATTCCCGCCAAAAACACGAGATACACGCCAAAAAACGTCGCGATGAGCACCGTCATCGTGGCGGCCTGCGGCGGCTGGACGCCAGGCGTTTTCAACATAATCCAATATACAGCTGCAATCGTCAAGCCTGTGAGGATCGCGATCGGCGCAACCGCCCGCAGCGTATCGCGCCAAAAACCACGCGGATCCACACGGTGCTCGGGCGAAGGCGGAAACAGCGTCCACATAATTGTCGGCATCGTCACGAGAAAGATATTCAAAAACGTCACGTGGCGCGGCGCATATGGATAGACAACGCCAAGCATAATCGTCGAAAATAATAGCACAACGCCGTAGATAATCTTATGGAAGAAAAGAATCGCGATAATTTCAATCGCCTGAATAATCCGATTGCCGAGCTGCATACCAGCCGGCAGCGACGTGAACGAGTTGTTCAGTAAAATCAGGTCGGCAACGCGGCGGCTAGCAGGCGCACCAGCACGCATAGCGACGCCAAGATCGGCTTGCTTAAGCGCAAGCGCATCATTCACGCCATCGCCAACCATACCAGTGAATTTACCTTGATTGCGAAAATGGGCAATCAGGCGCTCTTTCTGCTCCGGTAAGACACGCGCAAAGATCGTGTGCTCGTCGGCAGCACGCATAAAGGCTTCGTCGCTTAATTTTGCCAGCTCGGCGCCCGTAATTGACTTTTCGGGGTTATGAATGCCCGCTGCCCGCGCAATATACTGCACTGTGCGCGGATTATCACCGCTGATCACACGGATCGACACGCCATGCCCTTGCAAAAAACGCACCGTATCCTGTACGCCATCGCGTAAGCTATTGCGCAGTATAACGATTCCAAGCGGTCTGCCCGAACCGCACGCAAGGTTTTTAAGCGGCGTTTTTGCGTCAGAGAACCCAGCAAGCAGTAGCACGCGCATACCGCGCGACACCCACGAGTCAATTTGTTTAGACTGCACATCGTTCAATGGCGCAAGTTTCGCTACAAATTCCGGCGCCCCCATAACGAACGTACGCGTCTTGCCGCTTATTACCGCGCGGACACCTGCTAGTTTGCGCGCCGACGAGAAGGCGAGTACGCCGGTAATATTCGCATCAAGCGGCGGATTAGCCGCCGCCAGAATTGCTGCCGCCGTAATATTACCGCCGCCTGTTTCACGCGCCACCAGTGCTGCTAGGCGAGCAACATCAGTGCGCGCGTCAAACGATTCGCACGATTCTAGCGTTACTTCATCGCTCGTTAGCGTACCAGTTTTATCTACGCAGAGCACGCCAAGGAGCGCCATCGCCTCAATCGCCGATAACTTTTGCGGCAGCACTTTTGCCTGCGCCAAATGCAGCGACCCAAACGCTAGCAGCAGGGAACTTGCGAGCAATAGACCCTCAGGGATCACTGTCACCGACGCAACGGTAATTGTTTTCAAAATCTGTATCGAATCAAATCCAGAAAAATAATAGCTCACGAAAATTAGCAGCGATAGTACAATTGCACCGTATGTCAAAAAAGTAATCGCCGTCTGGATCGCGCGCTGCAGCGGCGTAAGCGCCGGCGTGTAGCGCTTCAGCACCGCGCTAATCGCACCAGCGCGCGTATCTGCCCCAAGCGCCCGCACAGCGACCACGCCGTCGCCCGCCGTCACAACAGTTGCAGCGTATACGCGGTCATGCGCTGATTTCTCAACGGCCGCCGATTCACCGGTCAGCATGCTCTCATCTAGTTCTAGCCCGTGCGACCGTGTTACGTCGCCGTCTGCCGGCAGTTCATCGCCCGCACGAATGTGTAGTATGTCGCCGAGCCGCAATTTATCATACGAGATCTCAACGATTTTGCCCTTACGCTCCACGCGCGCAACCGGCGCATTCATTAGTTCCAGCTTTTTCAGTACGCGTTTGGCGCGGATTTCCTGCACGACACCAATTACCGTGTTAATAGAAATCACCACCGACATAAACCATGCATCGCGATACTCGCGCACGTAGAGCAACGCGCCCGCCAATACAAAAACCGCCAGTACGACGGGCGAAAGCACATTCCGCTTTATGATTTCTGCGTAATCACGCATCAGCTGGTCAGGATCCTCCGGTATGCTAGCTTCACCGCCGGACGCCAACCAGTACGCGCGTCATGATCGGCGCAATAAATCATATCGTCTTTCACCTCGTTGATGATGAGAAGCGCCGGGCAATACGGCGCAAGCGTACGGTAATACCGCAAGTCATCCGGCTGAATATCGCGGCGACCTGGATAGATAGCGACGAATTTGCGCCGCGCAACATCGTCAAAGTACATCGGGCGGCCTCGCGGCGGCACAAACATTTCCACGCGTACGCCCATGCGCGTCGCCATTTTTTTGATATCGCCGAGCGTTAAATGCGCCGGACCTTCAATATAGCAATACAATTGGCGTTTTTTCGACAGAAAAAACGTCGCCTGCGCGTTCTGCCCGCAATCAAGGCGCTGCGCGACTATCGCGTCGACTTCAATCGGCATGCCAAACAACTCGTTTGCCGCCCGCTCCAGCGCCAAACTATCAACCAACTGGTCGGATTCCATAGGATAATTATAGCATAATCGCCGAGGCGTAAACTCAGAGCGTTTACGCGCTTCAAGAGCGAGAAGTACGAGACGCCGCAAAACTCTCACCAACAAGTAGCCTGCGATACTTGATATGCGGTACAATAAATGCAATGACGACTTTTCACACGCGCTACAATAAACTTAACGCCGCCCAGCGCAAGGCGGTTGATACGATCGACGGACCGCTGCTCGTAGTGGCGGGGCCAGGCACCGGCAAGACCGAGCTGCTGAGCATGCGCGTCGCAAACATTTTACATAAAACCGACACGCTGCCCGAAAACATTTTATGCCTCACGTTTACCGACAGCGGCGCGACAGCGATGCGGGCGCGCCTCGCAAGTATTATCGGGCCTGATGCCTACAAAGTAGCGATTCAAACATTCCACAGTTTTGGCACGGAAACGATCAATCACAACAGCGAATATTTTTACCATGGCGCAGCATTCAAACCAGCCGACGATTTAACGATGCACGCATTTATGATGCAAATTTTCGACGAGCTGCAGCACGACAATCCGCTCGCAAGCAAAATGAATGGCGAATACACGCATTTGCGCGACGCGATGCAAGTGATCAGCGAGCTGAAGCAGGCAGGCCTAACGAGCGGGGAGCTGCTGCAAATTATTGATAATAACGACGAGACGCTTAACGCAGTCGAAGCGAATTTAGCGTCAATTTTTGCAAACAGAATCAGCAAAACAACAATCACGCTCATCGCGCCCATCGCAAAAACAGCCGCCGAGCTGCCGCTGCCGAAATTACCGCCCGCAATTACGCCGCTTGCAAACAATCTGGCGCTTAGCCTGGCGCATGCCTTCGACGCTGCGGTTGAATCCGGCAAAACCACGCCAATCACTGCCTGGCGCAACGCCTGGATGGAGAAAGACTCAACCGGCGCATTTGTGTTTAAGGATCGTAAACGCCACGCTAAATTGCGCGCTATGGCGCCAGTATACAACCGCTACCGCGAGCTGATGCAAAAAGCAGCGTTATACGATTACGACGACATGATTCTAAATGTTGTGCAAGCAATTGAGCAATCGCCCGAACTCAAATTCAATCTGCAAGAACGCTATCATTATATTCTCGTCGACGAATTTCAGGACACGAATCTAGCACAATTGCGTATTCTGTTTAATCTCACCGATAACCCGGCAGGCGACGCGCCGAATATTATGGCGGTTGGCGACGACGACCAGGCAATTTACAGCTTTCAAGGTGCGGACGTTGGCAATATTCACCGGTTCCGCGAACGCTATCCAAATTACCGCCATGTCGTACTCACCGAAAACTACCGCTCAGCGCAAACGATCCTTGATGACGCACGCGCCGTTATCACGCAAGCAAACGGACGCTTAGAGACAACGATGGAGATTAACAAGCAATTGACGTCGCATACAGCAGAAAGCAAGATGGTTGAGTTGCACGAACATACTACGCCCGCAGACGAACGTGCCTGGATCGCAAAACATATCGCCGAACAGATTGCGCGTGGCACTCGCCCAAGCGACATCGCTGTAATTAGCCGATGGCACCGCGATTTGGTCGAGCTACTGCCATATCTCCATGAGCGCGGCATTGCGGTCAACTACGAACGGCGCGACAATGTGCTGGACGACGAACGCATCGCGGCAATTGAGCTGCTCGCGCGCACCGTCACTGCCATCGCCAGCGGGCAGCACAGCGAAGCCGACAGCTTACTGCCCGAACTTGTGTCGCATCCAATGTACGATTTCTCGCCTGAAACAATCTGGAAACTAAGCGTTAACGCCTACCGCAACCACACATCATGGATTAATACCATGCTTGCAACGCCTGCGCTTGCGCCATTTGCAGCATGGTTGCTGGAGCGGGCAAGGGCAGCCGCGCACGAATCGGTCGAAGAGTTTATCGACGAGCTCATCGGCGTACCAAATGGTAAAAAGCGGCAATTTACATCGCCGCTCTATGAACATTACTTCAGCGCAGACATACTCGCAAAAAATCCCGAAGCGTACCTTGAAGCGCTTGAAGCCCTGCGCACAATCCGCAGCAAACTGCGCGACTATCGCGGCGATCATCTCACCATCGCCGATTTTGTCGACTTCATTGACGACTACCGCCAGCTTGATACGCCGATCACTAGCGTCCGCCGCCGCAGCGATACAATTGACGACGCTATCAACCTGATGACCGCCCACAAGTCTAAAGGGCTTGAGTTCGACACTGTTTACGTCATTAATTCCATCGACGCGCAATGGGGCGAGCGCGTCCGCGGGCGCAGCCGCAACATCAGCTACCCGGAAAATATCACCATTGCGCCGAACGCCGACACCTACGATGAGCGCCTGCGCCTCTATTTCGTTGCTATGACGCGCGCGAAACGCCAACTGTTTTTAACGTACTCGCGCGCCGATCTAAACAGCAAAGATACGCTCGTCGCCGGTTTCCTGACTGGCGTGAATTTGCAGCCAATCGTACACCGCACGCCAGAAACAGTCGCGCAGTTAACCGCACAAGCGCAAACCGCGTGGCATGACCGCATTATCCGTAAGCCGACCGCTAGCATGAAAGCATTGCTCGCGCCAATGTTGGAACAGTACAAGCTTTCTGCTACGCACCTCAACAATTTCATCGACGTTTCGCGCGGCGGACCGCAAGGATTCCTGATGAATAATTTACTGCACTTTCCACAAGCGAAAAGCGCGGACGCCAGTTTCGGTACTGCTATTCACGCCGCATTGCAGCGCGCCCACACTCACTTGAGCGCCACCGGCGAACGTCGCCCGGCCGAAGACGTCATCGGTGATTTTGTCCGCGAACTGCACGACCAGCGCCTCAGTATAGACGAGTTCAACCACTACGCTAAGCGCGGCACCGATGCGCTTAGTAAATTCTTGCACGCCGAATACGACAGCTTCACGCCTACGCAAAAAGCTGAGCTTAGCTTCGCATCGCAAGGGGTCACGCTGGGCGGCGCCCGCTTGACCGGCTCGCTTGACCTCGTCGATATCAACGGCAACCATATCTTCGTGACAGACTACAAAACCGGCAAGCCAAGCACAAGCTGGACAGGGCGGGGCGATTACGAAAAAATCAAGCTGCACAAATACCGCCAACAGCTTATGTTTTACCAATTGCTCTGCCAGCACTCGCGCGATTACGCCAGCTATGAGTTTGACGGCGCGATCCTGCAGTTCGTTGAGCCGGATTCGCGTGGCGATATTCACAGCCTTGACCAAGCATTCAGCACTGAAGAGCTCGCACAATTCACTACGCTCATCGCCGCAGTCTGGCGCTGTATCATCACGCTTGAACTACCGAACGCGAGCAGTTACTCTGCCGACTATAAGGGTATATTGCAATTTGAGAAAGATTTGATTGCAGGAAACGAAGTAGGTGCACAGAACTAGCTGCCCGCACGAATTACGCTGATCCACCCGCACGAAACGAGCCTAAGACACGCCCCGACCCAGCGCGCAGCAATCATTAAAAATATCCTAATCAACCCAAATTATAGCAATAAACTTGACTTTTTGCCCAATAATCGATATATATATAATTAGCTTTTCGCTCGTATTTAGGGCGAGGAGCCGCCCTATAGCGAGATGAAAAGTAGGCACTATCCACCGCGCCAACGACAGAAGGAGGAGCACTATGTTCTCTTTCAAAGAGGCTGCAAAAATTGTCACTATTATGGACACCGACGAGCGTCGAAAGTTTAATGAGCTTGGTGCGAAGCTCATTGAGGTCAGAGGCAACAGCTGGTTCGCATCGTTGCAGCGACGCTACTATGTCGTCCGGATCGACTATTTGCTGAATACGGTCGTTGACCGCTTCATCTCTAGGCGCTAACCCGTCCCTTTGAAAAGCCCGCCTCCGCAATTCAAGCGGCTGGCGCGACGCTTTATCGGGGCGGGCTTTTTTCATGCACGAGTCAGATAATAATTTACATCGCACTAATATCACCACATAGGTCAAACAGGTGATTACATAAACAAAGCAAACGAATAGAATGTACTTGACTAACATTGCATAGCATGGTACGATACAAATGTTCCAACCGAGCGGGTCCTGGCAGTGTTCCCGATGAGCACACCCGAAACGCTCTGGTACGGGAGCGTTTCGTGCGGGGTTCGCCGACAATTTCTGCCGATACTTCGGCGGAAAGGAGGTGTATGCCTCATGGGTTTTTTTGAGGACCGGTCGAAGGACGCCTACGACCGTGCTGCACACGCCGTGCAGAACGGCACCGCGTCTCGCGAACAGCGCGAGATGAACGCCAAGGCCGCCAAGACGGCCGGCAGCATGGGTAACAAGGCTCGTGCTGCCGAGCAGGGGCGGCTGAAGAGCGAGCGAGACAGTAGCCGCTGGTAGGCTACTGTCTCGCTGAACAGCGGTCGGGCGTCCCGTACAGCGCCCGAGAACACGGAGTTCGCCCCGAGCTTCGTCCGCTCGTCCTACCCGGACGTAAAACGGGTCGGGTTTGCGATTTCTCCCCGGCTGTCTGCGCAGTTAATGCGCGGAACAGCAAAAGGAATCGCCGGGCGCGTATGGCAACCAGCTTGCATGGAGGCAAATCCCTGTATGCAAGCTGTGGCGGGTTCAATTCCCGCCGCGCCCACTGGGGCCGTTCGTCTCTTCGGGCGTGACGAATGGTGGCGGTCAGCTGGAGCGCGGCAAATAGCACCGTACTCCCGAGCATATGCTCCCGCCCGGAGTGGAGAAGGGTTGTTCTCCCCCTACCTCTCCACTCCGCCCCCTCTCTATAGCTCCGGCACCATTGCCGTCGAGCCTCCCCCTACCTCAAGAACGAGGTAGGGGCTTATTTATTTCCATGGTACAATGGCAAAGATGAAATCATTTTGGAATAACCTGCCGCAACCGTTTTTTGCGCTCGCACCGATGGAAGCAGTGACGGACGTTGTGTTTCGTCATGTCGTGCAGCGGGCAGGCGCGCCAGACATATTTTTCACCGAGTTTGCCAATGCAACAGGCTGGGTGCACGCCGGCGATAAAGCGATTGCCGGACGACTGCTCAAAACCGACGACGAGCACCCGCTAGTGGCACAAATCTGGGGTGGTGAGCCAGGCGATATGGAGCAATTCGCGGCACATTGCGCGCGGCTTGGCTTTGACGGTATTGACATTAACATGGGCTGCCCGGCGAAGAGCGCCATAAAATCCGGCGGAGCAGCGCTGATTCGCCGCCCAGACGTCGCGATTGCTGCTATTCACGCCGCTAAGACCGCCGGATTGCCCGTCAGCGTCAAAACGCGACTCGGCTATACGTATGTTGACGAATGGCGCGAGTGGCTACGAACACTACTAGAGCAAGACATTGCTAATTTAACCATTCACCTGCGAACGAAAAAGGAAATGAGCAAAGCGCCGGCGCATTATGAACTGATTGGCGATATCGTCATGCTGCGCGACACAGTAGCGCCGCATACGCTGCTAACGATTAACGGCGACATACGCGACCGAGAGCATGGATTAGCGCTCGCAGCCGCGCACCCTGGCGTCAACGGTATTATGATCGGACGGGGCGTGTTTGCGAACCCGTTTTGTTTCGCCGCAGGCGACACCGGATATCTACACTCTCAGAACAATCTGGAGCAGAACAAAGCTATTTCAATAGATGACGATAGCGTAACAGCTCGATACACAGAATTATTTGACCTTCTCAACTACCACCTTGACCTCTTTGATCGCTACCAGCCGCAAACCGGACGCCCGTTCGAAACACTCAAACGCTTCTTCAAAATCTACGTTAAAGGCTTCGACGGCGCAAAAGAACTGCGCGACCAACTGATGCACGCAGCGTCAACCGATGAGGTGCGCAGGATTATCATGTAGCGTTTGTTGTTGTTTTTTAGCTCCGCATACATCGCTAGACGACAGCAGGCGCAGAGTATACTTGCAAAAGCATATAGTTTATGCTAAAATAGCAGCATGCCTGAATGTCGGCAGCTCCATACCGTTCACTCCGAAGAAACTAAAAAAGGCACTGGTTTTACCCGCACAGTACAATCTCTATCGCCAGACGAAATTATTCTTACCAGCGAAAGCGACAGTCAACTTGAAGTAACGGGCACTTCACACCCCGCCCCGATTTAGCGGATGGACGCGACGACAGTCTGTGCGACGTATAGCGTAATTTTCCTTTACAATAATCACTGCACCCACGGCGATCTTCAAGTCAAAAATAACTGCGTATGACGCAGCACTGTCTCCGAGAGTTATTGATATAACAACCGTCAGGTACCATCGCTGAAACCCGAATCAATTGCAAGCTTCAGCCGCGATACCTCGTGCTATCTTACTTCGCTCAACAAAATTGACCAACAAGGACTTCATCCCGCAAATGAGCAGATTTACGAATATTTTTTAGCACCATATAACGACGCTATTAAAGACATATTTTCACACTCTATGCAATCTGGCGTGCAAGAATTCCTCGTGCGGACAGTATTCACTTTGGATGGTATTCTGCGTAAAAATCGCTATGGATGATTTTCTCATAACCGTCCCCTTGCGCACAGCTGCTCATGCAGCTCGCCGAGCATATACATTGACCCGACAACGACGATAGGATGGTTATATTGGAGCGCGGCGTTAAACGCGTCGATCGGCGCGCCGAATTGCTTGGCGTTTCTCATACCGCATGCATCAATAACTGCCGCAAACTCTTCCGGCTTCACGCTATAATTTTGCAAATGAGGCGATGCCGTGCCGCGAAAGAACTGTGTAATATACACCTTGCCTGCTAAACGGCTAATTGCCTCAAGCGACCCCATCCAGTCTTTGCCGCGCTTTGCTGCAAAAATGACCGACGGACGGCGCCTCTGGACGATACGCAAGCTCGCCCAAAAACGCCGCAATCTTCTGCGGATTATGCGCGCCGTCTACCATCACGTCGCGCCCGTCAACATGCCACACGTTTGCACGGCCTGGCAGCTCCGTCTCTGCGAGCGCTTGGCGTGCCACGTCAAACGAAAAATCCCAGCCGTCGCGCGCCGCCAAAAAACGCACCGCGTCCAGCGCAACCGCTGCATTTTCCATCTGGTAATCACCCGGTGTATGCGTCGCTAGCGGCTCGCCATTATACGAAAATTCAACGCCCGTCTCTGTTCGAGATTGCAACGATGCATATTTCAACGGCTCGCTCCAAATGATTTGCGACTGGCGTCCGTGCGCAACTTCTTCAAGCACTGCGCGCACTGAATCTTGCTCCGGCCTCAATGCAACAACCGTGCCGCCATAGGGAATAATACCGGCTTTTTGCCAGGCGATTTCCTCAAGCGTGTCACCTAAAATCTCGGTATGATCAAGTCCGAGACGCGTAATAACCGCTAATTTATCCGATCGGCGCACTGTATTTGTAGAGTCATAACGGCCGCCTAGTCCCGTCTCAATCACGCCGTAGTCAACACGATGAGTCTCGAATAATCTCAGCGCAAGCGCATTTGTTACTTCAAAATATGTCGGGCGGCCATCTGGCATATATTGCATTGACCGCACGTAGGGAATGAGGTCGGCAGTAGCTTTGGTAAACTCGGCTTCGCTCGGCAGCTCCATATTTATCTGCGCGCGCTCGCGAACGTCAAAGACATGCGGCGAAACATGCAATCCATTCGTTTTGCCATGCGCTTTCAAAAGATTGGCAATAAAATAGCTTGTCGAACCTTTGCCGCTCGTACCGGCAACGTGAATAATCGGGAACGATTCTTGCGGATCATTTAGCAGCGCAAACCACGCTCGCGCTCGCTCAAGTCCCGCTGCGCCACGAAACACCGCACCGCCAAGTGACGGCAAATCGTCAAATAAAAATCTCTTTGCATCCGAGAATGTTTGTATATTGCCGAACAGTGGTACGGTTTGGTTCTTGCGAGTCGTCATCAAAGCTATTATAACGCCCCGAAAGTACACGCGCACTACTAAAGGCTATAAGAAAACGAAAAGATATCTGGCCGCTAATGTCGTCGCCGGCGCCGATGCAGCTCGGCAACTTTCAACCGTACCGCATGGCGGTCAACCAGCTGGTGGGCTTTTTCGAGCTCAACCTGGTCGTTTGATTCTTCTTGCAGCTTCAGCGCGCGCTCTAGCGCAGCTTGGCTTTCCGCTTCAATAATGTCGTCGCCGTGTTCTGCTTCGTCAACCAAAATACGCACGCGCTCTTGATTGATCTCAACTACGCCGCCCGAAATCGCAAAATATTCCAGCTCATCATCGCTATCTTCTTTGCGGCGGCGCACTGTTACCACGCCCGGCACCGCCACTGTTACGAGCGCCTCGTGGCTTGGAAAAACCGAAATCACGCCTTCGGTAGTCGGCAAAATCACTTCGTAAACTGCTTCGTCAAGCTTGACGCCAGCCAATGTCACCAGCTGAAACTGCATTGGCTAGTCCTTTTTCTCGCTTAACGGTACAGGCGACATGTAGAACCAGTTCTCTGGCTTGTCGTCATATTTGCCAGACAAGATATCTTTAGCGTCGCGAATTGTGTCCTCAAGCTTGAAGTAGCTGCCCGGATTGCCGGTAAACTGCTCGGCGACATGGAATGGCTGCGCTAAGAAGCGCTGCAAGCGGCGGGCGCGCGCCACAGTCTGTTTTTGATCGTCCGACAGCTCTTCCATACCGAGAATTGCAATAATATCCTGCAACTCTTTGTATTGCTGCAACACGCGCTGCACTTCGCGCGCCACGGCATAATGCTCGTCGCCAACAATTTCCGGATCAAGCGAATTTGAGCTGGAATCAAGCACGTCTACCGCCGGATAAATACCAATTTCCGTCAGCGCGCGGTTCATCACGATCGTCGCGTCCAGGTGGGCGAATGTCGTCGCCGGCGCCGGGTCGGTTAGGTCGTCGGCCGGCACATACACTGCTTGCACTGAAGTAATCGAGCCTTTTTTCGTGCTGGTAATACGCTCCTGCAGCGCGCCCATTTCTTGCTGCAAGTTCGGCTGATAACCCACAGCACTCGGCAAACGACCAAGCAGGGCAGACACTTCGGCTCCCGCCTGCGTAAAGCGAAAAATGTTGTCAACAAACAATAGCACGTCCTTACCTTCATCACGAAACGCTTCAGCAATCGCCAGTCCGCTCAACGCCACGCGTAGACGCGCTCCTGGCGGTTCATTCATCTGCCCAAAGACAAGCGATGTTTTGTCGAGCACGCCGGCGTCTTTCATCTCGTAATAGAGATCGTTACCCTCGCGCGTACGCTCGCCGACACCGGCAAATACTGAATTGCCGTCATGGAACTTTGCAATATTATTAATCAGCTCCTGAATCAGCACCGTCTTGCCGACACCTGCACCCGCAAACAAACCAGCCTTACCGCCCTTGGTAAGCGGCGCAATAAGATCAATCACCTTGATGCCTGTTTCTAAAATCTCCGTCTTGTTTGATTGTTCAGTCAGCTTAGGCGGTTGGCGGTGAATCGGCGCGCGACGTACATCCTTTGCGATTTTTTCACCGTCAATCGGTTCACCAACCACATTGAACATTCGCCCCTGAGTCGCTTCACCAACCGGTACGCTAATCGGCGCACCCGTTGCCGTTACGTCCTGCCCGCGCCGCAAGCCGTCAGTGCTTTGTAAGCTAATTGTCCGCACCGTATGCCTGTCTAGATGCTGTGCCACCTCTAACGTGACTATTTGCTCGCCACGGGTAACCGTTAGCGCGTCGTAAATCGCCGGCAACTCTGTGTCGTTAAACTCGACGTCAACTACTACGCCCATGATTTGGATAATTTTTCCTACTTTTTTACTCATGACCTTCTCCTTGTTTCAATACGTCAATCAATCCTGCGACATCACCATCGGGCAGTACAATTCCGCCAAGCGCCGCAACTTCAAGCGCTTTCGAATTTATGCCGCCATCAGGCTTCTCGAGCAAATATATTGGCACGCCGCTTACATACGCCACCGCCATCTCCATCAGCGTATTTGCGCCGATATAACCAGGTTCGTTATTTTTCTCATAATTACACACCAGTACCGCACGAGAGCGCGCAATATTCGCAAAATGCCGGTCCATATAATCTTTTTTCTTTGCAAGCACCTGTTCCTTAGCGAGCGACGACCAGTCAACATTATCCTCAGCAGCAGGAACGCGAACACGCAGTCCAGCCGCCTCAAGCGTTCGGGCGGCTGCCGTGAATTTCTCTTGATGCGCCATTGACCCGCAGATCGTAACATCAACCAAATCCGGATTGTACTGATTCACCAGCTGTGCGATTCTCATCATTGCATCGCCTCCACGCCAGCGCTAATCTCCGTCAGCTCTTGCGTAATCGCCGCTTGGCGCGCCTTGTTCATTTCAAGTGTCAACGCATCAACAAGATCAGTCGCGTTATCGGTAGCATTTTTCATAGCGAGCATGCGCATGCTATGTTCGCTGGCGCGCGAATCCGTCAGCGCTTGAAATAAGCGTGCGCTAATTAGCCGGTAGGCGATATCGTCGATAATCTGCTTCGGGCTCGGTTCAAATTTTGCTTCGGCAATATCAGACTGCACATCATCGGTTGGCGTAAAACCGGCAGGGAACAGGCGTACTACGTCTGCCCGCTGCGTTAGACTACTAACAAACCGCGTAAAAATGACGTCCACCGCATCAACCTGATTGGCTTCAAACATGTCTTTCGCAGTGTTCAGAATCGCATGAAACTCGGCACCCGAAAAATGATCCGGCAGATCCTCATAGGTACCGACTATTTCCGTGTCTTTGATGCGCGTTGTCGCCTGAGCAATTTTACGCCCTACTGCAATCGTTTTATTTGCAATATTTGCCGCATCGTCGGACTTCAGCTCGTGCACGTAAGACTTCAGAATATTTGCATTATACGCGCCCGCCAAACCCTTATCGCTCGCAATGACGATAAGCAAGCGGGACTTCACTGGACGCACCGTGAACCATTTATGCCCATTCGTCGCACCTTGCGCCGCTAGATACGTAAGCAGTTCGCGCGCCGCCATCGTATACGCCTGCGAGCTCTTTGTCGCCTCTTGCGCTCGGCGCATTTTGCTCGCCGCCACCATCTGCATCGCTTTCGTGATCTGCTTCGTGCTTTTCACCGAGCGAATGCGCGATTTTAGTTGCTGAGTTGACGCCATTTATTCCTCGTATCCTTTCGCGATCGCTTTAGCAGTATTTCTCACGATTTTTGCAATTTTTTCATCTTCGCCGAATTTCTTATCGCCTTTTGTAAGCGCGCGCATATCATCTTTGTGCTCAGCCCACAAGCGTTCCAATAGTGCTTGCTGCGCCTCTTTAATCTTTGCTGCCGGCACATCATCAAATAGCCCTTCGCTCACTGCCGCGATTGATGCAACTTGCTCCCAAACGCTCATCGGCTGATACTGCGGCTGTTTGAGCAGTTCTGTTAAGCGCTGACCGCGCTCAATTTGCGATTTTGTCGCGTCGTCCAAATCCGAGCCAAACTGCGCAAAACTCGCAAGCTCGCGAAATTGACTGAGACCAAGCTTCAGGTTGCCGCTGACCGATTTCACTGCTTTCGTCTGGGCAGCGCCGCCGACACGCGACACGCTTAAGCCCGCTGAGATTGCCGGGCGGATGCCTTGATAAAACAGATCTGTCTCCATGAAAATCTGGCCGTCGGTAATAGAAATCACATTGGTTGGAATATACGCGGAAATGTCGCCTGCCTGCGTTTCGATAATTGGAAGGGCAGTTAACGACCCAGCACCTAATTCATCTGATAATTTTGCCGAGCGCTCCAACAAGCGCGAGTGCAGGTAAAATACGTCGCCCGGAAATGCTTCGCGACCCGGCGGACGGCGCAATAGCAGCGACATCTGGCGGTATGCCACAGCATGCTTCGTTAAGTCGTCGTAAATCATTAGCGCATGCTTACCGCTATCGCGGAAGTATTCGCCCATCGACGTACCGGCGTATGGCGCCAAATAGAGCAGGGAAGCTGGGTCGCTCGGACTCGTCGCCACAACAATCGTTTGATCCATTACGCCTTCAGATTTCAGGCGTTCAACAAGCCGGGCAATTTTCGATAATTTCTGACCAATCGCTACATACACGTTAACAACACCGGTCTTTTGGCGCGCCTGGTTAATCATCGTATCAAGCGCGATGGCGGTCTTGCCCGTCTGGCGATCGCCGATAATTAGCTCGCGCTGTCCGCGCCCGATCGGGAACATAGCATCAATTGACATAATACCGGTCATCAGCGGCTCGTGCACGCTTTTGCGCCCCATCACACCAATCGCTTCGCGCTCCACTGGTAAACGATGCTTCGCCTTGATCTCCGAACCGCCATCAAGCGGTTGGCCAAGCGGATTAACCACTCGTCCAAGCAACTCTTCGCCAACCGGCACGCTAAGCACTTCGCCCTTCAGCTTGACTCTATCGCCAGCCGCTACACCCTGGTCGCTGCCTAGCAGCACTGCGCCGATTTCGTCTTCCATCAAATTCAGCACGAATGCTTCAACAATACCGTCAGCTGTTTGCACTTCCAGCACTTCCGAATAGCCCGCTTGGCGCAACCCATGTACCCAAACTACGCCGTCGCCGACGCGCGTCACGATACCAACTTTTTCCAATCCTTCTTTCGCCTCAAGTCCCGCGATCGCCCGCCGCAGGCTCTCAGACAATTCCGCCACTGCGTTATCAGCCATATTGCTCCTTTACTTCGCGCCCTTGAGGGCGATTAATTTACGTTGAATCGTGTCGTCAAACTCGCTATCGGGCAAGGTAATTTTCACGCCGCCAATAACATCCGGATTGATGCGCTCGCGAAAATGCGTCTCGCGCCCGCCAACGAGTGTACGTATACGCACGCGCAGCTCATTGCTTAGCCGGTGCGCCGAAAGCGTCTCAACGATGACGATGCCGCGTGCTTGCAACTCCTCTTCAATCGCTGCAACGACCAAATTCGCCGTACGCGTCGCTTTCATTTCGATCAAATATGCCGCGATTTCGCGCAACAATAAACCACGGTCGCCACCCGCCGCCAATACGTCAGCCGCGTAGCTCGCAATTCGTCGCCGCGAAATTACCTGCGCCATTTATTGCAGCTCCCCAAGGTTTTTTTCAATCAGCTGCGTATCTTTACTCGCATCAACGGTGTGGCGCGTCACGCCGGCAGTCGCTTCGACTACTAAGTCAATCATTTCGCTGCGCAAATTTTTCTTTGCTGCTACTAATTCTGCCGCCACGTCGCGCCGCCCATTCTCGATAATCCGTTTCGCTTGCAACGACGCTTTCGCCTCAGCATCGGCTATCATATCTGCCGCTTCTTGCTTTGCCGACGACACAATCGCCCGCGACTCGCGCTGCGCATTTTTGAGCATCGCTGCCGTGCGCGCTTCGCTTTCGTCGGCCGCTTTCTGCGCCTGGCGCGCTGCTTTAGCGCCCGCTCTAACTTCAGCATCGCGTTTATCCAGCGTTTCAACAAGCGGCGGATACACAAACTTGCGAAGCAAGACAAGCAGCACTAAAAACGCAACCGTTTGCAAACCAAGCGCTTTCCAGTCGAGACCGAGCGACGTAAACATATCCGCCTTTTCCGCGTGCGCCGCCGCAAATTGTGTCACACTTTCTATCACGATGACCCCTGCTACTTACATAACCTTTCCGACGATTGCCGCCACGAAACCAATAATTGCCAAGGCGTCGATAAATGAAATCCCAAGAATCATCATCGTGCGCAAATCGTTAATTTTTTCTGGATTACGCCCAGCCGCATTCATCGCAGCCGTACCGACCATACCGCACCCGATCGCGGCAAACGCTGCCGGAATTGCATAAGTGAGAGCAAATGATAATGCTTCCATAATTTGATAATTCTCCTTATATTATTGTTATCGATTTATGACTCATTCTCCGCCGCTAGTTTCGGACTATCAACAGGGGAATGATCAACTGAAGCGTACGGCTCGCCATGGTCGCCATGCGGCACGAGACCTAGGGAAATAAATACGGTTGACAACATAAAGAAAATGTACGCTTGAATGCCACCAATAAACAGCTCAAAAAAGTAAAACGGTTGAAGCGCCATCGGCGAAATCACCTGCGTCAAATACGCAATCATGATTAACAGTACCTCACCTGCTAGCACGTTGCCAAACAAGCGGAAACTCAGGCCCAGCATGCGCGAGAACTCCGCCACCAGCTCTAAGATACCGACAAATGACATAATCGGATCGCGCAGCGGGTTTACAAAGTAGCGCCCCATATTGCCGCGGAAACCCATATACTTAAACGCATACACCTGCGCCGCGACAATGGTCACAATCGCCAATCCAAATGTCATGTTTAAGTCCGCTACGCCACCACGCAACAGGGGAGTACCGTGCTCGCCAACCGTGATCGGACCAACGACAGGTAATAGCCCCAGCCAATACTGCGCCACTACAAAAAAGAATATCGTGATCGTTAGCGGTGCAACTCGCCGCGCCCACGCCTCATCTTGGACTACCTGTTTAACCGTGTTGTACAATCCTTCAAATGTCCACTGCATCAAACGCGTCGCGAATGTATGTTTTCTGCGCCCCAGCACTGCCAAGCGCATCCGAAACATCAGCCACACGAGCACGATCAGCCCAAACGCGCCGAGCACCTGCGAATTCGTTACCGCAAATCCGCCGATCGTCGCGACTGTATCGGCTTTCACTGAGATATGCGGACCAGCCGCCGCAAACGTTGCCACAGCACCACTAGCCGCCGCGCCAAATGCCAACGCCGCGCCATCAGAAATCATCGTACCTGCGCCGCTTATTGCTGCGCCTAGCCCGAATCCAGCCGCTATCATCGCTGTGCCGCCTTTCGCCGCGTACCGCCCGCGATTTGCCGCTTCACAAGCACAAACGCGCCAACAAACCCTAATACAATACCACCAAACATCAGCCACGGTTTCGTACCGAACTGCGCATCTAGCCATACACCAGCCAGCGTCAGACCAACGCTCGGCGTAAACATGCGCCACGTCGTATCTGCCATTGTCGCCATAATCGCCGACGCCGGCACGCTCGCAGAGGATGTGGCGCCCGCCGCACGGCTGTCGCTATCGCCAGAGAGTTTACTCATACGCAGTTAATTGTATCAGGCAACCAGATTGTCTGTAAAGCCCGAACCTCGTATACTACAAACATGCCGCGCCGTAATCGCACCCCCAAGCACCAGCGCTACCGTAATAATTCCGCCCGAGCGCCCGAGAAAAAGCGCTTCGCCAGCCGCAGCGACGCTCTGCGTGCTATTCGCGAACTACAAAAGTACCATTTAGACTTGAAACTTACTTGCTATCAGTCGCCTGTTGACGGCGGCTGGTACTTGACAAGCGACACATCTAGCGTTCAATAAGCTCTTGTGCACGCTACATGTTGTGCGTATAATGATTATGGTTAACGAGGAAAGGGATCATAATGTCAAAAGCTGCACAATCACACGTCATTATTTATAGCGCCGCCTGGTGTGCATTTTGCAAAACCGAAAAGCAATATCTAGAACACCTCGGCGTACCATTTACCGTACGCGATATTGAAACCGACGAGGGTGCAATGGACGAGTTGCTCGCCAAAGTTGGCGGAGGCGCCAGCAGTGTCCCTGTTACCGACATTGCCGGCGTTATCGTCCGCGGCTTTGACCGTGCTAAAATTGATGCAGCGCTGCGCAATAAAGGACTGCTTACTTAGTTTTTCGCTTGACCAATCACACCATACATGGTATATATAGAATAGCTTTTCGCGCAATCCCGCGCGGAGAGGTCGCTCTTTGGAGAGGATAAGGCGATGGAGACTGCTCTCATTGTTGCTTTGTTCATTGTTGCATTTGTCGCCTGCATGGCAATTGTTATCGTCATTCCGGCATGGATCATTATGATCCTCTTGGGCGCGCTTCACGCGTCCGGGCTGGATGGAGTGCCAGCGTTGTCGTTCTTCCAATCCTGCTTGGTTGTCGCGCTGCTTATGACCGTGGCAGGGTTGCTGCGCTTCGCCACCAGCGACTGCGACTAGCACCCCTGGAAATAGCTCGCCGATTCGGCATCAAGTCTGATTGAGCGTTTTCTTGAAACGCTCTCAGGTTTTTGTCCGAAAGCTCAGCTTGAGCCGTTTCGGGGGCTATTTTCTTATGCTACTCATGATAAAACAGTATGCGGCTCAATCGCCGCCAGTTATAGGATTAAGAAGACAGGGGAACTATCAGTCTACACTGCGCCAATCTGTACGACCACACCGCCGATCTTTCGGCGGAAATAATCGTCGTGGCTAACGTAAAGTATTGCACCCGCGTAGCGCTCAAGCGCCGTTTCTAGCTCTTCAATACTCGGCAAATCCAAATGATTCGTTGGTTCATCTAGAATTAGCAGCTGCGGATCATTTGCCAGCATGCTAATAATCTGAAACCGCGCCTTCTGCCCGCCGCTCAACCGAACAAGCGGCGTCATACCATCAGTATCAGTAAACAGATAATCGCCCATTAGCTGGCGGATTTTTGTCTCGCCAATCGCCAGCTTGCGGTCAATATACATTTGCTCAATCGCATCGTGTAACGGCATATTCAGATACGTCGGCGCAATCTCTTGCTCGTACACGCCCACGCGTACATGCGGGTCAAGGGTAAGCGTACCGCCGTAAAGTACGGGGGCTGCTTTTGAATCCTGAGTAGAACCCGCTAGCAGCGCCCGAATCAACGTCGTCTTACCCGCGCCGTTGCGCCCGCGCAGCTCTACCGCTTCGCCTTCGCGCAAATCAATATTCACGCCCTCAAACAACAGTACATCGCCATATCCAAGTGCCACATCGCGCGCCTCAACGAGTTTGCGCCGCGAGCGCATCGCACCATCCTTCATACGCAAATGGATGTTACGCGCCTTGAATTTTTGGTAACGATCCGCCACCTTGTAATCCAATTGCGCTACATGCTCACGGTCAATCCAAAAGGTTGGCTTTTCGATTTTTTCTAACTCCGCTAGCTCTATCGCTGCTTGATTCTCGCGTCGCTTGAATTGTTTAATCGTATCGGGGTCGCGCGTCCGTTCTTTCATGCGCCGAAACTGCAATACTTTATCTTTTAGATTCGCGATCCGCCGCGCCACCGTCTCATATTCATTCATCGCATTGCTCGTTGCAAACGCATTATGCTTCAAATATGCATCGTAGTTGCCCTCGTAATTTACCGTCACGCCGTCCTTCAGTTCAACAATTCGATCAACTTCTTTCAGCACGTCGCGGTCATGCGTAATAACCAGCATCGCTTGTTTTGACGCTTTCATCCAATCAATAAACTGCTTCTTTGCCACGTAATCCATGTGGTTCGTCGGCTCGTCTATCAGTGCTAAATCCGCCTGCGCGTGCATAATTTTCACCACCTCGACCAGCCGCTTCTGCCCGCCGCTCAGCGAGGCGAGGGGACGTTCCGCCATACCATCCATCTGAAAATTCCTCAACTCTTCGGTCACAAGCTCCTCAATTTGATAGAATCCTTTTTGCCCAAACCGATCAAGCGCCTGCGTATATTCTTCGATCTTCGCCATGTCATTACCCATCGTCTCAGGATAAGTATGCAGAATATGCCGCAATCGCGCATACTCCGGCAGCCCGCTCAAGATATACTCCAGCACTGTTATATCGCCGACATCGTGATGTTCCTGCGCCGTTACCACAACCACACTACCACGACGAAAAATCACGCTACCCGTGAAATCTTTATCCGCGCCTGTCAATATACCAAATAGCGTCGTTTTTCCCGCGCCATTGCGTCCGATGAGCCCAACCTTCTCGCCATCATCCACGCTAAACTTCACTCCGGTCATCAACACCGTAGGACCAAACGATTTATCAGTAATGCGAACATCGGCAATCATACGGAATAGTATACCATAGCTCAGTATTGATTTTCGGTGTACTTTATTTTATAATATATAAAAGCCCCTGAGTTGTAAGGTGTGGCAATTATCCCATCTAAGCAAGTATTTCCAACGCTATTCTTTAATCTCGACGCCGTAAGATTTTAATGGCTTAAGATCTGGCGTTTCACTAATCAGGGACTTAATTGCATTTACGCTATCGCTCGTGTTCTCACAAAAACGTAAATGATTTGTAAACATTTTTCTAATTTTCTCATATTTATTACTCGACAATATTGCTTTATGCTTAAATCTATTTGACCGATCCTCTATCTTTGCTCTTATTTCTTTATATGACAGCACCTCCATATCCTGTGGAAGATATACACTCTGCCCAGATTTTAATACTGGAGAATGGCAAATTTTGTAATCATTTTGGCAGACTTTGATATGATTAACTTTATCGTGCCAGTCTGAATATGAACAAGAGATTCCAAAAATTTTTCCATCAATAATCCGGTCGGCTGTTTCTGATAAACTAATACACAATTTAAATTTTGATTTTTGCTGAGATGTATTATTAGTATTTACTGAATGGATGTCGTTGTATATATTTTTCTTTTTAACAAGGCTCTCCACTAAGAACTTATCACTAAAAGAACTATATATACCAGATGGTATATCCATTACACCTCCGTTAATACAAGCTGCTCATTTAGATGTTCGTTACCGCCAAGGGTAGCGCCCAATCTGGTCATTGGTTTTGTTTTATATGCAAGTTCAGTAAGACTTTTCGGGGATAAATTACCTAAGCTATCTACTAAGTCTCTCACAATCTGTTCATTAGCACCTTCGTAAGCGAAACTAGCAGTTCCATTAGGCATTTTATAGACTAAAAACGGCTCCCCATTAGATAAGTACCTAACGTCAGCATCTAATTCTTTTTTTGCTGTCATATCGTCTATTATTATACGTATATCTTTGTCGTATGGACCGTAGTAATATCGAATAAATTTAAAATCTGTGGTCTGTTCTCCAGTAGAAGCTACTGACGCCAGATCAATAAGATAAAGCATCTTTGTAATGCTCGTAATTGTAGGTAGATTCATACTAAATACTAAATATTTTATTAATGACTTTGTTTGTTTTGTTGCTTTCATATATTCATTATACAGCACATCGACAGTCTAACCATGTGCATTTGTTATATGTTATAATTACATTGTCTAGACTCACAGCGAGGCTCATTTTTTATCCCGAAAATGGGCAGCCATTTGCTAAAAGCAATAGGGATAAACCCTTGTTGTGGGTCTAGACAGCCAGCGATGGCTGTCCTTTTAATAGAAAGAATGGAGGCTCTTATGGACAATCAAAAGCAAAATAACGACAACCTACGAGGCAAAGATAAGGCGCTTTATACTCGACAACAAAAAGGTCACAGCATAATCAAACATATTTTTCTTTGTTTTGTCGGCGTAGGTTTGTTTACTATTCCGTATTACTCACTTAGCCCAAATCACTATTGGCATGCATAGGGTATAATAAAGATAATGGCTAACGTAAAGAAAAAAGAACCAACTAAGAAACAGTTTTTCGATATCCTGAAGCAGGTAGCGCGTAAGAAGCAACCTGCTGCTGCCGCGAAAAAGCGCAAGACTGCGGATAAATAATATCTGCCAGCAAGTACCAAAACAACACCTTGTGCTGGCGGTGGTTATATCGCCATGCATACTCGTTTGCGTATAACTGAACATACCTAGCCCCGACATGTCGATATACACCTTTAATGCCACGTTTAATATGTGACCATACGTTTTCAATGTTTTGCGTATAAGAATACTCCGTATAATACTCACCGATTCCGTGATTAGTAGTACGATGATCATATCCATATTTAGGTAATGACGTATATGATTTGTGACCGTCGCTATGTACTGTAGCTCCATCTTTAACGTTTGTAAGTATCAAAGGTTGTAATACACGAACGCCAGATGATTTAACATGCCATATCTTCACCTCACCGTTGCGCTCAACGGCACCGAATAGAATTTCGCCCGTGCGCCGCGCATCACGACCATACCGTTTTTGAGCAGATGAACGCTTAAATACATTAGGGTGTATATATGTTTCATCTACTTCTACGTCATTGGCTAGTTCAGTGTCTTTATTACCCATCATTGAGCGAATTTGGTGCATCATCCGCCATGCTGTTTTATAGGTGACACCAATCTCACGCTCAATTTGCCTTGCACTCGTACCAGCCTTATTTGTACTCATTATGTAAATAGCGTGAAACCAGTCAGTAAGAGGCGTGCGTGACCTATGAAATATCGTATTAGCAAGCGGATATAGATGGTTGCCGCATTTCGAGCAACAATACGAACGCCTACCAGATACTCGGTAGTGCTTGGTAATTGTATCGCACTTGGGGCAGATTATTCCGTTTGGGTATAAGTACGCAACTAGCCATTCAAGACATGTGTCATCATCAGGAAAATCCGCCTGTAATTGTTTTACAGTATATTTCATAAGTCTAGACAGCTTATAGAATTGTATTATATAATTAAACATTATATTTTGCAAGTACTTTATAGACATCACAAAACTGACTGTGCTAAAATACAGACAGCCAATCACGCGGAGACCCTAGAGGGTCTCTTACGTTTTTATAGCAATGCCACTAGTTAGTAGTGGTGCCAGCGGTCGGACTCGAACCGACATCGACGCGAAAGCCAATCACGCGCTCTATCCTTTGAGTTACGCTGGCGTATTGTTTGTTAAAACAAAAACGCGGCGATGTTAATGGACTTATCCATTTCGCCGCGCCGTACGCGTAAGTTTACCGGATTTCGAAATTGGCTATTAATATTAGTATAGCATAAGTTATTTATTAGTCACTTGCTTCAATGGGATAATTGCCTAAGGTGTCTCTTGACTTATGCATATAAATTTGGCATAATCACACATAGACTCCACGCGCAGCCACGCATAATTCTCGGAGTCTCGTATAGAGAAAGGGGTGGGTCATGACTCAGCCAACTATCGCCGAACCGAGCAACTTCTCGCAGGAGGGCGAGAAGATTAATGTGACAGATACCCGTTACCGTGCGCCGTTCCGGCGCTCGGAGACATACGAGTTCGCCGGCACGCCGGTAGTGAGGCTCACGCTGACAGATGCTGAGCTGTTTGCGAGTACAGCGTTATTTGGTGCCGTCGGACTCATGGGGCTCGTTGAGCTTGTATCTGGTCAGGCCCTCGCGCTCGGCTTCACCAGTCGGCAGATCACTAGAACCCGCCGCACCGTGAGTGGCGTCATCGGCGCGGGGAGCCTCGCTATCGCTAGTGTCGCCAGCTTTACACTGGCGCGGCGCTACGCTATCATCATAGCTAACGAGAGCGACTAGCGTGTGCGCCCCTGCAGCGCCCCACAGTTGAGCCGCCCCGGACATACGTTGTCCGTTCGTGCTCCTGTCTGGGGCGGCTTTTCTTTTTGTATCTTAATGCACTCTTATGCAAACATTACTTGCGCCATACTACCTGCAGCAACGCGGGCATCATCTTCGGCGCGCTGAATTACCGCCTGATCAATCTCTGCTGCACGGACAGCAGCTTTCGCGATAAATTTCCGCAATGCAGGCGACCATGTTTCGGGCGGTGTATCAATCTCTGCACCAAGTTGCTGCGCCATTACATCAACATAACGGCGACGCGTACGCGTGCGGTATTCAACCGGCGTTTCCTCTAGCATAAATAGTTCATCTTGCACGACTTCAAGTGATTTCAGCTTAGCACTTAACTTTTCGCGCAGCGTATCAGCGCCGAAACCTTTCGACTTAAGCGCCGCTAGCTCATTCGCAAAGCCTGCGGTTTGGTGCAATGCGTCGCGTGTCAATTCATCAGAGCATCCGGCAGCTTGCTGCGGATATTTCTGCGTGCGATACGAGTATTCGGCATCGTACAGCGAACGTAATCGCGCCACAATATTAAACGGCAATTGTCCGCTCGTATAATAATCTTTTAGTTCATCGGGCAGAGAATGATAACGTAACGCTTTGCTCACACGGTCGGCAGAGTAGCCAGTTAGCAATACTAACTCTTTTTGCGTCGGCACGCGCCCGCCATTCTTATACTGAAAGTAATAATAATGCCGCGCAATATCGTTCGCCGCTTCGACCGGATCAACTTCACGATGCTCGTTTTCGCGCCCCTGCAAACTCACCGCGTCGGCAAATGGCAGATTATGATACACGTCAATGCGCACATCGCTCTCGCGAAGCGCATACCCATATTTATCGGCGACTATACGCATAGCGCGGCAGCGGCGATGCCCAGCGATCAAAACCCGCCACGTACCGTCGGGGCGGCGCTCAAGCTCACTACTATCCGGAATCACAACCGTATGTCCATCACCGTTATAAAATACGCGATATTCATCTAGGTATGCCTGTAATTTACTTGCATCATCAAATTCGTTAACTTGAATCGGATTAACCTGGCGCAAGTGCGGCGGTTCAGCGCCGCCATCAAGCGAGACTGCTAGCTCTTGTAGCGCCGCCGGATCGTACGTTGTGCGAATCTGCGGCAGCTCATTGACGCGAAACGGTAGCTGCGACATATCGCATTCATTAAATTCAGCACTACATTTAGACACTCGCAGCGCCTGGCTACCCTCATAATTCATGAGTTCTAGTATAGCGCACATGTCATTATGACGCTATATATAATGTGTAAAATACATCGTTATCCACTATATGTAGTGTGTAATATCATTATACTGCAATGGTATAATGATGTAATATGAGCAAGAAGCGCCCGCACAGCAAAAAACACGCTAGTTCGTCCGCGATCATTAACCGCCGGGCACGGTTTGATTATACACTGGACGACGAAATTGTAGCAGGGCTAGCGCTCACCAGCCTAGAGGTTCGCGCCGCCCGTGACGGGCATGTACAGCTAAAAGGTGCGTTCGTTACAGTAAAAAATGGAGAATTATGGCTAAATAACGCTAGTTTCAGCCTACGCCATAACGAGCGCGGCAAGCCCGAAGCGCGCACGGTTGATACAAGCCCGCGCAAGCTGCTTGCAAACCGCAAACAAATCGACCAGCTCACCGCAAGCCGTACGCAAGGCATGACAATCGTGCCGACAAAATTACTGACGCAGGGACGATTTATCAAGCTCGTTATCGCGCTCGGTAAAGGCAAAAAGCGCTACGATAAACGCGAAACTATCAAACGCCGCGACCAAGACCGCGAGGCAAAGCGGCTGATGCGCTAAGAATGCGTCAATAAGTTATCGCGATCAGATACACCATATTCACCATATTCACATGGCAAGAGCGCAGCAGGCAACAAAACACGCTTAAGACTCAAGCGTTCAGGTTTTATGAAACTTTAAGTTATTCCTCAAGTTCCCGCCGCGCATCAATCAGGCGCTGATACAATCCAACAAGTTTTTTCGCCATCGTTTCTGAGTCGAACGCTTTCGCGACGCGCAATGCGCCTGCCGATAAGCGCTTAAGTTTCTCGCGGTCGCTGAGTATATCAGTCAAGACGCGCGCAAAATCTTCACCTTCAATACCGCCGGTCAAAATTGAGTTCTTCGGCGTAAGCGCCTCAGTCAAGCGCTCGTCGCAGTACACAATCGGCAAACCTGCTGCTGCTGCTTCCAGAAACGTCATCGGCTGATTATCGAAATGATACGACGCAAGCGCGAACACATCCGCCTGTTTCAGCAGCGACGCTACCTGCGCGCTTGAGCACATCCCCGTAAATATCACGCGGTCTTCTAACCCTAATTCCGCCACGCGATCACGCAGTTCGCGTTCGTACGGGCCGCCGCCGACGAGCACGAGCTTGATCGTCTCATCGGCGATATGCGGCATCGCCTCGACAAGCGCCATTTGCCGTTTCTCGGGGCTGAGCCGCGCCACGCAAATGATAAATTTTTCACCGCGCTTTTTTGCAATTGGCGAATCTATAGCACGCGCATGACGATATTTTTTCGTATCAATACTATTCGGGAAAATATAATACGGCGTCGTCAAGCCGCCTTCGTCGACCAGAATCTTCGCTAAATGTTTCGACGGCGATAAACACGCATCGCACTTATTCGCAAACGCTGCCGTCAGCCGCCAGCCTTGACGCGATAGCATATCTTTGATCTTACTGCGATCAAGCTCGCGGATCTGCTCGCGCGACATTTTCGGCATAATCGGCTTCGTTCTCAGCACCACGGGAAACGCTACCGTTGCTGCGATCAGCCCTGCCGTCACCATAAACGGATAATCGTCAATGAGCTCGGTGTAGAGCGTGTGGATTGTCGTGACATGCGGAATATTCTGGCGCTTCGCAACACTGTGCGCTAACACACCTAAATAAAACTGCGTCTGGCTATGTACGACATCAAAGTCATATTCGTCAAGGCGTTTTGCAAGCCCCGGGTAAATATACGCCATTTCGCGCTTTTCAAACACATAATTCTTTGACGACGGCATACGAATTACGTGGTCGTCATAATCGTCATAATCTTCGACTTTCGGAGCAACAACAAACACCTCGTGCCCTAAATCCTCCAGCGCTTGCTTGTATGTTGCTGTCGACGTTGCCACGCCGTGCACCGACGGTAAATAATCGTCGATAAACAGTCCAATTCTCATAACTACCCCTTAGTATATCATATTGCGCGCACCCGGCTCGTCAGGCAGCAAATCGCGCCAAGCTTCAAAGTGCAGAATATGACCGGCACTTGGTACGATACGGATCTTCGCCTCAGGTAAAAGCTGGCGCATCGCATTGCGCGCCTTCTCGGAGACGACCCTATCTCTTGCTCCCATCACGACCGTAATACGCCGCTGAACTTCTAGGGAAGGGGACGCTGTAAATGGGTTATCGTTATAAAGTAGCGTTGATAATATAGTCGATGTCCGCAGTGTCGTTGTTGCTTTTTTGTATTTTTCAGACTCAAGAAACCACGACCACGTGTCGCGATCATACGTATTCATACCGACCACACCGCGAATCAATTGTCCAAGGTAGATATTATACACAGCCCAAAACGCTTTTTTTGGCATGTGTGTCGAAACAACCTGCAATGCATTTGAAACCTGCGACGTATGAGGCGTCGGGCAAGCAAGCACAACACGCGTTTTTTGCGGCAACAAACCGTTAACCATATAACGATACACGACAGACGAACCATATGAATTACTACTCAGCAAATCCGGCGTCCGTCCAATCGCATCAATCACGCGCGCCAACCACGCCGCTAAATCATCGTACGACCGCAGTTCCGGCAGCTCCGAGCCGCCATGCCCCGGCAAATCAACGGCATACACAGCATAACCGGCACGCACATATTGCCTAGCAAGCGGCATCATGTCAATTTTACCACCTGTCACGCCGTGGACTACAACCGCAACTTTATTGGCACTCGTGTTGCACTCCAACCAGCAGATTCCGTTTCGCTGGCGCTCCTCGCAGCCGAGCGCTGCAGCGATCTGCCTTAAGCTTGGCGGTCGTGTTGATCGTTTCATGCCATCGTATTATAGAGCGCATGCGGCAAAAAAGCTACTGCATATTGTATAATGCAAGTATGCAAACGCTTCATATTGCGCTCGTGCTTGAAGACATGTTTCCTGATTCCAGCGGCGTTAGTCGTTCCGTACAAATGCAAATTGAAGAGCTGGTGCGTTTAGGGCACCGCGTCACGCTGCTCGCGCCTGCCGTACAGCTAGTGCCACCTGCAAACGCTGAAACGATTCGCCTGCCGTCATATCGCTTCCCAGGGCTGCCAAAGCACACGCGAATTACTGTCAGTACTCGTGCGCTCGCTAAGCAGATTTCACGCGAGCACAAATTCGATATTATTCACAGCCAAACCGACACTGGTGCCGTGCAGCTAGCGGCACATATTGCACGCATACAACACATTCCGCACGTGCACACCTTTCATACCAACATGGCGGGCGCACATAGTACAGCACCGGTTATCGCATTCCTCGGCAGCATCGGTTACCGGCTAGGCGCATACAAACTACGGCGCATTCGTGGCAGTACGCAAGCCCTAGCTGCAATCAATCGTACTATACTGCACGAAGAGTCACCGCTCGGGTTGTTTGACTGGCGATCGCAAGCACTCATGGCGACGAGTGTTGACGCCATCACTACACCATCACGCTACATGCTGCGCTACATTCAGGCTGCCGGCGCTAGTATGCATATTCCAAATGCTAGCATTCCTACCGGCTATAGCCGCTCGTTTGAGGCGATTATCGCGAAGACAAGGCGCAAGCGGACATCACATGCATTGCGGTTCGTAAGCGTCAGCCGCATCGTCAAGGAAAAGCGCCTCGCAGTCGTTATTGACGCATTCCGCCAAGCAGATATTCCAGACAGCGAACTCGTCATTATCGGGGACGGCGCAGAGCTTGCCGCTCTGCGCGCCCACGCCCGGGGCGATACGCGCATTACGTTCACCGGGCACGTTGGCAGCCAGCAAGAGATCGTACAGCATCTGCGCGATGCCGATATATTCATTCTCGCGTCATACCGCTTCGACAACCAGCCCATCGTCATTACAGAAGCACTTGCTGCCGGATTACCCGTATTGTACTGCGACGACCGGCTTGACGTCGGGCTACACTCAAACAACAGCCTGCTCGTTGAGTCGTCCTGCGAAACACTTGCCGCCGGTATGCGCCAATTAGCCGATAAATCAACCCGCCATCGCCTAAGTATTGGCACGAAGTCCGTCTTCCGCGAGTTGTCACCAGAGGCAACCGCGCGCGCGTATACCAAACTATATCAACAGCTGCTCTCAAGTAAGAAGAGAAACTTTTAGCGATCCTAGCTCGCCGTCAGAGCATATAGTGCTTAGAAACAAGCGTGCAGAAAGAGAACACGTTAACCAAACAGAGTGCTCAACTACTTCATATCTTTATTCGAATCAGGACGCAGGTGGCAGGCAGTATGTCTCTACTAACCTAATAACCGGCAGCGCCATAGTTTCGCGCGGTAATTCTATACTGCGATCAATAATAGCAGCAGGACAAGGGTCACGCGGCGGGAGCACCGTTGGCAGCTCGCCCACAGGGTAGGTGAGTGCGCCAGCAGGCGGCACGACCGGCTGTACTGAGCGCGTACGATCGGCGCGGTTGCGGGCGGTGATTTGCGCCGCCTGGTCATCAACGCGGGCGCGATCATCGGCATTTAACTCGGCGTACGGACGCGGCATCATACCAAGCGTACGTTGGGCGCTTACTACTGGGTCACACACGAAAAACAAATCAAGCACATGCTCGCACAATCCGGCGCGGGCAAGCTCTTCGCCGACTTCGCCAAGCGCGCGCCCGTCCAGCAGCACGATCTCCACGCCCTCCTCGCGCGCATCGCGCAGCCATTTGCGCAACAGCGCATCTTTGAACGCTTGGCTGCGCGGACGAGCACCAATTTTTACGCTGTTCGCGCTGATTTCCGGCGTGTAGAGCAACGCATCGCGGTCTGCTCGCGGCAGATGATACACGAATTTCACGCGGCGCACGCAAGCGTCTTCGTTACGCTTATCGGCAAGAAATGCATCAATTGCTGCCGGATCGTCCAAATCTACGCCGTATTCCTGCATCATCACTACGAGCACGCGAAAGACTTGCCCCGCATCAATCAGCATAACAGGCAAAAATAACTCATCGCGCACGTAATCTTTTACCAAACTCACAATCGTACCTTTGCCGCTGCGCGCATCGCCGTCGAACGTTACCAGCTTGGGGAGTGGATTGGCCATTAGATTCTATGATAGCATGAATTTGCGCAAAAACCGCACGGTTTGATTAAAAATACTCGGCGAACAAATTGTATGAATAGCATACCCATACGCTATACTAGGTCCATGAAGCTGAAACTCTTCTCTTGGAACGTCAATGGTATCCGCGCCGTCATCAACAAAGGCGAGTTTGCACGGTTCATTAGCACGTACGACCCCGACATCGTCTGCTTGCAAGAGACGAAAGCATCGCGCAGCCAAGTAGAAATTGACCTGCCTGAGTACACTGAGCACTTCTACTCGGCGGCAAAAAAAGGCTATTCAGGCACAGCGATTTTCTCAAAAACGCCGGCGCGCTGCTACCGCGACGGCTTTCCGAACGGCATCGTCCAGCGATTTCAGCTAACAGGCGACCGCTACGGCGATCCGAACGACGAAGGGCGCATTATCGCCGCAGAATTTGACGATTTTTGGCTTGTAACGTGCTATACGCCAAATTCCAAAGGCGATTTGAGCCGGCTGAACCTGCGCCAGCGCTGGGACGCTGCATGTCTCGCATATCTGCAAGAATTGGAGACGGGGCAATATGGCACCACTAAACCGATCTTGTACTGCGGCGATATGAATGTAGCATACGCCGATATTGACCTTGCAAATTCAAAATCAAACGCCGGCAAGCATGGTTTCACCAACGAAGAGCGCGCCGGTTTTCAAGCGTATCTTGACGCTAGGTTTATTGACGTCTTCCGCGCCGCCCACCCGCATGAAGCGAACGCTTACACTTGGTGGACACATTGGGCGAACGCCCGGGCGCGCAACGTCGGCTGGCGAATTGACTACTGGCTGGCATCTGCCGCAATTGCGCCGCGCGTGCAAAACCCAACAATTCACGCCGAACAAATGGGCAGCGACCACTGCCCGGTGAGTGTTGAATTTGCATAGACCGCTTCGGGCATGCACTATCTAACATAAATGCGGCATATAAACGCTATCCGGGTAGCACGCGTTATACAGGCGCCGCTAGGCAAACGCAGGTATATAAATCCTTATACTATTGACTATATGTCTAATATCTGTTACTATTATAACAGCTTTTCGCTCGTGTTTACGGGCGATTAGTCGCCCCTGCACGTTTGAAGCAGCTACAAGCACCTATCCACCCGCGCTTCAGGTCTATCAGAGACCTGGTCGACGCTATGAAAGGAGGTGACGCATGAGCCGTCATGTTCGTGAGCTTGTTATGGCTTTTATACTGACATGGATGCTAGGTGCTGCTGTTTTTGCAGCAGTACAGCGTCTATGGCACATCGCAATCGCGCTCATAGTGAGTGCGGTCATGTTCTTTATTTTTGAACGTGATCGCATGAAACGCGACAAGTAGGGTGCCCGCCTTCTCGAAAAAGCTCGCCCCCGCTCCAGAGCGGCTGGCGCGGACACTCTCGGGGGCGGGCTTTTTCATATAGCTACAGTATCATTCCTATCGCCTGCACGCCGCTTTTCAATCGCCACCGTCAGCCGATATAGCCGCTGTGTACCATTTTCCAGATAGTAGTAATGGCGGATGTAAAACAATTCTAGCACAAATAGAATCAGCGTAAGCACACCCATGAGCACCGAGAGCAACAAACCAGCGGGAACTACCGCGAAAAACAGCCCAACCGCCGCAAACAGCAGGCACGCGAAGAACATCGTCACTAACAGATGGACCAGCCGCTCATGCTGAAACTCCGCGATTCGCCGCGCATGGAATGCCGCGAGCTGCACAAGCTCACCGGACGATAGCGTTTGTTCTAGTCTTTGTTTTATCATTGCTTCATGCTGCTTCATATCATTCGTCATAATTCCACTATACGCTGCCTAAACGAAAACAGGAAGTAATGGTATGATAGGTACACAAAGACATGCTTGAGCCAGGAAGAATTAATAACGAAAAGAGACATGAATGGGATACGATTATTGGCGCAAACAAAACCCAGCGAAGCCGCTGTTTCCCGACATTGAATGGGCAAAACCAGAGCAGCGAGCGCAGCGCGGGCGCCTAGGAATTGTTGGCGGCAATAAACTCGGCTTCGCGGGCATTGCCGAAGCATACCAAACCGCGCTAAGCACCGGAGCAGGGGAAGTTCGCGTCGTACTACCAGACGCGCTGAAACGCTCAATTCCGCCCGCCATGACCGATGTCATCTTTGCGCCAAGCAATCCAAGCGGCAGTTTAGCCCGCGGCGCTATTAACGAACTGCGCGCGCTCAGCAGCTGGAGCACAGGACTGCTACTCGCAGGCGATGCGGGGCGCAATAGCGAAACTGCTATTGTCTACAGCGATCTCCTTAGCACATACGACGGTCCGCTCGTTGTCACGCGCGACGCAGTCGACCTCGTGCGCAACGACGCTGAAGCAATCGCCACACGTCCGCGCACAGTGCTCGTACTGAGTTTTGCGCAGCTGCAAAAATTATTCCGCGAATTGTATTATCCCAAGATTCTGACATTTAACGTTCCCTTGATGCAGCTGGTTGAAGCGCTGCATAAATTTACCATCACATACCCGCTAACGATCGCGACACTGCACCGCGATACGCTCATCATTGCGCACGGCGGCGAAGTTGTGACGACTGATTGGCGCGACCCGATGCGCATATGGCGGGGCAAAACCGCAGCGCGCGCCGCCGCATATCTACTATGGACACCGAGCCAGCCGCTTGAGGCTGTTGCAACAAGTGTCGCCGCCCATAATCCGTAATGCAACACCCCGCAGAACAAGTTAAAAACAATATACCGAATATAAAAGGGAAGGAAGTGAAATACACTTGCTGCCTACATCATTCCAACAAAAATACCCGGGGAGCGTCTCCCGGGTATCTCGTTTGGTACAGATTTGTTTATTGCAGTTGGCGACGGCTCATGACGTACGCGGTAGCGACGGCGGCTAGGCTGCCCAGTCCAACCAGCGGAGCGACCATGCTGCCCAAACCAGTGTGCGGCAATTCGTTCGGTGTAGTCGGCGGAGTTGTCGGCGTCTCGCACTTTGACATATCAGTCGTATATTCGTCGTTCAAATCGCTCTTCTTGACTGTCACGATTGATTTGTCTTTGATGCGGCAAACCTTCACATTCTCGCAGTCTGACAAATCTTTTGAGTGCTTCTCCTGGCTAAACTCGCTTTGTTTGATAGTGATGATGTTGCCAGTTTTCAGTTCACAGACTTGCATCTTTTCGCAGTCCGACAAGTTCTTTGAATGCTTTTTACTGTCGAATTCGCTTTCGCGGATCGTGACAATCGTGCTGCTGCTAAGCTCACAGACCTGAATTTTCTTACAATCATTCACGTTCTTTGAGTGCTTCTTGCTATTAAATTCCTTCTCTTTGATCGTAACGATTTTGTAGCTCGCCAGGTCGCAGACTTGGATCTGCTTACAGTCGTTGATGTTTTTCGAATGGCGTTTGCTATTAAACTCGTTTTCCTTAATCGTAACAATCTTGTTCGTCGTCAGGTCGCAGACTTGGATGTTCTTGTATTCAAAGACTGCTACTGCCCACACTGGATTTCCACAATCCTTAATCACTGCAGCAATGAATTTACCATAGCTGTCAAACCACGCGAACACTTCAAAGTGATCGTAGACGAAGCTATTTTGCACATTAAATTTGTAATACGTATGACCATCAACTGTATCTGTGCCATACGACGAACCTGGATGACGCGTATTACTCTGAATTGTGCGCGCACCTGTTGCGACTGTCTTGCCGTCAACGACAACACGACCGTCTTTATAAACCGTACCTGTTTTCATGCCAGTACCGTTAATCATGCTGTCATTAATATAGTATCGGTTGTAAAGCGTCTTCATGTGGCTGCTACCATAGTACGTGTCTTTCAACGACTGATGCGTTGGCGTACCACACTTTACAACGTTGATATATCCGTCGCAGACAGCATGTGCCGGCAACGCATACCAGATACCGGCAGCAACCGCGACGCTCGCAACCGCTCCGATAAGAACTTTCTTTAGATTTATCATTACTTCCTCCTCTTACGCCTCTGTACCTCACATTGGCTTATGAGTCCATAATAGCACAATCTTTATTTATTGTCAATAATAATATATAAAAATAAGCGGAATTCGGCGGATTTTTGGCGCTTTTAGACCATTTCGGCAAATTTTTCGGCGAGATTCGCTAAAAAATTTAGTATATGCTATACTTATTGTAAACAATTTCTACGCCGCGGTGGTGGAATTGGTAGACACGTTAGACTCAAAATCTGATGTCCTTATGGACGTGCCGGTTCAAGTCCGGCCCGCGGTACCACAAGCATAGTGATAAAATTAAGTTTTGCTCAAAGCGAAACTTTTATTTTTACCTAAAAACGGGCGAGACAAAGCCTATCCCAGCGCATTCAAGAGCACATAGGAACCAACAAGCATTTTTGTGTTCGCGCCTTAAATACGCTATACTATGACACATATATGAACGATGATCGGTCCTCGTTATCGGTGCCGTCGCGGCAGTCTGCGGACGCCGATATTAGTGTTTCTGACAATCCTGCACAGAAGCAGGCGGCGGCAAACATTGTTCGCGGACAGATTGACACAATCTACCAGAATGATCCGCACGCAACTGGCGCCGCACCAAGTACATCAACACCATCAGCGACATCAAAGCCGGCAAACCAGCCCACAGCCGCACACTACGGTTATGCCCAGTCAACCGGTACCGTCGCACAAACACAGGCGACACCGCAGCAGCGCATCGCGCCGGGGCCAGGCGCAGTCAATACGCGCGAAGATAATCCATACAGCCGCACGCTCAGCCACGATTCGCCGCTCAAAACCCAAGACAGTTCGTGGCAAAAGTATCACACCGCTTGGCAATCGTACTATCAACAATACTACGAGCGGTATTACACTTCACAGGTAGCAGCTGCCAAAAAATCACTCAACGACCAAGCAGAGGTCCACCGTACCGCCGCCGAAAAACTCCGCGCGGTCGAAAACACAGAGGCGCTCACGCCGAATGAAGCAATCGACGACTTGCGCGGTTCGCTGCGGCAAAAAATCAGAAAACGCGCGGCAAAAGTACGCAAGAGCCGCCATTTCGTGCCAATCATGGCGGCGCTCGGCGTATTGCTCGTATTTTTGTTCTTGCAATACAACCGCGTCTTATTTGCATACGTCGAGGCGTACGTTGCGCCAGGCGCGATGGATCCAGAATCGATCATCGTATCGTCGAACGCAGAGACGCCCGTATCCGCCGACCCAAAGCTTATTATTCCAAAAATCGCTGTAGACGAACCGATCGTCTGGGACGCTGATGCATCCAGCCAAGACTCGCTCAATGCTGCTATGACGCGCGGCGTAGTGTGGTTTAATATACAAGGCGCAAACGCCCGCCCAGGCGAGCGCGGCAATTTCGTCGTGTCGGGGCACTCTGCAAACGATTGGCTTGATAGCGGCAATCATAAATTCGTCTTCGCGCGGCTTGAACGAATGGCAGCCGGCGATGTCGTCTATGTCAATTACAACAGCAAACGCTACACGTACAAAATCACACGCACGCAGGTCGTCAAACCGACCGATGTGAGCGCGCTCCAAATCGGCAGCGACAAGCCGTATATCACGCTCATTACGTGCGTACCGCTCGGCACGGCGCTCAACCGGCTACTGGTGTTTGGCGAGCAAATTAGTCCGAGTCCAGACGAAGCGGCAGCATCCACAGAGACAACCAAACCGGCAGCTAAAACCAACTCTGCCAAGAAGATGCCTGCAAACTCGCCGACATTTATTGAACGGTTGTTTGGTGTTGGTGCGCGCTAGCAGCGTTACCCATTTAGAGAAGGAGGCGGGGTCAAATTGTTCTCCGTGTCTCTGCTATTCCGTCGTCAGCGACAATCGCATTAGACGCACCGTACCGGCAGTTTCATCGCGCGTGAAATAGTAGAAAAATTTATCATTGCCGGCAAGCAATGTCGCGGCATGGCTTGCACCGCGGGCAAGTGTTTGCATATTCGTGCCGTCGTAATCCATAAACTCAATCGTGCCGTCCGCTGTACTCAGCAGGTGGAAATCGTCAAGCCAGCCGATTTTAGTATTGAGCGCCGCAGACGGAGCTACGGTAGCAATCGATGACAACTCCAAGTCATACGTCACGATGTCGCGCCCGTTCTGGATGTAAACGAACCGCTGCTCACGCGGCGAGAAACCAGCGAATGCGACGTCTTTTGCAAGCGATAATTTCGCAATCGTCTTGCTTTTGATGGCGTCTGTGGAATCGCTGCCTGGCAGCTCGGCGCGATATACGGTCGCGCTGTCGCCCGCCACAACCAGCTGGTAAAGCTCATTATAATAATTCGCGATCGTATAGCTAAGACTGCGGCCGGACATATTCGTAAATGTCTGCACCGTTTTGGCAGTAAGCTTATCTTTCGACACATAGCCAACGGTGCGGATGCCGCTGGCGTCAGGATGCGTGGCATAGCCAATCCAGCCGTTGTACGCTACGACGAGCGAGCTTGCATTTGTTACAAGCGGACCAGACAACGTGGACGTTGATAAGTTCAAGCGGCGAACATCGTGATTCGTCGTGAGAACGTAAGCGATGTTACTGTCGGTCGGATCGTACTGAAATTCGGCGATCGAAATACCAAATTCGGTAGAAATATTGCGCGCAGGATCGCCGCTGTCTTTTGGCACAAGCAAATATTCAGTTTTACCATCATCGTATGTATGCAATACAAGCACGCGTTTATTCGCATAATCCCAGCCGGCGAGCGAGAAGCGGCTTGAACCGGCAGCGCTTGGCGTAGTGATTTTATCAGCCGGCACTGTTACCGAGCTGTGCTCAACGTTGGCATCATGTACGCGCGAGAAAGTGACGGTCGGCTGCATGTCGTTCTCAATTACTGCGAAACGCGAGCGGTCGAAACTCGCCATGACACTCGCGATACTACCATATGTCGCCGCAGTCTCAATCTTCGGGTCGGTTGGCACGAGCCGTACGTAATTGAGCCACAACACCGCGCCCGGCTTAACCGTAGCTTGCTTTTGCCAGGGCTTATAACCATCGCGCGACACCATAACAGCGTGGTTGCCAGCTGTTGCGGTGATCCGCGTCGCCGTACGGTTCGACAGTTTAACTGTATCCAGCTGGATTTCGGCGCCGCTCGGGCGCGAATTAAACTGAATCATACCGCCTTGTTCAAATCGTCCGTCAAACTGATTGTAGCGATAGCCAAGCGCGATAAACAACGCCACCACGACAAGCCCAAGCGTCGTCAAGATCATCACTGCGTAAGTAAATGTTAGTCTCAGACGTAATTTGCGTTTAGAATCATGCTCATACATAGCTTTCACTTATTATACCATTATTATTTCGCCATTTGTGTATAGCGCACCGCGTGGTATGATAAGTATAAGCATGTAGCGATAGAGGATAGGGTATGAACAAAAAAGTAAGCATCAATGGAACAATCTACGACGCCGAAACCGGCAAAATCCTGCGCGCCGAACGCAGTGCGGACGTACAGGATGCGACGTCGCGGCGTGCGGTTGATATTCATGCCCGCCCACAACGCTCGCAAACACTACAGCGCCGCTACGTCAATAAAACCAAATCAATCAACGGCATAAAAGCGTGCGCCAAACCTGCTGCGCACGCTACACCGTCAACAGCACCCAGAGTCGCACCGCGCATAACAACACAACCGCAAATACAGCCGCATCCGACAATCCAGAAGCATCGCACCGTGAAACGCACGCCGCAAGCAATCACAGACCCGCGCGTCGCGCACTTTGCAAAAGCGACACCCGCACGCGCACAGACCAGGGCGCCAGCGCAGCAAGCGCCCGACATTGCACCGATGCAGCACGCGATGGTACAAGCAGTTGAGCAAAAGCGCCAAGCGAACGCCGCCGAACAAGCGCGCGTCGCACTGCCGTCCCACGTCATCAAACAGCAAGCGATTGAGTCTGCCACCAAGCAGATGAAACCGCGCTCCGAGCGCAAAGAAATTAAGCAGCCGAAAAAATATTCAAAATTCCGCCAATTCGTCAGCACGGCAAGCGTCGCACTCGCCGTTATGCTGCTTGGCGCGTATTTTACGTATTTGAACATGCCGGCGCTCAGCACGCGCGTCGCCGCCGTGCAAGCGGGAATCAATGCTACATACCCGGGCTATCAACCGGCAGGCTATACGTTAAATGGACCCGTTGCGTACGATAAAGGTAGCGTCACAATGAAGTTCGCGTCAAACGGCAGCAGCGAGACATTCACGCTTGCGCAGACTAAATCAAACTGGGACTCAAGCGCTGTGCTCGAAAATTACGTCAAACCGGCCGCTGGCCGCAAATACAGCACCGCCACCATCAACGGCTTAACGATTTATACCTACAATAGCAACGCTGCATGGGTAAACGGCGGCATATTATACACCGTACAAGGCAGCGCACAGCTCGCACCAGATCAAATAGAGCGGCTGGCGGCGAGTCTATAGCCCTTGCTAGGGATTGATAGAAGATTCTTAAGAACACCCACTATAAAAGACAATGCTGCCGATTTGCAACAAAAGTTTCAACAAACAAGGTCTTAGTTTTGTGTTGCAATCAGAATGCTAATAAAAAATAGTAGAGTTTTTAAGTACAGACGCTAGTCGGTAATACTTAATTCACCGAGCGTTTCAACAAGAGCGTTTAAGAGCGACGAAAAGAGTCCCTATAGAATATAGATCTCGCAAAACGAACCTATCTTTAGACAAAGATTTTCATTAGCACATGGAATAGGGTATGTGTTTTACATGATGACGCAACGAAAGCTGGGGGTTATTGAATACCGTAAGCTAATCCTAGATTATCAGGTTCAAAAACTCAAAAAGAAGTTCAAGCGAACGCATTCGCTGCAGCATTATTAATGCCAAAGAAAGCGACCATAGATACATGAGATAACGTAAAAGACATTGATGAGTTTGTGGAAATATTTGAAACCTCAAAAGCGACCACATACAATAATCAATAAATCAAGGCGACTGGATAAATTCTAATCATCAATATAGTCGGTCAGCTTACCTGCGCCAGCTGCTCGATATAATGCGTCGACTGCTATACGCATATCATGCTGTAATTGCGGACGTTCTGCGATCGTGTCATTATAAAATTTTCGGATTGATTCAGGATATTCATCGTCTGACGTGTCGTACAAAAATGTTCGCTGCAGCAATTCTTTTTGACTCGCCGGAATATCATCAAAGAAACCTGGGTGAAAATCATAGAACCATTCAAGCCTGGTTTGAAGCGCAAGGTATTTTTTATAGGTCACGGTTTAGCTAGCTTATTTAAAATTACATGGAAACTTTCCCTTTTTCAAATTTGAAAAAAAAGGGGGGGAATCCCTGAGGTGAGAGTGTCACTCATCGTCAGAGTGATACTTCTCCCAGTGAGGAGTGCCGTCATTATACATGTACCACCCATCAGAGTGGGGCTCGCCAGATTCCTGACCTTGGTGCATGTGTTCGGGCTGGTTAGGATCAACCGCCCACGCCTCGTCACCTTCGTCAGGAACGAACTGGTTGGCAATGTCACTCAGATCGCGCCTACTAGGCATGATCATCTCCTAGCTGCTCAAGGATGACTGTATTTCAGCCTACGTCGCAGTATGTAGAATAGAATAGAATAGAATAGAATATGTCAATACCTTGTATGGGATCCAACACATTCTGGACTCTCCTGGGCTTAATTTTAGCATGTTTATGTAGACTTTAAGTGGTAGGGTTTGGATATCTAGGTAGTTTGGGTCTCGGTGGTTGAAAGTGAGGGCGCTTAATATTGTAATAAAACAGCCAGTTAGCTAGCTCATGGTTAAAGCGGGTGGCGTCTTCAAATAGCAGAGTCAGGTTGGGGTCGATGCATTCTTCTTGGCTGGTGTGGTTATAGCGTTCAATCTTGCCGTCATAGATAAGCATTCTAGCATAATTCCGAAATGCATAATGTTTAGCTCGGCTAATTTTGCTCATAATTATTATCGTAATTATGCATAATTCTTCTCTTTATATAAAAGGCAAAGAGATAACACAGTAGTTTATATTATAGAATAGCCAAATTCAGTAAGTTAAAATGGGGCGTTCAGCAAAATTTAAGTATGTAAATATCCATTTGATGTTATATAATTTAACTATATGATGACAACCATTCGCACGCGATTTGCACCGAGTCCGACGGGTTATATTCATGTCGGCAATGTTCGCGCGGCGCTGTTCCCGTGGCTTTTAGCGCGGCAGCAGGGCGGCACGTTTATTTTGCGCATTGAAGACACCGACCGCGCGCGTTTTGTGCCGGGTGCAGAGGGTTTAATTTTAGATACGCTTGAATGGCTGGGACTTGACTGGGACGAAGGACCACGGCGCGGCGGCGAGTACGGTCCATATCACCAATCCGAGCGGCTCGAAATCTACCGCGCATGGGCGCAGACGTTAATCGACAAGGGGCTGGCATACGCCGATCCATACACCCCAGAGCAAGTGCAAGCCTTCCGCGACGAAGCGCGCGCCGCTAAAAAAGCATTTTTGTACCGCGATTACCGCCCCGAAAATCCGCCGGCATGGGACGGCACGCAGCCGCTGCGATTCAAAGTCGCTAATCCGAAACGCTACACTTGGCACGATCCGGTAATGGGCGAGTTATCTGCTGGACCAGAAGCGCTTGATGATTTCATTCTTATCAAAGCCGACGGCTACCCGACGTATAATTTTGCACACATCGTAGACGACGCTGAAATGCATATCACGCATGTCATCCGCGGTCTGGAGTACATCTCGTCGATTCCGCGCTATTTAAGCCTATACGAAGCATTTGGGTTGACGCCGCCGGTTTTAGCGTGCCTGCCGCACATCATGGCGCCCGACGGTAAGAAAAAGCTTGGTAAACGCGACGGCGCAAAAAGCGTCTCCGATTACCGCACCGATGGGATTTTGCCCGAAGCGATGCTGAATTTTCTCGCGAGCATGGGCTGGAACGACGGCACCGAGCAAGAAATCTTCAGCCGCGACGAGCTGATTGAGAAATTCAGCCTCAGCCGCGTGCAAAAATCCGGCGCGCGCTTCGACGAAAAGCGGCTGCTTTGGATGAGCGGGCAATGGATTCGGCGCCTGAGTTTGGACGATTTATATACACGGGTGAGCAATCCTGCTGGCAACAGATCTTCGAAGCAATCTGCGGCTGCTTCTACTTACTGGCCGCCCGCCGCAGCGCAGGCGAGCGAGGATTACAAAAAACGCGTTCTCGCCCTGGCGCAAGACCGCTTAAAAACACTTGCCGACTTGCCCCAGCTCACCAATTACTTTTTTGAAGAACCCACGCGCGACGACTCGCTCATTGAGACGAACAAACAGCTCAAAAAACTTTCGCCCGGTGAGCGCCAAGCCCTCATGCGCACTGCACACGATTCACTCGCCGCGCTCACCGATTGGACGCCGGAATCAATTCAGCAGCGCCTTAACGATTTACTCGAAAAAACTAGTCAAAAACCCGGCATCTTATTCAGCCTTGTCCGTATCGCCATCACGTGGGCGCCATTCAGCCCGCAGCTCAACGACACGCTCGCGCTACTCGGCAAAGAGACGACGCTTAAGCGGCTAGCATCATTCTAGTGTAAACGATGTATGCAGATCTATCTCTGTTGACGGATGCTCAAGCGGGTAGCGGTAAGGGAGCTCTCTTTCGTTCACGACGCGATAAAACCGCCACCAACGCGAATCTTCAAATTCCGCTTGATTGCCCGAAATAAAGTGAACATTCGGATGATGGCCGTCATCAATCCCGCGCGGCAGCAGCCCGGCGCGCACGCTCGTACTCTCCAGCCGGCTCGCGAGAAAACCGTATTTTGCGAGGCAACGAACAATGATGGGCTTACGCATCGTTGAAGTCTCGCCAATCGCCAGCCCCAATTCTCCCTGCGCCACTTTGGTAAAATAGTCAATCATCGACATGCCGGCCATGGAATCTCGCGGAGCACCGCGAAATAGCATACCAGCAAAATGCGCAATTCTGCCAGCCTCTGAGTTAAACGTGACGCGCGGCGAACTCAGGCGCTCAGGATGATCGCCAAATACCATTCGATAGCGCGTTCCGCCTTCAACACTGTACAACCCGGCGCTCAGCTGCGTTCCATTAGCCAATGACAGAGGAGGCAGCGTATGCTCAAAATGATTTTTCGTAGACATTATCCTTTTATTATATAATATTTATATAAAATTAGCAATAGTATTGTTGTTTTTCAACCTATAACGATACTAAGCCGCAAGTATCGCATCAAAACGCCACGGTACGGTACGCAATCTGTTATAATAACCATAAGCATGGACACAAAAAGATCAACCGAGCTCAGCCGCAAGCTGCTTGCCAAACAGCAGCCAGGCAAAATCAAACGGTTTCGCGCGTTTATTGAGCGCCACCGCTTAGCGACGATATTGATTTGCGGCGTGCTGCTCATTTTTATCGGCTGCGCGGCAGCGTTTTATTTAACCTATCAGCCGCCTGTTGCGCAAACCGACCACACGCCAATTGTACGCAAGAAGAAAACCGGACCGACAAAATTCTACTCGCAGCTCAATGGAATAGAAGTTGCCGACGAAACCGCTGTCACCAAACCGGTCACTGCAGTGATGATTGAGAACTCGCCGGATTCGCGCCCGCAGTCCGGGCTAAAACAGGCGGAAGTCGTCTATGAGGCGATCGCCGAAGGAGGCATCACGCGATTTTTGTGTTTATACCAACAACATAAACCGGGTCTAGTCGGACCGGTGCGCAGCCTGCGTATGTATTACGTTGATTGGCTCGCGCCGTATCAAGCAAGCGTTGCCCATGTCGGCGGCAGCGCAGCAGCACTCGCCGAAGTCCGCAACGGCAGCTACCGCGACATTGACCAGTTCTTCAACAGCGGCAGCTATTGGCGTGCTCGCGACCGCTATGCGCCGCATAATGTCTACACAAACTTTGAAAAACTCGACGCGCTCAACGCCGCGAAAGGCTACAAAAACTCGCAATTCTCCGGGCAAGCGCGCGCCGACGGCACAGCCAGCGAACAGCCAAACGCCACGAGTATTGATATCAACTTTAGCGGTCCACTCTACAACACGCACTACGACTACGATAAAGCAAGCAACTCATACCTGCGCAGCATTGGCGGCGCAGCCAGCAACGACCGCGAAGAAGGCCGCATCGCGCCGAGCGTCGTCATCGCCATGCGCGTCGACGAAACCACCGTACGCGAAGATGGCTGGCGGCAAAGTATCGTCACAGTCGGGAGCGGCACGGCGCATGTTTTCCAAAACGGCACGGTCGTTGAAGCAACATGGCGCAAAGGCAGCCGCGCCGAGCCGTTACGCTTTTTCGACGCCAACGGCAAAGAAATCGCGCTCAATCGCGGGCAAACCTGGATAGGCGCGGCGGCAAATAGCGGAGGAGGCGTCGCGTGGCATTAGGAAAAAACACGCGCCATGCGCCGAAGCGCGTCGCCGAAATGCGCGACTATTGGAGAATTTACCGCCGGAACGCGATCTTGCTTTCGCTCCTCACGCAGCTGCTCGTCGTATTGGTAGTCGGCGGGGCGTTAATCGTGGCAGGCGCGCACATCGACGCGCTGCCGTTTATCATCACGATGGGCGCAACAATTATAACGTCTGTAGCGCTGAATATTTATTTAATACTGTTTTTGCTGGCTCCCTTGCGCGATTTAGCAACTGCGATCGCGCGCGCCGCCGGACAAACTGTCGACCAGCCGCTCGGCAATCCAAATTTGCCGCGCTATGCTAAAGACGGTTTTCACGATATGCTGCTGTATATTTACAAGAATAATTCCGCCGACAATGCTGATGCAGACAATTCACATGCCTCACAGCGCTATAAAACACTGCTCACTGCGCTCAATCAAACAAACACCGGCATCGTCGTCATGAATACCGCCGGCGAGATTTCGTTCGCCAACCGCGCAGCGCCCGTCAAGCAAACAAAAGAGGGTGCGCTCAAATTAGAGTTATTATTCGATGAGCCAGACGATTTTACAAATTGGCTCGCCGCTTGCGAGACCAACACGGTACACGCCCAGCAAACTTGGCTACGCGTACCAAATAAAATCATCGGCGATGAAGACCGGCGAATATTCAACGTAACCGCCAGCTTTGAACAGGGGAGCGCCGCCGAAGTCGTGCTAATCGCATACGACGAATCAGACATTTACCAACCGGAAGACGACGGGTTAGATTTCATCTCGTTTGCGGCGCACGAATTGCGCGGTCCAATTACAGTCATTCGCGGCTACTTAGATGTACTATCGCTTGAGCTTGAAGACGTACTTACCGCCGAGCAAAAAGAGTTATTTCAGCGCCTCATCGTCAGCGGCAACCGCCTGTCCGGCTATATCAACAATATTTTGAACACAAGCAAATACGACCGGCGGCACTTGAAAATCCATCTCAGCGAAGAGTCGCTCGCGCACATTTACCAAACAATCCGCGACGACATGAACTTGCGCGCTTCGTCACAGCACCGCCAACTCGTTGTTGATATTCCCGATAATTTGCCGACTGTCGCCGCCGACCCGTCAAGCATTAGCGAAGTTTTATCAAACCTGATTGACAACGGCATCAAATATTCAAATAACGGCGGTATTGTGCGCGTTAACGCCGCCGTTGAGGGCGCGTTCGTGAAGGTTTCGGTTGTTGACAATGGTATCGGTATGCCGGCAAACGTCGTCGGCAATCTATTTCACAAATTCTACCGCTCGCACCGCTCGCGCGAAACCGTCGCCGGCACAGGAATTGGGCTGTACATTTGTAAAGCGATCGTTGAAAGCCACGGCGGCACGATCAGCGTATCAAGCACCGAAGGCGTCGGCTCAACGTTTTCATTCACGCTGCCGGTCTACGCCAGCGTCGCCGAAACCTTGCAAGCAAACGGACATATTAACACGGCGCTCGTCGCGCGGCATGGCGAATCAATTACCAATCACGCAACCTATTCAGGGTAAAGGAGTCTACACTATGGCGATAAAAACGATTTTAATGATTGAAGACGACCGGTTCATCGGCGAAATGTATGTGCGCAGTTTGCGCCAGGCAGGTTACGACGTCGAATGGGCGATCGACGGGCGCGACGGGCTGGTGATGGCAACCAACAAAGCGTACGACTTGGTATTGCTTGACATCATGCTGCCAGAACTGCGCGGACAAGAAATCTTGCGCGAGATCAAAAAGAATCCGGTCGCAAAGCATTCGCATGTTGCCGTCATGACGAATTTTGATCAAGACGAAGAAACGCGCCAAGAAATTGAACGTAATGTCGACGCATATTTCGTGAAAGCGGAGATTACGCCGCGGCGCCTGCTTGAAATCGTACAGCAGATCGGCAATTCAGCGGTAGACGCGAACGAGTAATTTTGATATAGTAGATGACGCTAGGTCGTATCGTCTAACGGTTAGGACATCAGGTTCTCATCCTGGCAATCCGGGTTCGATTCCCGGTACGATCACCATGAAAATTACGACAAGCCTCATCAATACACGCCGCGTACTGCGGCGATGTTTTATTATTGCCGGCAGCTTCGTCTTGCGATATACTGGAAGCATGAGCAAGAAAAAGGTAGGGATTACGCTGGGCACAAAAAGTCGTGCCGCTATAGTAATTATTATCATCGGCGGTATCGGCGGCGCACTCGCCATAGGGTGGTTATATGCCGGTATAAAACAACTAGATGAACGAGTGGTCGTATCAAAAAATATCTGCAACGATAATCTTGTTGCGAAATATAATGAATCGCTATCTGACACCGCTAAGTTAAAAGACCTTGTTTCAACTATTACATCAAAAAGTGGCAGTGACAATGATGCCTCGTGCCTGTATATGCGCTATTACTACCTCGCACTTATCAATACCGGATCGCAAACCGATGAGCTTAATAATACATACCACAAAATAGTCGCACTTGCCGATAAAGGCATCTATCCAAGTCCAAAGCTACAAACGATGACAAGCTTACAACAAATGGAGGCTTTGCGTGGAGGTGTCACTCAAAACAACCAAGGTAAGCCACAGTGATGCGTACATATTTTAGCCAGACATTAGGTAAAAATGTTGCACGGACAATTTTGTTGGTGGTAAGCGTGGCATTCGTACTGACGGCGTGCATGTATCAACAAGCAAATGCATGGCGAGGCAGCAATGGAAAGAATTCAGGTCGAAATCGTGCAGAAGAAACTGGCTGGGGTGGCAATCCGTGTGGAGACAGTAGGTTCCTTTCATATCCATGCGCCGTGTTCTGGCTCTCAAATCCAGGATCTAGCTACTTAAGCGAGGCGGGGTCAACGCCAGATAATCCTATTTGGGTAGATTGGAATGCCACTAAGCTGCGTGCAAATATCCGCGGATCGTGGAACACGCAGTTTTCAAGCGATACCCACATCTACTCATTATTTTCCATCGGTGGGGGCGGACGCAATGTGCGCGTGCTCAATCTGAATGGACACAAAGACTCTAACGGTAGTATATTCTTTGATCGAGGTCACCGCAGCGGACACGGTATATGGTGGTGGATTAATTCAAATGATCAGCTTGAGCTAGAAATTGATATTAACGGCGTTGCTAAACCTGGCGGTCCTGCAGAAAGAGTGAGGTTTAATGGGACGAGCTGCTTGGCACGAAAATTCGGAAATATCGTAAAAACCTATAGCGGAAAATCTATTAATTGCGACACTGAGGGCACAAATTTCTGGCTGCGCCGGCGCGCCAAACCGCAAGGCTGGGATGTTAACGGACAAACGTATGCTGTCGCCAAATCTGGTTCTGGTTACACATCTTACAAAAACTATAAGAATTCTCAGCCGGATGGATGGGGTGCAATCAACCATGCATCTGATCAGCCGACAATAGGCTCAGGTGAGCTCGCACGCTTTTCGAGCAACTTACGCAACGTTGAATTACCTGGATACGGAAGACAAGAGCTTGAGCTAAAAATAAATATCAAAAACACGTTTTTCCGCAATTATCATGAGGTTGTAAATTGTGAACGCCAAAACTGGAACAGCTGTGGCAGCGACACAAAAATAGTTGTGTGGCGAGGTGCAGATCCTCCCGCCAAGACACAGTGCTCAGGGCAAAAATACCGCAGTTGGGATACCATTTTTATTAAACCAGATGCACTCAGTCTATACAGCTATGACGATGATTGCCTCGGCATGCGCATACCAAGCGATGGCAGCAAAATAGGCTGGTATGTATGTCAAAAAGTTGCATGGTATTGGAATACTTCTATAGATCATGTATGGGACAACTCCGTTCCGGCCTGCTTCGTTGTCAAATCAACCTTTGACCTCATTCCAAAAATCGGCGACGGCAGCACATCAATTGGCGCCACCAATCAAGACACGCAAATCGATGCGCCGAGTATCATCCAAAACGAAGGAGGCATCTTGCGTAATATCGGCGTAGATTGGGGTACATACGACTTCAAAATCCCGAACTCGGTTATCCAATCAGCCGGCGGAGAGAGTGCCGTAACAGCTATTTTTAATCAAATATTTAACAAAACAAGCTCCGGATCGCTGCGCTACGCCGAAGTTGATTTTGGCTCAATTGTTCACGCCTGCGAATGGATGAAAGGCAATCCAGACTTGCACGCATATGTGCCGGATTGTAATACGCTCGCAGGCGCTATTGTCTCCGCATTAAGTAGCGGCGGCAATCAAGTGAACAATGAAAAGCTGAAAACGACAGGCGCGCAAGTCGGCGATCTCGTGTGTCGAACCATGACTATCCGCCATTACAATTGGGGCACACGTGCAGGCGGCGATACGCACCGCCGAGTCGCATATCCAAAGTGTTACCGTATTGCGAAAAAACCATCCGTACAAGTTTGGGGTAATGGTATTCGCGTCGGATCAAACTCCGGCGTTGTTACCGGGCTACCCGCCGCGCAATACACGCGATCATCAATCATCACCGCAATGAGCTCTCTTGCCGACAGCGGACAGCTCTTCGGCAGCTGGGGTGAATACGGCATGACGACGCCGCAGAACGGCGTAATTCGGTCGGCGTCAGCTGGCGGACTGTCGGGCGTCGGCGCGGGCGCAGCAAACGCGAGCACTTCAACCGAAGCGACCCGCAATAATTTATCGTTTGCAAACGCCGGCATACCAGGCGGCGGCTACGGAAAATGGGGAATGATTCCGGCGCAGCCAAACATTGGCGGACAATTTACCTCAAATGTACGCAATCACGCCGGTAATGTTTCACTTGGCGGTATGGCATCCGGCGTTTATAACGCCACAGCGCGCGTCGTAAAAATCAGCGGCGAAGTAGGAGCAGGCAAATCAATTATCATCAAAAGCGCAGGAACCGTTATTATTGACGGCAATATCACCTACGCTCCGTCAAGTTACCATAAATCAAGCGATATCACGCAGCTCGTCATAGTCGCAAGCAACATCATCATACGGAATAATGTCACGCAGGTGGATGCGTGGCTTGCGGCGACACCAAACAAAAACAACACGCAAGATGGCATCGTCTCGACATGCGAAGTCGACGAAACGCCAAACCTCACGGCGATTCGTGCGCGCGGCGTTAATTATGCAAACGGGCTCAATGCCAATACATGCAACCAGCAGCTGCGCATTAATGGTCCCGTGCTTGCGCGCGAGCTTCAATTGCGACGGACATTCGGCAGCGACAGGCGCGGAGCGGGAGATGTTGATGGTTACAACGACCCTGCCGAAATTATCAACATGCGCGCCGACGCATACCTCTGGGCGGCAAACTACATCTCCAACACGACAGGCAACATCACTACAGATTACACAATTGAATTGCCGCCGCGATATTAAGAGATCAATAGCTCTACTTACCGTAAGCCGCAACAGCTAGAAGAAGCCGGCAGCACCACTCAGCCAAGAGGATCGCTCTCAAACGCACGTATGCTAGCGAGATTGTATTACCGCCACAATTTCGCGCAGCGTGCGCTCGCGAATCGCGTGTCCAGTTGAGAGTGGACGCACGGTAATACATGAATTCACCCGCGCAAGAGCAGTAAAGTTGCGCGCCACTAACAGCGGATCAAGCCGCCCGTAGATGATTGTTGTCGGAATCGTTATGTGCCGCAATAGTCGCCCCGTCCGCTGGCTTATAATACCCGCTCGCAGCGTATTCTCAAATCCCGCAAACGTGTTTTTCGATAACTGCATGTGCGAAAATCCAAGCGCACCCAACTTATCGCCCAGCTCATAACCCGCCACTACCAAGTTGGGCGTTTTCAATACCTGGCGGTAAACGCTACGCAGTAATTTATCTTGACGCAGCCAATCGCGCCGGCTGCCCGTTTCATCGCGGTAAATCGGCGGCGACACGAGCACCTCCTGCCGTACAATCCCGCGGTACATATGCGAAAACTCCGTCGCCACTAACGCGCCGAACGAATGTCCAATCAGTACAACAGGACCAGATAATCCTGCTGCCACACAGGTCGTAAGCACATGCCGCGCCTGTTCCGATGCGCGATAGATTGATTCGTCATGCGGTTGCGGAGATTCACCATGACCGAGCAAATCCACCACGATATAGTTACTCTGCTTCGGCAACTGCGCAAGTAGCGGCTGCCACAACGCGCCCGTATCCGCGAGCCCGTGAATCAGTACGTACGTCGTCGCGAACGGACGCCGCAGCCGCTTGTACCGCACTGATAGGCGATAGGGAATATGCAGCCACCGGTGAACAATCCTATCCCGCCAGCCGTTACGCGCCACTAGTTGCCTTCGTCAAGTTCTTTCAGCCGCTCAACGCGATCCTCGGTCGGCGGATGCGTCGAAAAGAGTGCCGCCAGGCCTTGCATCGAGAACATATTCGCAAACATGAGGTGCGCCGACGCTTCCTGTGCAGGCGACGCGCCAATCGGCGGCTGCGAATATTTCCAATCTTCAAGCTTGCGGAGCGCTCGTGCAAGCGGCTCGCCCGTGCCAAGCACATCGTGGCTATGCTCATCCGCTAGATACTCGCGGCTGCGCGACACCGCCATCTGAATCATCATCGCGGCAATCGGCGCCAGTATCGCCATTAAAACCATCGCAAGCGGGTTTGCGTCTTCGTCGTCTGAGCCGCCGAAGAAAAATGCAAATTGCGCTAAATAGCTAATTGCGCCTGCTACCGTTGCGACAACTGTCGACACGAGCATATCGCGGTTCTTCACATGTCCTAGCTCATGCGCTAATACCGCCTCAAGCTCGTCGTCTTCTAGAATTTCCATAATGCCCGACGTCACCGCCACTGCCGCATGCTTCGGCGAACGCCCCGTCGCAAAAGCGTTTGGAATCGGCGTGTCGACATAATACAGCTTCGGCATCGGCAAATTATCAAGAGCAGCGAGACGCTGCACAATCTGTTCAACCTGCGGATATCGAGCGCCAAGCGGCTGAGCACCCTGCATCTTCAATACAATTGAGTCGCTGAAGAAATACGTCACAACGTTTGAAACCGCCGCAATCCCGAGCGCCAACAGCATGCCGGACCGCCCGCCAATCATATAGCCGACCGCCATAAATAGCGCCGTCAGCACTGTCATCAAAAGAGTTGTTTTGAAAATCTGTCGCATATTTCTTATTATATCCGACAACCTTAAAAATAGCTAAAAATTATTTCGCCTATGCTATACCGCAGGGATTCGCATAAAGCCAACGAGCATCCAGTGCTTGAATCCTCCGAGACAACCCGATATACTACTAAGCAGACATAAGCACTAACGAAATTAGGGGGCGCTACGGCTCAATTTATCAACCGGTTTTGGCATCGTCGGCTGAGCGAAGCGATTATGATTATAAGCGGCGCTATCGTCGGGCTATGCGTGTGGTCTCTTGCCGCCGGATCAGATGCTGCGAGCGAACGATTATTCGTGCCGGTTATACCGGGCATTCTTGCGGCAATGGTGCTCATCGTCGCCGTAGCGTCGTATTTCGCCGCACCGTACCATAAACTTACCGTGTCGTGCTGGCTGAATTATGCGCTCTGCTGCGTGATGGCGGTTGCGCTTGTCATGACGACAGGCGGCGTTCGTTCGCCGTTTATGAGTTTACTCGTCATGTTTGCGCCGATTGCCGGCGTGCTTGGCAAGCAAATGGTTGCACTCTTCGGCGGACTTGTTGTCGCATTTGCCGCGCAGCAAATTATTATGAAAAGCACGCCCGTTGCGCAGTCGTTGCCGGTTATTGCCGTGCTTGCGATCGCATTCTGCGCTGGCTTGCCGTTTTGGCTGCGCCAATTCGCCGCTGCGCACGACGCCGCAAAAGACCGCTCGTATCAAGAGCTCGCCACCAAACTTGATAAGGCAGCGAGTACATCAGAGGTTGTCATTAACGCAATCGGCGACGGCGTACTCGCACTCGACGACAAAGGAACGGTGAAGCTTATCAATCCCGCCGCACAGCAAATGATCGGCTGGAGAGAGCAAGATGCCGTCGGGTTCAATTACAAGACCATTTTGAAATTACAGACGTCAACCGGCACGGACATTTCAGACAGCACCAATCCAGTCATGATCGCGCTCAGCAACAACAAGCCGGCAAAAGACGATACATTAAGCGTGCAAACGCAGTCTGGCAAATCATTTTTGGCGTACATTTCCGTCAGCCCGATCGGCACAGATGACGTGCACGACGGCGTCATTGTCGTATTCCGCGACATCACCGCCGAACGCCGCGACGAGCGCCAACGCGCTGAATTCGTCAGCACCGCCAGCCACGAAATGCGCACGCCCGTCGCAAGCATTGAAGGCTATTTGGGGCTGGCACTCAACCCGCAAACCGCTTCAGTCGACGACCGTGCGCGCGGCTACATTACAAAAGCACACGAGTCGGCGCAACATTTAGGGCGGCTATTCTCCGACCTGCTTGATATTAGCAGAGCCGACGACCACCGCCTGAAGAATGACCCGCACATCATTGACGTCATTCCGTTCATCGGCGACATCGTCGAAGGACTCAAGCCGCACGCCGATGAAAAAGGACTCGACCTCATTTACCGGCCGACACAAAACGAGGATGGCGCCAAACAAGTCAGCCCGATCTTTTATGCTAATGTCGATAACGATCATCTGCGTGAAATCGTCCAAAATCTCATTGAAAACGCTATTAAATACACGCCTGCCGGCTCGGTCGCTGTCGATATCACTGGCAATGATAAACAAGTCACTATCAGCGTGTCCGACACCGGCATCGGCATTCCGCGCGAAGACCAAGCGCACTTGTTCCAAAAATTCTACCGCGTCGACAACACCGACACGCGCGAAATCAATGGCACCGGCCTCGGTTTATACTTATGCCGCCGGCTTGCCGAAACGATCGGCGGGCGCTTATGGGTTGAGAGCGAGTATAAAAAGGGAAGTACGTTCTTCGTATCAATTCCGCGCGCTGATAATGCAACCGCGCAGCGTTTAATCAAAGAATCCGCGCTCAAAGCATCAATTGCCGCCACAAGAGCACAGCAGCAAAACCAGCCGCCAGCCCAAGATACAATGCAGGCGGCGCTGGCGCAATCCTCGTCCGAGCCAACGCCGCAGCCAATCGACACGCCGCCCGCCGCACCGGACGCACAAACTCCATACACCAACACGCCGCTATCATCAATCGAAGCTAATCCCGAACAGTACATCAAACAGCTGCGGCAGCAAGTTTCACTATCAGTTCCGCCGCGCGATCCGCCAAAATAACCGTAAGCGCTATGGATTTTTCACAACAATATCGGTACAATAGGGGGTAAGATGACAAAAATATTATTAGTAGAAGACGACAAGAGCTTGCGCGAAATCTATAACGTTCGGCTCGGCGCCGAGGGGTACGACATCGTGTCTGCCGGCGACGGCGAAGAAGCGCTTGCACTGGCGATCAAAGAGCGCCCCGACCTCATCGTGAGCGATGTGATGATGCCAAAGATTAGCGGTTTTGATATGCTCGACATTTTGCGCAGCACTACCGAGACCAAAAACGTTAAAGTAATCATGATGACCGCGCTGTCAAACGAAGAGCAGCGCCGGCGCGGATTAGCACTTGGCGCAGACCGCTACCTTGTTAAATCACAGGTCGGTATTGAAGATGTCGTCCGTACCGTACATGAAGTGCTTGAGGATAATTCGTCGACCGCAAGCGGACCAGCACCACTCGTGTCTTCAGAAGACACCGATGACGATATCTATGATATAAGTGCACCTGAGCAGACAGAATCAACGTCTGCCACCATGACGCCACCGCGACCTAGCACAACATCGTCAATCACGTTGCCGGCGCGCCCAAATCCATCGGCCGCGCCGCAATCATCGCAACCACGCATCATTACTCAGCCGACACCAGCACCAATCACACCACCCGTGTCTCCGCCAGCGACTACAGCTACACCAACGCCCGTCACAGCACCAGTCCCGGTGAGTTCTGCTAGCTCAACCATGTCTATCGCGTCCGCAACAACCGCACCGCAACCGTCGACATTACCGCAGCCAGTCGCGCCATTTTCGACGCCGCGCCCGGGTTCATCAGGACATATTATTCAGCCGCTTGAGCACGATAATTCAAAAGATATTGTCGACATCACCGCACGCATGAGCCAAGAACTCGCCGGTACGCAGACGATCGATGCTATTCCTGCACCGCAACCTGTGTCTGTGTCAACGCCCACTCCACAGCCAGCACCAATCACACCACCCGTTTCGCCATCAACGACCATCACAGCCAGTCCCACACCTGAAGCAATACCAACGACATTTATAGCACCCACAGCACCGGATACTCCTCCTATTGATCTGTCCACTGTTACCAATCGCCTAGGCTCAGATTCGCTCAAACAAGAGCCGGCACTGCCAAGCGCGATAGCTGCTAATGTGCCGCAGCCAATAACATCGCCAGTTCCAAGCACGCCTCAGCCTCAGCCATTAACGTCACCCGTACCTCAAGTGCAAAAATCTCCCATTCCGCAGCAGCAGACATCAGTGCCAACAGCACCATCACCATCATACACAGCACAATCAGCGACAATCACACCACAGACAGCCACACCCGCACAAGGAGGTAGCACAGAGCAACCTGCCGCAAACCAGACAACGCCTCCTTTAGCCGCCACGCCGCCACTCCCAGTTTCTTCTGCGCCGCCACCGCCAATTCCTACGCCCGCAACCGCTAGCAGTAACACATCCGGATCTGGCTTAGAATTTGAAGAAACTGCCCGAGCAGATATGCCAGCATCGCAAACTATGCTATAATCCGCAGGCAAATTATACAGCATGAATACTCCGCACGACACCGACAAGTCATCGGAACGGCTCAATAAGTTCCTCGCGCGGCAGCTCGGCATCTCACGCCGCGAGGCTGATGTTTTGATCGAAAATGAAACTGTCACAATCAATAATACGCTCGCTACGCTTGGTGCGCGTATTACGCCGAGCGATAGCATTGACGTCGCAGGGGCGCCAGTCTCCCATAAGCCTGCCGCGCTACGCTACATCGCACTCAATAAACCCGTTGGCTACGTTTGTTCGCGCCGTGCGCAAGGCAGCACGCCGACAATTTATTCGCTGCTGCCGCCCGAATTTCACGCACTCAAACCGGTCGGACGCCTTGACAAAGATAGTTCTGGATTACTGCTTCTCACCAACGACGGCGACTTCGCGTACCGCATGACGCACCCAAAATTCGCTAAGACAAAGCAATATCGCGTCCGCCTTGACCGCGACCTTGAGCCGCTCCACCAGCAAATGATCAGCGACTTCGGCATAGATCTTGACGACGGGCGCAGCCAGCTCATACTCACGCGCCTCGACGACAACCGCCGCGAATGGCACATCACTATGAGTGAGGGACGCAATCGGCAAATCCGCCGCACATTTACAGCGCTCGGTTACACCGTCACTCGGCTACACCGCACGAATTTCGGGAATTATGCGCTGAGTGATATAAATCGAGGAGAATGGCGAGAGGTAAATATATCATAAATAGCATATTTAACATGATTTATATTTAGTATTATGATCAAATCACACGAACTCGTACCGTTTGTCGACTCGCTACAGTACTTAACCGATAAATATTATTATGACGAACCGCGCGAATTATATGACTATCGTGGTCGACCATTGATGTTTGCATCCACAAGTATATGGCATCATGATGCGCGAAAAGAGGCGGAATATAATACAAACCTCGGCGAATACCTCGCCCTCATGCTTGACGATCCGCCGATGACCGACTGGATCGCCGAGTGGCACGACAACGTAATGCCAACAATGCTTGATGAAATGAAACACTACCTAGAGCATGATGATTCGATATTAACGGTCGAGCAATTACACGACGTATCGCTCAGTGCCGAGCATCTCACAAAATATTGTCTGCCAGCCGCTGACACGCCGGAGAAACAAGCGGAGCTGTGGCACGTGTACGAACTAACGCGGGAATTTTTCTTGAATCATATGGACGATTTACGCGAAACGGCAAGGGAGTCTATCAAAACAATGGAGCAAGCGCGAGTTGAACGAGCTAAAAACTAATCTCCAAGATAGGCAGGCAAATCACCGAACTGTTTTTTTTCGCGGCACCGCTCAAAAAAAACTTCGCCCACCAACTCTAGAGAACTTATTCATGCTCGCACATTCCCATTACCTCTGTTATAATATACTGTATTATGGCAACGAAACTTCCAACAGTTGCAATCATCGGGCGGGCGAATGCCGGTAAAAGCTCGCTGTTTAACCGCATTATGCGCGCGCAGCAGGCAATTGTTGCACGCGAAGCGGGAACAACACGCGATAACGTCATTGGTAAAGCGCGCCACGGACAACATACATTTTGGCTGGTTGATACCGCCGGACTTAAGCCCGCTGAAGACGAGTTCGAAGCCACAATCCAAGAACAAATCGCCGAAGCTGCCGATGCTGCCGATGTCATTCTTGTCGCCGCCGACAGCACTGAATATCCAAACGACGAAGACCGTCGCGTCGCCAAAACCGCCCTCAAAAGCCGCAAACCCGTCATATTATTGCTAAATAAAACCGACTTGCGCGGCAGCCTGCCGGACGGCGAGTTTCGCCGCCTCGGCATCAAAACAATTATCCGCACCAGCGCTGAGCATAATACTGGTATTCACGAATTGCTTGACGCCGTCTGTACTGAAATTCCAATCATTCATGACAAGCCCGCGAGCGACATTGTAAAAGTTGCACTCATCGGCCGCCCGAATGTTGGCAAATCCAGTTTGTTCAACACGCTCGCCGGCAAACAGCAGGCTATCGTCGCTAATGTCGCTGGCACAACGCGCGACCTCGGGCGCATCACGCTCGGTTATCACGGACACAAGATTGAGCTGATTGACACCGCAGGCATCCGCCGCCAGGGTAAGCAAGCAGTCGGTATCGAAAAATTCAGCGTTTTGCGCAGTTTACAAGCCATTGAAGAAGCCGACATCTGCTTCCTATTAATGGACGTTAACGAACTCAACACTCAGCTTGACCAACGCCTTGCCGGGCTTATTAACGATGCCGGCAAAGGTTTGGTGCTCGTCGTAAGCAAGTGGGACGCCGCTATCGGCAAGGACGCTTACACGCGCGACGCGCTTGCGCCGCAGATTGCCAACACTTTCGACTTCGTACCATGGGCGCCATTGATTTTCACAAGCAGCACGACAGGACAGAACGTCACAAAATTATTCGACCTCGCGCTTGACATTCACGCGCGCCGCCAGCAATCCACTAAAACGCGCATTCTCAACGACATGCTGCAACGCGCCATTCAAGCGCACCCGCCCGCCGGGCTTAAAAATTCACATCCGAAGCTACGCTACATTGTTCATACTGATACCAATCCGCCGTGGTTTGTCGTTTACGGCAGTAACCTGAAGTTCGTCCACTGGAGCTACAAACGCTATCTAGAGCGACAACTGCGCGACGCCTACAACTACACCGGTACGCCGATCAAGCTCAGCTTCCGCGACGAAAAACAAATCAAATCTAACCGCGAACGCGCCGCCAAAGGCTTAGAGCCGGTCACGAAGGCATACAAGCGAACGAAAGAAACAAAAAGGCATAGTTGCTAAAATAACCTTAGTAGGGATCTAATGGTCAGACCTCGTTTACCATCTTTATAGCTGAAAGTGGTATATTTTTACAGCCCCTCTTCATTTGCAAGATATTAAATAATTGTAACGGCGTCTTACCTACTGAGTATATAGTAAAGCCGTATTGATTTATAAGATTCTGCAGTGAAATCGACTGGGTACTTCTTGAACCTGCTGGACGATTTTTCATTTTATCTTCAAGAAAACTTCCAATAGCAGGATTTTTTCCAAAAGCAAAAAATAACGGATCAGACGCATATCGCCATAAAGACAGACAAAGGTATACGTTCTGCTCCTTAAAAGCGTTTGCTTTTTCTTGATTCGTGTCATTAAAAGTAGCTCCCCAGGTACTTGCATCGAAACTTGCGGTCTTAACCTCTAAAAATTCAAAAGAACCATTCACTAACGTTCGTCGCGCATCAAAACCGTGTTTATCAACATTTATGTGTGTAAAATGCAAGTACTTAGCAGCCATACTATCACGAACTTCATTCATAAAAGTATCCGTGTCACCTCTGTCGTATTCTTCTTGAATATTACTAACTCTCTGAAAAACATCTAAGCTTTTTGTCAAGAATGTTTCGTCTATCGGCTGAAAGTTTCCCCTGTTCAATAGCATGTTCATATTAGTGGATTCTTTCAACATTAAAGTCCGAGGAATATCCCAACCTGTATTTCACTGTGTTTAAGCGGTGTATCATAAGTTGGTCAACACTTGGTGTAATATTATTTGAGATAGCGAACTTATACTGAGCCGTGCCTCTTGCAACCTTCTCGTCTAATTGAACTAGGTGAAATATATGGTTTTTCTTGTCCTCGGTATTAATTTCCATGACAGCCTGACCTGTAGTGCCAGAACCGGCAAAATAATCTAAAATCAAAGCATTATCTTTCTCATAGGTGGCTATACGAATAAGATATTTTATTAACTCAACAGGTTTTGGCGTATCAAATAGATTATATAAACCAAGTTTCTTCAGGTCGTTCGTTCCTTGTCGCGAGTAAAAATCAAGAATGGACAACACATTATCGCAAGCATCTTTTAAATAATGCATTTCGTATGGACGATCGCCTTTAAAATAAAGTTTATTTTCTTCATGAAGCCGGATAATTTTCTTTTTAGAAGACCACTTTCTCGTCTCTAAAGCCGGCAGCCTTAAATCTATCTCGTCAATAAACAGATCAGCAGGTGTGCCTGGCACGGATAGGTCTTTTGGAAAGAATATATCTCCCTTATCATCAACTTGCGAATAGTTACGAAGCCAAGTTATATCTTTCTTCGCCATATAATTAGAATTAAGCTTTGCAAGTAATTTTTCGGCAGCCTTTTTCCCCGAAGTCATAAACTCTTTGCGAACTCTTTTTGAAATATACTCGATCATAGGTGCTTCATTCGGACTGTCAGCTCTTTTAATTTGAAATTTGCCGAGATGTTTCTTGTTCCTAGCGTAAGACACAACATACTCATGAATTGTATTTATATGCTTAGAATTACTTCGTACGGCTTGTTTCGTTATAAAAATACCAATAAAATTATCTTTACCAAATATATCATCACACACCATCTTCAGCTCGCAGAGCGAACTATCATCTATCGAAATAAAAATAACTCCATCATCTTTCAGAATCTGTTTTGTTAATTCTAGCCGTTTTTTCATGAAGCTAATCCATTCGCCCGAACTACGCTTATCATTATAAGAAAAGTTTTTACCTGTATTGTACGGTGGATCAATATAAACTACGTCAAAGGTCACAAAATTGGTCGATAAATATCTTAAATAACTTAAGTTATCACCAATAGCAATGGTGTTATACGGTTTTATGTAATTATTTATCGATAGGTTACTGCTATTCATAGAACACTCTTCTGCAAGTGTCCCAAAATAAAATAGGACACCGCGACGGTGTTCTAAATCGTTTGTCCGCACTTCGGGCGATTAAGCCCTGATGTTTCGCGCGATGCCCTAACTTTTAGGTTTAATCGCGCAAAAGCATAATAAAATGCGTTGCCGACCGAAGTGCGACTGCGTTTTAATGATTTAGAACACTCGTATTGTAACACGGTTTCTAACGCAATACCACACCACAAAAAACTCTTTCATAGAGTAGAGAATATCGTCGCTATCACTATTTGCTCATTACCAAAAGATAGATACCATAAGACATGAGCCCAATCTTATTACACCTGTACTCAGCTTATCCGTAACTTAATCGCGCGACAATCGCAACTCTAGCTCTTTGCGCTCGCGCGTCAGCGTGCGGTAGCGCTTCAGGGCGCGCATCAAATCATTGCACTGCTGCATATCAAAGTCAAATACTTTCAGAAGCGCGTCGTCAATCTCTTTCGCCGCTTTCTGCACATCTTTTAGCCCCGCCAATCCTGGCACAGAATCAAGATAGGCGCTGCGGATGCTGGCCGTTTTCTTCTCATACAATTCTAGTTTCTTTGTCGGGCTCTTACGCGCCGCTGCGCTCATCTTTTCAAGCGCTTTTTCGTATTCATGCCGCGCCGCCAGCACTTCAATCAAATCAATCCCGAGGCTAAACAGGCGCGCCACCAAGCCGTTATGCAGCTGCTCGGTTGCAAACAATTCAGTATCAATGCTCGCGAGCCGCCGCCGCGCCGCGCGCACCAATTTACGCGTTTGCCGGCGCGCACGCACGCGCTGAATCATACGGACAAGCAAATTCGCGTGTCGATCTACCACGACAACATTCCGCTGCCGCGCCACCGTGCGGTACAAATGATAATTTACAAACCTCTCAACATCATGCGCCACCGCCTGATCGCCCATATCAACCAACGCTTGCGCTGTGCGGCGCGCTCGCTTGCGGCGGATATTATATACCGTGTCAACCAGCGCTTGGCGCTCGCACACCGTACGGATTTCGATCAGCGCCTGCGTAAGCTGCTTTACGCTTGCGTCATCCGGCAAAAGCAACACGCGCGCCAACATCTTATCAAGCTTGCCCGCCTGGACTGCTGACATTATGCGCTGCATGCGCGCCATATATCGATCGCGCCACGCCATGTAAAAATCAAACGCTGTTACTTCGGGCGTCTTAAGCCGCTTAGCAATTCGACGCTGCTGCCGCGTATAATTCGCATACGCGCGTCGCGCCTCATCCCGAAACAAAAGCGGACGCGTTTCGGCGCGCTTATCGAGCTCGCGCAGTTGTACTGCGTGCACGTCGCAAAACTCAGGCATACGCGACCCGCACCTTTCGGAATGAGCATTCCATCACATCCTGCCATGATTTACCAGCCGCATTGTAACGACGAACGGCACCGTCAATTGCAACCACGCGGACGAGCGCCGGGCTGTATGCCGTTTGGCGGCTATAGTACCGCAGATCTTCAACCGTCCAACATCGCCTAGCCGGATAACGCCGCTTGATCAGCGCTGCCGCCTGGCGGTAAAAATACGTCGGATCAGCATACGGCGGCATATATTTATCAACTGTCAAGCCCATACCTTTCAGAATACGTTGCACGTCAGCCATCGTTTGCATCGCGCTCGGCTGCGCCACAAGCAACGCATACACCTCTTTACCGCTGCGAAAAAGCGTCGCATACGAGCCAGTGCCCGTCTCGACATCGTCGCACAAAAACTCATCAACCGGCAAATCAACATGAAACATTTCGGTCGTAATCTCTTTGCATTCTTGGCGGCGAAACTGGTCGTACTCATCTTCGTGCTGCATCATGCTTACACTATACTATTTTAGTGACTAAAAGTCAATATTATAGCCATATACCTTACGCTAATTACGCAATTCTGCTATAGTAGGGCTTATGAAGCTAATTGTCGGCTTAGGTAACCCCGGATCGCGCTATAACAATACGCGTCATAATGTTGGGTTTGCGATGCTTGATCGGTACACGGCAGCACAAGAAATTACATGGCGCGAACAAGCAAAATTTCACGCCGTCGCCGCTCGTACAGCAATTGCCGGTGAAACAATCATATTTGCCAAACCGACGACATACTACAATGACTGCGGTATCACCGCACGCGCACTAATAGATTTCTACAAGCTGTCGCGCGACGATTTGCTGGTTATTCACGATGACATCGTGCTTGATTTTGGCAAGGTGCGCATTCGGCGGGGCGGGCAAGACGCTGGCAATAACGGATTAAAGTCGCTCTATCGGCATATCGGGCAAACGTTTTGGCACGTTCGTATCGGCGCCGACAATCTGCGCCGGCGGCAAATCGGCGACGTCGATTTTGTTTTGAGTGAATTTAACCGCGACGAAGCGCAGATACTAGCAGAGTGGACCGCGCCAACTGTCGCTCGTATCATTGATCAGTTTATCGCAGGCGCAATCAGCGCAACAAGCTACCGGCTACCGTAAACAATACAAGAAGAAATCTACCATTACTCGCCAAACATCATCAACTGCGACGCAAACACGTCGTGTGTCATCTCTTCGGCGCGATCGCCGATGAGTACGATTTTTAACGGTTCATCAGCGTGCGCCGTGCGCAGCTCTACATGGGTTGGCGTCGCCTCAATATGCCGATGTGCACCGCGGTGGTCGGCAAACGCGCCTTTAAGCCGGCGCAGTCCATACGCTTGAACCAGCTCAGGCCACAACGTTTCGTATGTCTTACCGTCCGCTCGTAGGCATGATGTATCAATAACGCTATAGGTTGGGTTGTCTGGGATTGCCAGCTCGCCGTCATACTCATCAAAAAACGTCAGTAGCCCAGACGGCGTCGATAAACCTTTCGCGTCAAATCGTCCGTGCGGTGCACTGAGAACGCGCGCGTAGGGCAGGGTGGCACGCTCTTTGCGATAATCTTGTACCTCCGCTTCTGTCAGTAAATCTTCCTTCGTCACTAGTACGGTGTCGGCAGCCTGCATCTCAAGCGCCTGCGCCGCGCTAATACCACGCAAGATCTCATGCGCGTCAATAATATAAAAACTATGCGCCAACTCATACCGCTTAAACACACCAGCGCTCACCAATCGCTCAACTAGATTCATCGTCCGCGCTACACCTGTCGCCTCAATAAAGACCGGAGCAGGTGAGGAGCGGCTAAAATCATACAGCATCCGCGTAAGCGCATGCGCCGACGAACAACAGACGCAGTCGCCCGCCAGTGTTGTGACAACATCTGCTAAGCCTTCCAGCCGATAGCCATCGACGTTTTCGTTCGCAAACTCATTTTCAATTACGCGCGAACCTGCAAACTCATCCAATCGTAGCAAAAACTCTAAGACGCTCGTCTTGCCCGCGCCCAGCGAACCATTGACTAAATAGAGAGGCAGTGTATCATTAACCGCGCACTCATCGTCGAACGCCGCATTGATACTAAATTCCAAGTCGTTGTCGCGTCTTGCCATACGTTTATTATACGCTCTAAAAAAAGGATTTCTTTCCGTTTAAGATTATCCACGTCCACGCGGGCCACGCCTACATCGCAAATCCAATTGATGCACCGTTCACGATGTTCATTGTGCCGCTATTCGTCGTCGGCTGCGCCCGCACGAGCAACGCGCCCGTTTCACCGCACACCATATACGGGTTAATGTCAACGATCATTTCGGTATCAATAATTGCGCCCGCGTCGTCAATGACTGGCAGCTTCATACTCATCGGCTGCACCAATTTCTGCACGATCCAATCCGAACCGCAGCTACCCCTCAACCGGCGCCGCCATTCAGCGTCAGTAATGTCAGCGCCAAACACAATACCTTTGCCGAATCCGTCGTCGCAGCGCTTCAAAATATACTGGTTTTTGTCGCACGCTGGCGATATATTACTAAGCAAACACGAAAACGGTACACATACTCGTAACTTCATAGTATTCACACCTAGGCGACGAAAGTCATCGATTAGTGAATCATCCCAAATCATCGCCAAAAATTCCTTTGAACGCAGCAGCCACGTCTGTAAATCATTCACCATCGGCACATTCGTAGAACGACGCAACGCCGCATAGTCAATGATATCTGGTGTGTCATAGTTATCAAGATACACTGTATTACGCCACAGCATATCAATGTGATGACCGTGCACTGTCCAGTTGCCATTGCCATAGCGAAACTCAGTCGGCTCCGCAACGATACACGTGAGCGTACGGCCCATCGCACGTGCCGCCGCCTCAATCCCGCACGCAGCTGCCGGCAAATCAACGAACTTTGCCGGATAACCATGCTCCACACTGACAGCAATTGTCGGGTTTGGCACAGGCGACGCATTAAGTAACCACACTGCCAACTGCCGGTATAACGACGTCTGGTTCGCCTCCGCATCGCTGCCTGTCAAGTGATTGTAATACGCCCGCGCCCGTTCGTAAAAACTAATTGCCAACGGTGCCGATTGATTAATTTCGATAAATTGCACCGTGCCGTCCGTTCCGATAAACCCATCAAGCCGGCGAAATCGCTGCTGCGCCTCGACCCGCGAAATAGGGCGCACATTTTGGCTGATCAGCTGCCGTCCGCGTTCGCTTAGCGATTCATACAACCGATCGTACAGCACCATACCGCGGTGAAAATCAGGAGAAAACTCAAGCGCAACCGCTGCGTCGACTAACGCCGACGCATTCTCGCACAGCGTCCGTTTTACATCAGGTTTCAAAAAAATTGGCGAGGCCAACAGCGGCGCTTCAACTCCATTCATCACGATCGGCTGGATAGCATGCCGCGCATCCAATCGCTCCGACAATGTCAGCTGCTCTAAACGCTCACGCCAGGCGCGTTGTCTGGCTAGATCCACGATTCGCCGCTCCAAAGTGTTAACTTCGTACCAGCGCCGCGTTTCAATGCTCGCTGGTATATCGCTCGACCAAGCGCAATATCCTCCGCACCTAAACCCGTCGGTCCGAAAAATATTTTCTGTTCGTCATTCACGCGTCCGCACTGTTCACCGCGTAAAATCGCGCCGAGGTTCACGACATCTTCATCAGCAATCAGCCCGCGTGCATACGCAACTGCATGCGTTTGTACGCCGCGATGTTTCGTATGCTCCCAAAAATCCGACACGATTATATCCATATGTACTAACAGCTCCGGATCATTCTCTAAACAACCGATATTGAACACTGTCACACCTGGTCGTAGTACGTCGCGTATTTGCACAACTGGCTCGCTCGTATTTGCCACACAAGTGACAATAAGATCAGCAGTTTGCGCCGCACCGCGCGCCGATTCAACCGGCATAAACTCAATCTGTGGAAATTTGCGCTGTAATTTCGCCACTAAGCGCTGTTTGCTTTCACCACGGCTATATATCTTAACACGCATTACCTGCGGCAGTACGCTCAGTACACCGAGCAACTGCGTATACATGTTAACACCCGCACCGATACAACCGATCTCTGCTGTATTTTGCCGGCACAGTTTTCGCGCCGCCAGTGCGCTCACCGCACCCGTCCGCATCGCGCTCAAAACTTGCGCGTCCATAATCGCAATGGGCATTTTGTGCGCCTCGTCAAACAGTACTGTCACGCCCGTAGCACGTGGCACGCCCTGCGACACGTTCGCCGGCATCGCACCAAGTAATTTCGCGCCATACGTCGCATCATCGCCAACGCGAATCGCCGCTGGCAGCACATTTACCACACCGCCTACTGACTCATTCGCCGCGCAGTCGGTAAACTTCAACGATGTTTTCACCGGCTGCAATACATCGCCCTGCACCCATGCCGCAAACATCGCTTCAATCACGTTAGTCGCAAACGCCATATCGCGTCCACCAAGTGCTATCACGTCGTCACGCGTCAGAAATAATATTTCACCTGGTTTCATCGTTCATACTCCGGATTAATTAATGTCATAAGGTCAATCGGGAATTTCTGTTTCGGCCATTTCTTCGCCGCCCGCCGATGCGCCGCCAGCGTCGATTGAAACATTCTCTGTTCATCGCGCTTCACACTTTGTATATACGTAACGATTTCGGCGAGCACCTGGCGTGTTGGCGACTCAATGTCTGCTGCTCCTACCGCCTCGCCGCGTTCCAGCCGCCGGACAAAGTTCGACATGCCGATTGCAAATTTCACCGGCTGTCCAATTCGCGTTTCAATAAACTGAACGTCGCTTTCGTCGATAATTTTATTCGCAATCGGACACAGCGCAACATCGTCCGCTACCGCCAAGTCCGTCAGCTGATTATAAATGTTCGTACTTTTCATCGTCGGCTCAACCGCTACGAACACTATATCAAATAATCCGAGCATACCGACGCCAAATACGTCCGCACCCGCCGTCAAATCGGCGATAATCAGTTGATCTTCGCCATCATTCACATGTGCTAGCACCAATTGTAACGTCCCGAGCGCACCGTGATGACACGACCAACCCATCGTATCTTCAGTATAACTGCCTAGCTCGAATAGCAACATATTGTCATGGCGACGCAAATCTTTGCATGGCGCAGCTTCAAAACTCAGCGTACACCGATCTTCTAGCCGCCACGGCGGCAGCGTTCGCGGCAAGGTTTTAAGCGCTGCGACATCAGGACGATCATGACGAATTTTCGTCTCAACATACTCAAACACTTGCCGAAATTCATGCGCTTCGCCACTTGACAATCCTAGCGCCTCACGCATATGTACGTTAATATCAGCGTCAATCACGTATAATTCGCGATACATTTCGGCAGCCACGCGCGCCACGAACGATGATGTCGTCGTTTTACCGCTACCGCCTTTTCCTAAAAATGCAATTCTCATAGCCTCGTATTGTAAAACGGGGTGTATATATACTGCAAATCTGTTGCAATTTACGTTGCAATTATCAAAAAATAAACCAACAAAAAAGCGCCAGGTAAGGGTGGGCATCACCTGGCGCCATACTGCCCTTCGTCCCACCCGTCTTGGGTATACGTGATCCACCTCACACATACTGGTGATCCGCTGGACAAAGGGGTTAGTAAACGCACAAAGCTGTCTGTAGCGGCGATCATAGTGGAGGGTAGGTTACTAATGACCGCACTTTATGCGCTACCTAACTTGAGATTCGCCATGACGGCGAATTCTGTTATAGAATAGGGGGTATAAGGTGCTTGATTTTCCTCTTCTGAGTCAATCAATCATCTCCAATATTAGCACACAGTTGACAAAGTGTCAATACTTTTTACAAGAAATTTGTATGAAAATCAATAAAATTGCTCCAGATGATAATATCTATCTCCAGAGATTATGTCATATTGACGACGCGCCGCACGTGTTATATTGCATGGGAATATTACCAACAAAGCGCGTGCCGACCCTCGCAATCGTTGGTACGCGCAAGCCAACACGTTATGGCATTGAAGTAACGACGAAATTTGCCGGCGACTTAGCGCAGCAAGGAATTATTATTGTGAGCGGACTCGCACTCGGCGTCGATGCGCTCGCGCACCGCGCTTGCTTGGAGGCTGAAGGCACGACAATCGCGGTTATTGCAAATCAGCTGCCGGATATTTACCCCGCCGCCAACCGCGCGCTTGGCGAAAGAATCATCGCGCAAGGCGGCGCGATCTTGTCCGAGCACTGCATCGACGAGCCTAAACCGTACGTCGTCGGCAAATGGAGCTTTCTCACGCGCAACCGTCTAGTCAGCGGGCTCGCCGACGCAATCCTCATCACCGAAGCGGCCGCCCGCAGCGGCACGCTCAACACCGCCGCACATGCACTCGCGCAAGGTAGGGAGGTTTTCGTTGCCCCTGGCAACATCACCAGCCCGATGAGCGCCGGCTGCAATGCGTTGATTCGCCAGGGCGCCACGCCCGTCACTAGTCCCGACGATATTATCGCCGTTTTGCTGCCGCACGAAAAAGCCCGGCAGTCCACGCTGGCGCGCGGCGATACGCCCGCCGAAACCGCCATCATCAAACAACTCGCCGCCGGCATACGCGACGGCGACGAAATCCAGCGCGCGACCAGCTTAAACGCTGTCGAATTCAGCACCACGCTCACGCTCCTTGAAATCAACGGCGTCATCCGCTCGCTCGGCGCAAATCAGTGGACGCTGCGCTAGATATCGCTCACGCTTGCAAAACTGCCTCTGTTTGCGTTACAGTTTTGCAATGAAACACGACCGCCCACCAGAAGACAAACCGCTCGTCGCTACACGCGACATTTTTACGATACCGAACGCAATAAGCCTATGCGGCGCAGCGCTCGCCTGGAAAGGCGCCGAAACCGCGGAAACACCCAAAGGAACTGCTATGCTTATCGCCGGGCGGGGGCTTGACGCGCTTGACGGCAAGGTGGCGCGCGCCACCGGACAAACGAGCAATTTCGGCGCATTGACAGACGCCAGTCTTGATAAGATCGCAACCGCAAAAATTATATACGAATTCACGAAGAAAGGTATCATGCCAAAGGAAATCGCAGCCGCGCTCGCCAGCTTACAAGCCGCCAATGCGCTTGCAACCACCATGACCATGCTGAAATATCCCGGCAAATCAATCCGCCCGACAACATCAGGCAAACTCGCGATGGCTGGAGAGATGACATCAATATTCGCTTACGGTATCGGCGCCGCAGCAGAACGAAGCGGCCACGAAACGATCGCGACAGTTTCTCGGGCTGTTGGCGGGCTCGCTTTCGCTGCATCGCTGCCATGTGCGCTTCATTCCTCATACGCGTACGTGCGGCAAGCTACCCAATAGCCGCCTCAAGCAATTTGGCATTTTTCGCAATGCACTATATTATAGACAAATATGAAGAACCTCGTTATCGTCGAGTCGCCGGCAAAAGCAAAAACCATTGAAAAATATCTTGGACATGATTTCCATGTTTTGTCAAGCGTAGGACACATCCGTTCTATTGCAAAAAAAACCAAAGACGGCACACCGCCGATTGACGTCGCGCACGATTTCAAAACTATATACGAAATTGACCCCGAAAAGAAAAAAATTATCACCGAGCTAAAAAAAGCCGTCAAGGCAGTCGGCGCAGCAAACGTCTGGCTCGCTACCGATGAAGACCGCGAAGGGGAGGCAATCGCTTGGCATTTATGCGAAGTTTTGAATCTTGACCCTGCCACCACTAAGCGCATTACCTTTCACGAAATCACCAAACCGGCAATTGAGGCAGCGATCCAACACCCGCGCACTGTTGACATGAAGCTCGTTGAAGCGCAGCAGGCGAGACAGATTTTAGACCGCCTCGTTGGCTTTGAACTAAGCCCTGTCGTCTGGCAAAAAGTCCCAGGCGGTAAATCCGCCGGACGCGTGCAGAGTCCGGCTGTACGCCTGCTGGTTGAGCGCGAGCATGAAATTGAGCAATTCGCGGGCAGTTTTCAGTTCAAGGTCACTGCCGTATTTGTATACGACGGGCAAGAAGTCAAAGCCGAGCTTAAGCAGCGGTTCGACACCGAAGCTGATGCACACGCCTTCCTAGAGTCATTGAACAACGCAAAATACACCATTGACGATATAAAGACATCGCCGTCAACCCGCAACCCTGCCGCGCCATTCACCACCAGCACGTTGCAGCAAGAAGCCAACGCTAAGCTAGGTATGAGCAGCCGCGCCACCATGGCAAGCGCGCAAAAGTTATATCAAGAGGGACACATCACATACATGCGTACCGACAGCGTAAACCTATCAGGACAGGCAATTGCCGCTAGCGCCGATTACATCAAGCGGCTCTACGGCATTGAATACAGCCACGTCCGCACATTCAAAACGAAATCTGCCGGCGCGCAAGAAGCCCACGAAGCGATCCGCCCAACCGATGTCACGCGCGAATCGGTCAGCGGCAACGGCTACGACCAAAAGCTCTACGACCTCATCCGCCGGCGTACACTCGCCAGCCAAATGGCATCCGCCAAAATAAAGAACACAACGGCGACGATCCGGATCGAACAAGCAGACACCAAGCAAGCGATCAATAGTACTGCTAATGTAGACAACCTCGTTTTTGAAGCTAAAGGGCACACCATCGTCTTCGACGGCTTCTTGCGCGTTTACGGCGGCGGCAAAGACGATGCAATCCTACCAACATTCACCGCTGGCGATCTTGTGCGCGAATATTCCATGGAGGCGCGCCAAGTCTTTGCCCGTCCGCCTGCGCGCTATACTGAAGGTACGCTCGTTAAGAAACTTGAAGAGCTCGGTATCGGCCGCCCAAGCACCTACGCCACGATCATGAATACAATCCAAACACGCGGTTACGCTGAACGCGGCGAATCCGAAGGCGAGCCGCGCGACATTATCGTGCTGCAGCGTATTGATGGGAATGTTGAACGCAGCATCCAGACCGAAAAAACCGGCTCGACCCGAGGCAAACTCGTACCAACGCCAGCGGGCGAACTCATTAGCGGCTTTCTTACCGATCACTTTAAGCCAGTTGTTGATTACGGTTTTACTGCCAACGTCGAGAAAGATTTCGATGACATCGCGAGCGATAAATTAACGCGCAACGCCATGCTGCATAACTTTTACGAGCCGTTTCATGCCCGCATCGAGCAATCGGGCGCAATTGACCGCAGCAAGGTTGGCGATTCGCGCGACATCGGTACTGACCCAAAAACCGGCAAGCCGATCATCGCGCGCTTCGGACGCTTCGGGCCGATGCTCCAGCTCGGCAGCACCGATAGCGACGAGAAACCACACTTCGCGCCACTGCCGCGTGGTACAAAAATCAGCACCGTCACATTAGAGCAAGCACTCAAAGCGTTCGAGCTGCCGCGGCTTGTCGGCACGACCGAGGACGGGCAAGATATTAACGCCAATATCGGGCGCTTCGGACCATACATTCAAGTCGGCAAGCTATATGTCAGCCTAAAAGAAGATGACCCGCGCGAAATTACCGAAGCAAAAGCACGCGAGTTATACGCCGCAAAACTGCAAGTCGAAGCCGAAAAACATATCGCCGATTTTGGCGATGTCAAAGTACTCAACGGGCGCTTCGGACCATACGTCACCGATGGTAAAAAGAACGCAAAAATCCCGAAAGACATCGACCCGAAAACAATCACAGCCGAACAAGCACGCGAGATGATTGCCGCTGCACCCGCCAAACGTGCGCGCGGACGGCGCAGTACTGCGCAAAAAGCCGGCAAACCGCGCACTTCATCAGCAAAGGCAAAGAAAAAGTAGCTTCTTGCCGCATTACCACATTGCCATAGAACGTAAACGCGAAAAAAGCCGTCGCCCGCGCGGCGCGCTTGCGGTCGCTAAGCTACTCCAAAAAACCGCGCCTTGACGCTATTATCGTAACAGTGTATTATCATAAATATGACATTTCGTCAACGCCTCCGCGAGGTACGCCACTGGCTTCTGCTTTGTTTGTTCGCCGTCTGTATTACGTCGATTTATTCGCTATCGATCAAAAATCCAGCCGATAATTTTTACGCTATGTACCGCTTAGGCAAAATAGCACGCATCATTCACGACATACCGTATTGTAGCGGCAGCGCTGAACAAACGATTGATTTATACCTGCCGCCAGAACCGGCCGGTCCGGCTCGTACCCATACGCCATATCCACTCGCTATCTACGTTCATGGCGGCGGCTGGAGTAAAGGCGATAAACGCAACGCAATCGCCGATTTCTACGGCGCCGCTTTGGTACGCGCCGGATTCGCATTCGCGTCAATTAATTACCGCCTGGCGCCGCAGCACCGCTACCCGGTGCAGAATAACGACACTGCTTGCGCCATCAACACGCTTGCCGCGATCGCGCCCCAGTACGCCATTAACACGCACAAAGCTATTCTAATAGGCGACAGCGCCGGCGGTTTTTTAGTGAGTACCTACGCACTTTCTACCGCCAAGCCGCCCGTGACAATCCGCGGCGTCGTGAGCCTATACGGCACAACTGATTTAGTGCGCCAACTCAAATTAGGGCGCCGGCGCAATCCGAATGCCTTTAATTATCTCGGGTCAGCCGACTTTGCAACCGCTAAAAAAGCCAGCCCGCTCTACCATAAAATCGCCGGCACGCCGCCGCCGTTCTTATTTCTGCATGGTGCCAAGGACAAGGTCGTATCACCCGACCAGTCGCATTTATTGTATGAACGTATCGTCGTACGGCAACCGCTCAGCCGTTTCATTCGCATATCGCACGCTGGACACGAGTTTACTGGCGCGTCGAATTTAACGCGAGTGCAAATCCGCGAGACTATTGTGAAATTCGCCGCCGAGCATACCGGAATCAACCTGGAGGACGGCGTATTTGATGACATTGACGATATCGATACGCAAGCGCTCTTGTCCACGCCGCCAGCGATTGACATATCAACCGACATTGATACACCGCGGTACCCGCATACGCCCGCAAGCACTGTACCCATCTTTAATTTCGCTACACCGCTACTAGGTCCTCAGTCCTAAACCGTACTGTAATACTACCTATATTTTACTTATCATGATATTTATGATGTGGATTTATCGTCGTCTTGTACATGTTATCGGCAATTCAACAGAGGTAATTTGACAGGATATAAAAATATTTCCAGCCTTATCATTCTTTTTCAGTAAAAAAAGTGCCAAAAAAACATTTACCATAAGCGTCGATATTGTGATACAATATTTATAGAACCGTGAGGGTTTGACATCTATAACACTATATATTATAATTAACATTAAATCATTTATATTAACCTAACACGTAAAAGCCTCGGGTGAGGCGGAGGCTGGAGATACTATATGACCGAAGTTACTGGCACCGACACCGCATCGACAATCAAAACCGCCATTCAAGACATTTTGAAAACGATCGATCAAGAACGCGAGCGCGAGATTATTACGCGCCGTTTTGGTTTGTTTGACCGCAAAGAAACGCTTGAACAAATCGGCGAGCTTCTCGGTATCACTCGCGAGCGCGTACGCCAGCTTGAGAAGGCGATCCTCATTCGTCTAAAAATTGCAGCAGAGGAGGGCGACATTCCAGCCATCCGCACCGTCGAGCGCCTTATCGTCCGCGATTTGTCGGAAAATGGCCGTATCGGGCGCGTCAACGATATCGCTGAACGCTTATCGCCCGGAAAGGCAGCAGCTATCCGCACGCACATCGCCTTTATCGCCGAACTCTCGCCGCGCCTCACAACTATCAACGAAACCGACAATTACCACCAGGGTATCAGTATCGCTGAAAACGGCGACGAGAAGAAAATCCGCAGCAATATTGATACCATTGTTAAAACGATCAAAAAGCACGGTGAACCTATTGATATAGAAACGCTCCACGGCATGCTCACCTACGAAAGCCCGGCGCAAGTCCGCGCTCTCGCAAGCCTGTCGAAACAGCTCGCCAGCCTAAAAGACGTCTGGGGACTTACGAAATGGCCAACCGTCAATCCAAAAAATATCCGCGACAAAATCTACGTCATCCTCGTGGGTAATGGCAAACCGTTGCATTTCTCGGAAATCGCTAAAGCGATTAAAACAAGCGATTTCAAGCGCAAGAATGTTACCACGCAGGCAATCCACAACGAACTCATCAAGGACAAACGATTCGTGCTCATCGGCCGCGGCATTTACGCGCTGCAAGAATGGGGCTACTCGCGCGGCACAGTATCAGAAATCATCGCAAACGTACTCAAAGACGCCGGCGAGCCGCTGCACCGCGACGAGATTGTCAGGCGCGTACTCAAAAGCCGCCGCGTCAAAGAAACGACGATCCTCCTCAATCTGCAGAGCAAACCGGAATTCAAACGCGTCGCCAAAGCGACATACGCGCTCGTTGATGCCGCGTAGAAACACGCAAACAGGCTCGCTCTCTTAAAAAACCGAGACATAGTCATGCGGCGGACGAGATAAGCTTTTTGATTTTGCCCGAGCGGTTAAAGCAAGCGAAAAAGCGCAAGCAGTACTCACTACGCAGATATTATGGTATAATATAAAAGAATATTATGTCATTCGTTTTGTCAGTCGTCAGCTTGCTCATGCAGTGGTACGTTTGGACGCCAATCGTACTCATTTTAGGGTATATGACCTGGCGCAACTACCGCAGTATTGACGCCGTGAAGAACATTGAAAGCGTTCTGCTGATGCTTGAAATTCCAAAAACAAACGACAAGTCAGAGCTCGCCGCCGAACAAATGTTTGCGAGCTTGCACGGTATTTTGCGCGATGCGCGCGAACTCAGGGCGAATGGCGGGTACCAAGAGCACCTCAGCTTTGAAATTGCCTCGGTCGGCGGACGCATTCAATTCTACGTCTGGACGCCGAAGGCGCTGCAAAGCTTCGTTGAAGGACAAATCTATGCGCAGTATCCACAGGTACAAATTCACACCGCCGAAGAAGATTACGTCACGCACGAGCGCCACCATACCGTCGTCTATACGTCAGAGCTATCGCTAACTGATCGAGAATTCCTGCCGATTAAAACGTTCCAGAGCTTTGAAGTCGACCCGCTCGCCGGTATTACCGGCACGCTTGCCAAACTTGAAGACACCGACGAGGAAATCTGGATTCAAATGCTCGTACGTCCAGTGCGCGACGACTGGCACAAAGCAGCAGACAGCTGGATTACATCAATCAAAACGGGCGGCTTCAATCTATTCGGACAAGGCAGCGGCGGACGATGGGCTGCCAGCTTGATTGAGGCATTGTGGGCGCCGCCAGAGCAGGGAACTGGCACAGCGAAAGAATTATCCGAGCGCGATAAAACACGCATCGCCGAGGCTGAGAAAAAAGCCACAAAACTTGGTTACCAGGTAAAAATCCGCGTTGCTTATCTGGGAGAAAGCGTCAGCGACGCGCGTCTGCGTATGCAGGGGATTGTTGGCACATTTAAGCAATTTAATTCAACCAATCTCAACGGCTTCAAGATGATGACAAACGACAGTTTTGCCAAAGAAGCGCTTGCTAAATACAAAACGCGGTTGTTTGCCGACCGCGGTTATTTGATGAATATTGAGGAGGTCGCAAGCGTATTCCATTTGCCGCACACCAATGTTGAGACGCCAAACATCGTCTGGGCAAGCACCAAAACCGCCGAGCCGCCGGCAAAGCTGCCAGTTCTCACCGGCGATCCAGCGCAAGACGAAAATATTTCGGCATTCGGCATGACGAATTTTCGCGGCATCAACCACCAATTCGGCATGCTGCGCTACGACCGCTCGCGCCACGTCTACATCATCGGGCAAACGGGAGCAGGGAAGTCAGGGTTGCTTGAACTATTTGCACTTAGCGACATTTTCCACGGGCAAGGTTATGCGATTATTGACCCGCACGGCGATTTTGCAATTAACAATATGCGCTTCATCCCAGGATCGCGCCTGAAAGATATTGTCTATTTCAATCCAGCCGATACGCAATTTCCGCTCGGTTTCAACCCGCTTGAAGTGACAAATCCTGAGCAAAAAAATAATATCAGTTCAGAAGTTATTGGCGTATTGAAGCGTATGTTTGGCGAAAGTTGGGGGCCGCGCCTTGAATATATTTTGCGCTACACAATCCTCGCGCTTCTTGACCGCCCCGAAACTACGATGCTTGACATTACACGCATGCTCACCGATAAAAAATTCCGCAAAGAAACGCTTAGTTACTGCCAAGATACTGTCGTATTGCAATTTTGGAATGTTGAATTTGCCAGCTGGACGGATAAGTTCCAAGCAGAAGCAATCGCGCCGGTACTCAACAAAGTCGGCGCCTTTACGGCGAACCCGATCATTCGTAATATTATTGGTCAGCCAAAGTCAACGTTTAACATTCGCCAAATCATGGACGAGGGCAAAATCCTCATCGTTAACTTAAGTAAAGGTTTAATCGGCGAAGATAACGCCGGCATCTTAGGTTCATTCATCGTCACAAAAATTCAGCTCGCTGCTATGAGCCGCAGCGACATTCCCGATGTTAAAGATCGCCGCCCGTTCTACTTGTATGTCGACGAGTTCCAGAATTTCGCCACTGATAGCTTTGCAACGATTTTGTCCGAGGCGCGCAAATACGGGCTCAATCTCACGGTTGCGAATCAATACATCAGCCAAATGCAAGACACGGTGCGCGACGCCGTCTTCGGCAACGTTGGTACAATGATTTCATTCCGCGTCTCCGCCGACGACAGCCCGATCCTCGCTAAACAATTTGAGCCGCAGTTTGAACCAAACGATCTCCTGCAAATGCATAACCGCAATTTCATCATCAACATGGTGATCAATGGCGAAAAAGCACCAGCGTTTAGCGCGAAAACGTTAAATCTGCCAACCTACCAAGACGACAATACGGGGCGGATCATCCAGTGGACGCGCGAGCATTATTCGCGCCAACGGTCCGAAATTGAAGCCGAAATCAACGAGCGTATGCTGCCGCCTGAGAATCTCACCGTCAAGCGTCCCGGTCCAGCCTACACGCCGCCAAAAACGCCCGAACAGCGCGCCGCCGATCGCGCCGCCCGCCAGCAAGCACAAAACCAAACCCAGCCACAACCAGCAGGAGAGGTGAACGTTTCGAAAAAGGCGCTATCGCCAACCATTGAGTCTAGCGTATTACAGATTGACCATGGGCGCGCCAAACCGTCAGCAAAGGCAGCCGCAAGCACTTCGTCTACGCCGGCAAAACCCACGCCAAGCAAGAGTGAATCTGAAAGCAATGACGCCGCCGCGAAACCAAAGCGCAAACGCACTCGCAGCCGCCGGCGCAAAACTCCAACGGCAGCTACTTCCAATTCGTAATCAACTATTGCTATGCCTCTACCGTTAGAAATAGCCACCACGCCGCATGCTCATGACGCTCAAGTCGGCGAGATTATCGATCTATTATGTAAGCCCAGCATCTGCGGGCCAATTTCAGACATACTAGGCCGAGATGCTTTCATGGAAGCATCTACCGACCTAACGCAGCGTTTATACTTGGGTGAGTGCGCCACTGCACTGGCCAGATACATCGATGAAAGCAGCAATACCATCAAACCAGTTGGTACAGTTATCTATAGCCAAGACTCAGACGATCCTAGAATAGTAAATTTGGAACTAATCGCCGTACGAGAAAAATACCGCCGCCGAAAAGTTGGTACGCGATTATTACAACTAGTCGAGGCCGAAGCAGCATTACGCGGCGCAACGCAATTACAAACACTAGCGCCCCAGAGAATGCCAGGCCTACAGAACCTCTTGGCAGGAAACGGCTTCTATTTCAGCCGCATGGAAGAGAGCGAGGGCGGGGTTTTGTTTTTGCTATATAAAAAAGATTTGAAAGAAAAAGATAACAAACAAAAAACGGGCCTACCGCCCGAATCTTTACAGAAACATTTTAGCTAATGCTTTATTTTAACCTGTAGTGTTATATTGAGGTACCGAAACGGTACAGTAGAAGTATAGCCAATTAAAACAATATTGTAAACCCCAAAAATAAGCGATATACTAAAAATAATTAAAAGGGGACTTACGATGAAACAACCGTATTCTATTGGATTAGATATTGGCACAAACAGCGTCGGCTGGGCAGTTATCAATGAAGGTTTTGATCTGCGCAAATACAAGCACCAAAACATGTGGGGTGCCCATTTGTTTGATGAGGCGCAAAAAGCAGCCACTCGACGGTCATTTCGCTCATCGCGCCGCCGGCTTGCTAGGCGAAAACGGCGTATTACGTTACTCCAACAAATATTTGACAATGAGATGCAGAAAGTCGACCCGCATTTCTACCCCCGCTTATCCGAATCAATGCTCCATGTTGGCGATAAAAGTTCTACGCTAGAATTAGACGCCAACATTCTATTCGCCGACCGCTCTTTCACCGACAAATCATATAGAGAGAAATACCCAACGATCTATCATTTGCGAAGCAGCCTGTTTCACGACTCCAAAAAACAGGATATTCGCTTAGTCTATCTAGCACTTCATCACCTTATCAAGTACCGCGGCAACTTTCTAATCGAAGGTGGAGTCGATAATGTAATCTCTTCGTTTGATAACCAAAGCCTGCAAGCCTTCATGGAATTTATCGGCGCGGACGACTCTACGGTCCAAAAGATTAAGGCAATTTTGCTTGACCGCTCCCTATCACGTAGTGCCAGAAAATCAGACATCATCAATCTACTACAGCCATCTCCTGACAACAAGAGGGCTGTCAGCGAAGCCGTCGGCGCAGCTATCGGTCTAAAATGGAACGCCAATAAACTATTCGAGGACGACTCTCTCGAAGTAAAAGAGGAATTCTCGAATAAAAATTACGAGGAGCAACGCGATGAAATTGCGGCTGCAATCGGTGACGATCGCTACGAACTCGTAGAAACTTTAGAATCAGTCTACCAATGGACAATTTTCAGTCAATTCATCAGAAAAGATAGCTGTCTATCCGACATTATGGTCGAGAAATACGATGATTACCGCCAAGATTTATCCGACCTTAAAGCGCTATTTCACGAATTTCTACCCCAAAAGTACAAGACGTTTTTTCATGGCGACGCCGCCGAATTTGAGCTATATAACAACCACAAGCGAAATCTCGATGATTTATACAAATCTATCAAAAAACAGCTCGGCGAAGTTGCCAAGGATGACCCGCGCTACCAGCGATTTGAGAAGCGGGCTGAGCTAGAGGAATTTCTCTCTAGGCAACGCATCCGAGATAACGGCGCTATCCCGCATCAGATTCACCAATATGAGCTTGAAAGAATCATCGACAACCAAGCGCAATATTACCCGTTCTTGGCTCAAAATCGCGATAAAATCATTAGTATATTCACATTCAAATTACCGTACTATATCGGACCGCTCAAAACTGGTGGTGATTTTGCATGGTCAGTCAAAAAGAAAGATGGCGTGATCTATCCATGGAACTTCGATGAGATGATAGATGATGAAGCTTCGGCTGAGAAGTTCATCAACCGAATGCGTAACAATTGTACGTATTTACCAGACGAAGAAGTCCTCCCTAAAAATTCGCTGCTTTATCAAGAATATGAAGTTCGGAACGAGCTGAAGAGTGTGACCGTCAATGGCGAGAGATTAAGTCCTGACATTCAGAACCGCATAGTTGACGAGTTATTCACCAAAGAGCTTTCAGTTACTTACAAAAAGCTCGTCAAATATCTCTATGACAATCAGATATACAACACTGACTCTCTTGTTATTTCTGGAACAGCCAAAGAGAAATCGTTTGCTTCATCGCGTAAGTCTTATCTTGATTTTACAAACAAAATCGGTGTTGAAATTACGCCAACCAATCAAAAAGCAATTGAAGAGATTATCAAGTGGATCACTTTGTTTGAAGATAAAAAGATTCTAGCTAAGAAGCTACGAAAGTATAGCAATATCTTTAACGAGAACCAGCTTCGCGCTATTTTGAAGCTAAATTATAGCGGCTGGGGACGACTGTCTCGCGAGCTTCTTGACGGCATTATCGCACATACGCCTTACGGCGAACTAACCGTCATAGAGACGATGCGCCACTCCAAAGATAATTTTATACAGATCATCCAAAGCGATCGATACGAGTTCAAAAAGATTATTGATGATATCCTATCGGCAAACCAGCACACCGAGATAACCTACGATGATATCAAGAATCTTGCTGGCTCTCCTGGCATCAAACGTGCTTTGTGGCGAAGCGTTAGGATTATTGACGAGATTGTCGATACGATTGGCTACGAACCAAAGTTGATTAGCATCGAGATGGCACGCAATGAAGATGAAAAGGTCAGGACCAAAAGCAGATATAGCCAGCTTGAAAAAATGTACAAGGAGCTTTACGGCAAAGAATATACTAAATCTGATATAAAATCGCAATTAGCTGATTATAAAGATAAACTTGATCGGAAAAAATATTACCTATACTTCCTCCAGAATGGCAAATGCGCTTATACAGGCGAGCCGCTTGATATTGAAAACGACCTCCGAGACAGTGAGATTGACCACATCTTGCCGCGATCGCTAACCAAAGACGATTCGCTAGACAATACTGTGTTGGTGCTACGCAAAGAAAACCAGCGAAAACTTGATGATTATCCTATCGCGTCCGATGTCCAAAACCATATGCGCCCGATTTGGATATCTCTCAAAAATACTAAGCTTATGTCTCAGCTTAAATTTCAACGTCTAGCGAGCCAAAAGCAACTGTCAGAAGACCGCGTTGCTGGTTTCGTAAACCGTCAGCTTGTCGAGACACGGCAAATCACCAAGCATCTCGCCAGAATGCTGACCGAAAAATACCACAATTCATCAACAGAGGTATTCACGATCCGCGCCGGCATGAGTTCTGAGTACCGTCGCATCCATGACTTGCCAAAATGCCGAGAAATTAACGACCTGCATCACGCTAAAGACGCCTATCTAGCCGCCGTCCTGGCTCAGTACGTAAAAATTCGCTATCCAAAACTAGATAACGCATTTATCTACGGCGAATACATGAAATTCAAATCTAAAGGACAAACCGATACGGATCGTAGCAGCTTTATCCTCGCGTCAATGAACTATGACTTTACTAATACAAATACCGGTGAAATTATCTGGCAGAGTAAAACCGCACACGATGTCATAGACCGAACGATGAAATACAATGACTGCCTGATTACAAAGAAAACTGAAATTGGCGACAATCAATTCTACGACCAGACTATTTACGGTAAAGATTCTGGCGCCACCATGATTACTAGAAAATCGAACCTGCCGGTCGATAAATACGGTGGATATTCAGGGAGAAAAGCAGCCTATTTTATGGTCATAAGATATCTTAAGCAGGTGCGTAACAAGGATGTTTTTGTAAACGAGATTATCAGCGTGCCAACTCAAGTTTACACGCTAGAAAAAACCAAACCAGGCTCAATCAATGAATATCTTCGTAAAAATTACAGGCAGGTTATAGTTCTTGTTCCAAAAATACCAATAAACCAGAAAATTGAATATGACGGCAATGAGCAATTCATCGTTGGCAGCAGCGAGGTCACTAATGCCAAACAACTGAAATTGCCCTATGACATCGAATACGCTATAGCAATAGTATTGAAACAAGGAATTCCGCATGTGACAATTTCAGAAGAACAGGCTGCCGACGACAATAAACTACAACGCAAGCGCAATAGACAAATAGAAAAAAGAGATAGAGTTATTAGCGGAGTAGAGAAGTTTTGGGGAATTTATGCCGAGAAGCTCGCTAATCAATACCAGCAATTTGGTGATGCTGGCCATAATGCCCAGAGCGCATTAGTTGAATACAGCGAACTATCACTAGATGATAAAATCAAAGTCATTGGCCTGGTCTTAAGAGCTACGCATGCTGGTTCCGATAGGGTAGATATGAAAGGCAGCGAAAAGAAACCTGTATTTCCAGAGCTAGGTCTACCAAACTCCTTTGGTCGTATGGCGGGCAAATCCCTTGATCCAACCAAGCTGACCTTCGTTTACGAATCTATCACTGGATTGCATTGTCGCAAATTAGACGGAAAATTACTAGAACGGGATCAATAAAATGTCCTGGCGAACCGCCATCGTCAAGAATCGCTGCAAACTAAGCTATAAAAACGACTACATGCTTATCATCAGTGATGGCAGCGAAAAAGCTCTTCATATTAGCGAAATTGGTACCTTGATAATTGAAAATACCGCTGTTAATTTAACAGCCTACTTGCTATGTGAGTTGGCTCGCTACAAGGTGAAAATAATATTCTGCGATCACCAGCGCAATCCATACAGCGAGATAATACCGTATTACGGCGCGCATAATGCCAGCAAACAAATGCGTCGCCAAAGCCAGTGGCCACAATCAACCAAAGACTGCATATGGCAGAGAATTATCACTCAAAAAATCATTAAACAAGCTCAAGTAGTTTATAAAAAGACTGCAAATCAAACAACATGCGAAATACTTATGAACTTTGCCACATCAGTTTTACCAGGAGACACCACCAATCGCGAGGCACACGCCGCCAAACTCTATTTCAAGGAATTGTTCGGTCCGCAGTTTTCGCGCGATAGCTCCAGCGACATAAACGCGGCACTCAACTATGGCTATGCAATTCTTCTCTCGGCATTCAATAGGGAGATAACCGCCGCCGGCTATTCGACAACCATGGGAGTTAATCATTGCAACGAATACAATCCTTTTAATCTCACCTGCGACCTCATGGAGCCGTTTCGTCCTGTTGTTGACCGTGAGGTGTATAAATGCCGGAGCTTTGCGTTTGACGACTTCTTCAAGAGCCGCCTCATTGACATCCTCAATCACAAAGTTGTCATTCTCGGCAAAGAACAGTTCTTATCAAACGCGATCAATATCTACGTCAAGTTATTTTTTAGAGCGATGGAAGAGAGTAGCGAAAAAGAGCTACCTGAATACGATTTAACATAATTATGAAAGTACGCTATATGAGAATGATTTTATTTTTTGACTTACCAATGGTTAGCGATCGCGAGCGCAAAATATACGCGACATTCCGCAAACAGCTTACCCGAGAAGGCTTTGTCATGATGCAACAATCCGTCTATAGCAAGCTGGTACTCAACTCCACCAATGAAAAATCAACCTACGACAGGCTAAGGAAAATTATACCCGATAACGGTGTCGTCCAGCTACTGACGATAACCGAGCGGCAATTCGCCTCAATGGAATATTTAGCAGGGGAGTATGAGGAGTTATCGATTCAAAGTACCGATAGGACAGTGGTTTTATGAATATTAGCATTTCAGGATTCGATAATACACTATTCATACCAAGCGATGGTGGTATCGCAACCTTAGTAATCTGCAATGACTTGTTCTTCAGGAGAGTTGTTGAAGACATTCTTGACGCATACACTAAGAAGGAAGGGAACAATCGTACCGTTATTTACGATAGCAACCACGACCCTCTGAATTTCGCAAAAGACATTCTGATTGTCACCGATATATATTCATACGATCTAGCAAATCGAACCATCACGGCGGTCCTCTACAAAAATATTCAAGACAACAGCGACATCGACGCAGTAAAATTAGCACAAATAGAGACAGGTATTTTGGATATCCTCGGCGCCATAAATACTGGATTCTCGCAAAATCTGAACTATCAAACAGAAATATCTATCAATGACCTCTTGAAAATGGCACACGTAGGACTAGAAGCCAACACAGGGAATAACTATCTTGATAAACTTTATGGTATTATAGATTCAGCGCAGCAATTATTATCAAAACGTTTAGTTATTTTGATAAACCAGCGCCAATTATTGTCGCACAGCGAGTTGCAAGCTCTTTTACAATATCTAGAAAACAATCACTTTTCAGTACTTTTTATTGAGAAAAACTGTAAAGACAAGTTAAACGAGGAGAATATTCTCGCTATTGATGACGATTTATATGATTTTAGTACCAATTCATAATAACAACAGGGTAAGCGCTATCACGTTCACCCCTGTAAGACTTCACAATTGAGGTTTTACAGTAGTGTTATATTGAATGGTACTGAAACGGACTGTTGTGGAGCCCGACAGGTTTACTTGTTTTACAGTAGTGTTATATTGAATGGTACTGAAACCACAGCGGCCAGAAGCTCTGTCCGACGAGCGTTTTACAGTAGTGTTATATTGAATGGTACTGAAACGCGGCAAGAATATTGCCGGCTTTACGTTCCGTTTTACAGTAGTGTTATATTGAATGGTACTGAAACGCCTCTTACGACAATCAATTCATCGTAAGGGTTTTACAGTAGTGTTATATTGAATGGTACTGAAACCAAACATTCGTTCAACGACTGGTGTAAATCGTTTTACAGTAGTGTTATATTGAATGGTACTGAAACATGTATGACAAAGACCGCGACGTAGGACTTGTTTTACAGTAGTGTTATATTGAATGGTACTGAAACCCAGGAGAACGTAAAACACGGTTACGAGAAGTTTTACAGTAGTGTTATATTGAATGGTACTGAAACATGGTATTGACCGTAGCGTTGCGGTGGACTGTTTTACAGTAGTGTTATATTGAATGGTACTGAAACAACAGAAAGGGGTGTAAGAGATGGCAGCATGTTTTACAGTAGTGTTATATTGAATGGTACTGAAACGCACTTTGACCTCGTCAACAACCTGCGGAAGTTTTACAGTAGTGTTATATTGAATGGTACTGAAACAAAGCGAAAAAGCTATCGTTACAGAAAGTAGTTTTACAGTAGTGTTATAATAATCACGGTGAGCTTTTTGGTATAATAAAGATATGACAAGCGAGTTAAAAATCAAACAAAGTGATAGCATTTTTGAGTCTATCAAGCATGAAGATAAGCAAGGTGAGTTCTGGTATGCTAGAGAGCTCCAAGGGGTTCTCGAATATGCAAAATGGGATTCTTTCAGAAAGGTGGTTGAGCGCACTAAGATTGCACTCCATACAACTGGCGTACCTGTGGAAAACCATTTTTCCCATGTAGGGAAAATGGTTTCGATAGGCTATGGTAACAGCAATAATATTGGTGACATTAGATTGACAAGACTGGCGTGCTATCTTATCGCTCAAAACGGTAACCCAACCAAAAAACCTAGAGTTGCGGAAGCTCAGAATTATTTTGCAACACAAACGCGCAAACAAGAAATTGCCGAGAAGTACCATCAGGATATAGATAGACTTGCGCGTCGGCGTGAATTTTCTGAGTCGGACAAGAGATTATCCTCCAGCGTTATAGAAGCAGGCATTAGCCCGAGAGGGTTAGCTAGAATAAAAAACGATGGCGACAAATCCTTCTTTGGTGGCAAAACTAATAAGCAGATGAAAGAGAAACTAAATACCGGAAACAAACCTTGGGCTAACAAAGCCCACAACGTTGTGCTGGCAGGTAAAACATTGGCGAACGAAATGACGGCAGCTAATATAGAGAATTACGGGATATCATCGTATAACGCTGTGCTTCATGACAATAACGATAATAATGACGCAGTTAGAACAACTATTCGCAATCAGCAAGGTATGAACCCAGAGGATTTTCCAGCAGCTGAAGATACTGAAAAAATACAGCGCCGCATTGAAAACCAGAGTACACCTAAAATTGATAGCTCTAACATCTAACTTATGCTTATAGTAATTTGGAGTGTTATTTAGAGAGCTGGTCTTTGTGATGTATAACCTTATCGCATGAGTAAGCGAGACTCTGCTAAAGCTAATCGATAAGCGACAAGGACTAGCCCTACCTATCTATATTTTGTCCAGCAACCAACAGGTTTAGAACAAATATAGAACATTTTAATTTTAACGATTTGCTCAGGAAGCTCAAACGCAAAAGTTTGGATTTTTGTAGATGTAAGTAGTTACAATAAATATATACATAATGAAATCTAATAAAATAAGCTTGAGAAAAACTAGCATAAAGATGGCAAAATACAAACAAATACGTGCATAAAGACAAAATCTCATACATACATAAAAGGCAGGGTAAATATAAAATAACTAAAAAGTTGTGAGGCAATAAATCTTTGGAATCAACCAAACAAGTAACAAAAGGGACGCAATTTCATTCATGTTTTGCACATAGACTTAACGTCGCACAATGTCCGGTGTGATAACCTTGACTACCTCTGTTATGTAGCGTCGTACAATATAGAATGTAAAATTTACAAAAATACTTGACGAATTTACAACCAAACGTTTTTATTCTTGCTGTCGATTTATTATATAGGGTTAAAATAAAAAACAATGTCGAATAGCAGGGGATTATTAATTTTATATTTTTAGTTGCTGCATAATCCTCTGTATTTCCACATATGTTTTTAATTTTGAAACCCTATAACCCGACCGCATAGCAAGAATAATAAGAAAGGATTTATGCTATGAGAATCAGAATATTCACAAACACAGGGCTGGGGATAAACGTCAACACAGACGAAACACCAAGAACAGAATTAGAACTATACAATCTACTCTTAAGCTGGTGGGAATGGCTCTATGGAGAGACAACACCAGACATGCATAACCTGTATCAAGAGAGCAGGGAACGACGTAGCCAAATAGAACAAGCAACAAAAATTTGGTACGAAATACTACAATAAAAGTAGGCGCTTGAGCAACCCGCTTGAGCGCCTTTTTTCATGCTCGCAATACGCCTAACGGCTAATTGAAGTACAAACGCTTGGTGAATGCGCAAATATATCCACGCCCTCGCGCGATCTCTTGCGCATTGCAGCCAGGCGTTTTTTCTCATCCGTAGAGGCTGTCGGAGAGACCTCTAATAAGTGACCCTGCACATCACGCGTAAGCGCAATACCTGAAGTTTTCGGAATTTCCATAACCTCGAAATCGTTAGTAACGCACTTAGGCATCCTATTCCAAATAAGCTTTTCAAGCCGAAACGCGAATATTCCATTAACTGTACTTTTCGGGCGAATTAAATTCTGAGACACCCAATAGCGTTTTTTACCGCCAAACTTTGGCATATCTTTTGTGATATATTTTGTCATATAATTTGCAAGCTTTTCGGGATTCTCAGTATCGTACAACTCAACAAACTTTGTAAAACCAGAACGATAACCAGTAGCATTATATACTTTTTGACCCGCTTTTGTACGTAATTTCGTAAGACGAAGCGCACCATTGAAATCAGCAATAAGAGCATGAAAATGCACAGCTTTTGGTCGATCAGGATGAATACAAGTTTTAACCTTAGCATTCACGCAATCCTCACACCGCTTATGATATTCAGGAACAACAAGATATTTCAAGTTAGGAGAGTGTCGACGCTGATTACGCAGCCAAACCATCATAGTATGACGGCAATACTTTTCATCGAAACGGTCACCAACTTTTGCAGAAAAAGTAAATGTACACCAATAATCGAACTTATTAGATAGAATTAAATCATAAATCGTTGTGCGCGTACGACGAATTGAGCGAATAATATCAACATCGTCGGGCTTATCTTTTCTACGACTTACGATCAACTTAGGGGCAGGGTTGATAGGGAATGAATTATGATAAATGTAGATACGAATCATATGAGGATACTCTTTCACAACATCTGACACTACACGAACATCAGACTCTTTACTATAGTATGACATAATTTATACCCCCAAATTAGCGTAATGAATTATAGACATCGCGTGTCTACTATGCACAATGTGTCCCTATTATCAAGTAGGGACACATTGTCGGGCTCGTCAAGGTAACCTTGACATCACCCGACAAATATTTTATCGTTTTAGCAATTTTCCATTTATTTCAATTTGAACTGGTTTTTCAATCGCATCGAGCTGGTCTTTACCAGATACAACTTTTTGATACGTATCATAAGCATTCCGTATTTCTCTTGTGTGAATAAAGAAACCAGTTTTACGTTTATCGCCAATCAGACGCCCGCTATAGTCTTGCTCAAGAGTTTCACCATCATAAGCTTTTTGGAGCGTCAGGACGCCCAAAAAAGTACTACAGACGATAACATTATCACATTGCTCGCGTAACGGCTTAGCAGCGCGCATAAATAGCTGTGACGTGCCAATTATAAGCTTTCGTTGCTTACGCTGCTGAGATATCTCCGTAAATACAAACATCGGAATGTTTTTCGAGTCTAACGCATTAAAATACGTATGTATCTCATCTATGATATAAACAACACCAAATTTACCATTATTAACACCAACCAAAACACGTTCAAGCGTGTACATTGAATTAAATAATACATATTGTTTTTTTGAATTAAAAAGGGAAGAATCACGTAAATAATCAATCGCGTCAACCGCCTCAAGAAAGTTTAATTTAAGATTTGAAACAATAATACACTTCGGATAACGCTTTTTTAATTTTATAGCGTGATATACCGCAGAAACAGTTTTACCAGAACCTTGACGACCAACATACACTTGTGTACCAGATGGACGGAATAAATCTTTATCCTTTCGAGAATTTATATCATCAAGAATTGTCTGAATCGTTATTTTCTTGGATTTGGTTAATAGAGGCAGATAATTGGGCATTACAATCCTTTCTGTCCAGAATCTCTTGCAACTGACTCTTAATATCTTTCACATCACACATCATATTCCAAAACTTAATTAAAACTACAAAAAACAAAACCAAAGACATCACACCCAAAAACAAACCAGAGGCAAGAATAGCAGGAACAAAATTATTAGACATATCAGCTTTTGATACGTAAGTTGTTGTATTAGTATTAGTACTTAAATCACCACGAATAGAGTTTTCAGCACTATCATACACCATATTTTGCATTTTTATTTTACCTTTCAGTTATTTATACAACTAGCATACCACAACCTCCTATCTCCATAAACGAATACGTTTCAAAATCCATACAGCAACCATATAACCTTGATTAAATAAAAATATCGAAACTAGCAAAGAAACAACCACAAAAACTAACGGCACACCATAAATATGAACAACAAAACCAAACATAGAGCCCAAGAACGTATGAAGAAAATCCAATACATCAGTAATTGCTTTCGGCATTGACGGAAGGGAAGGTAGAATAGATAAAATCCATTTCAAAATCGCCACTGCAACAAACAGCAATAAACTAACTATCATTTATGATCACCCCTCGCAAATGATATTGCTCGATCAACAGAAAGCATTGCTATAATACGACGGTATAACGCATATAACAAACCAAACACTGTAATTATACGTATAAAAAACACCGAGACATTATAAACTTGAGGTAAATCGCGTTCAGCAGAACACACAGACAAATGTACGCGATTATTGAAAAATCTACCGTTTATATCAGCAAATGGTATACCACTAGCACCAAATGAACAAGTATTAGCGGAACGTGTAAACTGAGTAAATAACTTAAAAATCCACTCAAATGGATACCACAAAAAACCAAGCTTACCGCTTAACGTTTTACCTAAATCATCCACCGAACGCTGTAAATCAGAAGTAGAGGGTACTATTAGCCACTTTATGAATGACAAAAACCAAATCAATGCATTACGCACCCAACAGCCAACCAGATCAACAAGCTTATCAACACCATACTTCGAGCAATCTTCATATTGGGACTTTGGCTTACAATAACCAATCTCATTGCACTCAGCGTCACGAGTATCGCCAGATTGTATACTACCATCAACTTTCAAATGCACATATGTCCAACCAAGTTCATAATCCTCAGCATATTGCTTACCAGCCATCTCAGCTAATGACACACTTCTACAGGGCGAGCCATTCAACACTTCTCTTACACAGAACACCGGCACATACTCAGCAGATATAACGTAGTCCATCTTTTTATCAAATGTATACGTAAACGTGTCATCTTTATTAGTACGTTGTGTATCATATGCATCACCATGAGTATCACACCTCGACTTATGATCATCCCAACCATCAGGACAAATAAAAACAGACCATAAAATTGTCCATTTATAATACCCAATATCAGAATCTTTTGCGACTTTAGGCAAATCCTCTTTATGATCAGTAGCCACCAAAGTCATACCATTCAAATCATACTTAAAATCAGGACGAAGAACTGACTTTTTATTATATGTCTTATTAATCTCTTGTCCCTCATAACCATCAGGATAATTCATATTTTCATCAGTAACATTAGCCAAAAAACCTAAAAAATGATAACCACGCCGAGATGAAAAGAAACGACCAGCAGAAGAAGTATCTAACTCACCAGTATTAGTATCAAATTCAGGAACTACACCAACCACATAGTCACGAGGTGGATCACCCTCACTACATACAGCCTTTTTACAAAGATAAGCTAAATGCGCCTGATAAACAGGCTTTTTATTACCCTTAGAAAATAACGAAATACTATTTTCATGCCACTTAAGAGATAAAGATTTATCTTCAGTCCAGTGAATAACAACCTGTGTAAAACGGCCGAAAACACCCACAGGTTCTGACTCGAATAGTGAAACCGCATAGGAGCCATTAGCAAGCGCCTTATTCCAACTATCATACATCTTATGATAAACATCAGATAACTTAAAATTCCCATAATCACGATTCACTATCTTAGACTCTGTGGAAAAAATCATAGGACCCCAAGAGTCTGTAACATCAACTTTAGGAAAACGACTATCACCAGTAGGATAATGAACTTCAAGATTCTCAGCCTTACGATACACTTCGTCATACTTACTAGCTGCAAACGATTCCTCTGAAAAAACCACAATAACGCTAGATAACGACAATAATACCGCTAAAGCAATTAACATACACCGCTTAATGCTCGTCATGATGATTACTCCTATATCTAGAAAATTCTGTACGATAACACGAATACATTAATATAAAAACTAACAACAAAATAAATCTAAAAACCCCAATGACAAGAAAAGCAGACAAAAAACCAAAACAAAACACAACGTATAACTGAGTAAATCGAGAAGTATAAGAAAAAGGGTAGGGGAATAACAACTTAAATAACTTAATCATGACGCGTAAACCTAAATTGATAAACAATGAATGCAACAATAACAAAAGTAATCACAATAGCTACTTTTTGCGCAAACGAATGTGCAACTGCGACATCCCACATAATCAGAACTTCTTTACAGCATTAATAGTAACGTGAAGTAAAAACGACAAAATAAGCATGAGACCAGAAAGTAAACCGATAATCGGAAGCATGTAAACTAACATTTCTTTCGTCAGTTGCAATATAAGATTAATAACCTCAGTGTTTGCCATTGTCCGACTCCACAGAGGACTTATCATTTTGAAAACGAGCAATATCAACACGTTGCTCATCTATCACAATAAGTAGCTGTGATAACTTATAAATCTGATAGTTCAAAATGATAAGTGATAATAAAAGTAGAAAACTCATTGATAATTGCTCTTTCTTTGTGAGCTAAATATCTAGATTTCTAAAGAGGTCAAGAAACAAATCATAGTTAAATTAATTAAAACGAAATCTAGATATTTAGCCCACAACGTTAATGTTATGGGCACACGGTTTACATATGACCGCGGGTGCTCTTGTTAAAGAGACGCATGATGAATTTAATACCAAAGACGAATGCCAAGATACCGATCACCACACCAATGTTCGCCGAGAGTACACCGGTCACCGCAGTGGTGAACGTTGTAATTGTATCGGCAGGGAACACAGCTTCGCCTGCGCCAAAAGCCTGCAACATATCCAAACACCTTTCTTGCGCGACTTAATGCTATGGTGGAGAAGCAGCCCGCCCTATCGCGCAAATAAGGCTACCCAGGTGTTTAGAGGGCTTTTATCCTGGAAGCCCATGGGTTGATTATTGTAAAAGAACAAAGGGGGAACATGATTAGATCAAATCATGGCATCAATTTCAGCCTTTCTGCGACGTTCCTGCGCAAGACCGATCAGCGCGAGTTGCTCCTTAGTGAGAAACGCCTCAAACGTGTAGGTATCACCAAATGCAATGTGAATTTGATAATAGGGATTATTCGTGCGCTTAGAAACTTCTTTTGTAGCCCAAACGCGTGATATTACAGACAACAAATTATCTGAATTTAGAGGGGAGTTAGTGCTTTCGTCCATACGAGTATTTTCATCCTTTCGTACAGGTTAGTTAATGATGAGGCTATCATAACACGGGATTTTGAAAGATGAGGGTTGTAGTGGAGTTAACGTCGCACAATGTCCGTTTTACGACTTAAAATATCGTGCAAGAATATGAATTAGCATCCATCTGCTGTGAGCGCTAATTTACTTTACAAAAAAAACTACTCTTATCTTTCGTAGGGGATTTACATCTCTATCACTTAAACATGCGCCAATACACCTAAATGGCGGCAGTCGCATTCAATTAAAATCATACGAGAGCTCTCATTAGAGTGCTACTAGTAGCACTCACAACAACATATAACATATACTTAGAAATTAGTCCTCGCATAAGTTATCCACAAAAATATCTGGTTAACGCTAATTTGCATTTTTGTTAAAAACATTCCCCCACTATCTTTTTTGGCTTTTCTGCCCTATTTGATTTTTATACGATTTTATATTTTTATATAGTTTTTCCTCTCACTCGCTCAATCACGATAAAACGAACAAAAATAGAACATACCCCAATTGGCAAGAGAAGCGACCTCTTCTATTTATAAAAAGCTCGCCTGCTCACCCGTACATCAAGATACGTTGGGTCAACTGAGTGCTCGGCGCAATATCGGATAGCGCGTACCGCATCTTCAACCTGGCTTGCTGCCGCACGATCAATCGACATCCTAACCGGATACCCTACCCCTTCAAGTTTCACCTCTATTTGACGCGTTGTACCTTCAGGTAAAATCACGCTTGAAACAGTATACTTTTGCGCCGAGAAATACCCAACGACCTTGCCGACAAATTCCAAAAATCGATTGCTTACAAGGACCTTATTTGTCGTCGCTTGAACGCCCGTACGGTCAATGACTTGCACGACAGGCGACTCGGGCACATTCCGGTAAAACGCCGCGCCGCTAGAGTCGACAAACACGAGAGTCGCACCCGCTTGCCACGACACAACCGGATGGCGCACGACGATAGAAAATTTCGCGCGTCCAAACCCGGCAAAGGCAATCGTCGGCTCAACGGACTGAACCTCCGGACAATCATGCTGCAGATAATCAACGAGGGATTTGACATCTATTAACGCGCGCAACCGCTCAAATGGACGAGCCGCGAGGTAATCCTGAATCGTCTTTTCATAACGCCGCGTCGCTTCGGTAGGCGGCGAATCAACACCAACAAGCGTAACACTTGGCGAAACAACTGATTGATAAAGTATCCATGCGAGACCAGCGATGCCCGCCAAAAGCACAAATAATCGTAATACAAGCTTACGACGACGGTAGCGTAATGTATGCGCTTGCACGCGCGGCGACTTAAGATCAGCGCGGTGTTCACTTGGGCTCGAAATTTCGGAAAGCAGACTGCCGGTCAGCGTGCGGTTGCGCCGGAAAGCATAGCTACTCGCTGTCGTTAAATCACCCGGCTGCGCCGAATCATCGCTATCAATTGCCCGCCGGCGCACTGGCTGCGGCGGGCGGCGTCGCAGCACGGCTTTTCCGAGTTTTCCTAGCATATATATCTTTATTATATCACTTACGCTTAGCGGTTCGGACGATCATCTCAGCCATATCGCGCGCCGCGTGCGGATGAGCAAAGGTCAAAAATGCGGCGCCCATACGCGCCATTGCCGCACGATCCGCGAGCAACGCTTCAATCGCCTGAACAAGCACCTCGGGGTGGTCGTCCAACTGCAGTTCATCAATTACTTTCACCGCACCTTTTTCCTCGTATACCGCTGCGTTTTTTAGCTGATGGCCGCCCGTCAGGTAGCCATTTGGCACTAAGATCGTTGGTTTAGCGAGCGCCGCAAGCTCCAAAATCGTCGTTGCGCCTGCACGCGCCACAACGATATCTGCCGCACCAAGCATATCAACCAGCCCGCTGCTAATAAAATCATGAATATGCACCTTGCTAGTATCATTCGGAACGCGTGCGCGAATATCGCTATATTGCTGTGCGCCAGTGATGAGAATAACGTTAGTATACTTCGTAAGCTGCGGCAGCATTGCAACAACCGCATCATTAATACGCCGCGCACCAAGGCCGCCGCCTGTCACAACAACAAGCGGCCGCGTAGGATCAAATCCAAGCTTTACTTTGACGTCACGCCGCCGCTCATCGCTATACGGCACAAAATCTTCCATAATTGGCACACCAACATACTGCGAGATCTCGCGCGGGTATGGGTAGAATTTTAGCGGCGCACCCGTACCAATTGCGTCCGCCCAACGCGCCAAAACGCGATTCGTCAAGCCGGGGTGCGCATCAGAGTCGTGAATAACAAGCGGAATCCTCAGTGCATGCGCCGCCAAACCAACCGGCAAACACACGTACCCGCCTTTCGTAAAAACGACGTCCGGACGCCACGCGATTAGCTTACATAGACACTGCACAAACCCAACACCCACCTTAACCGCATCGATGATATTAGGCAGCGTAATCGTACGAAACTTCATCAACTGCTGCCACCACTTCAAGTGATGATACCGGCGCAACTTACCGCTCACGATTGTATCAACACGAATTGAATCATCGTACCCGCCCATGACAGTACGCGCTTGTTTTTCAAATGCATGGTCAACCCAGAATCGAACCTCCGTGTCTGGTTCTATTTTCCGCAATTCACGCAATACTGCGACGACCGGCGTAACGTGTCCGCCCGACCCGCCGCCTGCTGCCAAAATCCGCACGAGCGTCCTCCTTCATGTTAACTGACTTATGATTAGTATACCGCGAAAGTTGAAACACGACACCCAGCGCGCCGCTCATAAAAATCATACTCGTTCCGCCAAAACTAAGCAGCGGCAACGTAATACCTGTGAGAGGAATCAGCCCGATCATTGAAGCAACGTTCATTACAACGTGTGCAAGCAGCCAGCCAAACACGCCTGCTGCCGCGATCCGCATAGACATATCGGGGAGCTGGTCGGCAATGCGCAAGATGCGGAATAACAAAATACCAAATAACCCGATGATACAAACTGTGCCGGCAAACCCAAAGATCTCGCCCATAATTGCAAAAATCGAGTCATTGACCGCCTCGGGTAAATATCCAGTCGCCTGGATACTCTTGCCAATCCCACGCCCGAGCAACCCGCCCGTTCCTAGAGCAATCATCGCGTTTTTGATGTGATAGTTATTATCGCGTTCATCTGCTGCAGCAACATCGTTGCTCGAGCTAAAGAATGTGCCGATGCGCTCCATGCGGTGCGGCGACGACACGACCAGCACAAGCCCCACAACAACGCCAACGCCTGCAATTTTTACCAGGATCTGCCAATTCATCGTACTAACAATGAACATCGATACGACCGTTGCTGCAATCGCCACGCCTGTGCCCATGTCTTTCTGAACAACAACGACGATAAACAGCAATAACGCCAATAGTCCCGCCATCGGATAAACTGTTTCTCTCGGATTGTTAATTTTGCCCTGCTGGTAACGGTTGCCTAGGAACACTGCCATGAATATAACGACGGCAAACTTCATCAGCTCAGACGGCTGGAATCCGCCGAAGCTGCCAAAGTTAAACCAACGATACGCGCCGAGCGTTGCCTGCGCGAGCGTATCAATATGCGCAACGTTTCCCACCAAAAACAGTAATACGGACGCAATAAGTGCCGCAGCCATAAACTTTCCCGCTTGATTTTTTAGCACCGAGAACGGCACAAACGCCAATACGACAAACGCAGCAAGCGCAATGAGCAAACTAGCGAATTGTTTAACTGCAAAGTATGTCGCCGAATACGAGCCATTATACGCCGCATTCATTACATTGGCGCGCTGCGGACCAATCGCATACATCACAACCAAACCAATGAGCATCAGCACGCCCATGCACATGACGATCATATAGTCGGGACGATGCCGCCGCTGTCTTTGACGGTTCGTACGAGCACGCACCGTTTCTCGGCGTGATGAGACTAGGCCACCGCTCACGATGTAATATGCCCTCCGCTCAGCGCCATCAGCATGCCAATAAACGCCGCCACGCCAGCAATCACCCAAAAGCGCATCGTAACTTTTACTTCCGGCCAGCCTGTCGCTTCTAGGTGATGATGAATCGGCGCTGAGATGAATATCTTACGATGAAATAGTTTCTTGCTGATGATTTGTAGTAAACTTGAACCAGCCTCAACAACAAACAAAACCCCGATAATCGGCAGCAAGAACAACGTATTCGTCATCATCGCAACAACACCTAAGCTTGTCCCAAATGCAAAGCTGCCAACATCGCCCATGAAAAACCGCGCCGGGTAAATATTAAACCACAGGTAGCTCAGTAATGCGCCTACTACCGTAAAGCAGAATCCCGCTAGCTTAATATGCCCCTGCAGTAGCGCAATTACACCAAACGCTGAAAAAGACATCACCAACAACCCGCCCGCCAGTCCATCAAGTCCGTCGCTGATATTCACCGCATTACCCGTTGACACCACCGCCAATACGAAAAAGAAAATAATCCACGCGCCGACTTGCCACTCGCCAAGATACGGTATATGGATCGTATTGTAGCCAAGCTTTGTGTAGAAGAACCAGCCGAGCACAATACTCATTGCAGTAATCATCGCGAACTTTACCCAGCTGCGCAGTCCGGCATCTTTACGATTCGAGCCGAACACATTGAGCACATCATCAATCAGCCCGACAAATGCTCCACCAAGCAATGCCGCGAGCGGCAGCCAAGTTTGTGCCCGGTCAAGGTTGCGCGCCAACGTAATCGCCGTAATGGCGACCACCGCGATAGTGCCCGCCATTGTCGGAACGTGCCGCGCAATTTTCTCTTTGTGCAGTATATTAAAAATCTTTAGCCGCTCCCCTGTTACTGCTGCGCTGCGCTGCGTTTTCCAGAATTTATATTTATATGCGAAATGCGTATAAACCGGCGTTAATATCATTGCCAACAAGAACGCCGCCACGCTCAACGCGAAAGTTTGATTCAATTCATTCGAGAAATTTACGATCGTCATACTATCCAGTATACCCCGTCTAGCCCTGCGGCGTTAACATTAAATAATTGAGCATCCAATTTGATATGTCGTTGAAAATCGGCTTCGCGTCGCTACCGCCGCCCATGTCTTTGCCATTGGCGGCGATTTCAACCATGATAACGTAACGTGGAGTTTGTCCCTTCTCGCCGCCATAGCCCAAATACGTTCCAATCGTCTGATTGCTGGCATATTTGCCGTTCACAATTGTTTCAGACGTGCCGGTCTTGCCGCCCACAAGATAGCGCTCCGAACCGTCTTTCGGATTGTACGTTGCATAATGCGATTGGTGAACCATCTCACGCACCGTCGTTGATGTTGCTTCAGTAATGACGCGTGCTTGAGCTTTTGTGCCTGCTGGCGCGAAAACGCCATCGTTGCTAATCGTACCGTTAATGATCGTCGGCGCAAAATACGTTCCACCATTTACCACTGCGCAAAAGCCGCTCGCCACTTGCAGCATCGTCGCGTCCATACCCTGCCCGAACACCATGTTGCTATAGCGCACCGCATTGCCCTCTTGCTGCAGCGGCGAAATAATCGTGCCTTTCGCTTCATTCGCAAGCTCAATACCGGTCAACTCGCCCAGCTTAAACTTATCATGAAAATATTCGTAGATCGTATCGCGTGCCGCACGCGTAATATACGTACCATTACCTAAACGCTGCGCGATCGTCACCATACCAGTGTTAAGCGACCAATTTAGCGCTGTCTGCATCGTAATAGTTCCTGTCACTGCCGCATTCTTTGTTGCATTGTTAATAGTAATGTCTTCGACCTTAATCTTACCGGTGTTATCGTATGTGCTATCAGGTGTAATCGCGCCGCGGTCAATACCTGTCGCAACCGTAAAAGTCTTGATATCAGAACCAGGCTCATATGGATTTGAAATTGTACTATTATTAAAGACTGCCACGTCCTTCACATTTAAATTAGAAGGATCGTACGTCGGCACATTCGCCATCGCGAGCACTTTGCCCGTTTGCGGGTCCATCACGATCGCACTCGCCCGCGTCGCACCGCTTCGCTTTACACCCGCCGCAAGGGCTTCTTCAACTTTTGATTGCACATTGCGATCAATTGTCAGCACCATATTTTTGCCATTTACCGCTGGTTTTTTAATATTTTTATCGGTCACAGTCAGCGGTACGTCGCGTACATCGGTCACAGTTTTTAGCTCGCCGTCTTTACCGGCAAGCGTTTCATCGTTTGCCTGCTCAAAACCGTACTTCCCCCGCCCTTCGCCATTCACGAAACCGAGTACTTGACTCGCAAGCGCTCCTTCCGGGTAGACACGCTGCGTTGATGCGTCAAATCCGACGCCGGCAAGCTTCTCGTCTTTGATTTTCTGCGCCTGCACGCGGTTAACTTTCGTCGCAATCACTTGATAGCGCGTATTTTTTGCATCTAAATATTGACGAAAGTCTTTGCGCACATTGCCGCCCGCCACACGGTTCATCACATCGATTACTTTCTGCTTGTCTGTCACGAGTGTCGGATCAACCCAAACCGTATACACCGTCGTATTCATCACGAGTTTCGCCGGCGCATTGCCGTCCATCGCGTAGATTTCCCCGCGCGCCGCGCGGAGCGTAAATTTTTTGATATGCTCTTTATCTGCCAGCTGAACGTAATAATTATGCTGCAGTACCTGCACACGAAAAAGCTGCGCCACCATTACCAGCAGTGCTACAAGCGTCAAAACACCCAACACGCCAATCCGCGCATCGCCTCGACTACCTATATTCATACACTTATTTGCTCACGTATTGCGTATCGGCTGGCGATGTCATTGCTTGCGCGACACTGCTCCCCTTCACCGACTGAAGCGCTGTCAAGCGAGCATTTTCGACCGCTAAATCATTCTTTTGCTCAGTTAACGACGAAATTTTATCAGACATAGTATTCGCCGCGTAATCATAGCTCGATACGCGTGTCGCCTGTGTTAAGTATATCAGACCTAAAATCGTAATCATCAAAGCAACGATCACTGTATGCGACACGGGACCAAGCTTGACAGCCGATGCAAAAGCAACTGTATTGCGATTACGCCCATAATTACCTTGGCGCCGGCTATTAAATTGTACTGTTCGATGATATGGCATGGTGGTGGAATTATTTCATGTTTATGTTAATACTATAGCAACACGGTATCGGTTGTGCTTCTGTTCGTTTCATTGTATAGCCCTCTCGGCAGCTTAAGCACCCCTTTTTTTCGGGGGCGCTTAAGCGTGTGAAAGTGCAAAAACTATACCTTGCGGCGCACAACAACGCTGCGCACAGCTTCGTTCTTGTCTTGGACTTGGATGTGACGCGTCATGGTTACATCCCCCTTTCTGTTTGTGTTATATTTTCACAGCGGCGCGCAGCTTAGCGCTACGCGAACGCGGATTGTGAACATCGTTAATTGCACCGCTAACGGGACGCTTCGTAATAATACGAAGGTTTGCCTCGTAGCCGGCGGCAGCCTGTTCAGCGAAATACCGCTTCACGATTCGATCCTCAAGGCTGTGAAAACTAATCACCCCCACTCTTCCGCCGCATGTAAGCAACGCCGGAAGCAATGGCATGACCGTTTGAATTTGCCCGAGTTCGTCGTTAATAGCGATTCGAATCGCCTGAAAGACTCGAGTGGCGGGATGCGTACGCCGATACGGCCCACGATACGCCTGCTCTACCGCGCGAGCAAGATCCGTCGTTGTTTCAAGCGGCCGCGCCGCCGCGATACTACGCGCATATCGCATAGCAGCGCGCGGAGACTCCTCGCCGAAATCACGAATGATCTGCGCGATTCGCTCCACCGTCCACGTGTTGACAACGTTGGCAGCAGTTAACGATTGGCGTCGATCCATTCGCATATCCAGCGGTCCGCTTTTTGCGAACGAGAATCCTCGCTCAGCTCGGTCGAGCTGTGGTGACGACACCCCCAAATCAAGTAGAATCATATCAAATTGCCTACCCTGTTCAATCAGCTGGCGCGCAGCCGACACGAAATCGGTATGCAAAAGCTGAGCTCCTTTCGCTAGAAACTCGCTTAAATTCGTATGAGCAAACTCATCCCGGTCGACCAGTACGGTGCCGGAATACTGCTGCGTTCGCGCTAATACCGCCCGCGCATGCCCGCCGTAGCCCGCAGTTAGGTCAAGGTAGGTCTCGCCTAAACGGGGTGTGAGCAACGCGATAACGTCATCAAGCAGAACTGGAACATGAAGTGGTGGATGTTCTTTAATACTCATTTTCTCCATCATACCACTCTCGGCGACGATAGAGAAACTCGAGATCACCAAACCAGTAGCGAGCTGTTTGTTTTCGCATAGGTAGTGTTTGTTTTTGTAAAAGTCGGGCAACGCTTAGTATAGGAGAATTGTCAAACAACTCATAGTCCTTAAGAAGCGGTGCCTTTTGAGAGACTTGTGTGTGAGGTGGAGTTTTTGGGAGGTGTTTTAGAGTAAGGTGCATTCGACTATTTTTATATTGTGGGTCGATAATCCACGTGCTCACTACCAGATTGTTGATCTCGAGGATGCCGACAAATTGTAAAGGTGCATCAAACAGACGCCGCTATACGCCAAGCGCAAGCGATACGCGTGAAACCCGGGTCTGAGGAACACGAATCACAGCGCCAACTACCGAATCTACCGACTGGCTCACCATGGTTTGCGTCATAATTCCCCTGCTTTCTTTCTGTATTGTTACTTTGTGGTGTTTGTTTTTACCGTGTATCGGTAATGCTTTTGCCACTGGTTTCATGATACACCGGCCTATAGGTATTTCGCAAGCCTCTTTTTTGACTTTTTGAAACAACGTGGTTATGTTTTCCACAAAACTGTGGAAAAATCAAGATAATAACAGAGGTATTTTTACAAATTATCAATGATGTAGCGTAGCATTTTTTGCTACATTTTGCTGCTTACGTATTATCAAGCAGCGCGAAAGCCGCCCAGCCTTTCCTAAAAAATTACGCAAAGTACAGGCGCATCAGCTGCCGCGCTACCGCGTCTGAATCATGCCGGATGAAACTGCGCGCCGATGCGATCGGGTCGCTCGCCTGCGCCCCTGTCCACGCTTGTTTCGCAAGAATCGGTACGCCGCGAAATTCGTAATGCTGCCGGCGCAGCTCGTTGAGATCGTACTTCACGACCAATTCCCCGCCGTGCGCATATTTTTCCATCAATTCCGGCGACGGTTCGTCATTATTAAACACGACATAGTCTAAGAACTCGCCGCCCGCCAAGCGTTCAATTTCGCTCGCAAAATCCTTTACGGTAAATCCGTCTGTCGGGCCAGGTTTTGTCACTAAATTACACACATACACGCATTTTGCGCGCGTCTCGTGCAGCGCGCGCCGGATTCCATCAATCACCAACACCGGCGCTAAACTGCCATACAGATTTCCCGGCGCGACAACGACTAAATCCGCCCGTAAGATTGCCCGCACCGCCGCAGGATTCGCCACCGCTGTCGGCTCCAACCAAATCTTCGGCCGCTTCGCAATTTCTTGGTGCGCAATCGTGAATTGCCCTTTCACTGGACGCCCGTCTACACCCTCAACGCACAGCGTAACATCGCTTAGTGTCACTGGCTCAACGCGTCCTTCAATATTCAGCACGCGCCCCGCCAGTTCAACCGCCTCGCCAAAACTGCCTGTCATTTTTTCAAGCGCCGTCAAAAATAAATTACCAAACGCATGACCCTTCAAACTGCCTTCATCAAACCGATAATTAAAGAGGTCGCGCACTTTTGGGCTATCGCTCAGCGCCACCAAACACTGGCGTACATCGCCGGGCGGCAGCACGCCCAGCTCATCGCGCAGCTGCCCTGTCGAACCGCCATCGTCCGCCATATTAACGAGCGCTGTCACATGCTTCGCGTAGCGTTTAACGCCCTGTAGCAGCGTGAAACTGCCCGTCCCGCCGCCGATGACGACTATCTTTACGCCGGTGATTTCATCGTTTGCCATCTCGCATCTCCTTCTGCTGCTTCAAAAACCGCGCTAGCCATAGTGCACTTGGTCGCGGCATCCGCGTAAACGTTGTATAATCCACATCAAATAGTCCAAAGCGCGGCCAAAATCCCTTGTCCCATTCAAAATTATCGGTTAAACTCCAATGCAAATAACCGAGCACATCAACACCATGCTCAATTGCTTGGTTCATCGCCATAATTGACTGCGCCAACCAATGCTTGCGATATCGATCGCCCGCGTCCGCTACGCCATTCTCCGTCACAAACACTGGCTTGTGATACGTGTCATACAGCCGCTCTAACACCTGTTGCAGGTGCTGCGGCTGCATATCCCAGCCTAAATCATTCACCTCAATGTCGGGATTATGCACACGGTAGCCGTACACGCGCGCACTTTGGTAATAATTCACGCCGATGAAGTCGCAGCGCTTTACAACTTTTTTCAAGAAATAATCATCTTGCAAATACTGCATAATCCCTGCTGCGCGCACCGTCAGGACCGCATCGTCGCCCGGATAGACATACGCACTATTTTTCGCTACCGACACTTTGTAGCGCCGATTCACTTTATGCACGATGTCGGCTACACGGTTATGCGCTGCCGCAAGATTCTTAAGCACCGCACGCATGCGCCGCCGATTTTGCACTTGCGGAGGCCAGCTGCCGCGCAGGTAGCTCTCATGCGCATACACGCACGGTTCGTTCACTGTGATAATATAGCGCACCCGCGATCCTAATTCCTGCAAAATATGCTCGGCAAACTCGACAAAATATTTTACATTGGCGCGTTTCTCAAACCCACCGATCTCTGCAAACCATACCGGCAATGTAAAGTGGAACAGCGTCACAATCGGCTCAATGCCGCGTTGTTTACATGCCGCGAGCACTGCCTTGTAATGCTCAACCGCCGCTGCGTTCCACGCGCCCTTTTCAGGTTGAATTCGCGACCATTCAATGCTCAAACGAAACGCATTCATATTCATCTTGCGCGCTAAATCTAAATCCTGCTCATACAATTCGTAATGATTTGTCGCCTTGCCAGAAATATAATTATCGGGCGATTTTGCCGCCGGTTTTACCGCATTCCAATTATCTAAATCGCCGTATTGGTACGGTGCTTGCGTTGCCAGCGATTTCGCATTCTCCTGCTCCCAAACCGTCCAGTTATTATGCAGTCCGCCTTCAATTTGGTGCGCTGACGTTGCGACGCCCCACAAAAACCGTTTCGGAAATTTTAGCTTTAATCTCCGCTCGCTCATGAGCTCTATTATACCAGAGCTAAGCAATGCGCCCGCTGCCACGCATAAGCAACATAGTAAGCGCTACAGTTCAGCCGGCGCTCCCAGATCGGCTGGCGCGGCATCTTTTAGTTCTTTTTTGCCTTTAAGCTCGTACCGAATACCGGTCATATCGCTCGTCACATAATCGTCGTTGAGCAAATTCACGAATTTCGCCGCGTCTTTCGCATCCATAATGATAATTTCGCCCGTGTTTTCGTCCGTCATCAATTCTAGGCCCATTTCGTCCGCTTGTTTAATCACTTGATCCTGCGTCACTAGTCCAACATTGACTTTTTGGAGCTTACCCACCAGCGACTTTGTGTCGCGCACCAGCGCGTCAAACGTCATACCTTCAGGGAACTTCAGCTTAAAGTTTTGCTCGATTTCGGCGATTTTTTCTTCTGCTACCGCAAATTGTTTAGCGTCGTACCCAAATAACCGGATGAATTTCGACTCGCTAAATGCAAAAATGTCATTACCGGCGATTAGAACCTGATTATCCGGCGTAATCCTTAAGCCCGCATCAGCACTAAACGGCTGAAATGAATCGCCGTTATACATCCATGCCGTTGCGCCTTTCAGCACCTGCGATTGCGGCAGTATCTTCGCCACAAAAAACGGCTCCGCGCCTGAACGGCTAAACCGCGCCACAATCCCTTTTACTTTCTTGAACTCGTGGTCGCCTTCGCGGAACACTTCCAAACTTTCCTCGCCGTAGCGAATCTGCTCGATTACCTCTTGCGCGTGATCAACTTTATCAAGCGTCGTGCGCTCCAGCACGTTCTCTTCGGCAGCCGCCGCTTCAAAATCGCGCACGTGCATGCCTGTCGCTGCCCCTGTCTGCACTTGGCTGATCATATCGTACAAGAATAATACTTTCAGCTGCGCCTTTAATTCCTTGGCATAATTCGTGGCATACACCGTATAGCCTTTTGTAAACAAAAATAGGTCAACCTCAAGCGCCTCTTTGTGTGCATCCGCCTGGTTTGCCCACAAAAAAATATCAGTTGACTCTTGCATCTCGTTTTCAGTCGTGTTAGTTGGTTCTGTATTCATGGCTTTATTGTAGCAGAAAAAAGGCTCATCTTATTCATACTAAAATTTAATAAAAGTCAATATTAACGCGAAAAACACTTATACAAAGGCTTTACGCCCATTACTGCACCGCGTCTTCCCCAAAATGTTTCTGCAACCGCATTTTGATTGAACCTTCGTGGCGGCCGAGCTGTGTACTCAAGTGCTTGATCGACTCGCCGTTAATGAATCCAAGTTTTAGTGCTTCGTCGTCCTGCGGCTGCCACGGTTTGTACGCATTCGGGTGGATCTCGCGCATTTTAGCGATTTTTTCAGACCAGCTGCTGGATTTCTTTTTGCTCGGGTTTTTTAGCGGTTTAGCGGCACGCTCCTCAGCTTTTCTTTGCAAGTATTGAAATCGTTCGCGATCGTTTGCCGCACGCATTTTCAACCGCTCGTCAATCGTATACGCTTCGTCGCTCATCTGGAGTGCCGTACGGTTTATACCCGTCAAGTACAAATTATCAATATCGCGCACGCGGCTGAGTGCTACATAGCCCATGCCCGGTACAAAGGCTTTGCGTAAGTCAATGCGCGCTGCATCAAGCGTCATACCCTGGCTCTTGTGTACCGTAATCGCCCACGCCAAGCGCAACGGAATCTGGCTGATACTTGCCCGCTTTTTGTCGCCATCGCGCAATTCCCACGTATCCGGCTGCATTACTACCGTTCTGCCGTTACGGAATTGCACTACTGGATAATCTGTTGCCGGCTCAAAATCAACTACCATACCGATACTGCCGTTTGCATAACGTTTACTCTGATCGTTCTTAACCGCCATAACAAGCGCGCCAAGCTTGAGTACTAATTCCACCGGCGCAAGCACGCTGCGTTGCAAATTTTCAACGTAGTTTGCGCTGCCGGTGGTATGCTGCGTATATTGCACTTCGTCGCCTGCTAACTCTGCTAGTCTTCGCCCATTGATTTGATCAACGTCAACATTCATCGTATGAAGCTCTGTCAAGTCAGCGTCCGTTGGCGGCTCGTATCCGGTGCGCTCTAGCAGCTTCTCGGCGTGATGACGACGCAGGTTATTTGCCCGTAGACTCGTCAAAATATCAAGGAGCGCATCACCCTCGCGCTGGCGGAATTGCTCATCCAAATACAAAATCACCGGATTCAGCTCGCGCCACGCATCCGAATGCACCACAAAACCGCCCTCGCGGCTGCCTGCCCGATTCACTGGCGGCAGCTGGAAAAAGTCACCCGACATCACCACCTGAATACCGCCAAACGGTACGTCCGGCGCCTTACGCACCAGACGGCATACTTCATCAACCATATCCAAGCGGTAGTCGTGCAGCATACTAATCTCATCAATGATCAAAATATCTGTTTTTTCGATAATTTCGCGCCGTCCCTTCGCAATATGATCGACAAATTGATCTGGCAGATAATCCAGTACGCCTATCCCCGCCCAAGCGTGAATCGTCGTGCCGCCCAGGTGTGTCGCCGCTAGCCCAGTCGTTGCCGTCACGCTCACATACTTTCCCTCATCTTTACTCGCACGAATAAATTGATTCAGCACAAACGTCTTGCCCGTCCCTGCCGGTCCAGTTAGCAATGCACTTTCGCCACTTAGTAATATTTCGAGTGCAAGAGATTGTTTCACTCTTTTTAGTATAGACTACTTGGGAGTGTAAGCCTACTGACTGATTTCTACGGGATATTTTTCGTTCGCCTCTTCAATGTCATCAGGCGACACCACAATAACTTCATCATCCATCAGCTTTTGCATCGGCACGTCAAGAGTCACAAAAGCCGCTACGCTACCGAGGCACTTTAACACCGCTTGATCTGCATGATTAATTTCTTGGCGTTCATCTTCATATCCAATACCGATAATGGTCTCGCCATACCCAGGATTTCCCTGGCTGTCCTGCGGATCACCCCAAGAGCGTACAGCAATCTCATCACAAGCTAACTCTGACGAAGTATCAAATGTGCCCGATGTGCTAATTTCATCTATTTCATCAATGGCTTCTTTTAGCAGCTCACCATGCCCAGACGAATCACCCACTATCATATTCACTTCTTTCAAGACGTCCCCTTCCGATACTTTGACATCGTAAACCACAGAGGTGCGAAATGCATCAGGGTCCGACTCCTCATTGAAGCATGAACGCACTGTAACAAACACTGGTGTCTCTGAATTCATGTTTTTTATTATATCATAACTGTAAATTAAAGTCAATATTGCTTCCTACCGCCGCTTATAGCCGCACGCCCTCGCGCGCTTTATTTGCCCACTCGTCTGCCTGCTCGTTTTGTTCGTGTCCGACATGTCCGCGCACCCACACAAGCTTTGGTCGTGTCGTACAGTATAATTTGTACGCCTGCTGCACGAGTTCAAGGTTTTTAATTTCGCCGCCTTTTTTGCGCCAACCTTTTTCCTCCCAGCCTGGCGCCCATTTCGTTAATACATTGATCCAAAACTCGCTATCGGTATGAATTTCGCACGGTTCCCCTGCCGCTAGCCGCATCGCCGCTACAAGCGCAAATCCCTCCATGCGAATATTCGTCGTTTCGCCGTCCTCCGAGCCAAGTGCTACTGGCTTGCCGTTTTCTATTACCGCAAACCCGCCCGGTCCCGGGTTTGGGCTAGCGCTGCCATCAGTATAAAAAATTCTCATTACTTTATCGTACCACTTAAATGTCTCGCGGCGGCAATGATTTTCGCAATGCATCCGGCACATACCAGCTTGCACCGCCGCTCGTTTTCAGGTCGTAGTTAATCATATATTCTTGGCGGAAATAGTCGCCCGTCCCTGTAATTTTTAAGTCAATATACGCTTTAGTGTATGCGCGGTCGCGCGGCGTTTGTCCGTGGTACACACGGATTTCGTGCGATTCGCCAGCGCGCAAAAATCGATCCGGATCGGTGCTTTGCTTCAACAAATCAACCTTGGTAATTTCAATGTCGTACGGCGAGCGATTATGTAGCGTAATCCATAGCTCTAAATTTGCAAGATTATTCGACGTATGCGGCTCAACGCGATCGACAGTGAGTGTCGGCAGCACTTTCGTACCCGATACGGTTCGATAGGCGTTTGGCTCCGTGCGCTGGTCGCCGCCATGCCGCCCTTCTTCTCTTTCATCGCCCGCCACATTATCCGGCTGCAGCGACATATCGCTGTTTTTCGCTTCCTCCCAATCACGCACCTGCTTCGGCAAACCGGCGTCATCATACGCCGGATCTGTACCAAATATGAAATTTCGCAACCAACCCATATCATCCTCCTTTTCTCTATTCTAGTATACCGCATTACACCTACGCTATATATAGCGTGCCCATATCTAGTGTTTATGGTTTAGTGGAAAAATTGCGCACAACCCAGCACCAACACTAGACTAGTGTTAATTTGCAAAAAACGTACCATAAAAAATAGCCCCGCACCGCTTTCACCCTTTCCAGAGAGCAAGCACGAAACAAATAGCCTAAGGTAGCCTCGTTCTGCAGATTCGTAGTAATAATTCCCAAATCCGGCTACTCGGCAGTCGTAGCGCGAGAAGCGGTAAGCAGATTCAAGTTATCTACCATCTCCTGCCTCGAGCGCACTGCCTCATCCGCCATACCCAGGCTCGGCATATTTCCCCAAAGTTCGTGATTGTCACTATGATAATCCGAGCCGCCAGTGACCAGCAGATCGTTTTCTTTCGCAAATTGCGTAAATTCTCGGATCATATCAAATCGCTGATCGCCGTTTTCTTTATCATACTGTATATTGACCGCTTCAACCGCGTCAAATTTATTGCGCAAGATTAACTGTTTCATATTCTCAAATGAAAAGCCCTTCATGACATTAAAACTCGGATGCGCGCACGACGAAATCCCGCCAGCCTGATGGATTATATCAATCGCCTCATGAGTTAGTAATGGTTTCGCTTTTGGCACAAATGCCGGGCAGCCTTTGATCAACCACTTCTCAATAAATTCACCTTGCAGCGGCATGTTTCCGTGCGCTTTAATCAGCCGGCACCGATTCACTTCATTTGCCAAAACATCGCGCGCGATGTGCGCCTTGGTGATAATCTCACCGGACGCCACCAACTCGTCTAACCGCAAAACAAAACCGCAGCTCGCCAATTTTTCTGCAATCTGCCCCATCAGCTTGATTCGATCGGCGCGCAGTTGTGCACATTCCTCCCTCAGTACCTTGTTTTCCAGATCAATCCCCAAACCTAACGCATGAATTTTCTGTCCGCTTTCTTCATCAATTGTCGAGAACTCAATCCCTGGAATCAGCTCAATTTCTAGCTCTTTCGCTAGCAAGAATAGCTCTTTATCATAGCCATCAACCGTGTCGTGATCAGTGATAGCAATAGTTTTTATACCTCGCTTTTTCGCTAAGCGCAGCAATTCGGCCGGAGCATAATCGCCGTCCGAACAATTTGTGTGGGTGTGTAGGTCTATCAGATCTGCTGCCATGAACTTAACTTCTCTCTCAGCGCCTCCATCGTTGGTTCATGTTGCAAAAGTTGACGAGCACGATAGCTTCGCTTCATTACAATATCAACCAATTGATCAACGCTATAACATCTCGTCAGTCTTGAGCGAGCCTCATCAATCGCATCTAATATTTCAGTATCTGTCACTCTTGAGTAAGGCGTCATGCTAAACACAAAATCAAACCAAAAATCAATACTTTTATTATTTTTCCATTCTGCATGCATCGACCATATGGTCGAATGAGTAAGTTTGCCGTCGCCTATATCAGCGCAAGCCTGTATAAAATCATTCTTATCTATAACATGTAGATCTATTGGTAAATAACTTGCCGGTTTACGCCCCTCTACCCACGCATCAAGCACCCCTTCAATCCGCGTTAAACTCTCATTGGTATTGAAATCAGACTGCGTAAACCCTTTGTCTTGGGCGACCGACCAAATAGCGTCACGCGTTTTCTTGTCATTCTCATCACAGATCACGAAAGTATCCATATCCGGCATGACTTTCATGATAGTACGAGGCTTCAGTGGGGTTATGTTACAGTCGACGCATTGCGACGGAGTAAAATCAGCTCCTAACTGACAACTCGGACATGGCCATAAAGCCCTAACAGCCATCTCTCTGCGTATCAAATTCGATAATTCGCCAGTGTAGCGTGTAAATTCCGGTTGATCCTTAATAACTTGATGGTCCTTTCCTGATGAATGGTACGGGAAACCTGTTCCATAACCGCCACAGAAACCATCAACATCTCTTCTTATCTCCCTTAGGGCGCATGTTGCCATATTTCTTATTCCTTCGCCTGAAGGATCAATGGCACCATTTAGATAATCTGCATTCTTTTGATTAACACGTAAAATTGCAGCCAAATCATACTCTGTCTCTGGGAAAAATGCACGTCTCACTCGCATATTATATCATAAAGCATGTAAAAGTCTATGTTTATAAGCTATCCTCTTTCATAGATTCTGGCAGATGAATTTGGTTTCAGCGGCGTCACGGCCGCCTAACTTTCAGCACAATGGATATACTTGGCTGCGATGAACTTCAAAAGCGACCGCCAACCAAAATAGTCGGCAGCCGCAGAAGTTCTTGCTAGACTAGTTATTTCTTCTTTGCCTTCACTGCGATTTTCTTTGGCTCAGGAGCGGGCGTTACCGGCACGACGACTTTCAGAACGCCGTCTTCCAGATGTGCTTCAATTGCATCCGTATCAGCACGCTCTGGCAGCTGTACGCTACGATAAAAACTACTGCTTGATTCGCGTACGACGTACTTCTTACCTTTATCTTCTTCTTTTTCATGGCGCTGCGCCTGAACTACCAGGTTGCCATGTTCAATTGAGATATCGACGTCTTTATCTTCAAACTTCGGCAAATGCGCCTCAACCACAAGATTACTGCCGTCCATATAGACGTCGGTTGTCGGCACGGCAACACTGCGCATTTGGCGCGGCCAAACGTCATTGTCAAAGAAATGGCGCTGCAACGCATCCATTTCAGCGAATGGATCAAATTTGACAAGTTTACTCATACTAATCCTCCTTTGGTTAGCGCGATATTGATACCGCTTATCTTTAGTGTACGCCCGTTCATGTTTAAGCGTCAAGAGTATTAGGCGTCTACATTTTTCGCGCTATTGGAAACTTAGCCTCCATTGTAATGACTACTTATACCGTTTGATAAACTGCTGCAATATTTTAACCGGCTCGGTAACATGTTCGCAGCGAACAACATCAATAAGGGCCTGCGCCTCGCTTGGTGCAAAATAGCCAGCATGCTTATATATATTAATGCGCAGTGCAAGCCCATCAGCATCAAGTTCCGGATGAAACTGCGTCGCATACACGTTACGACCAACCCGCAGCATCTGCACGCAAGTACTTGACCGCGCCAACACCACGCAACGAGACGGCGGTTCTACGACGCCTTCTTTATGTCCAACAAAGCCGCGAAATTCTGCCGGCATACCTGCTAGCAATGGGTCATTCTTCGCCTCCGGAGTTAGCCTAATATCAACCGCGCCGACCGCTTCACTATAGTCAAAGCTCGTTCGCCCGCCCAACGCTGTTACAAGTGCACCGACGCCAAGACATGCACCTAGAAACGGTGTATCGGTAGCGACAATCCGCTGTATCAGCGGCAAAATATACGCCTCAAACTCGCGCTGCTCAGGCGATTTCTGCGCATCATCATACGCAAAGTTTGCCGCCCCGCCGCCCATCAGCACACCAGCGTAATCATCTAAAGCAACCTGTGGCTGCATACCCATATCCAACCGTAAGCGCGTCAACTCTGCCGGCTTCAAGCCGCCAAATTTCAAAAATGCTTGATATTCATCATCCGACGCTTCGTCTTCCGAGCGCGATTGAAGTAAGAGAAAAGGCTTTTTAGAGTGCATCCCGATTCTATCCTTGTCCACTTAATTACTATTCTCTAGAACATATACTATAATAGCACCTATTTAGCCGATCCTGCAGCAAACACCACTCTACTCCCATATGCTTGATCCTGCCAGTATCAAGATTACCGGCATGAGTAAGCTGATGCCTCACAGTTCAAGAGCTGCTATCCTGGACAGCGCGGAGCTTCCCCTTGATAGGTATCATCAAAATATACATTCACCGCGCGCTGATACGTAGCACGCAGCGTCTTCAAGTAATCCCGATATAGAGCAACGTCATCGCTGTAGCGGAAAGCGGCGGCACACTGGTCGCAGATGGCTGAAATTTCACGCCAATTCACCACCTCGTCATTAGCTAGTAGATCTGCCACGAGTGATACCGCCGTACAAACATCGCGCAGCACCGCCAGGTCGTTCTTATATGCGCGCAGTACGCCGATTGTATTCAGAATAATAAAATATTTCAGACAAGCGCGATAAGCGTCAGCAAGATGTGCGGCGGGATGTTCAAGCGGTGCGTCAAGCATATCAGCATACAGTAGAATTTTCTGCCACATCAAGCGCGTCGTACGGATAGCGAGCGCCTCGTCCGCGGCCTCGTATATCATATAGAGCACCGGGTAATCGCGTAGCGTCATCCAGCGTTGTTGATAAAGCGGATACTCTAGCACATCAGCCTCATCAAATGCCTCATGCTCGTCTGCTAAAAGTGTATCAATCCCATCTTTCGCGATCATTTTGACTGATTTCTTGCAATGCGCTATCGCCTGCTCATACGTCATTTGTGCACTTTCAGGTTGCTGCTTGCTATCGCGGTAGTCCGATGCGTCGTACTCGCGGAAAACGCCGCGCCATTTAGCAAGCGTATCGCCGCATACGCACATCAGCAAAAACGCAAGCTGCGCGAAGTAATATGCCACTTCGCTGTTGTCACTATCACGATACCGGTAGAGCGCATATTTCAAATAGCGCTTAATGGTTTGCGGCGCGGAACTTTTTACAGCCATGCTTATAGTATACTCGGAAACGCATTCATTCGCAGTAGTTACTCTCATGCTGGTAGCTGCGTTCTATTTTCCTCTCGCATTTTCGCTGAATTTTTTATATATTACGAAGATAAAAATTTATGAATAAGCGGCATAAGCGCCGTTTGATAAGTAATGAGAACACTCTCATCAAGCGGCACCGGCTTACGTTGTTGGCGCAGCGATTCAAGCCGATGCCGACAAATTGCACGCACATCCGCCCAATCAATAGCTGGCGCAACTCGTATACCGCTGACAATACTATCTATAAACCGTGCCAAATATGCAAACATTTGGATGTTATTCTGATATTGAATTATTGCTGAAATTATATCACGCGCAAGAATAGCTTGATACGTATATTGAAAGTTGTTTTGCCCTATGTCTTGCCGAACGCGCTGCGCCCTCTTTGTATGCTTTGCGATATATGCTTCGCACCGGCCAAGCATGTTTTCATCAAAACAAGTTCCTGATCCGGACTGTAGCGAGACATATCGCTGTTCGCACACAGAATGAATATTATCCCATTCGACAACGCTCGCGTCATTCAACCAGCGCGCAAGCGAAAAAGCAAAATCAGCTAAATATTCAAGCGCTTGAGCGTCGCTATGATACGCGCGCGCTGCATGGATGATATCCTGCGCTAAAGTGGCTTGCCATTGAGTGTCCATACAGTCACTACAATTTCGCAATTAAGTCCTTCATTTCTTGCCACATTCTTTCACCATTGCCACTATTCCGAGAGCCTTTCACGCCTCTTTCATGAATTGATTATATCATGCGAGAAATTTCAATAAATGCTCATAATTTATCAAAAATATACCAAAGTGAAAGAGCCCCACGCTACTCTTGGCTAACGCGGGGCAAAGCTCACCCCTCTCTATTGTGTCTGTGTTGCAACGCCCGCAAACGCGGCAGGTATGAACACAATAAGCGCCAGTCTTCCGTTCGTTCGACACTAATGTCAAGACGACCAGCTATCTTAAGGATATCCTCAAAAAGCCACTCGTCACCGGTTGCCTTGAGCTCAGCATCAGTACGCGGTGCAATAAGGCCGATCAGCTCACTCGCTATCAGTTCGCCAGGCTTCGTTGGCACTCCATGTGTCTGAGTGTAGTCGCTACGCTCGCAGAGCTCCTCTATAGGCGTATTTACAGCTTTCGCAACCACACACGTAACCTTCGCTAAAAAATCCGTAAAACGAGCATTGGTCTTTGTAACGACTGTTCGGAGTTCATCGGTAAGCTCTTTGGCATATTGACGCTTTTCTGCTGTCGGCACATCGTCGTCAAAATACCAATCCATGCATTCTACTAAATCGAATCCGCCGTTGAACGTTGCAGAATCCTGTGAAAGTAACGGGTAAACCGCTTTGGCGACATGTACCATGTCATGGCAATTCCTAGTTTCGGCAGCAATACACCAAATTATTTCTGCTAAATCAAGGCATGCGCTACGCGTTTTTACATCAAACACACAAGGAGGAAGCGCTTTCGTATTAGTGGGAATAATCGTCAAAGAATATGCCTCGTCATCAGTAATCAGACACGTATCTGAGGGTATGTCGGCAAAATTATTCTGCAATAAATAGCTAATCGGTCGTAAATCGTTATTATGTTGCGCTAAGTCCGCTACCTTTTGGCATGCGTACTTTTTGAGCTGGTTTATTACTACATCTTTATTCATTTGCAGTATAACGAATTATCGCTCCCTATATAGAGTAAAGTAGCCTGTTATATTCGGCACATATTGGGCATGTTCTTTATTCTTGACACCAAACTCTATAGAAACCTCGCCATTAAGAGATATCACTTCATGAGTGAGCCCGTCATCAAGAAATGTATCGCCAGGAAAGTCTTCAAAAACAAGCACATATTCACGACCCTTTGCGTCTTCAAAATAATGCACCCAAGCATCAAGTCCAATTCGACCATGATCTTTCCAGCGAATTGTCGCTGCATCAAGCTTATGATAGTTTGGCAAGATTACGTGTTCATAAAATTGTTCAATAACTTTGCGATCCATACTACCTACAATTTATCAATCAAATCTAGTAATCTTTTCCAGGATTCTCGTTTTGCATGATACCGATCTACATCAGCTGCAGCTTCTATTATCTCCGAAAGTAATGGGTACTGCTTCTTATTGATCCAATTTTGCATCTCAAGCGGGTATCCTAGCATGTCTGAGATAACCGCAGACTCACCAATGTCCGACAAGAAAAGGTCAATGCCATCAGCTCTAATTATATCCGCATACTGCCGGCAGTGCTCGACTACTTGCTCGTAAGTCATCTGCGGGTAACTCTTTTTACTCATAGCAAGACATTATTACATCAAGATACACCAGTTTGCGGCAGTTGAAGCTGTGTGAACTTATCTTGTATCTGTTTTACTATTTCGCCAGCACGTTTCAAATCGTCAGTAACTTCCAGATCCGCGCCCAATTCGGCAATCTCATTCAACAGCGGGTAACGCGCTTGAAATTTCTCTTCCCAGTCATCACGCACGATTGTTGCGCCAACGATATAGCCACCCAGTACACGCAAAGGTTCTTTTTCTTTATTTTTAAGTATATTCCCTATGCGTTGCACGATAGCCGCAAGCTCACTGTCCATAATAAAATTATACCATGAGAAAAGCCCCGCTTACGCAGGGCTACCACTCCCTTTCTTAGTGGTTTTTGTTCCAATTCTGGAAGATGATGGAACCGTCAATCTCGCTGATACCCAGGTGAAGGTGTTCGTTCGGATTTGCTGCGCGATCAATGATGATAACATCGGTGATGACAGTGTCCGTACGCACATCGTAACCAGACTTGACTTTCACAGTCACTGTTCCATCGTGATATTGCACACTACGCGGACCCATAGCTATTCTGTCCATATTAATCAGCTTGAGCGCAGTTTGAGTCAAACGAGATTCAAGCGCAGGATCATGCTGAAAGTTCTGCGACCCATGCGGATCGTTCGGGTTGCGGAGATACGTCACTCGACCGTTGCGATCGATAACGTAGTGACCATGCCCAGGTCCGTTTGACTTACCAACTCCACCGAAGTAGATGTTGGTATTACCATTTGAATCCCTGGAGACCCACAAGTCGTCGAGATACTGAGATGGCACACCAGCCCTCTCGGCGATAGCACGCTTGTCCTCGCGACGACGGTTGCGCTCGGCGCGGACCTTATCGAGACATGCCTTGAATGCCTGACGCGCCGCGTCAAACTCGCGCTTAGCGCGCTGGAACTCGTCCTTTGCGCGCTCGTGCTCGGCTTTTGCCTGATCAAACCGCTGCTTCGCAGCAGTAAAATCGGCTTTCGCTCGCTGAAAGTCTGCTTTCGGACCCGCGTGGCGATCACGCGCGGCACGAATCTCAGCAACCAGACGGCGCCGCTCTTCAACGCAGCGCCGAGCCTCCGCCTTAAAGGCATGCCCGTCGTCCGCATGACTGCGCGCAGCAGCGCCATCACGGCGATCATACGCCATAGACGCGTTGTCGAACGCACGGCGCATATTCTGATACGCCGACTCTTGCTGGCTATTCAGCTGGTCAATTCGCGGGCCATTTGCCCGCTTAACCCGCTGATAATCCCGCCACGAAGCCTCTTGCACTTCGTGAGCGCACTGCTTCACTTCAAACGCGCGATTCATCTCGTCGCGCGCCGAAGACCTGCGCTGCCATGCCGCCTGCATAGTTTCGTATGCACGCTGCTTGCGCTGGAATGCAAGATCTTGAGCCGCCTTCAGGCGGTCAAGCTCGGTGTCCCGAGCCATACACATTCACCTCATTCTCTAAAGGAGCGATATCGCATCAATTGATGCGATTATTTCAGTTTTATCACAAAACGAAATGTATAGCAAGACTTTTTATTGTAATTCTTTTTTGCCCGCACGCGCCCGCAACCAACCAGAAATATCCGCTATTCCCAGATGATCGGCAACAACGCCGCAGGTAACCGCTGTCGCTTTCAAGAAAATACCTGAGTACAATTCCTCGCTAAATACAACTTGAGTCTGCGTACAAACAGTGCCTTACAGCTCCTCAATCTTCACCCGTCGCTGCTCGGTTGTGTCCCGTTCACGTACGGTGACGGTGTCATCGTCTAGGGTTTGGAAGTCGATAACCACGCAGTGCGGCGTGCCGATTTCATCCTGGCGGCGGTAGCGCTTGCCGATATTACCATTATCGTCCCACATGACGCGTCCATATTTTGCCTTGAGCGTACGGTAGACCTGGCGGGCTTTTTCGACTAGCTCAGGTTTATTTTTGAGCAGCGGCGAAACGCAGAACCGCACTGGCGCTAAATGCTCAGGCAGCGCCAGGTAGACGCGCTTGCCGCCGTTGATTTCGTCCTCGCGATACGCTTCACTCAGCACCGCCATCAATGCCCGCTCCACACCGAAGCTCGGCTCGATGACGTGCGGCACAAATTTCGTGTTCGTACCCTTCACCGTATACTCCATACTCTTGCCGCTGACGCGTTGGATGTTGCCGAGGTCAAAATCAGTGCGGTAAGCGATGCCCATCAGCTCCTCGCAGCCGATTGGAAAATCGTACTCAATGTCGATGGTTTTTTTACTGTAGTGCGCCCGATCTTCGGCTGGTACGTCCAGCTCATGGATATGCTCGCGGCTCAAACCAAGCTTACCGAGAAACTCGTGCGTTGCTGCCAGCAATTCGTCAAACGCCTCTTGCCAGCGCTCTGGATCAACAAAATATTCAATCTCCATCTGCTCAAACTCGCGGCTGCGGAAAATGAAGTCGCGCGGCGCAATTTCATTACGAAATGCCTTGCCCTGCTGAGCGATACCAAACGGCAAATTTGGATAAAAAGCATCAACGACATTTTTAAAATTGGTGAAGATGCCTTGAGCAGTTTCAGGGCGAAGGTAGCTGATACTGTCTTCGCTCTCCGTGGCACCAACGTAAGTCTTGAACATCATATTAAACGTCCGCGAGTTACTTAGTGGATTGCCATCCGGGCTTGTAATTCCCTTTTCGTGAATCGCCGCATCCATCTGCTCCATCGTCATGCCGTCTGAATCAACGCCATTATCTTTCAAAATATGGTCTGTCCGATAGCGCCGGTGATTCACCGTATCTTCGCACAGCGGATCAACAAACGTATCAACGTGCCCGCTCGCCTGCCACACCTTCTGATTCATCAAAATCGCCGCATCCACACCGTACATGTCGTCGCGCTCGTCAACGAAGTGCCGCCACCACAACTGCATAATATTCCGCTTCAGCGCTACACCAAGCGGGCCGTAATCCCACGTGCCGCTCAAGCCGCCATAGACATCCGAGCCCTGGTAAATAAAACCACGGCGTTTACACAAGCTTACTAAAGTTTCCATCTTCTCGTTCTTGATCTGCTTTCCCATAACTACCGTTAATTATACCATGGCTCAGCAAACAGCTACACGCCAGCGTGCTGCCGCGCTAGCAGCCAACAATCCGGCAAGATTCGCTCCACGCCGCCAATTTGCGCCACAGCCGCGAGCGGCTTGTTCGCCACTAGGCGCAAAAATTTAATATGATCAGCCGAAATATCACCCTGCACGCTCGGCCGCAGCCCGCGTTCGCTAATATCATACATATAGGTGCGCTCTGGATTGAGTGGCACGCCTGTTATGTCGCGCGAAAAACTTAAATCGTATCCCGTCAAGCTCGCGTAATGAATATAGAACCATATTTGCGTTAGCTGCAGCTGCACCGACAGCGCGTCAAGCCCTGCGAAGACCGACTGCACGACATCAAACCACTCCGGCTCATCAATATCGCGGCTCGCCCGCTCAACAGATTTAATTACCTCATAGCCAAATTGCAGCCGATCATAATCCGCCAAAACATTCCGATAAAAATGAATGAGGCGCGCTGATGTTAACGTCGCGAGATCGCCCTTCCCCTGCTGCAGTACAACATCGCTCACGCCAAACAGTTCAATGCCGCCCGCCAACTTACTTTTCTCGCGCCGAACACCGCGCGCTATCGCACTGCGCTGCCCAAGCGGCGTCAACAGCGTCAAGATCCGATCCGCTTCACCGAAGTTTGTACGCCGCAACACAATCGCCTGCGTTCGCTCCGCGCTCATACTAATACCTTTCGCACTGCCGCAACAGCCGATTGCGGTGTCATCGTCGATTTATCGAGAATCTGGCGCACTCCGTATGCCGCCGCGTCCTCCATCCGCAGTTCGCCTGTACTTGCTGTACAAATAATCACCGGGATTTGTGCTAAATCGCTATGCGACTGCAATTCTTGCAGCAGCACAAACCCATTCGGACCGGGCATAAAAATATCAAGGATAATAGCAGCAGGCGGACGTTCATCAATTGCCGCCATCGCCTCAAGCGCATGCGCCGCGATTTGCACGTCAACGTTTATGCCCCGCAGCTGTTTCGCCAACAGCTCAGCAAGCCACCGATCGTCGTCAATAATTAGTACATGTTTCATAGCAACCTCAACTGTGTCGACGTCATGATATCAACGTAAAATGTCGCGCCATCGCGATGGCGTACCGCGCCGATTGACGCCCCCATTGCGGCGGCAAATTCATGCGCCACTACCATACCAAGCCCGCTGCTTGCCGGACGGTTGTGCAGCGGCTGCGGCCGGCCTAAATTCTGCATCAATCGCCGCCATACGTTTGCCGGTACCGCCGGTCCATAGTCGCGCACGCCGAGCCGGATCACAGCACCGCGCTGGCGCTGCTGCGCCGAAATATACACCGGCGCATCACGGCTATAATGAAGCGCGTTATCGGTAAAATTAAGCAAAATCCGCCGCAATAGCTCGCGGTTCGCAAGTCCTAACAGCTGCCGCCTGTGCGGCTTCACGCCAATCGTCCGATCGTGCGCCGCATAGAGCGGCGATAATTCGTCCGCCACTTCTTCGCATAGTACGATCGGATTAAGCGGCTCGACTTTAAACAGTCCGTCGTCAAGCCGTTCAGCACGCGTTAAATCTGTTGTTAGCCGCAAGGCGCGCTCAGCCGTCAACGTAATGCGCTGCTGCAAAACCGCCCGCTCCGTATCAGTATAATCGCCTGTTTCAAGCGCTAACGACAGCTGTCGCACAAGCGCTAACGGCGCTTTCAGCTCGTGCGCTGCTGCTGCCAACGGTAACCGAAACGGTTCTCGCGTTCTACCCTCCTGCATCGTACTTCCAGTGTAGCACGCGGGTAAGCATCAGCTCTAGCGTAAGCACATTTAATTATTCGTTGAATTTCACGGTTTTGAGAAGCGCTTCGTAGTCCTCAGTGAACACGTCGCCATCGGTGCGAATCGTCAAGGTGCGGTCGCGCATTTTCAGCAAAATCGCCGTACCATAAATATCTTTCGTAAAGTTACCAACGAGCTTCACGCCCGTGCGCTTACCGTCGCTATACGCGCTTGATTTCAAATCGCCGCGCTTAACGTATGGATCGTATTGCGCCACCGATTGATCATATGTTTTCTGCTCAATTGTAATACGCAGCGCAAATTTCGACGTCTGCGTGATCGGCGGTACAAGTACTGGATTCAGGTACGCCTCATACGTCACGCCGCCGCCCTTGCTGATATCGGTCGCTTGGTATGCGCTCCAGGTTTTTGGATAGTCAAATGTAAGGCTGCCATAGTCAGACGGCCCGGCAAACTGGCGCTTCGGCTCTTTCTCCGCCGCCTCAAACTTCGCCTGCATTTCCTCGCTATTCTTCTTGACTGCTTCAGCGGTTGCGACATCAATCTTGCCATCAACATCTTTTTTCTGATCCATATACTGCAAATATGCCCACACGCTAAACGCGCCAAACCCGATTACTAAAATCACCAGCACCACGATAGCAACAATGCTACCCTTGATTGCTCCTTTTTCACTGTTTCGTCGTGTCTTCATGGTTATGATTATACGTGGTCGCGGCTATTTATGCAAAGGGTTAATGATATATAAATGATGCGCACCGACTGATTTCGCTGCCTTATAACCATTCGCCTGAAATCCATAGCTAATGAGATGCAGTGGACGACCGATTTTCGCCGCTTGCACCTCAACATACCGCACCATGCGCGACATATCGCGGTTATCGCCAAACACATATACAGCGGTCGTGTCATTCGGCAAATCAACACGCCAGAAATTTGCAAAGTGCACTGCCACGCGGGTATCGCCGCGCGACAACCACCGCGAGAGTAAAACGAGCAGCGGATGAATTTCGTAGCCGACCGCCCGCGCGCCGCACTTGCTCGCCTGGCGCAATACAGCACCATCGCCCGAACCAATATCAACTAAAACGTCACCGGCGCTTAACGGATACAATTCGCGAAACGCCCGCGCGACATCACGCCGGTGCGACGGCACGTACGGCGCTCCTGTAAACGCGCTAAACCCAACCAGGATAATAATAGCAAGAACTGCAAAGAGTAGCCACGACACGACGCGCTTATACCTCGTCGAACCGCTTTTTGATAACATTTATATCATTTTTGATGTTTTTTAGGTCGTTTTCAATTGATTTCGCCAATTCTTCTGCTTCGCGGAATTTCTTAATCGCGTCTTCAAGCGCGAACTCATCACTTTCAAACCACGCGACCAATTCGCCAAGCTGCGCCATTTTTTCTGATACCGATTTATTCGTTTGCTGCGACATGCGTCACCTCCGCTGTTATCGTTTGTTTACTCTGCTGAATCGTAATTTCGCTGCCAACACATGCTACACCGCGTACAATCGCATAGCCGCGCGCTAACACCGCTCGCGGATCGTAGGCAGCAAGCATACGACACTGTTGTTCAGTCTGATTTAACGACATGTCGATTCTCCGTTCAGCCGCCTCAAGACTGCGCGCCAGCAAACGTCTCGTTTCCTGCCGTGTTACATCAATGTTACTGTCAAACTGCGCTATAATCCTTGATACTTGATGGTGTGCCGCTGCGATATACTCGCGCTTGTCAGGCATGATAATTTGTGCCGCATTGCTCGGCGTAGCAGCGCGCACATCAGCTGCTAGATCAGCGAGCGTCGTGTCAATTTCGTGCCCCACGCCAACCAGTGTCGGAATTCGACTTGATGCAATCGCACGTACAAGCAGCTCGTCGTTAAACGCGCCTAGATCGTCGGCACTTCCGCCGCCGCGCAAAATCGCAAGCACTTCGGGCGGATGCTCCGACTCGTTAAAATAACGAATCGCCGCGATAATTTGGTCGGCTGCCGCTTCGCCTTGCACTTGCACATGTGCGACATCAACCCGCATGCCGCCCCAGCGCTCGTTTAAAATTGTGATAAAATCCGTGTAGCCAGCCGCCTGCGTGCTTGAGATCACGCCAATATGCGCCGGAATAGCCGGCAATACGCGCTTACGCTCCGGCGTAAACAGCCCCTCTTTATCAAGCTTCGCGCGCAGCAGTTCAAATCCTTTATGCAAACTGCCCTCGCCGCTCGGGTAATACGACTGCACCGTCACGCTAAATTTCCCCCACGCTGTCACTTTCGGCAAAGCACGCACAATCAACTTCATACCGTCTGCTATCGGCGTACGTAAGCCGTACACCGACATAAAGCAGCCCACGCTGCCATTCTCATCCTTCAGGTCGAAAAATACCCATTTGTTTTGATTTACCTTGAAACTCGCAACTTCACCTTCTATCTCAACAGCACTAAACGCCACCTCAAGCGACTGGTTGACAACCGCTAAAAAGTCGCTAACGCTGAATCGCGGTGTCATGCGGTTTTCCGTATTTGATAAGTGCATGCTGGTAAAATATATACCCAAACAGAATCGTTCCCGCTAGCAAAATAACGCGCGTCAGCACAATGCCTGCGATCGCCGCATCTGAGCGCACGCCCGCCATGCTTAAGAAAAAAATCATAATCAGTTCATACACACCCGCACCGCCCGGCGTAAACGCAACGACGCTCGCAAGCGATGCTACGCCGTATCCAACCATCAAGATCGCCGGATTGATCGGCGTACCCAGCGCCAAAAACGCAAGGAAGAACATGCCTGCATCAAAGAGAGTGTAGACAATGCCCCACAAAAACGGCTTTGCGAGTAACCGCGGGCGATTCCACATATCCTGAAAATCACTTTGCATTTCAGCGAAGAACTGTTCAGCATTCTCAAACTTTAATAACCGCCGCTTTCTACCAAGCGTCGCGAGCCGCACGGTACGATTTACGCAGCGTGTTATATTCGCCGCTGTTGCCCGCATACGAGGCTTCGACGAAAAAACATATACAATTCCAAATGTTAAAGCCACGACAACCAACACGAGCACGAAACTTGACGCCACAATATAGCGGTTCACATGGCCGTCAAACGCCAAGAACACCACCGATAAAACCAGTAAGCAAACCAACGCCAAAAACCCCGTTACATAGCGCACGACCTGCGCGAATGTCGAACGAGACGTGCTAACGCCTAATTTGTGCATGCGCCATGTCGCGTACGAGATACCGCTCACGCCGCCTGACGGAAAAATGTGATTGACAAGATTAAGTTCAAGCGAAATCCGTGTTTGCTCAAACCGCGACACATGGTGAATGTCGCGCTTATCGCGCAAATACGAAAAGATCATCTCGCCGCCTGAAAAATACACCACGATCTGAAACGGCACAAGCAATAATAGCAGCAGCACATCTGCCTGCCCAAATAGCTCCCAAGCTTTTTGCAACTCGTGGCGCGACGCATAGACAATTATGCCTAGAACTGCCACTGTCACAATGCTCAAGATGGCACGCGGCGACCTCATTGCCCCTACGGTTTTTTTCGACGTCATCGTTCATCATTATACCACGAGCTATTCGGTGCACGGTGTATAATAACACTATGTTTATCGCGATATTAGGCCGCCAGCCAGCACTCGGCGCTACCGAACTAGAACGTTTGTATGGCGGTGATCGTACGCGCTGGTTCTCCGATCGCGCAATGCTTATAGAATCAGATGCGTTTGATTTTAATCGTTTGGGCGGCAGCCTAAAAGCCGGGCGCATCATCTTGCAGACGAATGGTAATTGGCAGATGATAAGTCGCACAGTCGTAGACCGCTACGCTAAACAATGGTACGGCATACCACACAAAATAACACTTGGTATAAGCGCGTACGGTTTTCGTATTTCATCGCGCGACGTACAGAAAACCGGACTTTTATTAAAAAAACAGCTGCAGCAATGCAGTGTTAGCCTGCGACTCATTCCGAATACCGAGCCAGCCCTTAACACCGCCGCGTCGCACCACAACAAGCTTGGCTTGTCGCCGCATAAAATTGAGTTGCTTATCGTACGCAACACATCTGGACGCGTCATCATTGCGGAGAGTATCGGCGCGCAGAATATTTCCGCCCTTGCCGCCCGCGACCAAGTACGGCCGCGCACCGACGCATTTGTCGGCATGCTGCCGCCAAAGCTAGCGCGGATGATGGTAAATTTTACAGGGTTACCTGAAGAATTTGATAGTTCAGCAGCAGAAAGCACATCTAGGCTCTGCATTCTTGACCCCTTCTGCGGTACGGGCACCGTATTGCAAGAAGCACTCCTCAATGGCTACTCTGTTGTTGGTACCGACCTAAGCCAAAAAATGATTGATTACACGACTGAAAATCTAGCATGGCTGCGCCAAAAATTCCGGACAACGGGCGAAGTTATTGCCCTGCAGCAAGCAGACGCTACCACTTTTCAGTGGAAACCGCCGCGCGCTATCAACGCCGTCGTCTGCGAGACCTACCTAGGGCAGCCGTTCTCTGCGCCGCCTCGCCTCGAAAAGCTGCACGAAGTCGCCGGCAATTGCAATCATATCATCACCACATTTTTACGTAATATTCATTCGCAGCTCGGCGATGCGGCGCCGCTTGTCCTCGCCGTGCCCGCCTGGCGCGATCACAGTGGACATTTCACTCACCTGCCGCTTATCAAGCATCTCGCAGATTTCGGGTATCAACGCATTCCCCTGCATCACATTCACCCTGAACAACTCTTATATTACCGCGAGAACCAAGTCGTCGCCCGCGAAATCCTTATTCTTACGAAAAGCCCAAGCACAAAAAGTATGCGATACTAATACGATACTACTATATATTATCCAGCCGCTTCTGTAATCTCGCCAACAGCAGCCTCCCCTATTGACGGCAGCCAATAAGCGGTGTACAATAGAGCAGATTGTTTTTTATATTTTATTAGTACGTAAAGGAGTCGTATGTCACACGTTAAAGCGGGAGGCTCAAGCAAGAATAACCACAACAATGCGGGCGCACGCCTAGGCGTCAAGCGATTCGGCGGGCAGAGAGTCCATGCAGGTGCAGTACTCGTTCGCCAGACCGGCGCGACAAAAATCGCCGGCAAAGGCACGTATATGAGCCGCAACTTCACTATTCATGCCGCCAAAGACGGCTTCGTCAGTTTTGTCAAAGTTAGGAAACGATCGTTCACTGGACGAACACATCCACGTACGCAAGTAGTAGTTCAATAATAAATTACCGACATAGACCAGAATAAAGCCCTCTTCAAGACGTAAGGGCTTTATTTTATGACTGATAGCACAAGAGAGCGTGATGCTATTACGATACTACCGGTACTGGAACGCAAGAACGCGACTAACCCTAATCGTTCATTATACCCAAGTGGTGGCGCACTCGCTCAACGACATCGCTAATCACAACTTGCGATTTTACGAGGTAATCGTCTGCGCCAAGCTTCTCTGCCCGTTCCTTATCTTTTGGCTGGCTGAGCGCCGTTAGCATAATAACGCGGACATTCGTTGTATCTGGCGTGTTGCGAAGGATATCAAGCACGTCAAACCCGCTGATCTTCGGCATCATCACATCAAGCAATATCAGATCAGGGCGGTACGATACTGCCGCCGACAGTGCATCCTCGCCATTATGCACTTCTTTAATATCAAATCCCTCAAGTTCAAGCCGGGCGCGATACACCGCAGCGAGCGACGCATCATCTTCAACCAACAAAATCTTTTTCTTCGCTGCTTCCATACTTGCTTTTATAATATACCAGGTTCAGTATAAGCACAAGTGCTATGACGCCAATACCGACTGAGCTGCCTCCATTTGCGTATCTTTTCCAGCATTTGCGTCGTCCTTCGTAATATGAATCGTTGTATCCGGTGTGATACCTTCTTTCGTGATATTTTTACCTTTTGGCGTATACCAGCGCGCCGTCGTTACTTTGAGGATACGCCCGTCCGACAGATTAACGATTTTCTGCACCGTACCTTTGCCGTATGTCTTTTCACCAATCAACGTCGCCTTCCCATACTCCTGCAGCGCGCCCGCAACGATTTCACTTGCACTAGCCGTGTTGCCATTCGTTAAAACAACTGTTTTCATATCGCCAAGCAACGCATGCCGCTCTGTTTTCACCGTATCAACCACTTTACCACCAGTCTTCTCTGTCACGACAACTTGATCATTCAGCCACACGCTGGCAAGTGCCTGCGCCGCTGTTAAATACCCGCCGCCATTATCACGCAAATCAAGAACGACACCCTTGACTTGCTTATCAATAAATTCCTGCGCCGCACGCCGTGCCAACATACCCGTCTGCTCGTCAAACCGAGAAATCGTCATCACACCAACGCTATTAACAACATCCCAACGCACGCTCGGATCATTTACCTGCGCGCGCGTGATAGCGTATTCTTGCTTCGTCTCGCCGCGCCGCATTGCGAGTTTCACTGTCGTACCGGCATCGCCGCGAACTTTACCGGCAACATCTGCCGCCGTTTTGCCGTTCATCGACTCGCCATTCACAGATACGAACACATCGCCTTTTTGCAACCCCGCTTTTGCCGCCGGAGAGTCGTTGATAACACGCAAAACCGTTGGCTGATTATTCTGCACGCCAATCTCTGCGCCAATCCCTGTTAAATCGCCGTTCAGACTTTCCTGAAACTCCGCCGCTTCCTTTCCATCCATAAACACCGTATGTTTGTCGCCGGCTGCTTCAACCATGCCACGCGCTGCACCATCGGATAGCTTCGACGCATCAAGCTCACCATCGTAATTACTCACCAATTCGCGATACGTTTCTTTAAGTATCGACACGTCAAGATCGCGCTGAGCAACTTTCACGCCAAACACTGGCGCAACGATCCGATACAGTTCATCGCTTCGTGTTCCCGCTACAAATGCGACAATCACCGCAAGCGTCAGCGACGCTACGAATACCGACTGCGGTACGCCACGCCGCACATTCTTTTTTGAGCTTGTCCGCTCATTCCCCTCTGAAGTCATAAGCACTATTATAGCGCACTCCTGACGCGTGCGCTATACATTCCAAACGGACCTCATAAGCCTAAAAGTAGATATATGTCAAACCAGCCGCCGAGCGCGAATAGTGGTGATACCGGCCCCAGCCAAGCCCGTCAGAGTTATTGTTGTAGTCGCTGACCGTAATCGTACCGTCGCCGTTCACCGCCTCAACATACATCGCGTGCCCATACACGCCGACATATTGAATCGCAACCGAGCCGGCTTTTGGCGTTGAACCATTCGCAATACCGTAGCGCGCTGTCGTTGACGGCCATTGGTTCGCGTTGCCTGCGCCGCCAAAGTGAGGCACGAAGCGCCCCGTGCTTGCGACCTTCCACGCTGCATAACTCACACATTCGCGGTTATACAGACCCCAGCTATCGACAATCGTGTCTTGTTCTGCATTCGCCCAAACCGACGGATAGCCGCCGCCGCTCGCCGAGCCCGAACCAATGTTAATATTATAGCGCCGCGCCGCCGCTGCCATCGCTGCCGCCTGCTGCGCGCGCAGGCTCTCAATTTCGCCTGAACGCTGGCTCACAAGTGCCTGATACGCAGACTCCTGCCCTTTCGTCTCCTCGACAAGCTTCGCCTGCTCCGCCTCTTTTGCAGCAAGCGATTGCTTTTGCGCCTCTTGGTCTTTAATGACGTTTTCGACGTCTTTTTTCTGCTTTTCGAGCTGCGTTTTGAGTTTGTTAATCTGTTTAATCGTATTGCTCAAGCTCTCTTGCATAGATGAACGATATTCTTGCTTGTCAACATAATCGCCGATATTATTGCTGCTCGCAAGCATTTCAAGCGGCGAAATTGAATCGTCCACATACATATCAGCAACGATGTCGCCGAGCGCATCTTTCGTATCGGCAATCTTTTTCTTAGTCGACACGATGTCTTGGTCAAGCTTATCGCGCTTAGCTTGGCTCTGCGAAATTTGCCGCTGCAATTCAGTTTTTTGCGCCGTTAACTTGTCAAGTTCTGCTTGCAAGTTGCCCGCCAGCACGCCTAAAGCAGATGCCTGCTGCTTATAGTTGTCGGACTCTGACTGTAACTGCTTAATCTGCTCGTCGTATTGGTCGGCAAACGCTCGCCCCGCAAGCATTAAAGGAGTTGTTGCGCCCATCAAAACGGCTGCTGCCACAAGCGCCGAGCGTGTGACGATGCCTTTTGACGAAACTGGTGTGGTGGACCGCTGTTTCATTACTTCTAATGTATCAAAGCATAATCGCCATGTCAAGCGCGGAAACGGTACATTTTTTATTTTTATATTTTATCTAAATCTTCAAATATCGCCGCGTTGCGAGTGCCGATGAAATAACACCAATCAGCGCGCCAAACCCAATCATCACAAGCAGCACCACCCCTAAATACATTGTCAACGTATTCGTAGTATTCGCCGTCGCGATTCCGTATGACTGCAGTTTTTCACTTGCCGCCACAAACAACGACACGCCGATCATCGTCGCCAGCACCGCCGCAATACAGCCGTATACTACCGCCTCAACCAGAAACGGTCCGCGAATGAAGCTTTTTTCGGCGCCGATCAGCTTCATCATTTCAATTTCATCCTTGCGGTTAAAAATCGCCATACGAATCGTATTAAACACAATCAGCGATGAAATCACAACAAACAGAATACTTGCCGCTAACCCTGCACGCTGTGCAAAATTCGCCCACCGACCAATGTTTTCGATCGCGTTGCGCCGCGAGCCGGCAAACGATGGCGCACGGTTCAGATCGACAATCGGTTTCAGCTCTTTATTTTTCTTCACAAATTCGTCAAGCTGCGCCGTATCGTTAATATTTTTCAGATTGATACGAATAACCGCTGGCAGCTTGTTTGTCGCCTGACTGATTGCTTCAAGCACGTCTTGATCGGTTTTATTATTTTGCGCGTTCTGCGCGCGCGCCTGTTCCGACGAGATAAACGTGACATTTTCAACGTTTGATAGCTGCCTCAGCGCATGTATTACCGGCTTCGCCTGCTGTTCGGTTGTACCCGTCCTAAGATAAATTGACATATCAACTTTTTTGCTTAACTCCGCCACCGAATCGGCGAGCACATTACTCGCAATTACCGTCGCAAAGATAATAAGCAACGTAATTGTCATTACTGCTGTTGCCGCCACTGTCAGCCAAGCGTTGCGCGTAAAGTTATTGATACCATAACGGCACATGCGTACAAACGTCAACCATTGCCGGCGGTGGCGTTTTTGCTGTGCAAGTGCGCGCGTATTCTTCTTTACCTTTTTTGCCGGCTTTGCCATTACTGTTTATAACTCCCTTGCGCCTGATCGCTTGTAATCTTGCCATGGTCAATCGTGATCACGCGCCGTTTCAACCGGTTTACGATCTCAACATTGTGTGTCGTTAAGAGCACCGTCGTACCATAGCGATTGATTTTTTCTAGCAAGCGAACGATGTCCCAGCTATGCCTCGGGTCAAGATTCCCCGTCGGCTCGTCGGCGATCAAAATCTTCGGCTGGCGCACTACCGCCCGCGCGATCGCCACCCGCTGGCGCTCGCCCCCCGACAGCTGATGCGGAAACTGTTTTTCTTTACCTTTCAATCCTACAAGGTCAATTACCTTCGGCACCGTGTTCCTGATCTCGCGGTTCGTCATGCCGGCAATCTCCAGCGCAAATGCCACATTTTCAAACACTGTCCGCTGCGGCAACAGCTTGAAATCCTGAAATACGACGCCAATTTTGCGGCGCAGCAGCGGCACATGCTTATCTTTCAGCGTGTCATAATCAATACCGCCAACGACAATCTTGCCGCTCGTTGGTTTCTCTTCGCGTGTCAATAACTTTAATAGCGTGCTTTTACCCGCACCGCTCGTCCCAACGATAATTACAAATTCCTTCGGCTCAACATGCAAACTCACCCGATTCAACGCCGGCTTCGCATTTTTGCCGTACGACTTCGTCACCCTATCCAACAGAATCATACGTAACCAGTATAGCAGGTTTACGCACAAAAAAGAAAAACTGCATCAAACGCCTTCACGCAAAGTTACAGCGTCTACTTCTCTTCTAAACGATCCTGGGTATATTTCACTAGCCAGTCAACTTCACCGATACCAACAATTACCCCATCTTCGCCTTGGACTATCTTTCTACAACCGTCCTCCCCAATTTCAACTTCAAGGAACTCACGACACACGACGTTATACCCACTTTTATACTTGCCCTCCAACGAATACACAACTCCCTTGTCCTCACTATCACGAAAAATGACAAGGGCATTAAAATCTCCGTCTAGATCAGAAGCTTCAACGACAAAATCAATAGACACACCTTCATGCTCTCCTGAAGGTAAGTTTGCACTAGCCTGAAACCAATCAGAGCTTCCGCCTCGCCTTCTCATTCTCCCCCTCTTCGGCAGCCCTGGGTTCTCACATACATCAATAAAGAATTCCCGGAATTTATCGCCCGCCCGCCTCGCTTCTTCAAGAGATAGCTCATTTGAATACGGATTGTTGTTACGATTTACTGGTTCACGTCCCATAATTATGCTACGAATCCACTGCCCACGTCAAATACGCACTCATAAACCCGTCTATCTTGCCATCCAACACACCTGCAGCGTCGCGATCCTCGTATTTCGTGCGTGTATCTTTCACAAGGGTATATGGGTGCAATATATAATTACGGATTTGCGCACCCCAACTTGCTGATTCGCCCGCACGTAAATCAGCAAGCGTCTCCGCGTGTTGCTCAAGCTGCATCTGTGCTAAGCGGCTTTTCAGAATCTTAAGCGCTGTTTCCTTATTCTGGATTTGGCTGCGTTCATTCTGAATTGCAACCACGATTCCTGTCGGAATATGCGTAATGCGCACAGCGCTATCAGTCGTATTCACGCCCTGTCCGCCATTACCGCCGCTGCGGTAGATGTCAATACGCAGATCTTTGTCGGCAATCTGTACTTCGTCTGGAGCGGCAATTTCCGGCATAATCTCAACCAACGCAAAACTGGTTTGCCGCAAATTATCAGCATTAAACGGACTAAGACGCACTAAACGGTGCACGCCATGCTCGCTTTTCAACCAGCCATAAGTATATATTCCACGCATAATGTACGTTACATTTTTAATCCCCGCTTCATCCCCCGCCGAACGCTCTACGAGTTCAACGTGCATATCATGTTTTTCCGCCCAGCGCAGATACATACGCTCAAGCATTTCCGTCCAATCTTGCGCATCAGTGCCACCTGCACCGCTGCTTAGTTTCACGATAGCCGCATAGTCGTCGTACTCGCCTTGGAATAACAAATCGCGGCGGCGATTCGCATACTCCGTTTCAAGCGCGCTAATCTGCTCATCAAACTCAGCTATCATTGAGTCATCGCCCAAATCCATCAGCTCAACAATATCGTTTGTTTGTGAACGCAATACCTGCCACGGCTCAATCTGAGTACGCAATGCCGCCGATTCGCGCGACAACTGCTGCGCGCGCTCAACGTTCGCCCACACATTGCTATCGGCAAGCTGGCGATCAATCGCAACTAGCTCTTCTGCTTTCGCATCAATATGCAATGTTTCGTATGCGCTGCGGATCTGCTCCGACAGATCGCTCGCGCGCTTTTTCAGCGGTTGCATTAAGCTTCTGACGCATTGTCGCCTTTTGGCGATCCTTGCGAATTTTTACGTTTACGCGGCGGCACGGGCGGTTTCGGTGTTTGAGTTGAAGCTGCCGACGACTGCGCCGCCATTTCTCCATTTGGCGCGGATTGAACAGGAGTAGCGGATGCTGTTTGAACCGGTTGCGCCTGCGCCGCGTGAAACGCTGTATCCCAATAATCTACTTGGCTTAAGCGCCGCACCAAATACGGATGATCACTAAACGTCTGTGCAAAACGATTCATCGGGCGTTCAGCCTTATACTGCAGCCATTGGCGCGCAACATCGTTCATGTCTTTCGCCGTGTCCGGACCGACGTGCACTTTAATGAGCGCATTCTTCACGAGTGCCGCGTCGCCAATATACGCCAATGCCAAACGATCGGCGGTAAATTCAGTCCGGCGGCGCCAGAATCCTGCAATCCAGTTGCCAGCCATATTGATGATCGGAATGATCAAAAACGGTATCAAATACACCGATGCGTCGGTATGCTTGTATTTAATGTGCGCCATCTCATGGACAACGATCACTTTCAGTTCGTCTTCCGTTAGATAGCGAATTGAACCTGAATGCAACACAATCGCATATGGACGCGCAAATCCAAATGCGTACGCATTAATCACCGGATTCTGCGTAATAAAAATCTCAACTTGCGGCATTTCTAAGTCCGCCGCAACTTCATTCGACCAATCGCGCAGCCAAGCGTACGCGCTATACTGCACTTCAAGCGAGTTACCAAGCATCTGCTGGCGCATCATACGAGTCAAAAACATGCCAATACCGAGCGAAACCGCCAAAAATACACAGCCGAGCACAAGCGCAATAAGGAGACCGATAACACCACCAAGAAACGTGACGCCGCCCAGATGCTTAGCGACTTCATCAAAATAGCTATAGATAAAGTACCCGAATGTCAGCAAAAAGAAAACGCCAAACGTTACGCCTAGCACGACATTGTCGCTTGACATACGTGCGCGCTCCACGGCAATTTTTCCTTTCGTATATTGGTATGGCTGTTGCTGCATTGATTGATGACTCCTCTACCTGCGGACGTACCGCACATCATGGTTGATAACCCCAAAGCTCGCGCTTACTTCCTCTAGTATAACAATATCGCCGGCTCATGACAATTACCCGCGTGCCGAGCAGCAAGCCTGATGTTCTGCATATCACTCCTTATTCCGCAGGGGTTTTATACAAATCAAGCCAATCATCGCTTCGCTACAACGCCTGTACAGCCGCCACAAACTGATCGCCGCGATCATTATACGAAGCAAACTGGTCAAAGCTTGCCGCTGCGGGGCATAAAATGACTACATCGCCAGCCTGCGCTGTTGTCGCTGCGGTGCGTACGATTTCCGCCATTGGAACTTTGCCTTTGACAATCAGATTAGCCTGTGGCGCAACACTATATATCGTCTGAGCAATTTTCTCAGCATTCGAGCCCATTAATATCACGGCGCGCATATTACTGCGGGCGATTTCTTTAGCAAGCGCTGTATAATCGCCGCCTTTGTCGTGTCCGCCTAGAATCAAAACTTTCGGCTGCGCAAATGCGCCAATCGCCGCGATAGCGCTTCCCGGCGTCGTCGCAATGCTATCGTCATAATACGTCACGCCGCTTTTTTCAGCGACACGTTTCAGGCGGTGCGGCAAGCCCGTAAATGAGCGTAGTCCATGGTAATACATTTCTAGCGGAATGCCCGGAAACGTCATCGCAACAGCACTCATTGCCGCACACGCGTTATCAAGATTATAGCCACCCGGCAATTGCACGGCATCGGTTGGGCATACTTGGCGATTCTGCGACATGAAGTACACGCCGTCAACATACACCTGGAAGTCATCAGGAATACCGTACCGGTACGCCTGCCCTTCGCCGCCCGACGCGAGCGCAATTTGCTGCGAATAAATATTCGTTGGGTGATATATTGTAATATCATTTGCCTGCTGATACCGGCAAATATTTGATTTCGCATCAATATATTCATCAAACGTCCGATGAACATCCAGATGATCCGGTTCAATCATCAGCACAACCGCAATGTGCGGCGATCGCTCCAAATCCCACAGCTGAAAGCTGCTTAACTCATAAATCACCACATCACGCGGTGTAATCTGCGGCAGCACGTCAAGCCCTGGCGTACCGATATTGCCGACCGTATGCACCGTTTTGCCCGCCTGGCGCAAAATCGCCGCGATCATACTGCATACCGTTCCCTTGCCTTTCGTTCCCGTCACGCCAATAATCGGCGCCGGACACTCGGCGAAAAACTCATTTGTCGCCGACCAAATTTTTCCCAGTGTGTGAATATGATATGGCGCGATACTTGGCGTACGAATCACCAGATTAACATCATTCAACCGCTCCGAAAAGACATTCGTACCAGTGTGAACAATTATATCGTCAGCCGGGTTTTTTATATCATTTTGATCAACAATCAGAAACTCAGCGCGCGGATACTTGCGCCGGAAATACTTCAGACTCGCCCGCCCTTCAACGCCATATCCTGCAATCGCAATCTTCATGCTTCTATTTTACCAAAAAAAGTAAACACCCCGCCAGAGCAAAGTGCTTACTCTGACACTCTGGCGGGAACACAACCCTCTTGAGCGTTTACCTGCTGTTCGGCAGGTCATTGTACGCCTGTGGTGAAAGCGTAACAATTGCAGACGCATCGCTGCCGTGACGTCCGAAAGCGCTTGCTACGACTGGAGCAAGCCCCTGCCGATCAAGATCGTCGGAAACCTCATAGTTTTTCGTCTCCGACAGAGTGTCTCGATGACAAGTCCACCATCCGGCATCGATAACAACCGAACAGCTTGACATCTCGCGATGAATGAGCACACGAGCATCACGCTCGTTAGACCAGATACCACCACCCATGTCCAACTTAACGCTCGGTTCAGCTGTCTCAGATTGAACAAATGTCACTTTCGCTGTCGGAATCTCAAGGATATAGGATCTGCCATCCTCGGCAGAGAACCCAATCGAAAGCCCCGTCGCCGGATTCCATGAGCCTGAACCGTAAGTGTAGAAAAGCGCGCCAACGACACGCATATCACCAGACGTGCCAGCGAAACGTTCGCCCAGCTGGAGTGGATACTCTTTACCCGATTCCAGGCCGAAATGAGACGAGATCTCTGCGATCGTCGCAGCACGTGTCTCGGATTCCGAACGCGGCGGCAGCGCCGTCATACTATATACGACAACGTTTGCTATCACATATAGCGCGCAAACATCTCTGATGATAATCCGCCCAGGATGATCATCTACACCGCTTTCATATGCTAAACCCGCAACAGCGAGGAAACCTACCAATATGCCTATAGCTGCAAAAGCCAGCCCAGCCCCGGATGCAGTAAAGCTCATTACCCCTCCCAAGAAGATCTACAATACACCCCCTGTTGGTGTATTGTCTAGGTTCTAGGATACAATAGAATCACACAAAAAGCAAATTTTAATAATGTCACTTGAACAACGTCTCAAGCTTATTGTTAATTCGCACAATGTCGTCCTTCGCGCCACTACTGACGCCCGCGAACACCCAAGTATTTGCATCAATAAACTCGCGCGCCGTACGCAGCATACGCTCGCGCGATACGTTACGGATTTCATCTGGCACGTGCTCGTAATCTTTTACGAAGCCATCGCCGAAATAGCGCCCGCGGTAAAAATTACTAATCTGCGCAACCGTTTGCGCGCCCATCTGATAGCGCCCAAGCGCGTATGATTTTGCGGCATCAAGTTCCTCTTCGGTAATTTCACCATTCAGCACCGCACGGATTTCGCGCGCGATAATATCAAATAGTTTATCGGCTGTCTCTAAATTAACCTGCCCGCCAAAATCCCAGCCGCTATCGTAGAATCCTGTCGATGTTTCGCTAAACATGCCGTATGCTAAGCCCTTCTTGCGCGCGGCGCCAAAAATACGCGAGTGCATCGTGCCGGTTAAGATGTGGTTCAAACACGCCATCGCCTCATCTTCATCATCATCTAACTCACGTGGCAACGCCATACTCCAACCAAAAGTCAAATTACTCGCCTCTTTGCGGCGGATCAAGGTCGGACCAGCCTTCCTTAATTCATCACGCGGCACGTCAAAACGTTTACCCCGCGGAAGTTCCCACGCTTCAAGCATGCGCTGGATGTGCGCCTTACGCCCATGCAGGTTTCCGGCAATAACAAAGCGCATATTATCACTCGTGTGTGTTAACGTATGATGATGACGGATGTGCTGAAGTGTCACATTATCTATCAGCCGCAAGCGCTGCCGAAACGTATAAACATCCTCGCCCATCAGCTGCTGAATTTTTGGCCATAATACATACCCATTATTGTTCAAATAACCCGTAAGCTCGCTGCGCACATTGCCTTTTTCGGCATCAAGTTCCTCTTGCTTAAACCGCGGCTGGCAAATCGCAACTTGCTGCAAGCGCAGGATTCGCTCCCATTCAAAATCCGCGCATTCCGCCACATACACCATCGACAAATCGCTTGTCATTGCATTATGGTAAGCGCCATTCTTTGTAAATTCTGCTTCGTAGGCGTGTTCGTTCGCAAACTGCGCGTTCGCGCCAAACGCCATATGCTCCATGATGTGTGCTGTTTCGTACACATTTTTATCGCCGACATAGCGGTTGCCGGCACGAAAATGAAAGCGGAAACTCATCACCGTCGCGCCTGGCACATCAATCAACAATCCGCGCGCGCCATTTGCTAAGCGCACCTCTGATACCGTATGTTTCATCTTATCGCCTCTTCTTACGGTTTTGGCGCTGCGCCTTTTTCTTCTTGCGCGCAACGTTGCGTTTATGGTTGATGTCGGCGTTAGTTTTGGTCGTTTTTACTTTGGTAAAATCACGATCGCGATTCTCCTCGCCGCCGGTAATTTCGTTCACGCCGTGCTCAACTGATGTTTCCGCAAGTTTAGTCAGTTCAGTTTCGTGGTCATCATCAACCGATTCGCGGCTGATTGCATCGGTCGGGCGCACATGATAAATCGCCCGCAGCACTTCGTCGCGTAACGTCGCTTGCAAACTGTCAAACAACTTCTGCGACTCGCTGCGGTACTCAACCAGCGGGTCGCGCTGCCCAACACTGCGCCAGTGAATGCCCTCGCGCAAATGCTGCATGTTCTCTAAGTGCTGCATCCACAAGGTATCAAGCACCTGAAGATACACTTCGCGCTCAATCCGGCGGATCAGATCTTCGCCCATTTCCGACTCTTTCTCGGCATACAGTTTTTGCGCCGCCTCAAGCGCTGTCTCACGCCGTACGCGGTCCTTTTTTATCGCACCAATCTTCTTAATTTCTTCCGAATCAAGCGGAATAATCTCTTCAAATTCCTCGGCAAACTTCGGGTTGTTCTTAGCGGGCACATCTGTTAATTCAGCTACCTTAACGCCAAGCAGCCGCTGGATTTCTGGTTTGATATTATCGCCTTCAAGAATCTTGCGTCGCATCGTATAAACAACCTTGCGGTGGCGATTGATCACGTTGTCGTATTGAACAACATTTTTACGCGTATCAAAGTTATAACCTTCAACACGCTTTTGCGCCGCCTCAAGCGTCTTTGACACAGCTTTGTTTTGAATCGCCGTCTCCTCGTCGACCCCTAAACGTTCCATAAGCGCCGCGATACGCTCTCCCTGGAAGATTCGCATCAAGTCGTCCTCGGTCGATACGTAAAACTGCGTATCACCCGGATCTCCCTGGCGGCCGCCGCGTCCGCGCAGCTGATTATCAATACGGCGCGATTCGTGGCGCTCGCTGCCAATCACCACGAGCCCGCCAAGCTCTTTTACGCCTTTGCCAAGCTTAATGTCAGTGCCGCGCCCAGCAATGTTTGTTGCAAGCGTAATTGCACCCTTTTCGCCTGCCCGCGCAATGATTTCTGCTTCGCGCTCATTATTTTTCGCATTGAGAATCTCATACTTAATCCCTTCTTTATCCAGGTAGTCGGCAATCATCTCATTTTTAGCAATACTGCCCGAACCAACAAGCACGGGACGCCCCTCAGCGTGATATTCTTTAATCGCCTGCGCTACTGCCTTCAACTTGCCTTTTTCAGTTTTGTATATCAGATCTTCGTGGTCTTTGCGAGTAATTGGTTTGTTCGGCGGCACGACCACGACATCAAGTGAATAAATTTGTTGAAACTCTTCGGCTTCGGTGAAAGCCGTACCCGTCATGCCGCTTAATTTCTTATACAACCGAAAGTAATTCTGGAATGAAATCGTCGCAAGCGTCATACTTTCTTGCAGGACCGGTACGCCCTCTTTCGCTTCAATCGCCTGATGCAGCCCTTCATTGTAGCGGTTACCCTGCTTCAAACGACCAGTATGCTCGTCAACGATGATCACTTCGCCATCGTTCGTCACTACATAATCTTTGTCGCGATGGAATAATGTTTGTGCGCGCAAGGCCTGATCCATATGATACACACTGCGCACATATTCCGGTGTGTACAAATTTTTTATACCAAGCATCTTTTGGACCTTCTCAACACCCTGATCACTTAGCGCTACCTGCTTATGCTTTTCCTCAAGCGTGTAGTCGTCAGGCGTCAGCTGCGACGCAATTTTCGCAAACTGATAGTAGCTATCCGGATTTTCAGCGGCCGGCGCGCTGATAATAAGCGGCGTACGCGCTTCGTCGATTAGAATTGAGTCGACCTCGTCAACAATCGCAAAGTTGAGTTCGCGCTGGCGCACCAGCCCGATTTCGTTCACCATGTTGTCGCGCAAATAATCAAACCCGAACTCATTATTCGTCCCGTATGTAATATCCGCCTCGTAAGCCTCTTTGCGCGTGCAAGGGCGCAACTTTTTCATGCGCGGGTCGGTGTGGTTCTCATTGTCGTATTCACGGTCATATAAAAACGACGCATCGTTGATGATAACACCCGTCGTCATGCCAAGCGCGTCATAAATCTGCCCCATCCAGCCGGCGTCGCGCTGCGCCAGATAGTCATTCACCGTCACAATGTGCACGCCCTTACCTTCAAGCGCATTCAAATATGCCGCCAGCGTTGACATGAGCGTTTTTCCCTCGCCAGTCTTTAGCTCGGCGACATTACCTTCGTGCAGCACCATGCTACCGATCAACTGTACATCGTAATGCCGTTCGCCGATCACACGGTCAGCCATTTCGCGTACCACCGCAAACGCATCCGGTAAAATCGTATCAAGCGTTACGTTTTTTTTCTTAAGTTTTTTGCGTAGCACATTAGTCTGCGCCGCCAGATCGTCAGTCGACATTTTTTTATACTTTGGACCAAGCTTATTAATCTCGTCAACTTTTTTTTGTAAACGCTTCAAAATCCGCTTCTGCGGATCGCCGAACACTTTTGTCAACGCTTTGTCTCTCGTAACCATTCAAACCCTCTCCATTTGCTAGCTAGTTCAGAAAATCTACGCTTTATTATACTATTGAGCGCATTATAAATAAAGGGTTGTCAAAAGAAAAACAGCTCAAGGTGCTGATCGGCACGCGAGCTGTTTACGATTATCACTATTAAAATCTTACGCTTCGCGGTCGTAACTACGCTTAAACCGCGCCAAAAGCCCGCGCCGCCCAACGTGCGGCACGCGGTCTTCTTTGTATTTACGCAACTGCGCTGCTAACTTTTGCTCAACAATATCGGTCGCAGCGAGCACATTAACCGTCGAGTCTTTTGCCTTTATCGTTTTATCCGGCACGGTCAAAACCGCCTCAACCTCATACTTATTGCCATGGTCGCGATTAACTTCCTCAATTTTCACGACGGCACTGATTGTTTTGCGAGCGTGGCGCGTAACAAGCCTATCAAGGGCGCCGATTTTTTTGCGAATGTATTTTTTGGTTGGCTCATCAGGAGTATAGCCCCCGATACCGGCTACTTCGACATCTGCGATCATTTCTAAGATCCTTTCGTTTAACCGTTAGTATGCCTTTAGTATAGCATGATTTTGCGGCGAGAATACGCAGCAAAGGTTTACGAGCGATGCGCCGACCCAACCGCCTCGGTAATTGTCGCAAAACCATCGCGGTCAAGCAGCTTCACAAGCCCTTCGTTAATCTCGCCTACAACCTGCGGCCCCTCAAACATAAGCGCCGTTACCATCGCAACCAAGCTTGCGCCTGCGCGAATTTTTTCATAGGCATCAGCCGCCGTAAACACGCCGCCAACACCGATAATTACAAACCGGTCGCGATACGCTTCGTATGTTTTATAAATCAGCTCCGTCGTAATTTTCTGCGCCGGTAGTCCGCTCAAGTTGCCTTTTACATCATTGCTAAGTTCATCGGGATGTTTTAATTTTGCTCGATTTTTCACCAAATTTCCAATCGTCAGGCCGGCGACGCGGTGTTTGTCTGCGACGCGCAGCAACGCTTTGAATTGCGTCCACGATTTATCGGTCGGCAATTTGATAAACACTGGTTTTGTCAAGCGCAATTCGTCAATTGCTGAAAGCAATTTTTCTAACCGTGCCGGCGTTGTAAACGGCTCGCCGCCGTACGTATTCGGGCAGCTAACATTCACCTCGTACAGCGGCACGGCGTTTGCCGACTCAAGCAACCGCAAACTTGCACAATAATCTTCAATCGCTTCATCATCCGTCGCCGTCTGCGGCGAATTTGTTTTCGCAACCGACACGCTCAGCGAAAAATCACGCCATAATTTCCGAGGATACGAACGAATACGCTCGATATTGCGCTCAATCCCATTGTTTGCCAACCCAACGTTAACGACGATTGATTTCTCGCTCGGCAACCGCTTAAACCACGGGCGCGGATTACCGGCGCACACATGAGCCGTCGTCGAACCGCCAATCTCAAACCCCAGTCCGATTCGTTTTGCAATTGGCGGTAAATCAAAATTCTTATCGAGCCCTGCCGACATACCGATCGGATTTTTGAAGCGAATCCCGAGGAGCTCCTGCTCTAATCGCGGACTTTGGTAGCGCCACACATTCAGCACACCAGTAAGCCGCACTTTCTGCAATCCGCGCGCCGCTATAATCATATGCGCATGCGCTTTGTCCGGGTGCTCGCGGAATAATAACGGCTTCGCGATATGTTTATAGCCCTGCCGGCTCAGTCTGCGAATTACTCGCTTCACTGTCTAAATTTCCTCGCGGTTACCCATATATGGTCGGAGTACTTCAGGAACACGCAGCTTGCCGTCTGCTGTTTGGCAGTTCTCTAAAATTGCTACCAAACTCCGCGCCAAGCTCACCGCCGTACCATTCAGCGAATGCGCCGTATCAAGCGAACCGTCAGGGCGGCGCACGCGAATATTCAGGCTATGCGTCTGAAAATCCGTACAGTTTGAGCAACTCGTTAATTCGCGGTACGTACCGTCGACCGGCGACCAATATTCAATATCGTATTTTTTGAACGCCGGCGCGCCCAAGTCTCCTGCTGCAATATTCACCACATGGTATGGAATGCCGATAGCTTGCCAAATTTCTTCTTCAAGCGATAAAATCTTTTCGTGCATATCAAGCGATTGCTCGGGCGTGCAAAAGATATACATCTCCAGCTTATTAAACTGATGAACGCGGAACAATCCACGTGCATGCTTGCCGTACGTACCCGCTTCTTTGCGGTAACACGGGCTATAGCCGACGTAATAAAGCGGCATTTTTTTCTCATCAATTACATCATCAGCGTGATATCCAGTGAGCGGCATTTCCGCTGTACCAATCAGCGTCAGATCTTCGCCCTCAACAAAATATTGGTCGTCGCTCACATTTCCTTTCGGCGCGAACCCTGCACCCTCAGCGGTGCGTGAATTTACCATGTGCGGCACCGTCATATAGGTGAAACCTTTTGTGATCAGAAAGTTAAGCGCAAATTGCGTCACCGCGTTTTCAAGCAGCGCCAAATCACCTTTTAGATAATAAAATTTCGCACCGGCAACCTTTGCGCCACGTTCAAAGTCAACCCAACCGCGCTTCGTCGCATAATCCAGGTGGTCAATCGCACCCGTCGGCTGCTCGCCCCAGCGCTTAACTTCCACGCTATCAGCTTCGCCGCCGAGCGGAACGTCATCAGCGGTCACGTTCGGCACAGCCTTGATCAGTGCTATACATTCAGTGTCAGCCTTTTTTAGGTGCTCCTCAAGCTCAATAAGTTCAGTCTTTATCTGTTTACCCTGATCAATCAATTTTTTCTCTGGCTGCCCGTTCTTCATTTTTGCAGCGATTTCATTCCGCTTCTGACGTAACTCATCAACTTGCCGCTGCAACGTTCGCCGCGAATCATCCAACTCTAGCAATTGCGCAATTGAAACTTGATACCCCTTTTGCGTCGCTGCCGTCTGTACGCGCTCCGCATTCTCTCTAATGAACCGAATATCTAACATGCTTTTATTTTACCATAGTACATACGGGCGGCTGGTATTGCTTTTTCATTGCACTTATGATATAGCGGACGCTAAGTTAGCAAATAAATAGAAAGAAAAACTATGCGATCACCAAATATGATAGCACCAGCTCCAAGAGGAGCAGAAGAGATAAACGACCAAGAGGGTAGCTGGACGGCAGAAGACGATACCGCATACCAAGCATATGCAGAGCAAGGGGCGCAAACACCATCCGCAGAGGATAAATCAAGCAGTATCTCAGGAGAAACATCCGACGTTTCTTCGCAAGAAACTACAGACACTAACACCACTGAGCAAGAAACTGCGCAAGCTGACAGTGAGCCCATGACTCCGGATCAACTCACTGATAAAGAAATCCTCGGCCGAAGTTACCCGGTACGCCAAATGGTAAAAGAGGCAAATAATCAGCGCATGAAGCTAATTGAAGGCGCTAAGATGGCTTGGACCAATTTAAAAGAAACGCCAAAATTACTTCGCCTTAACTTTCGTAACTGGCTCGCTGACGGTCGCGTTGCGCGCCAAAATAAACGATACGAGGACGCCGTCAAAAAAACGGGCGAAGATAGCCGTCTTGCACAACGCCGCAGGAGTAAGCTCGAAGCGGCAAAAAAGCACAAAGAGAGTATCTCGAAAGATCGAGATACACAAGAAGAGACTATGCTCGCCCGCGAACGAACTGTCGGAGAAAATGCCGAGCAGCGACGAAACGAGAACATCAAAGAGCTCGCAGACCGTGCAGTCGACGCTAAAGCACGCAAGGCATTGCGGCATGAGTTACGAGAACAAGGAGCTTCTCGCCGGGAAGTTCGTGAAATCCTCGCCGGAATACCCGACGAGTAAAAACGGAATGTCGGTAGAGCCGCTATTGAGCATGCTATTGCTAGCAAAGACGCTGACACCGCCAGTGCTGCTGCGTCCGAAGCTCGCGCAGAAAGAGCCAGTATCGCAGAAAAACTAGGTACTATTGAGGACTACAACTATACAATTAATAAACTGAAAGAGTCTTTGGTGAAAGCACAGGCTGAGGTAGATGAGCTCACTAATGGAGGAAAGGTTGACAAAAATGGAGTGGCACTCGGTGTATGGTCACCCGCAGAGAAGACGGAGGAGCTGCAAGCGGCAAAGGACAGAGTGGCGGCAATTAAAGATAACATCGCGCTATACGAAAAACGATTAAAAAGCCCCAAACTAGAAAAAGCCTCATTGGAGCAAACAGCGCAAACACGATCAGAAGCGTGGGAAGAAGCTGATCGTCAAGAGCAAACGATGCAAGAACAAACCGCTGCACGAGCTGACCTCTATCAAAAAGCGGTCCGTGGAGCGCTCCAGGAAGAAGAGTAGCCGCAAAACACACGCTAACAAAGAGGAGCAAAACCGTAGACGTAATGATACTTAATTAGCCACACCCACCTATCAACCTATAAATAACCAGAAAAGGATATTCTTATGCCAGTACTTAGCAAAACAGTTCTCACAAATCTAGGAATTAACCTAAGCGACGAAGCTTTCGCTTCCCTCTCCGAACACTTTGAGGAAACGCTTGATACGCGAGTATTTGACGAAATCGCTTACGAGTTATCGCCTGAACAGGCGCATGAGCTTGCCTCAATGAGAGATGCAGGCGATAGTGAAATCGTGCAATGGCTGCAAACAAACGTACCGGACTTTGCAGATATTGTCTCCGACGAAGTCGACATCCTGCTCGGCGAGATTGCTGAGAATAGCGAAAATATTGCTGGTAACAATAACTAAAACTTAGCGCTAGCCAAAACAGGGTCAACAACCACAGCAGTTGACCCTGTTTTTAGTTTATTATGATTCTAGATCTTGTTTGATTTTAGCTATACCGCAGATATCACGCCGCGCGCGAGCAATACAACCACTAATCCTCCAAGTGCCACGCGATACCAAATAAACGCCGAGAAATTATTATGAGCAACATATTTCAGCAGCCACGCAATGACAGCATAACCAACAACAGCTGATACAGCCGTCGCAAGCAGCGTGTTTCCCCACCCCACGCCAGCAGCGATATGTTTGTGCTCAGTAACTGCTTGCAGCGCACCCGCCGCTATAAGCGCTGGAATACCAAGAAAGAAACTTAGTTTTGTTACCGCTACACGATCAAAACCACGCAGCAAGCCAGCGGAAATCGTCGCGCCAGAACGGCTCACGCCAGGAATCAACGCGAGACATTGCGCTACACCAATAATCAACGTATCGTGCCACGTTGTGTCAGTCTCGGCACGCTTTGTTTTACCATACACATCTGCCAGCCACATCACAACGCTCCAGCCAATCAGCGCAAATGCGACGAACCACAGGCTGCGCAGTACCGTCTCAATCTCATCCTTGAATGCTAGACCAACAACTGCAATCGGCACCGAGCCAATGATAATCGCCCAGCCATACGCATAATCAAATTTACGCCGAGCACGCCCCCACCATAAACCGCGCCACCATGCACTCAGCACGCGCCAAATATCGCTCCAAAAGTACACGACCGCGGCAGCAATCGCACCAATCTGTATCACCGCAGTAAACGCCGTTAAGCTTGCATCGTTCAGGTTCATGCCCATTAGCTTTTCGACAATCGTTAAATGGCCCGTTGAAGAGACCGGCAAAAACTCCGTAATGCCTTCAACAATTCCCAGGATGATCGCTTGCCACCACGCCACAACTAAAACTGCCTCTTCATTTCACGTATTATAACCAAGTTACTCGGCAAGTTCAAATTGATTCGTATCACCCGTAATAATATCGACCGGGCCATAGAACACAACACGCGCCCAATTAAAGCCGCTGCCGCACAGCATGCCGGTGCGCGAGCCAAGCAAAAATGCTGCGCCAGCAGAGCCATTTACGCACCGGCCACTGTATTTATGACTGACATCAACGTACAATACGTCGCCTCGTCGATCAAATTTGACTTCTGGCTTTTCCGCGCCTTTCAGATCCATGTAGTGCAGTTCGGCGCGCGTCGGTTCGCTTGATTTTTTATACTGCAAGCTAAGATGCATAGCGTCATCTTTCATTCTGATAGATTTTACGCTCGTCATATCTGGCAAATCTAATTTTACTACTCTTGTTAAGCGTTTTACGTCGCGCGGTAATTCCGTACTCGCTTGTAGTCCGAAGATCGCTGTACTTGAAATCGCGAGCGAACCGATGATCAACGCCGCCAGCATACCCAGTACTACTGGCCGGCGCGTGCGCCATGTCAACGCCATCGTTGCAAACAAACCGCACAGCAGCACGAGTGCTATACCGCCGATGATCAGCGATATCAGCATGCCTAATACATACGGCTGCGCCGTAAAGCCATCGAGCAACCCGATAATTGAGAAACCAGACCAACCGCCGACTACAAGCGCAATCAGGAAGCCTGCCATCATTATTAATGCAATCACACCCGTCGTGATGCCGATACATTTTCTCACAATCTCGCTACCATTGCCGGCAATATCCTGACTCGCTATTTTGCCCATTGAAAAGTTCTTCAAACTGTCCAACGTAACTGGTTCACCGCGCATCTGTAATTTATCGGCTGCTGTTTTCGCTTCGGGAACCACGAGCCACAATATAATATAGACAAGCACTGCTGTGCCAAACGACACAAACAATAATCCGACCGCGATAAGCCGCACGAGCACAACATCAATACCAAAATATGCCGCCAAGCCGCTGCATACGCCGCCGAGCATACCCTGCTGCGTATCGCGCATGAGGCGTTTCGGCGGCTTATGGCGCGTATCATTTGGAGATTCTGCGGCTTCGTCCGATGACTCGCGCGTTTCGCCGTTTTCCGAGAATTCTTTTGGATCGCCCATCTGCGTTTTCAACGCATTGACGTCATCAAGCGAAATAACACCATCTTTTGCGACGCCGCGCTCCGCTAGCAGCTCAACCATGCGCGCCTCAATTTCCCGCATTGCCTCCGGCTCGGCTTGCATTGTTTTTTCGATTGCAGCTAAATACTTTTCAAGTGCTTTTTTCGCATCGATTTCTACGCTGTACGGCGTTTTCGCCAAGTGCATTCTGGTAACTTCTTTCACGACTTCGCTCCTTTCTCTAGCGTTTTTAGCGTCGAATTTAGCGTCTTGACACGCTGTTTTAGTTCAATCATGACGTGTTGTCCATACTCTGTGAGGGCATAATATTTGCGCGGCGGCCCCTGTTCGCTTTCCTGCCAATCGTAGCGCAACAAGCCATCACGCTGCAGCCGCCCAAGGAGCGGATAAATTGTCCCTTCCACTACGACAAGCTCTGCTTGATGTAACCGCTTGATGAGATCGCCTGTATAGTGCGGCTGCTGCGCGCAAATCACAAGCACGCAATACGCCAAAAATCCTTTGCGCAACTGCGTCGCGAGTTGATCGGCGTAGCCTTCTGCGCTTTTGGTTGGCTGCGGCGGCTGATTGATTGCGCCGCTAGAATCTGCATTTTGATCCATGCATACTCCTTTCGTTATCATCCGAAGATTGTCTTCGTTAGTTCTATGTTATACATAGTATTATAAAAAGTCAAGCAACAGTGTATTTTTGTTGTTCTAGGCTACCGGCACCGTCACCTTTTAGCTCGAGTTTCTCTCATTACGTGCAGCCGGCAAGATCACCAGCCGCCGACGCCGCCTCCTCCACCGCCGCCGCCAGCAAATCCACCGCCCGATGAACCGCCGAAGCTTGACGACGAGCTAACGCTGCTGACCATACTGCTTGCGCCAATTTCCGAAAAATCCGATGTCAATTGAGAAAGAATTGCGATACTTACGCCAAGTGATACGTCGTCTGCCGTTATCCAATCTGGCGACTCGTTCGACTCTTCGTACAACTGCCCAAGCCGCTTATTCCACTCTCGTTCGCAGCCAAAAATGATCGCGTACGGCAAGCAGCGTTCGTATAACCGCACAAGCGCGCCGTTATCGCTCGCTACGTCGCCCACTTTGTCCGCCCCTTCCGGACTTTGCAGCATACGCAGTTGGTCGGCTTCGGCGGCATTAATATACAGTTTTAGCCCCCGCAAATAGCGTTTTAATTCTTCGCCCTGCACGCTCAGCCGATTCTGCGCGCAGCGCGACATAATAGCTGCAATAGCAACGTTTAGAATAGCAGCACCAGCACATGCTATAGCCGCAAGAGGCGAAATATTCCCGCCTTCAGCATCGTCACCCGATAGCCATAGTATTATGAGGAATATCGCAACAACAAACGCCAATGATGCGGACAGCCACGCTGTATAAAACGACACCTCTTTGCGGCTGTACAAGAATAATTCACCCCGCTTTATTCTACGGCATAACGACAAGAACCGCGACGATACAGAGTAGCTTTTCTGCTTAATTTGCCTAAATGTCCGCTCCGTTCCTACGGCCAAATCATTGCCGAATATTGACGCAGCAAGAGTTCGTTCATGTTTGGTTGTGCCGGCGAACGATTTTTTTACCACAAACATATAATCATGCTTGCCCGTGCCTGTCTGACGAATTTCAATAATGTGGCGCACCGCCCAGTCAACCACTTGCGCCGACAGCGCCTTACCGAAATTATGCCACCCTAAAACTGCTATCGACTCAACAACCGAGCGATCGGCGGGTGGGACATATTCCGGCGCAACCGGCTGGCGCCGGATCGCGGCCGCCTGTGCCAATTCTTCAGCAAATTTCTTTTTCCACTTGCGCGAACAAAATGCTAGTACGACAATACCCACGCCGAACATGGCTGCCATTCCGGTCAAAATAATATTTGGCAGCCGCTCGCGCAGCGACGGCTGGTACGCGGCGAACGTTCCCGGCTCAAATCCAAGCGCGATCGTCACACCCTGATACTGCCCGAGGTTATTCGCGTGCAGCGAATACTCCAAGCCTGAGATTGTCGATTCGCATGTATTTTTTGCTTGCAGCGCACCATAATAGCACTGTATATTTGTTTTTGCTTTGCCAGCAAGTGCTGCGTCCAGTTTGAGTGTCACTGTTGCCGACGCCACTGGTACGGGAGAGTCTACTCCAATTGCATTCCAATAGAATTCGTCTTTTTGCGTATCGCTATAGTATCGTGTAACGTCGCGCTGCGTGTAAGTGATAACGTATGTTTTTGTGCCGCTGACATACGCGTTTTTATTGCCGACGCGAAGCGTGTTGCCATTCTGATGATATTCAAGATCAACGCCACGTTCGTCTTTCACCGACTCTAATGTAAAATTCGTCGCATGCCCATCGTATTTCTTCACAAATTGGCGCGTGATACCGTGGTTTTGGTCCGGCGGAAAATCTGCAGTAATCGTTTCGGTCGTTTTGAGTGTTGAATGATTATTGCGGTCGCGCCCCAGCTCTAACCGTACGTCATAATTCGTAATCGTAAAGTTGTTTGTATCGCGCGTATTGCCGTGCGCCGCTATCGCGCAACTCGCGCCCAACAGTACAAACACTACCATGATAATACCACCGAAGATCACCCGCTTCATATGCTTAAGTATACTATTGAATGATCAGCCAACCAAATAACAGATCAAAACACATCATCTCTAAAAAACAATCTTTGCATACGTTAATTTTTACCATAAGCGTTATAATAGATACAGAAGATGGGAGGATACTATGAAAGCAGCAATTTTCAAACAACCAGGCTTAGTCGTATGCGAAAACATTGACAAGCCAACGATACAACAACCGACCGACGCTATCATCCGAGTGGTGCGGGCGTGCGTGTGCGGCAGCGACCTGTGGTTTTACCGCGGCATCAGCGAAATGCCGAGCGGTAGTCAAGTCGGGCATGAAGGCATTGGCGTCGTCGATCAAGTCGGCGAAAACGTCAAAAATTTCAAACCAGGCGATTTCGTCATTATCCCGTTTGGGCTAAGCGACGGTACATGCGCGAATTGCCGCGCTGGGCGCCAGACTAACTGTCTGCATGGCGATTGGTATCACACCGGACAAAGCGAATATTCGTATGTACCGCTTGCCGATGGGTCACTGTATAAAATCCCCGACGGCAATTACTCCGACGAGCAGCTCGCCTCTATCCTCACCGTTAGCGACGTCATGGGAACCGGCTATCATGCCGCGGTTATGGCACGCGTTAAGCCAGGCGACACCGTAGCGGTCGTCGGCGACGGCGCAGTAGGACTATGCGGCGTGATAGCATCTAAAATGCTGGGGGCTAAACGGATTATTTTAATGAGCCGGCACGACGATCGCCAAGCCCTGGGCCGCGAATTTGGCGCCACCGACGTTATACCTGAGCGCGGCGAAGCTGGAGAAGCCAGCGTAAAGGACCTAACCGATGAAGGTGTCGGCGTTGATGCAGTATTAGAATGTGTTGGTAGCGATGCTTCAATGCAGACAGCTATCAATATTGCCCGTCCTGGCGCTACGGTCGGGACTGTCGGAATACCGCACAACGTAACAATCCCGTTTGAGAAAATTTTCTTTGGTACAGTTGGCATCCATGGCGGTCCGGCCCCGACACGAGCATATGCGCCATTACTGCTTGATGCTGTACTCAAAGGCGATATCAATCCTGGGCGAGTTTTCACTTACGCGACCACGCTTGATAATATCAACGAAGCCTACCAAAAAAATGGATCAGCGCCAAGCAATTAAATCGCTGCTAAAAATTAGCGAAGTTTAGATTAGTTTTTAGTTTTATTTAAGACGCAAAGCGATTTACTGCCAGACTTTTCGAGTACCGCGCATATGGACTTTGGGCGGCGACGGTTTCATCACGACTTCTTTACTAAAGAATCTCGCAGTTTTGCAAACACGTCGGCCTCTTCAATTGACGCTAAATATTCCTGCCATTCATCGTCATCCAACTCTGCCAAACTCCTGCCTGGAAAAGTATCATAACCGTATACATACAATAGCTCCGTCCAGCCGTGCAAGTTATCGCCGCGCGGCTCATCGGTGATAAATCCGACCTCGTCCGCTGTTAGAATCGTGTCGCTTTCGCCGTCGAAATAACCGAGCCCAAACGAAAATACTGCCCGGCGATCGGTTTCACCTGCCATGAGCTTAATTAAACCTTTATAGCTAAAGCTGTCCAATAGCAATTTAACGAATGGACCCGGAAAACCGCCCAGCGCCGGAATGAAAAAGCCGCGGTCGTCGACTACTAATCGCTTGCCTGGAAAAGCGTGCTTAGCTTGTATGAGCTTCGCTTCAGTAATTTTGCGGATATCCAAGTCGCGCCCCTCGTCGAAGTCGTACTCTAGCTGCCGTAGATCAACCCCTAGTGGTACGAGAAGATTTTTCAGGCTGGCGAATTTTTGCGAATTTGAGGTAGCGAAATAAATTATATTGTTCATTTAAGTTAATTATTAACTACCACACCCGCTTCGTCAATCGATTAACACCGTTGTATTGCTGTACGATTGGTAATTCTTCAGGGACGAGTATTTTAACGTCTTGCTCAACTTGCTCACGGTCGTCAGCGGCATGCATGTAATTAGGGTAACTCATTTGTTTTTCGCGGTCGAATTCACAGGGTAGAGCAAATTGATCACGAATTGACAACTTAACATCCATCAGTCTATCAATTGCTTCAATTCCCAATACGCCCATAGTTCGCACCGTTGTGCCGATCAAACGAGCAGCGCCCTGAATTTTCCAAATATCGTTCAAATCGTCCCTGATATCAAATAAGATTGGTTGATGTTCGCGTAGATTTAGATAACTCATGAAAACGTCTTTTGTCCAAATAAGCTCTAAATCTTGTTGTTCCAACTGTCTACGAACCTCCGCCTCGCATGCGCCATCAATCCCTTCTGACTTAATGTACCCGAAGCTGACCTCCTTACTTCTCACCATATGCCCGTAAAATCGTCGTCAGACTCACGCTGTGACGGAAATTAATTTTATCAATTTCACTCAAATCTACCCATTCCGGCGTACCGTGCGTGTAAGTTTTTTCGCTCGCGGTAATTCTGTCGTTACTGATTTCGCCGCGTAACTGGCTGTGTGTAAAATAAAGCTGAATCGATTGATTAGCTTTTGACTCGGCGTTACGCTTAAAAAAGGTCGTCGCCTGATGGATAATTTTATCTGGCATCATGGCAAGCCCAGTCTCTTCTTTGACTTCGCGAATAATAGCCTCTTCAATTGTTTCGCCTTTTTCAACGCCGCCGCCAATTAAGCTGTAGCCGTCCCACTGACGCGTCAACAAAATTTTGCCATTTTCGATAATAACAGCATACACGCCAACGCGAATATTTAGCTCGTTGACCGGCACGGTATATTGACTACCAAAGACGTCTTTACAAATTATAGATTTGGTCATGATTACTCCTTTTAATTAAATCGATAATTATCAATTAGCTCTATGTCTAACAAATCCTTATCAGAATCTCACTTCAGCTTCCACTCTCAAGTATAATCAATATTTTTATAACCGACTTGGTGCAACAATAATCGCACCTTGTCAAGCGGCAAGCCAAGTGCGCCCAAATACGACCCTTCTATCCTCTCAACTAGCGTGAATCCGGGCGCATCAACATGGAAACCGAGTGCCGCATTACGCCGAACTGAGCCTGCCACACGTGCCCAAACTTTTCTAGTGTTGTTCTACCAAAATTCGTATAAGTTATTTTCGTTTCGGTAGTGTCCGTATGAAATTTACTCCGATGAGCAACGCATATGACCGTATAAATTGTGACTGTTTGGCCAGATTGGCTTAAACACATCTTCATCGTTTCTTCTGTAGTTTTAGCCTTATGCAACCGCGACCCATCTGGTAAAACTCCAAATGTATCAGCAGCAATGATAAACTCATTAGGATACACTAAAGATAACTTTTTGGCTTTTGCTCGCGCCAGCAATATTACCGTTTCTTTAGCGTTTAGACTGGGGTGGGCATTTTCGATAGAACACTCATCAACATCAGCCGGCATAGCTATATACTCTAATCCGTTTCTATCCATCAAACTACGTTTCGTGCTTGATTTTGTTGCTAGAATCAACATATTTTTCTCCTGCTCATGATTTTTTCTAGCGATGAATATTCCCCAAGGATAATCAATATTAGGGTATTCATCATAAAGCCGCGATTCAATGGCCTTTTGGAACCGAGGGCAGTAACATCAAAAGGAGACTGCCGCGAATTGTAACTTACATACACTCACTGTAATTCTGCTTCTGAATAAATCGCCTTGGTCACCTCGTCAATCTCATGGCGCAGCTGTGGGAACGGTACACCCTCGCGAGCTGTTACACCTTCAAAGATCCAAAACACACGCTCGCTCCAGCCCCAGCCGCACGCCGGCGGCATACCGTATTCCAGCATCTCCACATAATCAATGTCTAACATCATTGCCTCGTCGTCGCCAGCGTCGCGCATTCGCTGCTGCTCGACGAAGCGGTTCAACTGGTCGATCGGGTCGTTTAATTCCGAAAAACCATTGCCTAGCTCGCTGCCAGCGATAATTGGCTGAAAGCGCTCCACCGACTGTGGGTTGTCTGGGTTTGCTTTAGATAACGGCGAGATAAACTTCGGCGTATTAACCAGCCAGACTGGCCCCGCCACACTTTTACGAATATTTTTCCAAAGTTTGTCAATGCCGCGCGGGATGGAATCGGTCTTTTCGACCTCGAGACTATGCTCCTTCAACTTCGCCGCCACTTCGTCAATTGTCGTATGATACACATCGATTCCGTAATGCTGAGCGATCACCTCAGCATAATCCCAGACATCCCATTTGCCGCTCATATCAACCTCAAACTCGCCAAGCCGAAAGTGTAACGTGCCGAAAGTTTTTTGCAGCACATCCTTGTACATATTCTCCATAAAGCGCATGCCCTGCCGCCAGTCCCAATAGGCAGCGTACCACTCCATGGCGATGTGCTCCGGCAAGTGCTCGTCGCTGTAGTTCTCATTGCGAAAGCGCGGACCGAGATCGTAGACTTTCTCAAAACCGGCGCCAATCAAACGCTTGAGGGGCAATTCATGGCTAATACGCAAGTAAAACTGCTGGTCGTCCAGCGCGTCCATATGGGTCACAAACGGGTTGGCGTCAGCGCCGCCGGTAGTGTGCTCTAATACCGGCACATTCACCTCGGTAAAGCCGTGCTGATTGAGATAATCGCGCGTTGCCTGCCAAAATTTGCTGCGGCGAATGAAGCGCTGGCGCACTTCGGGATTAACATTCATATCAACATAGCGGCGACGAAATCGCTCTTCTTTATTGTCAAGTTTCTCCGGCATCGGGCGCAAAGATTTTGTTAACAATCGTAATTCATGCACGCCTACCGACTTTTCGCCGGTTTTCGTGACCACCATTTCCCCTGTTGCCTGAACGAAATCGCCAGTATCAAGTAATTTTAGCTGCTTCATGCCCAGTACGCCGCGGCTTGCATCCAACCCTGCCACATCATCTTTTTGCAAATACAACTGCACATCGCCGCTCGCATCGCGCAATTTAATAAACGCTAATTTGCCAAAGCTGCGAATTGACACGATCCGCCCCGCCACGCTGACCGTCTGCCCTATTAGCTCGTCAAATTTTTCAACTACTTCGGCGCAAGTATGCGTCCGCTCAGCGTGCGCCGGATACGGATCAACGCCTAGCTCGCGTAGCGCAGCTAATTTCCGCAACCGTTCATTTCGATAATCTTGTAGTGTCGCCATAATTATCTTTAGTATAGCAGATTAGCTATTCGCCCGCATAAAAACGGCCGCACAGCACCATAAGCGACCGCTTATGTTTTATCTATTGCTCGGGAACTTACGCGATTGATTTAACCGTATACACCGTCTCGCCTTTTGGCGTCGTGATTGTTGCGGTTTCACCGACCGATTTGCCCATCAACGCAGCGCCAAGCGGCGATTCATCGCTAATTTTACCGCTGATCGGATCAGCCTCGACCGGTCCAACCACCGAATACTCCATTGTCTTGCCGTTCGCTTCAATTGCCACGCGGCTGCCAAGACACACCGTATGGTTCGCGCCGCTCTTGATTTCCTCGGCGTTTTGCAAAATATCTTCAATTTCAGCGATACGTGTTTCTACGAGTCCCTGCTCCTCGCGGGCGCTATCGTACTCGGCGTTTTCACTTAAATCGCCGTACTCGCGCGCTTCAGCAATTTTATCGGCAATTTCGCCGCGGCGGCCTTTCAGATCCGCCAATTCCGCCTCTAGCTCGTTGCGTCCCGCTTGTGTAATCTGATACGTTTTCTTCATACTTATTACCTCCTATTTACAGACCTCGCCAAGAGAAGACCTAATCTATCTGACTAGTGTTGTTTTCTCGCAGTTTCGAGCCGTCTTGATAAGATTACTTCAGTGTAGCAAGCAGTTCGTCTGTCGTCAAGAGCTGCCGTTCGCCGCTTGCGCGCATAGCAACTTCCCATTTTTTACCATCAAGCAAACGATCGCTTACCGTCACGCGCAGCGGGATACCCATCAACTCGGCGTCGGCAAATTTAACGCCCGGACGTTCATCGCGTTCGTCGTATAGAACCTCAACGCCTTGCGCCCCGAGCGTCTCATACAGCTCGTCAGCTGCAGCGCGCGATTTCTCGCCAATTTGCACCAGGTAGACTCGCGCCGGTGCGATATTCTCCGGCCAAATTAATCCTTTTTCGTCAGCAAATTTTTCAACAATCACGCCCATCACGCGCGTAATACCAATGCCGTAGCTACCCATATACGCATAGTGCTGCACGCCATCGCTGCCTGTGAAAACGAGATTCATCTCTTCGGATTTTTGCGTGCCAAAGTTAAAGATATTACCGACTTCCGCCGTCTTGACTTTTTCTAGCTCATTACGCTTAATGCCAAGCTCTTTCACAGCGTCGTCCAGCACTTCCTCGTTCACCGCAATATTCTTACCGCGATGCAAGTAAATGTAGTCCTCTCCCGCCTCGCAAATTGTCTGAAATTCGTGGCTAAATTTTGTAAAGGCGCCGCCGCTGGCAAACGTCACATACGTATCATCACCGATGCCAAACCGATCATAGCACCGCTTGTACGCTTCAATCACTTGGTCGTAGTACGCATCTAGATCTTCTTTCGCCGCATGCACTGAATACATATCTTTCATAATAAACTCGCGCCCGCGCATGATACCGCTTTTGGCGCGCAGCTCGTTGCGCAGTTTATTCTGGAATTGATACACACTGATCGGCAAATCCTTATAGCTTTTTAAATAACTCCGCAGCAATTCAACGATCGGCTCTTCATGCGTCCAACCAAACCCAACGTCCGTGCCATCTTGCAAGGTAGACTTAAACCACACATCAACCAACTCATCACTCCATCGTCCAGTCTCCTGCCATAACTCTTTGCGCTGCAACGTACTCATGATTAACTCTTGGCTGCCGATCGCATTCATTTCCTCGCGCACAATTTGCTTGATGTTTTCAAGTACACGTAGACCAAGCGGCGTATACGAGTACACGCCGGCCATCGTCTTAAAGACAAAGCCGGCACGAATCAGCAGCTGCGCATTGCGTGCCACCTCATCGGCAGGCGCTTGTTTTGTTGTTCTAGTGAAATTTTTCGATAATCGCATATTCTGTATTGTACCCTGTTCTCTAGCGCTTGCCTAGCCTCTCTGCATATCACGCCGCTACAAACACAACATAAAATGCAACGAAATTTTTGATAACATGCACTAAAAATCCCGCCCAAATGCTTTCAGTTTTCTCGCGCAATACGCACATTACCAGGCTTAGAGCAAATACATCAACCGCAACGTTCCACTGCATATGCGCCGCTCCAAACAATGCGCTTATAATTATTGCCGCCAGCCACCAGGGCAATCGCAGCGAACGCAGCCGTCCGTACAATATACCACGAAACAGTAATTCCTCGAAAAATGGCGTCGCGATAACAAGCACTAAAAACGCCATTAATAAATCATACGAATATAGCTTGCCGAGCCCCGTATCCTGCGCCTGGTTGATATCAAACCCCGGAACTGACCGCGCAATCGCGAGTAGCAGAACAGTCAATACGAGATACGCAAATACCCCGACAATACTTAGCCCGATATCACGCCAATCAAGCAGCCGCCATAATCCCATATCGCGGCGCGAGAGAGCCTGCTGCAGCCGCCAAGCGCCCGCAAGCAAAAACGCAACAATAATCATATACACCACGACGCGCTGCGCTAACGTTAACACCGTCTGGTTTGCAAACGGCAAAGCGCCGATTTTTAATAGCGCCCAGAACAATCCGCTCGACAGATACGCCGCTACAACATACGCAGCAACTACACCGCCAATCCATGCCAATACGCCAATCCATTGCTTTTTATTAAATGTAAGGTGCGGTCTTTTTAGTACTACTTTCATAATAATTTCGCCACATCCGACACCGTTACAAACACAACCAGGAGCAGAAGCACTAAAAATCCTGTGCCGTGAATTTTTTCTTCGCGCTCTTTGGTGAGCGGTTTTTTCAATAGTCGAAACGCCGCCGTCACAAACCATCGCCCGCCGTCAAGCGCTGGGATCGGTAGTATATTCATCACAGCAAGCGTGAGCGAAATAAGCGCTGTCATCATCACGACATAACGCACACCCGCGCGCTCCGCCGCTGGAAACAGGATACCAAATATACTCAAGGGACCGCCGACGCTTTGGCTCGCCGAACTTAGTTTTTGATTTGCCTGTTTTTGCGCCGAGTCGTTTGGCATCAGTTTCATAACTAAGCCAGACACGCCATCGCCGATCACCTGCCCCAATCCTTGCAGCGTGATTCCCGTCAGCTGCGCTGTCACGCCAATGCCGACAATCGGCGCCGACCATGTTGATTGCGTAAATCGCTCCTGCGACAAGCCGGCGCCCAAATAACCGCGCTTGTCGTCATTCGTGTTGCGAAGCGCTACGTGCGCTACCCGTTCCGCGCCATCGCGTTTATACGCCACACGCACCATCTCGCCCTTATGCGTCGCAGCCACCTCTGAAAGCTGCGCGCTCGTCTCAATTTTTTCGCCGTTCACGGAAATAACCGCATCGCCCGACTTCAGCCCCGCGCTCTCTGCCGGCAAGTCTTTCTCAATACTCGCAAGCACAACGGGATTATAGACGACACGCGTATCGCCCGCCACGGTAAACTGATGCGGAACAAGCTGCGGCAGGCCAAACCATGCCAATAGCATCAGCAATACTGCCGCAGTCAGCCAATTCATCGCTACGCCAGCGAGCAAAATTTTTGTTTTCTGCCAAAACGTCGCCGCACCGTAATCGCCAGGTTTTTTATCATCGTCATGTTCGCCCTGTAATTTCACAAACCCGCCAAGGGGCAGCCAATTCACGCTGTATACTACGTTTTTGCCCAAAAAACTTTTCTTTACTTTCTTTTTGTACGCCGCCGGCGGAAATCCGATACCAAATTCCTCAACGCGCACGCCGTTCCGGCGCGCCACCAGCGCATGCCCTAATTCGTGCAACACCACCAAAATCGTGAGTGCAATAACTCCTATCACAATACCCCACACTAAATTCATTTATCCTCCAAATCGTCGTGATCGTTTTGCGTATTCTTTTAGTATAGCGGTTACGTCGCGCTTTGTCATGTCGGGCCAAGCTTTTTTAATAAAGATCAGCTCGCTGTAAGCGCTGCGCCATAGCATAAAGTTGCTTAAGCGCTGCTCGCCGCTTGTTCGCACGATCAAGTCGCACGGCGGCACATCAGGCGTATATAAGAACTGCTCGAAAATTTGCGCCGTAACTTTTTTCTGCGCCGACAATGTTTTGCGCAACCGATTCACTGCATCAATAATCTCTTGGTGCCCGCCATAGTTGAACGATAAAATGACCGTACCATTTGTTAAGTCTTTCGTCGCTGCTTCTGCCTTATCAATTGCCTTCTTGACGCGCCGGCTTAAGCGTATGCGCGTTCCTGCTACACGCAGCCGTATACCGCGCTCAACGAAAACCGGCAAGTCTTCCGATAGCAATTTCACGACCAAATCCATCAGATATTTTACTTCCGGACCGCTTCGGTGCCAATTTTCGGTGCTAAATATATACGCGCTCACGTACGGCACGCCGCGGTCGATTGTATCAAGCACGATGTCTTTGACTTTCTCGTACCCGGCCTCGTGCCCCGTTTGCGAAGCAAGCCCGCGCGCTCTTGCCCAGCGCCGGTTGCCGTCAACGATATAACCGACGTGTGTCGGAGTACTGCCTCGCTCGCTCATTTAGACTGTCAAAATATCCTTTTCTTTTGCCTTGAACGTCGCTTCCAGTTTGTCTTGAAATTCGCTCATCAAACGGTCAAATTCTTTTTCAATCGTTTTCAGATCGTCTTCGGACAACTCTTTCGCTTCTTTCATACGCTTCGCCTCTTTTAGACCTTCCTGGCGAACATTGCGCAGAGCAATCCGCGCCTCTTCAACCTTTTCACCCGCCTGCTTCACGAGTTGCTTGCGCCGCTCTTCGGTGAGTGCCGGTACAGGCACGCGCACAATGCGGCCGTCATCGCTCGGATTAAATCCTAAACTTTGATCGGTGCGGATCGCCGCCGCAATCGCCTGAATATTACTCGGATCAAACGGCGTAATCTGCAACAATTGCGCTTCCGGCGCCGTCACGTTTGCCACCTGATTGAGCGGCATCAGCGTACCATACGCCTCTACTCTGATACCATCAAGCATATTTGGGTGCGCCCGACCAGTGCGAATCTTCGCAAGTTCCGCTTCAAAATGCTCTAACGCGCTTGTCATTTTTAATTCATATTCGTCCGTACTAAACATGTTACCTCCATTTCCTTCTAGTATACTAATTTATTTGCGCAATTCCCAGTAACGACGCTCGCCGGCTATATCCGTCGCGTAGTACATACGCCGAACGAAAGTCTTCATGGTACGGAACTTCGCGGTACGCCCGCGCATCGTAAATCAGCCATATATCAAGCGGAACATGCGGGCGCTCCGCCACACGCTGTCCAATTGTGTGGTATAAGCGAAACAACGCATCAGTGCTATGAAATGTCATAAACGGTATAAAGGGAATACCGACAATATCATAAGGTTTTTTGTGGTCAATCGTGTATGGCAGTCCGCCCGCCTCTTTTATTTTCTTAACAAATGCGGCTCTCCCGCGTTCCGACACAAATTTCCGTGACTGCAAACCGCATACAATTATATCTTGATACATATATCTATGCAGAAATACAATATCAATATAGCGCGAAATCTCGTATGTTTTGATGCGATCTGGCGACATGCCAACGAACGGATTATTGGCAAAATCATATTGATACGCCGGAATATCAAGATGTATAATTCCGTCTGTATCTTCGCTCAGTTGATCGCGTAACTGCGCCAACTCATCATCAACATCTTTATGATTATCAATCCGCTCATGGTCAAGAAACACCTCGCTTTCATGACGCAAATCAACGTCGTCTTTGTCCGACTCGTGTTCATCAGGTATCCATTCCGGATTCGGAGTGAAATTAAAGCTGCTCTCAAAGCTTCGCGGCATATCTCTATCATATCAAAATACCCCGCGTAAAATCACGGGGTATCTTAATCTTAACAGGTCGTTATTCTGTCACGCCAAGCTCAATCCGCTTAAATTGGCTGACGCGCACATTCTCGCCGCGCAGCACAATTTGTTCTTTGATGAGTTCGCCGACCGTTTTGCTATCGTCAAGCACAAACGCCTGCTCAGCCAATACTTGCTCAGCGAAGTACTTCTTAAGCTGTCCGTCGACGATCTGCTCGCGCATAGCTTCTGGCTTGCTTTTTAGGCTTTCGCTTTCAAGCAATTCAGTTTTTTTCGCTTCGTAGACGTCGCTCGGAATATCGTCCATTGTAGCGTATTTCGGCGCCATCGCCGCAATTTGCATAGCGATTTGATGAGCAAACTCCTTAAATTCCGGCAAGCGCGCTACAAAATCTGTCTCGCAGTTTACCTCAACGATCACGCCGATCCGCCCCGAATGCACATAGCTTTCAATCAACCCTTCGCGCGTTTCGCGGTCGCCTTTTTTCTCTGCTTTGGTCAAGCCTTTTTTGCGCAGCGCTTCAAGCGCTTTGTCAAAATCGCCCTCTGCCTCAACCAGCGCTTTTTTCGCGTCTGTCAAACCGATGCCGGTTAATTCCTTCAGTTTCTTAATATCTTCAATCGTTACAGCCACGACGCCCTCCTAATTCTCTTTATTCTTGCCTTCGGCAATTGCCTGCACAAAGTAGTCCGCAAGCAATTGCAGCCCCTTAATTGCATCATCATTGCCTGGAATCGGATATTCAACACGCGATGGATCGGCATTCGTATCAACAATACCGACCACCGGAATATTGAGGTTGCGCGCTTCGTTGATCGCATTCGCATCAGTGAGAACATCAAACACGACAAGCGCTGCCGGGCGTCCGTTCATATTCTTGATGCCGTCATACTTCAGATTCAGGCTATCAATCTCTTCCTGAAAACGCTGGACTTCCAGCTTGTTGTAGCGCTTTTCTAAATCGCCCGACGCCATGCGGCGTTCTAAATCCTTAAGTTTTTTCACCTGGGCGTTTGTTGTTGCGACGTTCGTCAGCATACCGCCGATCCAACGTTCAGTAACATACGGCATACCAGTCTGCTCGGCAGCAGCCTTTGCGATCGCTTTTGCCTGCTTCTTCGTACCAACAAACAAGATCGGCTTACCTGTCGCTGCGACTTTCGTCAAAAACGGCAACGCTTTATCAAGCGCTTCAACCGTTTTTGTTAAGTCAATAATGTGCGACCCTTGCCGCTTACTATGAATATATGGTGCCATCTTTGGATGCCACCGGCTTGTTTTGTGCCCAAAATGGACGCCAGCTTCAAACAAAGCTTTGATATCTACCTGCACGGTCATATCTATTACTCCTTTGCCTCACCCGCCACGATATGGAGTTTTGGCGGGTTGTGTCGTTAAAATTTAGTTACTTTTTTATTATACCATGTGCACAATTTTTATCAATAGCTAGAAAAGCCACCGCTATTGGAGTCGGATCGTTTTACCATCCTCTTTCAGAAGAAGGTGCCGTAGCGTGGCGAACAGCCGCCTCCTTAGCCGCACCAGCGCCAGCACGGACTCCAGCAGCCGCGGATGTCATTAGATCATGCTGTATCCCCACCCCTGTTACTACGCGGAGAACTCCCATTCCCAACTTACGCTTGCTCGTAACTCTGCGGTTCTCAACATCTATACCATATTTCTCTCCAAGTGTACTAGCCGCTTCTCTTACAGCAGCCTTGCCGCCTTCACGGAGCATATCGCCAGCCGCCGCGATACCACGACTCGCTAGCTGCTCCCGATTCTCGTAGATATCTTGCGCACTATACCCTCTCACTGCTTGCGACACATCCCCAACCGTATCAATCACACTCCCTACAGCCGCAACAGTATTACTGTGTCTTTCTGCAAATTGGAATGCTTTACTTCCACGGATAGCCCCCCATTCTGTCAGCAGCTCCATCTATAGCACTTGCGACTCTTGCTGCAAATCCATCATTTGATTCAGCCGGAGCCTGCTGCCCTACAAAGTTACCAGGCTGCCCTATACAGCGCCGCGTGGCGATCCAAATCCAAAAGAGGCTGGCCGATCTACAGTTGATGGCTGCGGGGCATTATTAAACGACCCGTTTCCCCATGACGTCGCCGGCTCTCGGCTAAATGATGGAAATGATCCAACTTGCTCAGACTGCCCAGCTCTACCAGTGCCAAAAGCATTCGGAACACTGTCAAAGTGTGCCCCCGAAGAAGCTGCTAATTGTTCTGTCCCCGCACTCCACGATGCATTAGCGGCTGGAAATCGGTTGAAGTTTCTCATGATTATAAAAGACCTTTTTTGATTGTGTTTGTTTTACTAGATTGTTATGCTTGTATACTAGCAGATTATTGTTTAATTGTCAATATAGTTGCTAAAGAGTACTGTTGGCGCCCTGCTGTTTCGCCCTAGCGTCTACGCCGCTAAAATTCAATCTTCAATACGATAAGCTAAAACGCCATACCGCCGTCAAACCCATCAGGAAATCCTTTTTTTGGAACATCTTGGTTCTCGTCCTGTTTTTTACGCGCCTCCACACGCTCATGCGCATGAATAAGCTCGTCTTCGGAAAACGGGAAAGACTCATCCAAAGATCCCTGCAACATAAACTTTAAGTAACATCTATTAAGAAGCTTGTCTCTCTGCTCTCCTGGCAACGCCTGAACTCTATCAACAACAATGTCTCTTATACCATCATCTACGTCTCTGATAGTAATGTTAGGTATTTTTGCGCGCCAAACTCCGACATAAATCTCTCCCAAACTAGAGTAACCCAAATCTAATTTCCCATACTGCACCAAACGACTAAATGCCTCCTCCGAAAAACCAGCCTTTTCAGCTATTTCTTCCGCCCAAAATACAACAGCGCCCTTGTTAAACTTATCAAGATTCTCTAACGTAAACTCGTACTTGCCCATGCCTACTTCATTCAATTCCCTGCTTTTCTCTAAAAAATTAACTTGTTTATACGACACCGGCATAAAAACAGTCTCTGTATCTACATGAGCACGCACATTTCCATCATCCTCCATCCTACAGATTGCAAATAAATCATCGCCAAGTTCATATGTATAGTTAGCCGCTGTTTCTTTGTCTTCTGATGCCGCAAACGAAAAGTTATTTCTCTCGCCTATACCTATATCAGCTCCAGCGAGTCCTTCTGCTGCACGCGTCGCCGCCGAGTCTAACCGCGCCTGGACAAATTCCGGCATTCTTCCGCCATGCTTGCCTAGCACAACCTTGCTCATCCTTTGCGATGTACCGTACATTCCTTGCTGCCACGTGCCACATCTTTCTTGTGCAGCACCTGCCCGATCGTTTGAGTGGCCTTGTCCGTTGTTATCAATAACGATACCCGGCTCGTAGAATAAATATGGCGTCTTTTTCACTACATCATCAATTGTAATGCCAAAACAACTATCGCCATAGAAGCAACGCGTGCTATCACCGGTAAAATGAATGAGTCCTCCAGATGAGCTGCCTTCCTTTTGTGCGCCATTACCTTCCCTCATAGATCGAGGCAAAAGTCCGCCACTTTCCGTGACTGCTATATAATCGCCCGAGTAAACCATCACCGTCCCCGAGCACAATAAATTAAATTCAGTTAGTCCTATAGCTCTTTTGGCAGCCGTGTCTACATAATTGCCATGGTATCAGTAATCACCACCAGTGAGATCGTGCACCATTTTGTCTATCTGCTGCATCTGGCGAACATCCGTCTCGGAAATATACAGATCTGCTATAGTCGTCAGTTTTCCTTGACTGTCAGGTCTAATAATATCGTGTTTTAGTGCTATATCCGCCACTTGGTGAGCTAGCTCACCATCAATATCGTGCTCGCTGTTACTACCAACTTGCAAGAGAGACTCTTCAATCTTATTAAATCCGCTCTTTCTTAAATTTACTTGCTCTTGGACATCCTTGACGTCTTCTTCATCTAATAACTCTATGTCTATGATCGGGCACCTCGCTTCGCCAAATTCATCAATAATCTCTGTGCCAAGCCGCTGCTCCTCGGGAATAGCCATTAAATCTTGAGCTTCTTTATAATATTCCTTATACAGCTTATGGTCGTAGCCTCCTACGTATCCATCGTAAGTCTTTACTACCAGCTTTCTATCTATCAGCTGTACTCCATCCGAAAAAAGTTCCGGCTTTATTTTTCTTTCATGCTCTTTTTCTTGCAGTTCCCGCGCTACCTCATCAGTATCCACGCCGGCCTGCTCTACTACACTAACAACGGCTTCTGTGCTATCTATATTAGCGGCTGCAATAGCCTCTAGCTGTTCAGCGGTTTTCGGCTGGTCTCCCGGGAGGCTAACCTCTGCTATTACCGCAGCGATCGCCGCTTCCTTTGCGCCAGACTCTATACTTTTTGCACCATCCATCACTACATCCGCCACGATACTATCTACCGCTTCGTTTGTAGTTTCCGGTGTTGAATTTTGTTGCTCAGCTACCTCATTATACAGCTCCTTGATCGTATCAGATTCAGACCGAACCATTTCTACTCGCCACTGCAACTCATTGAGCTGTTCTTGCGCAGGCGTCACAATCTTGACGTCACCCGTCAAGTAGCTTGGAAAATCATGAGGAGTTTTTATTTTGTTGTTATTCATGATTGTAAAAATGTTTCATGCTTGCTAGGCGCAGGCACGATTTGCTCATGTCTTACATTTCATTTACTTTATGCCTATTCCTATTATTATAAATAATATCATGAATACGAACGGTTAAACGGTTGTATTTTACTGAGTTATTTGGTAGAATAGACAGCTATGAAAAGCAGTATTCACCCACAAGACTATCGCCTGGTCGTATTTAGCGACGAACAAGCAGGCTTCGCGTTCTTGACTCGTTCAACGGCGCAAACAACAGAAACAATCAAGTGGAAAGACGGTAAAACCTATCCGCTTGTTAAAGTCCATATTTCATCGGCTTCGCACCCATTCTTCACAGGCGAGGAAAAGATTATTGATACCGAAGGCCGCGTCGATCGATTCAAGGCTCGCCAGGCTGCCGCAGAAGCACATCGCGTTCAGTTAGCAAATAAGGCGAAGAAAAAGAATGCAAAAAAAATCGCCAAGGCTAAAGCCACTAACGATGATCAGCAATCAACCAAAAAGGCTTCTGCGAAAACTAAAGCTGCAAAAAAAGATAACAAAGACAACGATAAGTAAGGGTTTCTTATTCGCGTTCGCGGATTTGCCAATCAACCGCGCCGCGGCCGGTTTTCTCTAAAAACTCATTAGCCCGCGAGAACGGCCGGCTGCCGAAGAAACCGCGGTCGGCGGAAAATGGCGACGGATGCGGGCTCGCAATTTTTAGATGGCGCGGATTAGTGATTTTCTGCCCCACTTTTTGGGCATGCGCACCCCACAGCAGAAACACTAATGGCTGTTCAAATTCATTCAAAAATTCTAAGAGGTGTTCAGAGAATTCCATCCAACCAAGACCAGCGTGGCTTGCCGGCTTGCCGCGTTCAACGCTCCATGACGTGTTCATAAGCAACACGCCGCGCTTCGCCCACTCTTCTAAAAAACCGCTCTTAGGAATATCGCACCCCAAATCATCATGCAGTTCTTTAAAAATATTCTGCAAACTCGGCGGCACCGGCACACCCGGTCGCACCGAAAAACACATGCCATGCGCCTGCCCTGGCCCATGATACGGGTCCTGCCCAATGATTACGACTTTTGTCGTTTCAAGCGGACACTGAGCAAAACATGAGAACATGTCTGGTCTGAGCGGGTATACGTCTTTAACTTTGCGTTCGGCGTCTACCCGATTCATCAGCCGGCGAAAGTACGGCTGCTCGGCTTCATGCTCAACAAATTGGCGCCAAGAAGAAAATGCCATGCCTCCAGTGTAGCACGACCTTTTACGGAACAACAACGCTTGCTATTCTCTGATTCTTTCGAACCGCACTGATCAAGAAAACGATCTACTTCGTCAAGAACTTCGCTGTAGCCAGGATCGTTATCGTCTAGCATGACAACTGACACTAACCGGTTTAGCGAAGATGCAGTATACCCCTTAACAGCGTCTAAGCGCAACGGCGTCAGACAACCATTTTCAACGAGCGCTCCATAACGAGCATTCTCGCCGATACCAATAGTATCTTCATCTAATTTTTCACCAGCAATACCCAGTCGGAACAGCACCATATAACCCGACTGGTGGGATTTCCTATTGTTATCCAGCAAACTATCTTTCTCATCATATACATCAAACGCTACTGCGGTCGTTTCAAATTCTGCACCAGGATGAGCATCGGAAGTCTGTCTGTCGTATGGTCTAAATTGATGAATAACAATTCAACTAAACCTACACTTTCTTATTAGAATAATTACTGATCCGGTGTTTATAGTACTCTCTCTGATTTCGTCAAGTAGTTTTACCACTTTTTATAATTTTAGCAACCGCCATCCTCCATTAACACCTCAACTGCAAAGGATGAGCTTAATAAAGACACGTTTCAATTTTAGTCCCGTGGTTTAATGGATTTTTGGAAAGTCAATAGGTTAAAGAATGGTGAATCATACACTGCCATTGCCAAGTCGCTTGGACGCTCAACCAGTACTATCTCTCAGTGAGGTTAATAGCTTTATTGAGGAGCAAATACAAAGACTGCCGGGTCGAAAACGGGATAAGAATAGACAGCGTGTTAATATACCGGCCATTGCCAGCCTAGATAGCCGCAAGTACCGCGGCCAAGTTATGGTTAGTACCATTCGTAAGGCTAAAGAGGGTGTTAAAAGGCGCCAGAGGCTACATAGCAAGCTATATAGCTACAGTGCTAAACTAGCCCCGAGAATATGCTACTAAACGCCATTCGGGCGTCTGCAGGGCTAGCAAGAAACTGACTGAACCAATATATGCCCGGACACTGGCATATATCAAGGCTAAACTCAAGTTACGATGGTCACCGGAACAAATCTCCCTGCGAATAGATGCCCTACTGGCAGATCAAACTCTTAAAGATAACGATGGCTGGACAGGAAATATGGGGCTTCGCCCCGTATCCCACATGGCCATCTACCGTTATAAGTCCGGATTAGGCTCTATTAGTTTAGTTATTGGCTACAATGCCGCCAGTATTACCAAACAAACCAAGGTGGATATTGAAAGAGTCTTTGGCAAAAGTAATGTTGCCACCATTACTTACGACAATGGGGCTGAGTTTAGCAGCTGGCGTGCCACTGAGAAAACACTGGCTGTAGATATTTACTTTGCTGACCCGTATAAATCCAGTCAGCGCGGCAGGAATGAAAACTTTAATGGGCTAATTAGAGATTTTTATCCTAAAGGCACTGACTTCAAAAAGCTTACGGCTCAATGTATATTAGACCTAGAAAATCTATTGAACAACAGGCCCAGAAAGCGTCTAGGCGGCTTAACCCCGCTTGAAGTCTTTAAGGCAAATTGTTGTGGTTAGGGTGTTAAGTTAAGTACCATCAAAGCCATAGTCCTACTCCCCTGTTAGCTACGGCATAAGCATTGACAGTATTAACAATATAGTGTATAATGTTGTTACTAATGAGTGAGCGACGTCCTGATGGTATGACGCCCTCGCGGCGCGCCCCCTTCTCCATCTTGTCCTCGCCATTATCATCATCGCTGGTCAAATGCCCAACGTCGGTGATATTTTGTGTTCGGACAACTGGAATATATTGCCAGCGTAATAGTCGCACCAACACATCCCAATAGATATAGCCGACCCAATTGCCGATGTGCGGCTGCGAATAACCGTCAGCCCGCAGGTGTACATGCGAACCGTCTGCCCATCGAGCGGCTGGAGTTCATCTTTGTGGCGCGTGAGGGTGTTGTAGAGTTTCAAGGACCTATTTTACAGGAAAATTGGCGGTCTGCTATGAGTTTATATTTGTAGACGAAACTAGACTAAGCATGCAACAAATACAGTAGTTACTTTTTAAGCATATCTGGTAGGGGCGAATCAAAGGTGACGTTTCGTATTGAGGCGATGGTATCAAATGGAGTCAAGTGGGGATATTGTGCTCGGTAAGCCGCCATAACATCGCCAAAAATTGCATCGCCCCATGAAAGACCGAGAGCCTCGGCGGTTTCCCTGACTACATGTTCATCGTTCGCTTCGATTTCGATATACGGCGCTAGCCATGGCCATTCATCGATGACAATTTCGGCATCACCTAACCGCCACGTTTCGCGTTTGGACTCTTGGAAAGAGGTATATGGGAGACCAGCAGCCTCTAGGATAGCGATGGTTTCTTCAAAATTATCGACGTTCACCTCGTACTATTTGGCGCCGTCAACGGATAGCTTGTCAAATTGCTTGTAAGTCATCGTCACGCAGTCGCCCTCGTCGCGGACGCGCAAATAGCCTTTGTTCTGCTTCATTTCGGGGCTGTCAATTGTCACTCGCCGCATTAGCCGCTCAGGCTTTTCGGATGATCCGCCAAGAGACCGCAGCTTCTGCCGAATCTCAGAGGTACTTATGTTGACAAATTTAGCTTCATACTCGGTTTTCATTGTAGTCACATTCCTTGTATTAAGTTGGTTTACTAAAAGTTATGCTGAAAGTTCACTAAGGCTACGAATCCTGGTGATACTTATTGGTATTTTTTTGTTATTGATGGTTACTTCTGTAGAGTCGCCAACTGATAGATCAAGTATGGCTTTGCCAATAGGGCTAAATATTGTCACGCCTTTAACATCACTGCGTCCCCTGTATCGTGGGTTGGGTAATAGGGTTGTTTTGCTATAGGCGCTTGCAACAGGGGTTCCCTCGTTATGACAAAAACTGCAGGTCATTCCGCAGGAGTCGATAATTTTAGGTCTAATACCTTCATCTATACTGATCGTAACTGGAATGGCCCGTTCTTTAATGATCAAGTCTTTGATGTCTTGGTCATTAATGCTATCGAGGTCTATCATTTCTGCAAAGCTCAGGGGTACTTTGCTATCTAATCCATGATCTTCGTGTGATTTGCTGCCTATAAACTCCTTGGGACGCATATAGTATTATATAGCGTAGCTAAAGGAGGAAATCAAGCATTCGTCGTTGCCGCGCCTACTTTATGGTACAATAGAAGAGCATGGCTCGTATTACTCTTGATTTGACCGCCCTAGAGGTCGAATACTCAGCACTGAGTAAGTTTTTGGCGCAACCCGACGCATATAACGACCCGCAGTTTACCGCTAAGAACAAGCGGTTCAGCGAACTTGAGACAATCATTGCTAAAGCAACAGAGCGCAAGCAGGTTGAGCAGCAACTTGCCGAAGCGAGAGAGCTTGCCACCGGTAATGATGAGCTTGCCGAAATTGCCAAAGCAGAAATTCCCGAAGACGAAGCAAAATTAGCACAACTTGAAGAGGACTTATTTATATTACTTACACCAAAAGATCCGAACGATGAAAAGAACACCATCATGGAGATTCGCGCGGGTGCAGGCGGCGACGAAGCGAGTCTGTTTGCCGCTGAATTGTACCGCATGTATCTGCGCTGGTGCGAGGCGCACGGTTACAAAACCGAACTGCTGAGCGATTCTGCCAACGATTCCGGCGGCTACAAAGAAGTTATCTTCAAAATATCCGGCGACGCACCGTATGCGCAGCTTAAGTTTGAGGGCGGCGTTCACCGCGTACAGCGCGTGCCCGTCACCGAAAGCCAAGGGCGTGTTCACACTAGTACCGCCACCGTCGCAGTACTACCAGAGGCCGAGGAAACCGACATTGAGATAAACCCGAAAGATTTGCGCGTTGATATCTATCGTTCAAGCGGCAACGGCGGGCAATCCGTCAACACGACCGATTCTGCTGTGCGTATCACTCACCTGCCAACCGGTTTGGTCGTACAAAACCAAGACGAGAAATCGCAAATCAAGAACCGCGAAAAAGCGATGAGCGTATTGCGCAGCCGCCTACTCCAAATGAAAATCGACGAAGATAATGCAAAATTGTCCGCTGAACGGCGCGCGCTCGTCGGTACGGGGGATCGCAGTGAAAAAATTCGCACGTACAATTTCCCGCAGGATCGCATCACCGACCACCGCATTCACTATAGCCGCAGTAATATTCCGGCAGCGATGAACGGCGATATTGATGATATCGTTGAGCGGCTGCAAGCATATGAACGCGAATTAAAAGCACAGCACGCGCAATAAAAGATTTGCCCTGCCCACGCACATCATGTACAATCCCACATAAGATGGCAGCCACGAACATCCCGACATCAATTCAAGCCTGGCTGCGCGATAGCGCAGAAATGCTTGCAGATGCCGGCATTACAAGCGCGCTGCTTGACGCTGAACTGATATTAGCACACACTGTGCGCAAAAATCGTACATGGCTGCATGCGCATCGCGACGAGCGCCTGACCGAACGCCAGCTCGAAATCGCTAACGCGAGGCTGCAGTTGCGGCTTGACCGAACACCGCTTGCCTATATCATCGGACATAGAGAGTTTTACGGACGGCTATTCAAAGTCACGCCAAGCGTACTAATCCCGCGCCCAGAATCAGAGGCAATTATCACCTGCCTACGCCACTACGGACCGCATACTGGACGCCTCATCGATGTCGGTACGGGAAGCGGCTGCCTGGGAATTACGGCAAAATTGGAAATACCAGCACTTGACGTCGTACTTGCCGATAATAGCCGCCATGCGCTTGCGGTAGCGCGCGAAAATACAGCGAGGCTACGCGCGCGCGTCGACATTATACAAAGCGATATGCTGAGCGCCACCTTCGGTACGTTTGACGGTATTATTGCGAATCTTCCGTACGTTGACGCGTCATGGGAGCGCTCGCCGGAAACAAATTGCGAACCCGCTGAGGCACTCTTTGCGAGCAACAATGGGCTAGCGCTGATTAATAAGCTGCTTGCTCAAACGGGTACCGCGCTGAATAATAGCGGATGGCTTTACCTTGAAGCCGATCCGCGACAGCATACAGCAATTATAGCTAGAGCATCAAGGCTACAGCTCGTTCATCGTGCCACTGATGGATTTTGCCTCGTGTTTCAAAAATATAATTAAAATTATTCAGCGTAGGCACCTAGCGTAACCTTAACAGTCTGCTCTTTACCGCCACGCAAAATTGTTAATTCCACGACGTCATTTGGCGTGTACTGGCCAATCAGGCTAGAAAACCCATTACTCTCGCCTACTGCCGTGCCATTTACCTTCGTAATAATGTCCTCGTCTTGAATACCTGCTTTGCTCGCCGGACTACCAGGTTGTACGCTTGAGCTATTATCGCTTGCTACGTACGCGCCTTTTGTCACTGGCAAGTGATAGCGTTTTGCCAATGCCGGCGTAATGTCAACATACCGAATACCGATATAGGCACGCTTGACACGATTGCCCGCTAACACGCTCTTCATCGTTCCTTTCACGGCATTAATCGGAATTGCAAAACCAATCCCTGTCGCACCCGAAGCAACCGCCGTATTAATGCCGATAACCTGCCCGGCATAATTCAACAGCGGTCCACCCGAGTTACCCGAATTGATCGCTGCGTCGGTCTGGAACATGTCACTGAGCGATTCGTTTGATCCGCCCGCTTCATCGCTTGCCGAAAGTGACCGCCCTTTGCCTGAGATAATACCGCTTGACACTGTGTTGCGGTATTGCCCAAGCGCATTACCGATCGCGACAACGTGCTGGCCTGTACGCACCGTAGATGAATCGCCGATTTCGGCAGCGCGCAGGTTAGTAACGCCGTTAATCTTCAGATAGGCTACATCATTCAACGGATCTACCCCGACAATTTTCACATCATCATACGCCGTGCCGTCGTCCAGCACAACCTGCACAGTACTTGCGTTAGCGACAACATGACGATTCGTTAGAATATAACCATCGCGACTAATGACAATTCCTGTTCCTGCCGCCCGAGCTTGCGCCGCACCGTATATAGTCCGCTTAGTTGTATTCGTCACTATCGACACCACGCTCGGTGATACTTTTTCTATCACGTTCGAGACTGACGCTTCGCTCGCTGTTGCCGTCGTATTGCCATCACGCGTTGGTGTCAACGTAGTACTACGATGAGTGTTTACATATAGATACACACCCGCCGATACCACACTCGTAATAAGCACAATAGAGAGAATAGCTGATATAACAATCCACGGAAGCGCACGGCGCGGTTGCTTCAGTGGCGGTGAAACTGGCGGGCTAGCGACCAAAGCCGGAGACGTCGGCGCGGTACTTGGCGCAGCCGTTTCATGCTTTGCCTTTTTTGCTGTATTCTTCGTATCTGTCATACTATTCACCTTTCTTTGAACCATTTTCAAAAATATGGCTTAAAACCGCCTTAAAGCGCGTCGCTGCCATAGATAGCGGCAAGCACATAGGCAGCAATCACGACAAGCGCAGTAAGCGCAACGGGCGGTATGATGTCGTTACGGCGCACCTCGCCGTACGCATGGTAGCTATAGTATGCCCGTTCGGCAACAAAATAAAACAGCGTTGTAAACAACGCAAACTGTGATAATCGAATCGGGCTAACGCCTGGAATTGCATACGCCGCCATCCAGTGATACGAAATCCACGCTAATTCTGCTGTTACAACGCCAAAAACAAAACTGTATAAATTGCTATACGGCTCATCATACGTATTCATCACATGACGCATAGCGATACAGCCGATAATCCACGACGCCGCAACGAAACACACTGGATTCCACTCGTGCATCATCATCGAAACGGTAGTCAACCCCAAGAAAAGCGCCGTTCCTGCCTGTATAACAACGTAGGTGTGTTTTGAACGCGGTTTGATGATCAATAACCACACGATATAGAGCACCGTCAATGCCGCCTGCACACCAACCGACCCCGTCATACAATATACAAGCGTCACATAACTTAGCCCGACAATAAGGTCGACTGTATTCGCAATCAGATTCGCCAGCCAAAACCGCGGACGCACTGCCAAAACACGCCATTTGCTCATAAATACAAGTGCTACGGCAATCCACGGCGATCCAGATACGTAGGTCACAGCAAACATCGCAAGCGCGAGCAGCACATTGAGCAAAATATACATCGCTTCGCTAATACGCGAACGGCGTTTGTGTGATTTTATCAAATCCATCGTTTTTATTATACTATGAATCGCGTTTAATTACCGGCTTTTTGAGCTTTGCGCCTTCGTAATGATAATTACGTAATCAGTATTCGCGCTATATGTCACGCCCGATAATTCATTACTTGGCGATACACTCGTATGATAGAGTGACTTCAACTTCTCTTCAGTTGCTGATTTTGTCTTTTCGCCCACACGATAGATCTTATTTGACGAATACGTTTGCCCGCTCGGCACATTGCCAACCGTATTAACTGCTATGCCAAGCTCCTCAAGCTTAGTCGCCTCAGCCTGCGCCGCTCCTGCAATTCCAGAACCATTCAGGATAACGACGCGCGGCTCTTCTCTCGTAATCGCCGTTGCGTAAATATGCTTCTTAATATACGCCTGCAAACCACTGTAATTGTACGTACCCGCCACTGGTATCACTGCGCTCGCACCGCCAACCGTGCCGGTCGTTAGAATTGCCGGTTCGGCATCAATCAGGCTGACGCTTTTGATTTCATCCTGCTTGATCGACTGCATCAAGCTAACAAGTGTTCGCACTTCACCTGTCTCAAAGTTTGTACGCAAGTTCGCGCCAATCGCATCAACAAGCTTTGTGACTTTCGAGAAATCAGTGAGCGTGCCTGTACTAAGCGCTTTTTCGCGGATCGCCATCATAATTTTTTGCTGATTTTTCTCGCGGTCGAAATTCGATTGCTCAAATCCATAGGTTGGCGCAATATCGCCGCGCGCCATTGCAAGATACAGCGCATGCTCAGCATCAAGCTCAACCTCGCCGTTCGGATAGCTAATGTAATGTCCGCGCGGGCAACGCTCCTGCTTCTCCGCCCGCGTCGTACCACATTTCCAGTCGAAATTGCTATCCATCACTCCGCGCGGATCGCGGCTTTCAATATTCACTTTAATGCCACCGATTGCGCTTACCAAGTCGCGCATTACCGAATAATTTACATGCACGCTATACTGCAAATCCATGCCTAAAATTTCACCCACAAACGAACGCGTTTCTTTCTGGCGTTCGTCTTCCGCGCTATCCGATTTCCAGTCGTTATTTACGCAATTGAAATACACGTTAATTTTGCCCGCATACCCCGCGTCACAGGCGCGTCCGTACTTCACGTATAGATCGCGCGGAACGCTAACCATATACGCGTTTTTCTTGTTTTGGTCGATGCTCAACACCATCATTGAGTCAGTTAGATACCCTGCTTCGTGCCCTTCGTCATCTTCAGATGTACCGAGAATAAGAATATTTGAACGACCGTTCGCATCCTGCTTGAGAGGTTTCTGCTGCACCAGCCCAAACAAGTCGCCCTTAAAGACCGACTTGCTCGCCATTAACGCACGATATGCAAACCAGCCGGCGGTCAGTACAATAATCAAGATGAACGCGATAATCCCGCGTTTAATAATTTTGCGGCGACGAGATATTGGTTTTTTAGATTTTTTGCCGCGTTTTTTTCGACCGTCCGGTGCCGTCGGCGCATCAAGATCAGACAGATTGCCAATCTCTCGCAATGACGCGTCAATATCTGCGCGATCGGAGTTTCTAATAGTCGACGGACGCTGTGCTGCTCGCGATATCGCCGGCGAAGATAACGGCTTCGGCGATGCCGCGTGATTCGCACCAGACACCGCGATACGCCGCCGCACGCCGCTGCCGCTCGGCGAACGCCCTAAGCCTTCCGCCGATACTTCCGGCAATTGGCGCCGCGGAACAAAACCGTCTACTGCTCGTTTACTCATACTCCTGTTTACTATAGCGGAAATGCGCAGAAAATAAAACCATCGCGGCTATGGTTTCCGTTTGTTTTTTTGGGACGCGGCGGGTATAGTAAGAAAGATGGAAGCAAGTTATTTAACGCGTCATCCACGGTTGAAGGACATACTTAATTTCATTGGATTTGTTCTGCTTGTCCTGATCGGCACGCTGCTGATCAACACCTACGTATTTCGCAGTTTTTCGGTATCTGGACACAGTATGGACCATACGCTTGCCGATGGCGACCGGCTTATCGTCGACCGGCTGCCTGTAACTGCGGCTTTACTCAAAAATAAACCGTACGTGCCAAACCGCGGGCAAATTATCGTCTTCAAAAACCCGCGTTTTTTAGCCGGCATGCATGATGAATTTATCGTGAAGCGCGTCATCGCATTTCCTGGCGAGCGCGTTACTGTCAAAGACGGCACGCTTACTGTATACAATCGCGAGCATCCAAACGGATTTCACCCCGATGACGAGTACCGCAGAGGCGGCGTCGGACCGCAGAGCCCGTCAAGCGGCGACGTCGACACAGCCGTACCTGAAGGCGTACTGTTTGTCGCTGGCGACAATCGTATCGGCAGCAGCTCGTACGACTCGCGCACTGGACTCGGCTTTGTTCCTAACCACGACGTCGTCGGACCAGTTTCAGTGCGTCTCTTTCCTTTCTCAAAAATAACGACTTTCTAACTCTAGCCAAGCAATTTCGAAATCCGCTCAAAATCCGCGTGATCCTGAAATGAAATAACGATTTGTCCTGAACCGCGGCGATTTGTTCGCACCTCAACCGGCGTCTTAAATCGATCGGCAAAACGAGTCTGTTCTTTAACGTAGCGCGGTTTACGCGGCGCTGGCTGGCGCGTCGTACGGCCGCTTAACCCATTCGCTTTCTGGCGGCGCACATAGCTTTCAATTGCACGCGCGCTCCAGCCCTCTTTTATAATGCGCGGAATAATTTCGTCAACCACATCCTCCGGCAAGCCAATCAACGGGCGCGCCTGCCCTTCGCGGATATCGCCCGCTATAATCGCGTCGCGCGCCGACGCTGGCAACCGCAATAAACGCAGCGTATTACTAACCGCCGCCGACGTTTTGCCGCCAACGCGCTGTCCGATCTCCTCAAGCGTTAAGTTGAACTGATCGCGCAATTTTAGATATGCCGTCGCCGTCTCAAGCGGGTTCAAATCGCTGCGCTGCAAGTTCTCGATGAGCGATAACTCTAACTTATGCTGGCTCGATAACGTCCGTACTAATGCCGGAATTTTTTCAAGCCCCGCTCGCTGCGATGCGCGAAACCGCCGCTCGCCCGCAACAATTCTATAGCCCTGCTTATCCGGCGCCACAACGATCGGCTGCAACACGCCATGCTCCTTTACCGACGCCGCCAGTTCGTCAAGCGACACTTCATCAAACGCGCGGCGCGGCTGGTCCGGATCTGGTACTATCTCACTGAGCTTAATATAGCGCAAATCACTTACACGGTCATCCTGCTCAGATGTCGGATCAAACGACTCGTCCAGCAACTCCGTCGGAATCAATGAATCAAAACTTCGTCCCAAACCCTTTTTAGCCGACACGATCAAGCACCTCCTTTGTCACTGCTTTATAGGCGCGCGCACCCTTGCTAAACCGATCATACGCGCCAATCGGCAGCCCATGGCTCGGCGCTTCGGCGAGCCGCACATTGCGCGGAATCTTCGTTTTGAATACTTTCGCTGGAAAATGCTTAGAAATTTCATCAAGCACTTGCGTCGACAGCGACGTGCGGCTATCAACCATCGTCGGCAGCACGCCAATCAGGTCAAGCGTCGGGTTAAGATTTTTACGAATCAGCTTCATCGTTTCAAGCAGCTGCCCTAAGCCCTCAAGCGCATAGAACTCCGCCTGCACCGGCAGCAACACATACTGCGCCGCAATCAGCGCGTTAACCGTCAGCAAACTTAAACTCGGCGGACAGTCAATAATAACAAAATCGTACTGCGTCGGCGTCAATTGAATCGCATATTTTAGCCGGCTAAACCGGTGCTGCACCTGCGTCAGTTCCACCTCGGCATTTGCTAATTCCGGCGTCGTCGGCGCAATCCACAGATTAGTAAACTCGGTCGGCATTACTGCATCAATGAGCTTTTTTTTCCCCATAATCACTTCCGTCATCGTCGTATCAAGCGATTGCTTGTCAATCGACAACCCGCTCGTCGCATTACCCTGCGGGTCAAAGTCAATCAATAATGTCCGCTTACCGTTCTTAGCTAAATAATACGCAAGATTGATTGACGTCGTTGTTTTGCCGACGCCGCCTTTTTGATTAGTTACTGCGATAATCGTTGCCACGCTGTTTCTATTCCCTCTCTTTAGACTCTATTATACCATGAGCTGAACCAAGAAGACAAAAAATTACTCTAGACACGAAAAAACTCCTCGGAAAGATTATACGAGGAGTTTTCACTGCTACTTGATCGCTGTAATTTCGATAAGCGAGTATTTTTGGCGATGACCGTTCTCTTTGTGGACACGTTTTTTTGCCTTGTAGCGGATAACGCGAATTTTATCGCCCTTCACCAACGCTTCAACAACTTTCGCTTTTACGTTTACGCCCTTCACTACAGGATTACCAACCGCGATTTTATCGCCGTCAATGGTCATGAGTGCGTCGAGAGCGAGCTCTTTCGTTCCTTCCGGGAGGAGGTCCACCCGTAGGGTCTCTTTTTCGCTGACAAGATACTGCTTGCCAGAGATCTTTACGACTGCTTTCATTTCATTCCTTAAACGTTAATTTAATTCAGATCTGTTATATTGTAGCAGAGCATTGAGGTTATTGCAATGGCGGAATAGTTACAAGCCACACACAACATTATTCGCATACAGCCAACCATCAAGCGACCCGCCGTCCAGATGCTGCCCAACTGCCGGCACGACTTTCACCGCACCACCAGCCTGCGCAAACTGCGTAATAGCATCGGTTAGATCGTATTCGCCCCGCGGCGATACTGCGATATCGGCGCACGAGTCGATCACTTGCTTAGTCAAAACATATTTACCGATATTAGCGTAATCACTCGGCGCTTCTTCAGGGCGCGGCTTCTCAACAATTTCGCGAAAATGACCGCTCTCGTCAATGACAATCGCGCCGTAACGGCTAATACTTTCATGCGGTACTTCTTTCGCCAGTATGCTGCACTCGCCCGCCGGCGTCGCCGCGATAAGGCGCGCTACTTCGCTTGAGCCATCAGGATTATACATGAAATCATCACCCATCAGCACAACCGCTGATTCATCCGTGTTAATGTAATCGCTCGCGAGGGCTACCGGCACCGCCGTACCGTACTTTCCGTAGCTCGGCTGCGTCACGAAGTGCATATTAGCTTTGAGCGGCGCGATAAGCGGCAGCATATCCTCTTTGCCCTTGCGCCGCAGATAATCGTTTAGATGAATATTGCTGCGATAGTACGCCTCAAGCTGCGAACTCTGCTCGCTCACGACAAAAATAAACTCGCGGATACCCGCCGCTAAGCAGTCCTGCACAACATAGTCAATAATCGGGCGCTTGCCAACAGGCAGCATGCACTTTTCAATCGCTTTGGTGATCGGCAGCATACGCGTTCCCCAACCCGCCACCGGAATAATTGCTTTAATGATTTCCGCCATCAAGTCTCCTTTTCATTTGATAATCGTTATTTTTGCTGATAACTACGCTGTACGCTTCAAAAATATTTTCAAGTCTCTATTTCCTTCAATTTTCACTTCTTCTTCGTACATATCATCTGATATTGGTCCGAGTTTCAATGTCAACGTCTCGCCTTCAATAATTCTCGCGTGTTCATCAATAGCTTTGTTCAACTTGTTGTCATTGGACCTTAACCCTAAAATAATATGATCATCGACACTCAAGCCGGCCTTCTTGCGCGCGCTTTGGACGTGGCGAATAATTTCGCGCGCCAGGCCCTCGCGCTTGAGCTCAGGAGTAATCTCTGTGTCTATTGCAACATTATCGCCATATAATACACGTTTGACATTCAGTTCCTCCAGCAAAATCGGCGTAAAATCAAATGTCTTACCTTTCTCGGGAACCGTCACGCACGCGAGCGGTTGGCGTACTTTCACTCCAGCCTTAGCACGCAAGCTCAAACCTTCATTGATGTATTCGCGCACGCGCGCCATTTCATCAATGACTAATTCGTTCACTGTGCCTGCCGGCAGCCAATCTTTCAAGTGAACCGACTCGTCGTCGCCTGTTAAATTATGATGCAACTCATCCGCTAAAAACGGCGTAAACGGCGCAAGCAAATAGCTTAACCGCACCAACACGTAATGGAGCGTTTTATACGCATCGTTCTTATCCGCGTCGTCTTCCGATTTCCAGAAGCGGCGGCGGCTGCGGCGCACATACCAATTGCTTGCATCGTCTAAGAATGGCAGGATCGGACTAAGCGCGTCCGGAATATTATATCCGTCCATATGCTTCTCCACTGTAGCAACCAGCTGATGCAGGCGGCTGACAATCCAAATATCTAGCGGGTTTGTTAAATCGTTAAGCGGATCCTGTAATGCGCCGTCAAATTCCCAACCATCAACCTCTGCATACATCGTGAAGAAATCGTACATATTCCAAATCATACTGAGCTTGCGCGCCACGTCGCCAACATCTTTATCGTGCAGCGCAAAATCCTCGCCATTAAGCAGCGGGCTTGATAGCAGCAAAAAACGCAGACTATCAGCGCTAAACTTATCCATCAGCTCATTCGGGTCAGTGAAGTTACCGTAGCTTTTACTCATTTTGCGGCCGTCGTTGCCTGCCACCACACCAGTCGTCACCACATGCTTAAACGGACTTTCGCCAAACAAACCAACGCTAACGACATGCATATAATAGAACCACGCCCGCACCTGACCAATATACTCAACTACAAAATCGCCTGGGAAATTTTCCTCAAACTTCGCTTTATTCTCAAACGGATAGTGAAACTGCGCAAATGGCATACTGCCCGACTCGAACCAGCCATCCAGCACTTTATCAATGCGTATATAATGAACACGCTCGCCCTGATAATCAGCCGGCGGCACATCGCCTTCAGGCGTCAAGTCAAACTCAATCGCATCAATCCACGGACGGTGATAGTCGTCAAGCTCTGCGCCGCTCAATTCTTTCAACTCTGCATACGAACCGACAACAATTTGCCGCTTATTACCCTGTTCATCGCGCAGCGTATTACCATCCGCGTCAACCGCTTCCCAAACCGGCATCGCTGTTGCCCAGAAACGATCGCGCGACAAATTCCAATCTGGCGCTTGTTCAATATTTTTCTCAAACCGCCCATACTTTAGGTGCTCAGGAAACCACGTAATCTGTTCGGAATTTTTCGCAAGCATCAACTCCTTCTGCCCCTGCACGTCATAGAACCAACTCGGGTGCGCCCGATACATCAAGCGCGTGCCGCAGCGATGACAATGCGGATAGCTGTGGCGAATATAGTCGATCTTCCAAACGACGCCGCGCTCTTTCAGCTCTTTAGCGATGCGCTTATTACTTTCCCAAACATTCTCGCCTTTCCAGTCGCCCTCAGTGAAGAAGCCGTTTTCGTCAATAACGTGCACAACGGGAATATTATTAGCTTGAGCAAGATTAAAATCCTCCTCGCCATATGCCGGCGCAATATGGACAATGCCGGTACCATCATCAGCCGACACATATCCAGCTGAATAAATTTTGTGTGCGTGCTCGCCGCGATTTACGCCCAATAATGGCTTATAGTTCAGGCCAACGAGCGACTCGCCAGAGTACTCAGTAATAATTGTATACGGCAGCGTCTCATGTTTTTCATTCGTCAATGCTTTATCAAGCAGGTTTTTCGCCAACACAAACCGTTCGCCTTCAACTTCAACCTCAGCATACGTCAAATCAGCATTCACTGCTAGAGCCGTATTTGCCGATAGCGTCCACGGCGTTGTCGTCCAAACCAACAGCGTTCTCCCGTCCTCCAGTTGAAAGCGCACATATACGCTTGGGTCGGTCACATCTTGGTATGCGCCTGCATCCATCGTCACCTCAGCTTTTGACAGCGGCGTCGCATCGCGCGTGCAATACATGAGCACTCGCTCACCCTCATAAATTTTGCCTTTATTATGCAGCTCTTTAAACGCCCACCAAACACTCTCCATGTATTCTTTGTCCATGGTTTTGTAGGCATTATCCATATCTACCCAGCGACCAATCCGATCAATCGTATCGTTCCACAGACTACTGGTCTGCACCATATTTTCACGCGCAGTCGTGATGTACTTTTCCAGACTAATCGTCGTACCGATATCGCGGCGATCTTTAATACCTAGTTTCTTCTCGGTAAACACTTCCGCCGGCAATCCATGGCAGTCCCAACCCCACACACGCTCAACACGCTTACCTTTCATAGTCTGATAGCGCGGCACAGCATCTTTGACAATGCTGCTAAGCAATGTGCCATGGTGCGGTACGCCAGTGATAAATGGCGGGCCGTCATAAAATACATAATGGTTGTCTTCTGAACGCTGTTCGACCGATTTTTCAAATGTTCTGTCGACTTTCCAACGCTTCACCCAATCTTTTTCATATTCTGCTGCCCGCCGGCGTGTACCGTGTTTAAATTTCATTCGTATTCTCCTTTCTACAAACAAAAATCACCTCTCTTGACTTCGAGAATCCGCGAGAAGCATGCATGCGGACGGTACCATCTCGATTCCAAAAGAAGTGATTCTTTCAGCGCTTAATTACTCGTTTACGCCGAGTGAACGCCAGGTTCTACTGAGCTAAAGGCTGTTCTTCCTGGGGCATTCTCCCGTATGAGAGATCGCGGGCGATAACCGCTCAGATGCCTCGCCTTTAATTGTACGGGCTTTTTTAGCGAAAAGCAACGATATTATTTCAATTCAATGCCGCCAAAAAAGCATTCACCGCGAATATACAGCGTCTTTTTCGCTTTCACACCAGGACTAGTCTTATCATCAACACCGCCAAGAATAGCAGTCACCTCATTTTTTATAACCACGTCGTTCGGTATAATAATATCAACGCCGCCAAACAGAACAAACAGCTCAATAACCGCACCGTCCTGAATATCAGCCTGGCGCAGGTCAAGATCAACACCACTAAATACCGAAGAAATAGTCCCGCCAGTATATTCACCTTCTACTTTTTCACTTTGCCCCGACCATGCCGCTGCCATATGCTTGACTTTCATTTTTGATATTTTGCCGTCTTTCACGAGTGAAAACAACACTGCAAAACCGACAGCGATAAACAAAATTGGCCATACAATCTGCCAAAAGTTAACATCAACAATGTGAAGTGCACGGAGACCGATCGTTGCCCCTGCAGACAAGAATAACAAACCCCAAATCCACCGCGAACGCTTTACAAGAATCATGCACCCCACGAGGATCAGCCAAAGCGACAAGAACCCGCCCCATAGCTCTCCCCAGTAGTCAAAAGAGATAACATGAAGGTTACGTAACAATAAAAGCAACCCTATCGCTACAGCCGCAAGACCAAGATATGCTCGTATAACTATATTATGCTTCATGCACTCAGTATAGCATACGCCGCGTAAAAAGAAAGTTTCCAGATTATACTAACTTATCGCCATATTTAAGCACAATCAACGCGCATATCGCAACCGCGATAGCAACAAAAACGACAACATCGTAATTTTGCTGAACACATTTTTTAGACGGCACCAATTTTGCGGAAATCATCGGGCTATCCGTCAGTACATTATGGCGAATAAGCGCAAAAAGCACGAGCAGCACTGCTGCATCTGTCGCCAAACACCACGGGCACAACGCACCAATTACAATGTAGCTCATATAAAACATCCAGCCCGCAAAACCCAGACTCACCCATCCGCCAGCCTCGGCGGCGCACATAAACCAACGCGGAAATCGCGTACGCGCCAGTCCAGCAACAGCAATTGTGATAAATACCGGGTACGCCACCATGCCGACGAAACTGTTCGGAATATCGCCGACAACATGCGCCGACCAATGTTTTGCTACCGAACTGCAGCTCATCGCAGCGTTCAAATCGCAGTCAAGCACTTTACTGCTGTCCTTTGCGATCGTTAGCGCTTCGTGCGACAATACGATTGATGCTACAAGCCCAATTGCCGATCCAATAAGCAACACGCCAAACACGATAACCCGCTGGCGGTCTGTCAAAGCGCTAGTCTTGGACGGCATAATAACTTACCTCGCTAATCAACGGTAACGGCAAACCGCGCCACATAGCTTGCAGCTGGCTATCTGCACTTAACGCAACAATCGTTGGATACTCAACAATATCATACGCCCGGCAAAACGACTCGCCCTCGCGCGATTCCGGATCAAGCACCTCAAGTTCATGTCCTGTCTGGCGCGCCATATCATCAACAAAGGTCGCAACTTGGCGGCTATAATCAGTATCGTCTTTTGAAACAACAACGACACGCATCAGGATTGCTTGCTCCGCTTACGCTGTTCAAGAATTTTCACAAAATCATCAAGCGTCTCAAACTTTTGGAATACGCTCGCGAACCGAACGTACGCTACTTCGTTGCAGGCGGCGAGCTCGTCAAGCACAAGTTCGCCGATCTGGCGCGACGGTATTTCGGTTTCACCTAAACCATACAGTCTATCCTCGACCCGATCAATAATCTCTTCGACTTCAACCTCCGACTTGAAAAACTTTCCAACCGAACGGCGAATTGCGTTTGCCAATTTTGTCCGTTCAAACAACTCGCGCGAACTATCTTTTTTAATTACCGCCAAATTTGGGCGTTCAACACGCTCGTACGTCGTAAACCGATGCTTGCCATCAAGCGTTTCGCGGCGGCGGCGAATTGTGATTCCGTCCGCCGACTCGCGCGACTCAAGGACGCGGCTATTTCCAATTTTTATCGTATGCATCGCGAAAAACTTCTCCTATTCATCGGATGATTTATGTTTCTTGCGGCGGCGCAAAAATGCTGGCGTGTCATCATCATCGTCATCCATCGGTTGATTCCAAATATCAGTCGTTGACTCGCCGGCAAACTGCGCTGCAGCGTCGGCGTGCGACAAGTTCATATCAATATCATCAACCGGAGTGCTTGAGTCTTCAGTTGGCGCAACAGGCGCCGCCGGCGTCAAACTTGCCGGCTGCTCTAATTCTTCGGCTTGCTGCTGGAAAAACTCGCTATCAAAACCCGTTGCAATTACGGTAATAATCAACTCGTCTTCAAGCTCGGGCTTTAGAGTCGCGCCAAAAATAATATTCGCGTCCGGCGACACAGCGCTCGTAATAATTTCTGCCGCCTCTTGAATTTCCGCCATACTCATATCATAGCCGCCAGTGACGTTAAATAGCACGCCTTTCGCGCCGTCGATCGACACCTCAATCAGCGGGCTTTCAATCGCCTGCTGCGCCGCCTGCGCTGCACGGTTTTCGCCGCTCGCTCGACCAATACCCATCAACGCCGAACCGGCATTGCTCATAATCGCTTTCACGTCGGCAAAGTCCAGGTTAATAAGCCCGTGCTCGGTAATTAGCTCCGAGATACCCTGCACGCCTTGGCGCAACACGTCATCCGCGATCTTAAACGTTTCCAACAACGGCGTCCGGCGGTCAATCGTTTGCAACAACCGGTCATTTGGAATCGTAATGAGCGTATCGACACTTTTGCCCAATTGCGCAATCGCCCATTCGGCATTCTGCCGGCGTTTTTCACCTTCAAAACTAAATGGCTTCGTCGCAACACCAACGCATAAAATACCTAAGTCGCGCGCTACTTCAGCGACTACATGCCCCGCGCCCGAACCGGTGCCGCCGCCAGCGCCAATCGTCACAAATACCATATCAGCACCCTCAAGCGCTGCGCGAATTTCATCAATTGATTCGCGCGCTGCCGCTTCGCCAACCGCTGGATCCGCCCCTGCACCCAAGCCGTTCGTCGTACTATGACCAAGGTGGATTTTAACATCAGCCTTTGAATTATGCAGCGCCTGTGCGTCAGTGTTCATCGCGATAAATTGCACGCCAACTAACCCGGCATCTTTCATCCGGTTTACCGCCGACCCGCCTGCGCCGCCGACGCCCACAACCTTTATGCTTGCGAATGTCTCAATCTCACTTGGTTTTACTTCCGGCATTGCAACTCCTTATACCCCTTACTATTCCTCACGTTACCTACTAGTATACCACTCTTTTGCTTACGGCTTGAATTTGCTCAGAAGCGTTTTAATAAATCCACCCGACTTTTTCGACGTATTGCCACCATGCGGACGTACCGTTGCCGCCTCAGCATCAACCAACATCAGCCCAACCGCTGCTGCAAAGTGCGGTTTATCAATTTCGTCTGCTACACCGCCAAATCCATGCGGCTTACCGACGCGTGCAGCAACGCCCAGCTGCGATTTCGCATACTCCGCTATTCCTTTTAAGTTTGCCGTGCCGCCCGTCAGTACCGCACCGCTCGGCAACTGACCGGCACGCCCCGCTTTTTTGAGCTCTTTATTTACCAATTCAAGAATTTCTTCAAGTCGTGCTTCTACGATTTCATCAATCTCTGCTTGGTCAAAAAACAGAGTTTCCTTCTCATGTTTTATGCTTACTTTACGAGGCTCGCTGCGTGCTATTGCCGCTGCGTGCTGCAGCTTTACTTTCTCAGCAACTTCCGGATCAGTTTTCAGTCCAATTGCCAAATCATTCGTAATATTAACGCCACCCATCGACACAACCCCGACGTATTGTAGATCGCCTTCTTCAAACACCGCCACGCTTGTTGTTGCACCACCTAAATCGACGACCGCCACACCATTTTCAATTTGCGATTCATTCAGTACCGCCTTAGCAGCCGCCATCACCGACGGAATCGTTGCGTGCGGCTTCACTGTCGCAAGTTCAACGGCTTTTTGTAAGTTCGCGACATATGGCGCCATTGCCGACACGACATTCGCATTAATTTCTAAACGCGTACCTGTCATGCCAACTGGGTCTTTAATACCGCCCTGCCCATCAAGCGTATAGCTAAACGGCACAACCTCAAGAATCTCGCGATTCGCCGGTACTTTACCTGTTGTCGCTACATCCTCCAAGCGCAGTACATCTTCTTCAACAACTTCATGATCTGCCATACCAACTGCAATCATGCCGTCGGCTTTCGTACTGACAATATGCGAACCATTCACGCTAATCGTCGCCGCGTTTACTTCGTAACCGCTCATACGCTCTGCATCGCCAAGCGCCTGATCAATCGCCTGCGCCGGCCCGTTCAAATTCGATACCGTACCCTTTCGCATACCGCTATTTGGCGCTTGGCCAACGCCAACAATCGTCGGCGTACCCGTCGTTGGATCAATATGGCCAACGACACACCGAACCATTGTTGTGCCAACATCAATACCAACTGCATATCGAGATTGTTCTTGCATATAGGGCTATTATAGCATAACCCGTATAAAATCGCCTACGCCCGCGTAATAATTTCCGCGCCGTGTTCAGTGATTAAAATCGTGTGCTCAAAATGTGCCGCTAGGCTACCGTCGCGCGTCGCATACGTCCAACCGTCGTCCAATTGGATAATCCGTTCGCCACCAAGCGTCGCCATCGGCTCAATTGCCACCGTATCGCCTGGCTGCAGCAGTACACCCGTTCCTTTGCGTCCGTAGTTCGGGATGTCCGGCGGCATGTGCATATGTAACCCTACGCCATGCCCAACCAGCTCGCGCACTATCCCAAGTTTGCCGTTCCGCAACACTTTCTCAATTGCTGCACCAATATCGCCCGTCCGAACTGACCCTTTTACCGCATCAATTCCTGCATACAAACTGCGTTCGGTTGCTGCAAGCAGATGCTTCACCGCTCCTTTCGGCTCGTCGTCAACTACCATTGTAAACGCCGAATCAGTTTTCATACCTTTATAGGTAATCACTAAATCAAAACTAGCAACGTCGCCTTTCTGCAACACATCGTCATTCGGTGCACCATGCACAATTTCGTCGTTCACGCTAATACAAATCGCACCTGGAAAGTTCACTTCTGGCGTCTTATAGGTTATTTCCGCGCCATACCCAACAATTTTTTGCGCAACAAAATTATCTATCTCGCGTTTAGTTTGCCCAGCATGCACAAATCCGCGGATATCAGCAAAAATCCGCGCCAAAATCTTGCCGCCTTCGCGCATTGCTTGAATTTGCTCAGGCGTTTTTAAACCGGTAATTAATTCGGACATACGCGCTTCACCTCGTCGTAAATCCTATCGTGCACCTCGCCAGCGCTGCCCGTACCGTCTAGGTGGATAATTTTCACGCCCGCTTCAGCAAAAATTCCAAGCACCGGATACATCTTTTGGCGGTATATAGTCATACGCCGCGCAATCGTATCAGGCGTATCTTCCATGCGCCCGCGCTTCTCTAGGCGCCGCATGATTTCTTGTTCTGGCACTTCTAGCACTACGACGATATCTATCTTCTCGTCTATGCGCTCCATATAGTCATCAAGCCACGCCGCTTGCTCTTTCGTGCGCGGAAAACCATCCACGATGATATTCTGGTATTTTTTATCACGCGCATCCTGTACGGCACGCTCAAATACATGATATGTCAGTTCGTCGCTTACCAATTCACCGCTTTTCAGCGTCGCAATTACTGCCGGATCATCGCTCTGGCGCAGCATCTCGCCAGTACTAAGCCACTTCCACCCCTGGCGCACTGCTAACATTTGCCCCTGCATGCTTTTACCCGCGCCCGTCGGGCCAAACAATAAAATCATCGCTACAATCTCCTTTGTTTATTTATTTCGTTAGCGCTTGTTTAACTAATTTCGCGACCACCGCACCATCAGCCTTACTGCCGGCTGCCGCTTTTACCGCACCAACCACTTGCCCCATACTGCGCAGATCGCTCACGCCAAGTTTCACAATCTTCTCATTAATTAACTGTTGCAACTCTACTTCAGTCATTTGCTCCGGCAAGTACGCCTGTAAAATCGCCATCTCTTTCTCTTCAGGCTCCGCTAAATCAACTCGGTCGTTCTCACGATAGATCGCCGCCGACTCACGCCGCTTCTTGACCTCGCGCGCGATCACTTTTTCAATTGCTTCGTCGCTCAAACCATCGCCGCGCTTATTCTGTTTGACTTCCTCGTCTAAGATTGCTGCGCTTAAATTACGCAGCGTATCGCCCAAAAAACGATTGCCGCCAAGTAGGGCGGCTTTCATTTCATCTCTGATGCGTTGCTTTAACGCCATTGGCTAGCGCACTCCTAAGCGAATCTTCGCCAGCTTTTCCGCTTTTCGTTCTTTGCGAAGGATCGCTTTGTTGCGGCGATCAGTTTTACTCATCGCTTTCTCAAAGCGCATCATAGCCTTTGCTTTTGCGAGTTTTCCGCTTTGCAACACGCGGCGGTTAAAACGGCGAAGAATATTTTCATTCGCCTCGCGTTCATCTTTCCGTGTAACTTGTACCATATCGTTTATCATTATACCAGATGGCGAGAGCTTTTACAATCACCTACCGTAGTTCAACATGCAACAATCGCCCTTCAACCGTGCGCACACCGTTCCACTCATTAATATTTGGCTGAAACCATGCCGCAATCTCATCGCCCGGTTCGCGGAAAAACGATTCCGGCGCGTTAAATGCGAGCACCTGTAGCGTCTTTTCACTTGCATCACGCAGTGCTATTTTCACATGCTGCCCGTTTGCTCCCATACGCCGTACGCCTGCAACTACCGCATGCGCAATTTTTAGAATCGGCTCAGGGTTGCCGTTGCCAAACGGCTCCATCCGAGAGATTTGCTCAACTAATTCTTCTGTTATTTCTGCAAAATCTTTAACCTCAACGTCAGCGCTTGGCTGCAAAAATCGCACTTGGTCGGTCAGATTCAAACTATCATAAAACTCATTGACCCGCCTGCGAAACGCTGGGATCTGCGCCGTCTCAAGTGTCACGCCTGCTGCCGCGCCGTGCCCACCGCCGCGCAAGATAATATCGTCGGCAGCACGTACCGCATCCGCTGCTGAAAAATTACCAAAACTACGCGCCGAACCTGTCGCCGTATCACCGCGAATACCAATAATAAATACCGGCTTTTTATACGTCTCGACTAATTTCGACGCCACAATGCCAATCACGCCATGATTCCAGCCTTCGCTCGCCACCACCAGCACGCGGTCATCCGCCATGCCATCCGCTTGTTCACAAGCTTGCTTAAAAATCTCATCCTGAATTGAACGCCGTTCAACATTAAACGCCTCCAATTTTTCACTTGCCGCCAGTGCCTCTATTCCGTCTGTTGCTGTCAGCATATCCAAACTATGCTGCGCCGTATCTAGCCGTCCCGCCGCATTCATACGCGGACCTAACCCAAACCCCAAATGCCGTGCATTTACTATCTCCGGCTCAATACCGCTCACCGCCATCAATGCTTTTAGCCCGGTACGCCGCTGCTTCTTCAGCACTTCCAACCCCCAATACACGTTTGCTCGATTCTCATCCGCTAACGTCACAATATCGCACACTGTCCCCAACGCCACTAAATCAAGCAGCCATTTTTCGTACCCATCAGGCAGCCCGTCCAACCGCGTCTGTAGTGCCTGCACAAGCTTAAACGCCACACCCGCGCCGCACAAATCACGAAATGGATACTCATGATCAGCATATTTTGGATTAACTGTCGCAATCGCTGGCGGGCGCGTCGGCGCAATATTATGGTGGTCTGTCACCACCGTATCAATACCGAGATCAGCTGCGTACGCAATCTCCGTGTGGCACAAACTACCGCAGTCCACCGTTACAATCAGCTGCGCGCCCATATCGCGCACCTTATTGACCGCGCCAATCGTCATGCCATAGCCTTCAACAAACCGGTTTGGAATAAACGCGTCTAGGCGTTGAAATCCAAAACTATGAAACGCATCCAACAATAGTGCCGTCGCGCTCAGTCCATCAATATCGTAATCACCATAAATAACGATTTTTTCCTGCTTTTGGCGCGCCAGCACCAACCGCTCTACCGCCTTATCCATCTCTGATAGCAAAAACGGGTCATATTTTGTTGCCGCATAGTCAGGCGATAAAAATGCCTGGCGTACCGACGCGTCGCTTAATCCGCGTGCTGCCAGGATCTGCTCAAACAACGTCATCGCGGTTGGATATCAGAGGTCGTCCGTTTTGACCGATTGCTGCTCGCTTGCTGCTGCGATTTGATCACGATACTCTGTAGCTCTTTAAAAATCGGAAACTGCTTGTTGGTTGAATAAATCCGTGTATTGCCCTGTTTTTCAGCCATCAAAAAACCCACCTTTTCAAGCCGGCGTAACTCACGCTGGATATTACCCGGGTCTTCTTTGATCAGCTTAGCGAGACCGCGCACATGCGTACGAAAATCTGGATATTTTGCGTATACCACCACGATCTTTCGCCGAACCCTGGAGGTTATAAATACATCAAGCACGTGAACAGCCTTTCTTGCTTTTTATTAATACCACTGTTGCTTTTTATTCTACATTTTTTCTAGATGCAATTCAAGCCACTTGGCTGCTATATTTACCGCCAATTCAAAATAATCTGGCTGATCTTCTTAATTGCCTCTTTACGTGTCGGAACCGTATTGTCGGAGTAATAGTGATTCACTCCCAAGTAATTTTCTTTCACATCAAGCACATGCAATTCGTCCGCCGTAACGTGTAACTGGTCCACCACCGACACCGTTGCAATCGGCGTGGCTACAACCAGTCTTTCTATTCGAATCGGTTTCAAAAAATCAAATGCTACGCTCAGCGCTGCACCATCAGCTAGCGCATCCGACACCAAAAATACAATACGATCTTTCAGCATCATATCATTAATTGTGCCGCCATCACCGATCAGCCGGTTGATACGACTATACGCTTCACGCTTCTGGTCGTCTAAGTAGCCATGAAATTCGCTCGTATACTCCTGAATTTCTCCTGTTGAAAATTCGCTGTTGTATGTAAAATTTCCGCGCTGCGATACCGCGCCAAAGCTCAGATTCTCGCCCGGTACATCAATATTCTCTGTCACAAGCATCATCAGCACACAGTGTAATTGCGCTGCAATCTGCTCGCCGACCAACACGCCGCCTTCTGTCAGTGCTACGACCGCGCAGTTCTCGTACCGATACTTATCAACAACCTGTGCAGCCAGTAATTGCCCAGCTTGTGCCCTGCTTTCAAAATACATACGTTTATAGTAGCAGTCGCTCTCTCGTCTATGCAAGGTATAATACCATGTATGCACTATTACGACGTCGCACCGATCAAGATTGTTCGCGCTGGCAGCGATTACTTTACCTACTGCAGCGAACAAGTTCTACAAATTGGACAACTCGTGACAATCCCAGTCGGCAAATTACTGCTAACTGGCGTCGTTATAAAACACACGCGAAAACCAGCATACGATACGCGTGCTGTTACATCTGCGCTTGATATCCCGCCGCTGCCAAATCCATTGCTCAAAACTGCTCTATGGATGGCTCGCTACTACGCCGCACCCCTTGCGACCACATTGCAGACAATTTTGCCGCGCGGCCTCGCAAAAAAGCGACGCGCAGCAGCATATTCCCGCCAAACGATTTCGCGGAATCGAACACATTATTTACTCAACAAAGACCAGCAAGCCGCCGTTGATGCGCTCACGCAGCGTACAAATGGAACAGCCTTGCTGCACGGCGTTACCGGCAGCGGCAAAACCGCTGTTTACATCACCTATGCCAAGCATATTATGGCGCAGCAAAAATCCGTCATTATCCTTGTACCAGAAATCGCCCTCACTTCGCAGCTTATCGCAGAGTTTGAACAGCATTTTTCCGACATCTTACTAACCCATTCGCAGCAAACCGAGTCTGCGCGCCATCAGATTTGGCTCAATGCCCTTCAAAGCACCATTCCGCGTATCGCCGTTGGTCCGCGCTCAGCGCTCTTTCTGCCGCTTACCCACATTGGCGCTATCATTATTGACGAAGCGCACGAACCAAGTTTCAAGCAAGATCAATCGCCACGCTATTCGGCTTTGCGCGTCGCCGCCACGCTTGGTGCGCATCATGGCGCGCCCGTTATTCAAGGTTCAGCAACGCCGCTCATCAACGAGTATTACCTTGCCACACACACCAATAGCTCGATCATTACACTCCCTCGCCGTGCACAAGCCGCTCCGCCGCCGCACGTCGACATCATAAATATGACATCAAAAACAAATTTTGTTCAACATCGTTTTTTATCCGACTCGCTCCTCGCCCGCATTACAGTCTCGCTTGAACACAAGCAGCAAATCCTACTTTTTCACAACCGCCGCGGTAGCGCCAGTACGACACTCTGCACTAACTGCGGCTGGTCTGCAATCTGTCCGCGCTGCTTCGTGCCATTCACACTCCATATCGACAAGCACATACTGCAATGCCACATTTGCGGTAACACGGCGCCCGTACCAACTTCTTGCCCTGATTGCCACGAAACTGATATCGTTCATAAAGGCATCGGCACGAAACTTATTGAATTGGAGATTAGGAAATTATTTCCGCACGCAACCGTTGCGCGCTTTGATGGCGATACCGCCGCCGCGCATACGCTTGAAAAGCGTTACCAAGAACTCTACGACGGCACAATTGATATTATTATCGGCACACAAGTCGTCGCTAAAGGGCTTGACCTGCCGCACCTTGGCACCGTCGGCGTTATTCAGGCGGACGCCGGGCTCGCTTTGCCCGATTTCATGGCGCGCGAACGTACCTTTCAACTATTGTCGCAGGTCGTCGGGCGTGTCGGGCGCACCAACCAGCAAACTAATGTTGTCATCCAATCATATCAACCACACGACGAAACAATCCGTACTGGCGCTGCACAGGATTATGCTGCTTTCTATACTACCGAACTTGCTAGGCGACGTAAAAGCCATTTTCCGCCATTCACTTATTTGCTCAAACTCACGTGTATCTACAAAACCGAAAAAGCCGCCATCAATAACGCCCAAATACTTGCTAAAAAACTTCGCACAGATTATCCAAATCTATATATATTTGGTCCAACTCCCGCTTTTTACGAACGGCAACGCGACACCTATCGCTGGCAAATCGTCGTTAAATCGCCAACGCGCACCACCCTGCTCAACATCATCGCACAATTGCCGCCCACGCGCTGGCAGTATGACATCGACCCGATGAATCTGTTATAATATACAGAGTTGTGAAGAAAGAATCTATTATTACTCTACCAAATCCCCATCTGCGCCAAAAGTCGCAGAAAGTTCACGTCATCACCGAAGAAGTTCGCCAGCTCGTTAAGGATATGACTGACGCAAGTATTGACTGGGAAGCGTCGCGTCCGCACGAAATCAGCGCCGCGCTCGCCGCCGTGCAAATTGACCGGCTTCACCGCGTCATTATCGTGCGCAACGATTTTGAAAACAAAGAAAACCAAGAATTTATCGCTCTCATTAATCCAGAAATTGTAAAATACGAAGGCGAGCTTGTTGAAGATTACGAGGGCTGCCTTAGCGTGCGCGATTTTTACGGCAAGGTACCGCGCTATAGCCGTGTCCGCGTCAAAGCGATGAATGTCGACGGCGACGAAATTCGCATCAAAGCCGAAGGATTTTTAGCACGCGTCATTCAGCATGAAATCGACCACTGCAATGGTATCGTATTTGTCGACCACATCCGCGATAAAACCGATGCATTTTACCGGCTAAATGACAAGGGCGAGCTTGATCCGCTCGACTATGATACGCATGTCAAAGATAACCACGACCTCTGGGACTAAGCAGCCGCTTATCTTTTTCGGGACTGAAGATTTCAGCTTATACAGTTTGCGTGCGCTCATCGAAAACGGATTTAATGTTGCTGCCATCGTCACCAAACCAGACACGCCGCGTGGGCGCCATCGCGTACTCACTGCACCCGCCGTCAAAGTTTACGCCGCAGAGCATAATATACCCGTATGGCAACCGACTAAACTCAAAAATATCATAAATGATATAAAATTAATAAAAAATCCTGCCGGCGTGCTTGTCAGTTACGGAAAAATTATTCCGCAAAGTGTTATTAATTTATTCACTCCTGGCATCATCAACGTTCATCCTTCTCTCCTACCAAAGTACCGCGGTCCATCACCAATTGAGTCCGCTATCGCCAATCGCGACAAAACCACAGGCGTGACGCTTATGCAGCTTACGAAAGACATGGACGCCGGACCAATTTATTATCAAACACGCCACAGTCTGGACCAATCCGAGACTCGTCCTGAGTTATACAAGACGCTCGGCCAACTCGGTGCAGCGGCTCTCGCTGCGAAACTACCTGATATTTTGAGCGGCGCGCTTCAGCCAGCACCTCAAGACGACGCCAACGCCACCTACTGCCAGCTGCTAAGCCGCAGTGACACCGACCTTGATCTAACCGCGCTTACCGCTGTCCAGACCGAGGCGCGCATTCGCGCCCATCTCGGGTTTCCGCGTTCGCGCGTCACCATCGGCTCATATAAACTCATCGTCACCAAAGCGCACACTATTATGAATGCAAAAACGCCTCTTGATTTACCATGTGCAAACGGCGCATTTTTATCAATCGACGAGCTTATTGCCCCTAGCGGCAAGGCTATGTCTGCTGGCGAATTCTTGCGCGGCTATTTAATTCGACCAAAAACTAAATAACCGCACAGCATATCACCAGACGGTTATCCAATGCCGCTTCTAAACCTACAAAAGGAAGGAGGACAGCATCTACGCAGCGGATGCGTCGCCGCCTAAGATTGCATCACGATTCGCGATAATTTCCTGCTTCAGCTCATTCATCGTCTGCGCGACAACGTCTCGATAATTCGGGCGGTTCATCCCGAGCCATTTCAGGCTTGCATATTCAGCCAATAGCACATCCGCCGGCACATTATCAGGCGCGTTTGCGCGAAGCTGCTGGTATACCGCGTCTTGCTCATAGTTTGGTGCATTCGTTGCCAGCCACGCACTGACGCGGTCGCTCTTGCGGTCAATGAACGACTCAAACTCACCAAGCTGCTGGTCGCTTAGCCCCTCGCTCAATTTCGTACCAACAATCATCTCTAACTGCTCGCGAAAATGCGCTAAGAACGCCTGCTTCTGGTCGTCCGGTAAGCTACCGAGCCCCACTTCTTGCAAAAAATTATCATCTAACTGAAACATTGTCCCTCCGTTTCTCTCCCTCTAGTATATAGAGCTTACTCCGCTTATGCAATAAGTCCGAGCTGTTTATTGACCTCGTTGCGCATATCAATCAGCTCTTCAACATACTCGTCAAACACTTCCTGCATCATCTTGCCATATCCAGGAATCGCATAACGCAGCCACAGTGCAGCTGCGTAAAAACTCATCGCCTCCTCGTCACTATCCATCAGCTGACGCACTGTCTTGTAGTCCTCGCGCGTCGCGTAATCACTGTGGAACTCTGCCAGCCAGCGCCGTGTGCGGTCGGGATTACCCTGCACATCTTCAAACTCGATGATTTCGTCGTCGCTCAGCTCCGGCAAAAACCGCTCCGCCACGCGCCGATTTAGCTCCTCTTGAATTTCCCGCTTGTATTTATCTTTTTGCTCTTCTGTCAGCATCGCTACATTGTAGCCGATTTTTGTCAGCAGAGCGTCATCAATATTAAACATTTACCCCTCCCTTTTATTTTTTGGCATATTGACTCAATACTTTCAGTACAGACGTAGTATTGCTATCACCGTTTATAGACACCCATTCATTTGCGCCGCTTCCGTGCCATTCTACATCGTAACCATTTTGTGCAGCCATATCGGCTAGTTCATGCAATTTCGATGCAGCATTTTCAGTACCAAAGTTATCTGCCGCCCAGTTCCATGGGAACTGATCTTCGTATGCGCTAAAGTCTGCATTTGTCAAAGCCTCACCACCAGAGTCACCAGAGCCGTGCATAAGCCTGTCCATCGCATCGTTCAAAGTTTTATTATTGCCGCTGTCACCGCTTGGGCTAAGATCGGCATTCGCGGTCTCATTTCCTGACGACGGAGCTTCAGTCTCAGGGGCGCTTGCTGCCGAGGCATCCGTTGACCATTTCTCCAATGCAGTATGAGCACCGAGGTTTGCCAACCTGCCCAAACCAGCGCCAAGAGCAAACAGTCCCGCATTCGTTTCCGCCTCTTTTGCAGCACGGTCAGCATCTTCGTAACTTTTCTGCCGACTACCGTGCATCATCCAGTCAGCAAAATGTCCTATAGCCTCTTTACGAGGATCGACTCTATGCGCAGCCTCAGCTTCTTCACGCATCTTTGTAACTTCCGCAGTATCAAACTGCGCCTTCGCCTTGCCTTCGTCATCCTGATGATGCTTAAGGTTCTCGTCGGCAGCGGCCAACCGTGAACCACGATGGATAAGCATGCCAGCTCCGGTCGTTACTCCCGCTAGCACTGGTACACCAACTCCAAAAACAGGTAAAAGCGCACCGGTAGCAAAACCAGGACCAAAGTTCCGAAGCCGACGCCCCCATTTGCTGCCGCCATTTAGCCACTTGCCGACAGAGGCAAGAAGTTTATCGCCAAAATGCCGCTTCTCTTGCCGTTCTGTCAGCTCATCATTGATCGCTTGGCGTACATTTACATCTAGTAGACTACGCAACTCACCAAACGCGATATCCGACTTCATCTGAGCAATTTCATCTTCACTAAGATCTGCTGTATTCTCAATATTCTCAGCCCGACTCTTCGCGAGCGCAAGTGCACACTCCTTCACCTTATCCTCCGCTTCACGGAGCTTTTGCTCTCGCCTCTCACGACCAATTATGCTGAGATTTTGCTTACCAAAACGGCGAAGAATCCAATTAATTGGCTTCTTGAACTTATATGTGATAAAATTTCCGCTCTTCGTTTCTGCGTCAGCCCGTAATTTCGCAAGCTCAGCGACCGCAGCATCATACGCTTCTCGTTGCTGCTCATGCTCCAGACCTTCCTCTGCTTTATCCGGATTGTCTGGATGTTTATCTGAATCCTGATCCCGAGCAGTAGGCTCGTCATCATTCTCGCTATATAGAACGAGCTCCCTGCCCTTCTCACCTTCATTAAACGTTTCTAGCTGCTTCTGCAACTTCTTTTTCTCGTCCTCGAGTCTTTGTTTCTGATCTCTAGCGGCACGCTCATGACCTTCACGAAGAGGTTTGCCGTTTATCGCATGGTCGTATACCTCTATTTGCTCATCAAGATGAGTTATCTTTGATGAAATTTCACTACGCTCGTCTTCAACCTCTTCCTCATGAGTCTTACTTACGGTTTCAGCTTTGACTTCGCTACTGTTATCTTTTTTTTGTTCGGTCTGTTCTTGTTGTGCGTTCGACTCAATAACAGTCATTTTGTATCGTAAATAATCTTTTATAGACTCTGACACAGTCGGATCAGCAAGCTTCTTGTAAATATCATCAATTTTTTCTTGATAACGAGTCTCTGTGGTTGATCCAGAGGAGGCCTCACCATTTTCGGTTGTCACTGGCGCAACGCTGCTGTCGCTATCAACCTGCTCCTTAGAACTTGAAACGGATGCCCCTCGTGGTTCTACAGCCTCCAGCGTCGGTACAGTTTGGCCTTTGACTACAACTTCCCTATGGTCCTTTGAGGTTGTTGTAGGAGTATCGTTTGCCGCAGATATATCATGGTCGTCATATCCAGCCGAAATACTATCAAGATCAGCGTCTGGGCCTAACGGAGGATTGACAATATTGCCAGAAGAATCATGCATAACAGTATATCCCGTCGGAATCTCCGGAACACTGTCAGTAGAAGAATCAGATGAGCTACTACGCTTATCAGCGAAACTAGCCTCAGCGACTTCTGATTCTATGCCTCCAGATGTCAATAATGACTCGGGATGGTCTGTCGGTTGTACGACATCGCTTTCGGCGCGCTTAGGTTGATACTCCCCAGCAGGACCTAGTCCAGACTTCCTGTGCATCCTACGTTCGCTCATTGTTATAACGTCCAATCCTATTTAAATTTTATCAAACTTTTTATATTATACACCAACTTACACAAAAATGCAAGCTTTTTACTCATCCTCGCCACCTATTATAGACGCGCCGTGCAACAACGTCAAGGGTGTTTTATGCAAATAATTATGGACTTTACCTGCTACAACGTCCGTTTCACCAACTCGCGCGTAAATAGTTCCAGCGTATCGCCGATCTCCAGTTGAAGTTTTTTGTGCGTGCGTATGCTAAGCCCGCACATCTCGCCCTCAAACACTTCTTTTGCCTCTTGCTGCTGGCGCTGCACTGACATCACTTCAACTTCGGCGATTTGCTTGCCGCCGCGCTTAACGCGCGCCAACGTGTGCGCCACAACCTTGCCTTTTGCTACCATGCCGCCGCAAATCACTTCGTCGCGCATCGTACGAAATACGCCCTTCACATCAAGTACGCCAATTTCCGTCTCAACAACATCTGGTTCAAGCATTTGCTCCATACTTTGGCGCGCGTCGTCTAGCAGCTCATAAATAACTTTAAACAAGCGCACCTGCACACGATCGCGCATCGCAAGGCGCTTCACTGCCGGCGGTAAATCAACATTAAAGCCGTACACGATCGCTTGCGAGCTATTCGCCAAACGAATATCGCTTTCGTTAATATTGCCCACGCCGCTGCCGATCACACGCAAGTCAATCGCGTCGCCCGTATCTACCAGGCGCAAGCTGTCCATCACCGAGGTGAGCGAGCCTTGCACATCCGCTTTCACAACGACATTAAACTCTTGGCTATCGTGCTTTCTTGTCATCATTTTCAACAGGTCAGCACCCGTCACATTGGTGCTGGCAGCTTGCTTTTCGGCTTCAACCTTAGCGCGCTCCACTGCTAAGCGTGCGGTCTTTTCGTTCTTCACTACAGTGAATATATCGCCAAATTGCGGCAGTTCTTTGAATCCCGTTACAGTGACCGGCGTCGACGGACCAGCCGACTTGATCGTTTCCCCCCTGTAGTTTAGCAGTGTGCGTACCTTGCCGTACGACGTACCTGCCACGAGAAAATGCCCCGGCTTTAGCTGCCCTTGCTCAATGAGCAAATTCACTACAGAACCGCGGCCTTTTTCCATGTGCGCCTCAATCACCAAACCCTCCGCCGGCACATCAGCGTCGGCTTTCAATTCCTCCATATCAGCCACAAGCAGCACCATGTCAAGAAGTTTATCAAGATTTTCGCCCGTTTTTGCGCTTACCGGCACCATGATTGTATCGCCGCCCCATTCCTCCGGATTGAGCTGGTATTCACTTGCCAACTGCGCTTTCACGCGATCAACATTCGCGCCCTCTTTGTCGATCTTGTTGATTGCAACAACGATTTTCGCATTGGCGCTACGGGCAAATTTAATCGCTTCAACCGTCTGCGGCATCACGCCGTCATCTGCCGCCACTACGATAATTACGACATCTGTAAGTGCCGCGCCGTGTTGGCGGAGCGCTGCAAACGCTTCATGTCCTGGCGTGTCAAGTAGAGTAATCGTACGGTCATTCCGCCGCGTCTGGTATGCGCTAATATGCTGCGTAATACCGCCTGCTTCACCTTCAACTACTTTCGTATCAAGAATTGCGTCAAGTAACGTCGTCTTGCCGTGATCAACGTGCCCCATTACGGCAACGATCGGCGGGCGTACCGACGCATTTGCCGATGGTCTATGCAACCGCTGCACGGGCGACGAATCAACTTTTTTACGCCGCAGCTCAACATCCAGCTTTAACTCGTCAACGATAATTTCTGCCGTCTCAAAATCAATGCGCTGATTGATCGTCGCCACGATACCATTCTTGAATAATTCACCGACGAGCTGCGCAACTGGCAAATTGAGCGTTTCAGCGAGCTCTCCTACGGTAATTGAATCAGCAATCATCAATATTTTTTCGGATTTGCTCATTTCTTGCTCCTTTCCGCCCGCACCTCGCCGGGACAATTATCCATGAATAATTACATGGGTGCTATTTCTTTTTCTTATCAGTCAGCGTCAAGCTAACTTTGCGGCCTTCTTTGTCGATATCCAAAATGACAAACCCTTTGCGCGCATTGAGCGTAAACACCTTCTCCGGGTCAACATCATTACCACCGCCGATCTCCGAGACATGAACCAGCGCCTCAACTGCCGGACTAATCTGCACAAATGCCCCAAACGGCGTAATGCGCGTAACCGTACCCTCAACTTTATCGCCTTTCTTGAATTTATCGACTTCATCAAGCCACGGGTCTTTCGTCAGTTGCTTCATACTTAAACTCAAGCGCTCTTTGTCAATCGAAATAATCTTCGCCTCAACGCTTTGTCCGACTTTCACATAGTCAGACGTATTATTAACGCGCTCCCAGCTGATTTCCGAAATGTGAATCAAGCCTTCAATGCCATCAACATTCACAAATGCACCAAAATCAACCACGCCCGTGACCACGCCCGTGACCGTATCGCCAACTTTGAGTTTCTCAAACCGCTCCGCTAGACCGTCCTTGATCGCCTCTTTTTCCGAGAAAATTAGCTTATTTGCTTTGCGGTCACAATCTAGGATACGAACTCGAATCGTTTGTCCAACTAACGCATTCAACCGCGACAAGATTTCATCTTTATCAGCGCTGCCAACACGCGGATAATGCTCCGCCGACAACTGCGACACCGGCAAGAAACCGCGCACGCCTTCGTATTCTACCAGCAAACCGCCACGGTTTGCGTCGTGCGGCGTCACCTCAATAATCTCGCCAGCGTCCATCTTTGCCTGAACCTCCTCCCAGCCGCGGTCTTTCGCTGCTTTACGCAGACTCAAAAGACTATAGCCGTTCTCAAGCTCCGCATCAACGACACTTGCCGCAACTTCATCGCCAACCGCCAGTTGCCGACCATAACCAACTTCGCGACGTGGCACAAAACCGACGCCATGCGCACCCAAATCAATCAATACTTCGTGTTTTCGCACGCTTAGCACGTGCCCGGTAACCATTTCGCCTGCAACAAGCTGTTTTCCGCCGTCGCCGCTCAAAAGGTCATCCATTGTAATCGTGGCTTCTGCCATAAATACTCGTTATTAGCCGCCATCTATCATAGAAAGCCGCCAATACTCCTTTCTTAACGTTAATATTCTCTGAAGACACACTAAAATAGCTATGCCATCAACTGCGTTTTAGTATAGCGTATTTCACCCCTAGTGTCTAGATAAGCCGCTGTGAGCGAATATACGCCATACCGACACCCAATAGAATGACGCCGGCAACCGCCGCAATAACCGCCTCGCCAGGACCAGTTGCTGGTAATTGGTTCGCTGCCGGCGCAGTCGACGTGTGCGGCAGCCCGGAGTTTGGCGACGTACTTGTTGTCGGCGTTGTTGCTGGCGTCGCGTTCGCTTGATTGCTAGGCTGAGTCTGAGTTGGCGCTGGCGCCGGTGTCGTCGTTGTACCCGCCTTTGCATCAGTCTTTTGTTCAGTCTTTACTTCGGTCGGCTTTTTATCCTCAGTTTTTTTGTTATCGGCTTTATTCTTATCTGCTTGCTGTTTCAAGACAGTGTCAACTGAGTCTTTTTTATTACTTGTTTTATCGTCTGGCGTTGCTGTGCTTGATTTTTTTGCCTCTTCCTTCTTGTTCGTATCCGCCGCATCGGTCTTCGCTGCTTCATCGGTCTTAGCCGTTTGCGTGGTATCGCTTGTTGATGTTGCACCGTGGCGCATTACATACACGCCGCCAGCAAGCGCCGTCGTTAGTAGCGCGCCAACCAGCACATATCCGATAACTGCTCCTTTTTCCTTCTGATGCGCCATCACCATCTCCTTTCCGAAAAACTCCTTTTGTCTATTATACCATCTTTTCTGCATAAAAATCAACTGTGTTATGCTAGATATATGATAGTTACGATCGATACCGGTGGGACAAAAACGCTCGTCGCCTCGTTTGCAAACAACGGCAGAATGGGCGACTCGATCAAATTCCCCACGCCAAAAGAACCAGCCCAGTACACCGCAGAGCTAAAACGAATTATACGTGAACGCTACACGGACAAAAAAGTCGACGTTATCGTTATTGCACTGCCAGGAATCATTCGTAATGGCACTGCTGTTTGGTGTCAAAATCTCGGCTGGGCAAACTTTAGCGCGCATACGGCGCTCAAGAACCTTTTACCAGGCGTTCCTGTACTTATTGAGAATGACGCTAATCTCGCCGGACTATCGGAAACGCGCGCACTGCGCAGTATTCCTCGATCATCACTCTACGTTACGATCAGCACCGGTATCGGGAGCGGTATCTGTACGAACGGCTACATAGACCCCGGCTTGCGCTATAGCGAAGCTGGACGAGCGCTTGTCGAATACAAAGGCAAAGTCCGGCAATGGGAGAGCTTCGCTTCGGGGCGCGCCATCGTCCGTGACTACAAAAAATTCGCCCGCGACATTAAAAATAAACGTACATGGCGGCAAATCGCCGGGCGCATGTCGCGCGGATTTTTAGCAGTCGTCCCTATCGTACAGCCCGACGTTATTATTATCGGCGGCAGCGTCGGTACTTACTTTGAACGCTACGGCGAATTTCTGTCCGAAATATTAACCGACCATTTGCCGCCGCACATTCCTTGCCCAAAGATTGTGCAAGCAAAACACCCTGAAGAAGCAGTTGTGTATGGATGTTATTACTATGGAAAAGATTACTTGGCTCTTGCCAAAACTGCGCGTTAAAGCAGCAGGCATACCGCACTTACAACACCTTACCATCACTCCAGGCGAGATGTTTTGCTGGAATCATACTGCTTGTGCTATTACATATGACGCATCGGCTCGATATGCCGAAGCGCAGCTTCTACATGAATTCGGGCACGCACTGCTAAATCATAAGCAATATCTACGAGATATTGAGTTGCTCGCCATGGAACGCGCCGCGTGGGATCAGGCAATCACATTGGCGCACGAATTTAATGTTCAGATACACGAAGGCTATATTGAAGAAACACTTGATACCTACCGCGATTGGCTCCATGCACGATCACTTTGCCCTCACTGCGCTGCAACGGGCGTACAAACCAAACGTCACCACTATCAATGCCTTGCTTGTCTACATACATGGCGCGTTAATGATGCACGCACATGTCAGCTACGACGCTATCGCGCAACGAAAAATACCCCATAGGTTTCCGGGGTATTTTTCATACAAGTGATATGTATTTACGCCGCAAGCGTCGCGTCGTCTTGCGCTACATTCTTGCTTTTACCGCGCCGCGAAATACGACCGCCCTTTGCGCCAGCGATACGCGCCAACGCCGGATTTGCCGCGAAGCCGCCCGTACGTCCGTTGCGACCGCCCTTTGCGCCAATTTTCGCGTAGAAATTAGGGTCTTTTGCTAAGTTTTTCTGTGCTGCTTTTTTGCCGCCTGCCTTTGTTCCTGCCATATATCTAATCCTCCCTGCCCTGTAGGCAATATATTAAAAAGGGTCCCGGGAATCTCTTCACAAAAGATTACCAAAACCCTCTCTTTACCTCACATATGTTATATGTATGATTTAATTTTAGCACAAACACTTCAAACTGTCAATGGTTACAGAATACAAAATTATGATATAAAAACTATTGCACTTATGCATCCGGTGCGATATTATAGATATGCACCTGTTTGAATCTTATCAAAAACCATAAGGTTCACCACAACAATTCTCGTTTTCTGCGAGATTCGAGAATGATACAGTAAGCCCCTTTCGGGCTTACTTTTGGTTTACACGACGAGACTTAAATTAATCTCACTGCAGCTTAAAAAGAGTTGTCCTTATAGTTAGCGAGCAAATTTCCGATACTTAAGAGACTAAGGACTCACCAAATCCGGATTCTGCTAAATTAAATAGTTTATAAATCATGTATAGTTTTTCTCTGAATTAGTTAATTTTCTATATCTTGCGGCAGTAGATAATCACGCCAATCAAAAAAGACCACCCTATTCGGATGGTCTTTTTATAATTCGGCACCGTGCTAGTTTCCCACTTTCGCAGTATAATCGCCGCTGAGGAGCTTAACTTCTGTGTTCGGAATGAGAACAGGTGTTTCCTCCTCGCCATGGGCACCGAAGAAAGGGGTTTAAAGCGCTTGGTCCCAGTATAGCTTCGCTGGTGGGCCAAACCCCTTACTTCGATGTCCGTTTTTAGCCGGTTTGTAAAAGATTGACAGTGGTGCTCATGAACACCAATTACTAGTTAAGTCTACCTTATCTACGATACAAATGCAAACATTCGCGCCGTAGATAAGGACATAAAAAGGCAATGGGACTATTAGTATGCTTCGGCTCCATATGTTACCACACTTCCACCTTGCACCTATCAAACAGATAGTCTCTCTGTGTCCTCATAGGGAAATCTTATCTTGAGGTCAGTTTCGCGCTTAATATGCTTTCAGCGCTTATCTGATCCGTACATAGCTACCGGACAATGCAGCAGGTGGCTACAATCCGTACACCAGAGGTACGTCCACCCCGGTCCTCTCGTACTAGGGGCAGATCCTCTCAAATTTCCTAACGTCCATACCGGATATAAACCGAACTGTCTCACGACGTTCTGAACCCAGCTCGCGTACCACTTTAATCGGCGAACAGCCGAACCCTTGGAAGGTGCTCCCCCTCCAGGATGTGATGAGCCGACATCGAGGTGCCAAACAGCGCCGTCTATGTGAACTATTGGGCGCTATAAGCCTGTTATCCCCAGGGTAACTTTTATCCGTGTGCGCTGTCGTTCCCACATACATTGTACAAAGTACTTACAGCGGGTCACTTGCTCCGACTTTCGTCTCTGATTGGATTGTGATCCTCACAGTCAAGCTGGCTTGTGCGCATACACTATCACTTCGATTTCCATCCGAAGTTAGCCAACCTTTGAACGCCTCCGCTACTCTTTAGGAGGCAACCGCCCCAGTTAAACTACCCACCATACACGGTCCGCTAACCGGATAACGGCCAGCGTGAGAACACAATCACAACAAGGGTGGTATTTCACATTGCGACTCCACAAATACTAGCGTATCTGCTTCAACGTCTCCCACCTATGCTACACATGTTGAAACCGTATTCAATGTAAAGCTGTAGTAAAGCTCCATGGGGTCTTCTCGTCCTGGTATGGACAGACGGCATCTTTACCGCCAATGCACTTTCACCGAGTCCTTCGCTGAGACAGTGCCCACATGATTACTCCATTCGTGCGGGTCAGAACTTACCTGACAAGGAATTTCGCTACCTTAGGACGGTTATAGTTACCGCCGCCGTTCACTGGGGCTTCAGTTCACACCGTAAAGCGTTCCCCTTAACCTTCCAGCACCGGGCAGGAGTCACCCCCTATACATCCACTTTCGTGTTAGCAGAGAGCTGTGTTTTTGGTAAACAGTTCCGTGGGCTCTTTTGCTGCGGCCCCCACATCGTTAGATGCGTTGAGCTTCAGTTCCAAAAGCTATTGGTTCTATCTCAAGAAGAATTGATGTATTAAAGATACTCTTCAACCACACCCGCTAGCTTTGAAACCGACAACATATCCACCGAAGTGGGGGCAGACCTTATTCCGAAGTTACGGTCGCTGTATTGCCGAGTTCCTTAGCGAAGGTTCTCTCGTAAGCCTGAGTCTACTCGACTCGAGCACCTGTGTTGGTTTGCGGTACGGGCGGACATAGTCACGCGTACACCTGCTTTTCTAGCCAGAGCCTTTTTCAGAATCGTCACTCCGTAGAGTAACTTTCACTCCCTTTGCGTTCCCGCTCGGTTGGACGAATACATACCATGAATCCGCTCCGAATATCTCTCCGTGAACAGTGTACAAACTACGCCGGTTCAGGAATATCAACCTGATGTCCATCGCCTACGCTATGCGCCTCGGCTTAGGCCCGACTAACCCTGAGATGATTACCATAGCTCAGGAAACCTTGCTCTTACGGCCGAGGGGATTCTCACCCCTCTTATGGTTACTCATTCCAGCATTCTCACTTCCTAACGCTCCACAATACTTTACAATATTGCTTCACCGCTGATAGGAACGCTCCTCTACCGCCCATACAAATGTATGAACCCATAGCTTCGGTATTACGTTTAGCCCCGTTACATTTTCCACGCAAAATCTCTTGACTAGTGAGCTGTTACGCACTCTTTAAATGAATGGCTGCTTCTAAGCCAACATCCTAGCTGTTTAAGAAATTTCACCTTGTTTCCCACTTAACGTAAATTTAGGGACCTTAGACGATGGTCTGGGCTGTTTCCCTTTCGAGCGACGAACTTAGCTCCGCCGTTCTAACTGCCATGATTCCACAGTCGGTATTCGTAGTTTGTTAAGGGTGGGTAGGATTGCTCCCCCCAGTCCTTTACAGAGCTCTACCCCCGACTGCTACCACATGACGCCAGTCCTAAAACTGTTTCGAGGAGAACCAGCTATCTCCGAGTTCGATTGGCATTTCACCGCTAACCACAAGTCATCCAAACACTTTGCTGCGTATCCTGGTTCGGTCCTCCACCACCTGTTACAGTGGCTTCAACCTGCTCATGGTTAGGTCACCCGGTTTCGGGTCTAATCCTTAGTACTTGTCGCCCTATTCAGGCTCGCTTTCACTGTGGCTCCGCCAACTGGCTTAACCTCGCACTAAAAATTAACTCGCTGGATCGTTCTACAAAAAGCACGCCGTCACCCAGCAAGCTGGGCTCCGACTCCTTGTAGGCACTGAGTTTCAGAATCTATTTCACTCCCCTTCCGGGGTTCTTTTCACCTTTCCATCGCTGTACTAGTTCACTATCGATCGTATATTATATTTAGCCTTGGCTGGTGGTCCAGCCAGATTCAAACAGGGTTTCTCGTGCCCCGTCCTACTCGATAAAACACATATAAGGTCAGCGTCGTTTTTGCATACGCGGCTTTCACGTTCTTTGGCTAGCCATTCAAACTATTCTGCTAACCACGCCGTTTTCTTACCTTACCTACCGTTGATAGCCAGTAGTCGCAAACCAGATACCTCGAAAAAATTCAAGTTCTCTGGCTTGGTCGTGTGTTATATCACAACCCCTTGTAAGCATTCGCCTATCAGCTTATTTGCCTGCGAACAGGCAAAAACTTATAAGGTTTGGGCTCTTCCCGTTTCGCTCGCCACTACTCCGAGAATCGTTATTTACTTTCTCTTCCTCAACCTACTAAGATGTTTCAGTTCAGTTGGTTCCCGCTCTACACGCCTATGTATTCAGCGCGAGGCAACATGACATTACTCATGCTAGGTTCTCCCATTCGGAAATCTCCGGATCAAAGCTTGTTGACAGCTACCCGAAGCTTATCGCAGTCTTCCACGTCCTTCATCGGTAATATACGTCTAGGCATCCACTACAGTGCCCTTGAGTACCTTTTTATGCATTGACTTAACTAGTAATTGTTATCCACAACCCTAGTGCCGTCAATCTTTTCTTACATCACTAAATTGTTAAATAACATGTGCTCCTCCCGTCATACTTGAGCGCACATTTACCAGCGTCATAACAACCGGCGCACGTACAATCTACGTTCAAGCTGTGGTGGTTTTCCAACTTCATCCATCGTAGCATTTAGATAGCTGTTTGTCTATAGTTTCTACTGGAAAAAGTTGTTGTAATTTTGACTTACCAAAACACCTCTCCACGATTTGATTCGTCAACCGCCAGAGGTTCTTATAGCTAAGAACATTCGCCTATATACATATATAGTACCAGACGGGATGCTTTTGTGTCAATAAAACCCCGCTAACTTTTGCGAGGCAGTTTGTATGGTGGGCGCTGAGGGGCTCGAACCCCCGACCCCCTCGGTGTAAACGAGGTGCTCTAGCCAACTGAGCTAAGCGCCCATACGGTGTATGATAATCAGTTCATGGTGGGCGATGAGGGACTTGAACCTCCGACCTCGTCATTATCAGTGACGCGCTCTAACCAGCTGAGCTAATCGCCCATGATCCTATGGTGGAGATACAGGGACTCAAACCCTGGACCCCCTGCTTGCAAAGCAGGTGCTCTAATCAACTGAGCTATATCCCCGTAAAATATTTAATGTACATGAACTTTAATTATTTTACTCTATGCAGACTACGATATCAAGTGGTATACTAAAAATATGACATATACATTTAGCTGGACATCATTTATTATCGGTTTCATGATTTTGTGCGCGGGCGGTGCAGTCACGCTATGGCACAGGCAGCTCGCCGATATGTTTGGCGGGGGCGTTGGCAGCTATAGCCGTTACCAACTGTGCGGGTTGATTACATGCGGCGTCGGGATTGTCGTTATGGTCAACTTGCACGAGCTGCTTCTAGTCGCGTTCTTCAGTTTGTTCTTCGGCGGTAATAGATAAGATCTGTCCTGGCGTTCATACAAATAAAATAAGAGGTCATCTAGAACCTCTTATTTTATTATTTACTATTCTAACAACTTAATTGTACAATAATCTATCAGACTTTTCGAGATTTTTCGTAAGCTTTGTCTCGCCCTAAAGGGCTATAGTAAACACATAAGCTTAGTATGTTTACGAGACCGACCTAGCTCTGGTAATGATTTCTCAACTACCAGGCATCGTTACTCCCTAGAAAGGAGGTAATCCATCCGCACCTTCCGGTACGGATACCTTGTTACGACTTAACCCCAATCATGCCCCCCACCTTAGGCCGACGAATCGGACTTCGGGTGTTGGTCACTTTCATGGTTTGACGGGCGGTGTGTACAAGACCCGGGAACGTATTCACCGCAACTTGCTGATTTGCGATTACTAGCGATTCCGACTTCATGGAGGCGAGTTTCAGCCTCCAATCCGAACTGGGACTAGCTTTGGTGCGATTTGCTTCACCTCGCGGCTTCGCTGCGCATTGTACTAGCCATTGTATCGTGTTTCTAGCCCAGGACGTAAGGGAAATACTGACCTGACATCATCCCCTCCTTCCTCTCCGTTACCGAAGCAGTCTGTCTAGAAAAATACAACTAGACACAAGGGTTGCGCTCGTTGATGGACTTAACCAAACATCTCACGACACGAGCTGACGACGGCCATGCATCACCTGTCACAGGGTTCCAAAAGGCACAGTCCACTTTCGCAGACCTTCCCTGGATGTCAAGCCCTGGTAAGGTTCTTCGTTTAGCATCGAATTAAAGAACACGATCCACCGCTTGTGCGGGTCCCCGTCAATTCCTTTATGTTTTAGCCTTGCGGCCGTACTCCACAGGCGGGATACTTAACGCGTTAGCTTCGCTACTGAAGGGGTCGATACCTCCAACAGCCAGTATCCATCGTTTACGGCGTGGACTACCCGGGTATCTAATCCGGTTCGCTCCCCACGCTTTCGTGCCTTAGCGTCAGAAATGGTCCAGTCACCTGCCTACGCCATCGGTGTTCCTTCTTATATCTACGGATTTCACTCCTACACAAGAAATTCCAGTGACCTCTACCACTCTCGAGTTGTACAGTTTGAATAATAGCCTGTATGGTTGAGCCATCAGATTTCACTATTCACTTATACAACCGCCTACGCAACTCTTTACGCCCAGTCACTCCGGATAACGCTCGGATCCTACGTATGACCGCGGCTGCTGGCACGTAGTTAGCCGATCCTTATTCATAAGTTACCGTCATATTCCTCACTTATAAAAGCAGTTTACAACCCGAAGGCCTTCGTCCTGCACGCGGCGTTGCTCCATCAGGCTTTCGCCCATTGTGGAAGATTCCTCACTGCTGCCTCCCGTAGGAGTCTGGACCGTGTCTCAGTTCCAGTCTGGCTGGTCATCCTCTCAGACCAGCTACGGATCGTCGGCTTGGTGAGCCATTACCTCACCAACTACCTAATCCGACGCGGGCCGCTCCCAAAGCGGATAAATCCTTTGATCCGAAGATAATATGCGGTATTAGCTACCCTTTCGGGCAGTTATTCCTCACTTTGGGGCACGTTCCCACGCGTTACTCAGCCGTCCGCCGCTCGCCGACAGGGTGCAAGCACCCTTCGCTGCCGCTCGACTTGCATGTGTTAGGCACGCCGCCAGCGTTCATCCTGAGCCAGGATCAAACTCTCCATAAAAGATGTTTCATTGATTTGAAACGTCTATCTTACTCAAAAATAGACTGACGATGATTATTGCACAATTAAATTGTTAAATAGCACTACGCCTAACTACATAATAGAACTACAGTTTCTTCCATCTCGCAACTAGACTGTCCATCATTGTAGCGCGATTTTTTTAGCAAGTCAACACTGTTTTTTGGCTATTTTGTAGTGTAAAATACAACAATACCGGCAAGCATACCAATACACACACCGACAATCACTTCAAGCGGCGTATGTCCATCCGCTACATGAGGTTCTTTTACTGCTATATTTGACTCTTTCAAGATGTGCTTAATAACCGCTCCTTGCTCACCAACCGAATGGCGCACCATCATAGCATCATACATAACAACAAGCGCCAGAACCACTGCGAGACCAAATAGCCCGCTATCAACGCCATCTCGCAGCGCGATAAGTGTCGCAATTGACACAACCGTTGCGCTGTGTGCGCTTGGCATATTACCGGACAAATACAGCCGATCAAACACCTGCAGACTGTGCGCTTTTACCGCTGCCGTAATATATTTAGCGCCTTGAGCAATAATCCATCCAACAGCAACCGCTACTAAATATGGAGATATCGTCATATTACACGCTAGCCTTCGTCTTCTCCTGAATCGCGCATAATACCGATTGACGATACGCTATCATCGTCGCTAAGCCGCATCACACGCACGCCTTGCGTTGTACGCCCCAGCGTTGGTATGTCGCCCAGCCCGACACGAATCGTTTGCCCGCCCTGGCTGATAATAATCGCTTCAACCGCGTCTGATTCAAGCGTTTGCACAGTAACGATCGGACCAGTTTTTGCTGTAACTGTCGCTGCCTTAATGCCAACGCCGCCACGCTTATGACTCGGGAAATTCGCTACTTTCGTAATTTTTCCATAGCCATTTGCGCTCAAGACCAGGAGCGTTTGATCTGCTGATGTTACAACATCCATGCCAACTACGCTATCATTTGGACGCAGCCGCACGCCGCGCACGCCGCGCGCCGCTCGCCCCATTGGTCGGCACTCTTCTTCGTTAAACCGCACCGCTTGACCGGCAGATGTTGATATAATAACATCACTTTTACCGTCAGTCTGTTTAATCCAGCGCAGTTCATCGCCATCATCTAGATTTATCGCGATCAACCCGTTTGTTCGAATATTTGCGTAGTCAGAAACTGCTGTCTTTTTTACAGTACCCTTAGTTGTCGCCATGAACAAATAGCCATCACTTCCCGCATCTTTCGCGAGGTTAATGATTGATGTAATTTTCTCTTCAGGCTGCAATTGAAGCAGGTTAACCGCTGCAACGCCTTTAGCCGCAAGACTCGCTGCCGGCACCTCATACGCCTTGAGGCGGAACACGCGGCCTTTATTCGTGAAGAACAGCAGCCAATCGTGCGTACTGGCCGGCACAAGCTGATCAATAACATCTTCCTCTTTTGTCGTCATGCCGCGTTTACCCTTACCACCGCGGTTTTGGCGGCGATAGTCGCTCGCGAGTGTCCGCTTAATGTAATTTTCTGTTGTTACCAATACAACAGTATCCTCTTCTGGGATTAATTCCTCATCACTGAACTTACCAACTTCTGTGTTGATAATTTTACTACGACGCTCATCACCATATTTCTCTTTAATCTCAAGAAGTTCTTCTTTAATAATGCGCAAAATTTCATTCTCATCCGCTAAGACTTTTTCGAAATATGCAATTTTCTTACGCAGTTCAGCCAGCTCATTCTCAATCGCTTCGCGCTCTAGGCCTGTCAAACGACGCAGTTGCATCGCAAGAATTGCCTTTGCTTGAATAACGCTCAAACCAAATTTCTCAATCAACGCCTTTTCAGCCTCATCTTGTGTCTTGCTGGCGCGAATCGTTCGAATTACTTCATCAATATGATCAAGCGCAATTTTGTAGCCCTCTAAAATATGCGCCCGCTCTTTTGCCTTGCGCAGTTCATATTCCGTACGCCGCCGCACCACTTTTTGGCGATGCTTGATAAATTCATGCAGGATATCATGCAGACCAAGCACTCGCGGCTGCAATGCCACTGGATTCGTACCCGTCTCAACAAGCGCTAGCATATTGTAATGGAAATTCGTCTGTAACGCCGTTAGTTTATAGAGCTGATTTAATACTTTCTTTGGATATGCATCCTTTTTTAGCTCAATCACTACGCGAACGCTACCACGCGCCGATTCGTCGCGCAGATCGCTGATTGTCGTGAGTTTCTTGTCATGTACTAGATCAGCAATTTTTTCAATAAGCGTCGCCTTGTTAACACCGTAAGGCATCTCTGTTACGATAATTTGATGGCGTCCGCGCTTTGCTTCCTCAATATTTGCCACTGCACGAATCGTCACGCTGCCGCGACCGGTCGCATACGCCTGGCGCATTGGCGCACCGCCATACACAACCGCCCCTGTTGGAAAGTCAGGACCCTTAATATACTTCATTAAGTCGTCAAGCGTTGCCTCTGGATTATCAATTAACGCTACCGTTGCGTCAACGATCTCGCCGAGGTTGTGTGTCGGAATGTTTGTTGCCATACCAACAGCAATGCCAACTTGCCCGTTAAGCAGCAGATTTGGCAACTTCGCTGGCAATACAACAGGCTCTTGATGCGTCGCGTCGTATGTATCGCGAAAATCAACCGTTTCTTTGTCAATATCCGCCAAAAGCGCCTCGGACACACGCGTCATTTTTGCTTCAGTGTAACGCATTGCAGCCGGCGGATCCCCATCCATAGAGCCAAAGTTACCCTGGCCTTGCACAAGCGGATAGCGCCCAACCCAATCCTGCGCCATACGCACCATTGCATCATAGATCGACGAGTCGCCATGCGGATGATATTTACCCATCACTTCACCGACGATCTGAGCGCTCTTAACTGTCTTTGAGGCCGGACCAATGCCCATTTTATCCATCACATACACGATACGACGATGCACCGGCTTCATGCCGTCGCGCACGTCAGGCAGCGCACGATCAACGATGACCGACATTGAATACCGCAGGAAATTGTCTTCCATGACATCTTCAACGGTACGAATTTCAACAGTCTTTGAATGGCTATGGTCAGTCTGCGTCAGCACCTCGCCCTCTACCGGTTTATGTTCTTGTTGCTGCATTGCACTATCTTCGTTCATATTAGACATCCAATTCCTCAAGACTCATTTTCTTTGCATTTGCTTGAATAAAGTTTTTGCGCACCTCGACCTCATTACCCATCAGTTTAGTAAAAATCGCATCAGCACGCTCTGCATCTTCAAGCCGAACCTGCACCAAAACACGATTTTCCGGGTTCATTGTTGTTTCCCATAACTGATCAGCATCCATCTCACCAAGACCTTTGTAGCGTTGTAACGACGACTCGCTCAACCCTGCTTGTCGAACGAGCGGCTCGCTCGGATCAATCGCGACGCCTTTTTCTTTGCGAGCAGCAATCAATTCCTGATACTTCGCATCAAGCGCTTCCTCATTATACAAATACTCCTGTTTATGCTGCGATAGCTTCAACTTAAATAATGGCGGCTTTGCGAGATAGATATAACCACCTTCAACGACCGGACGCATATACCGGAAGAAGAATGTCATAAGCAGCGTCGCGATATGGCTACCGTCAACGTCAGCGTCGGTCATAATCACAACACGATGATAACGCAAGCCGCGCATGTCAAACGCATCGCCAATACCGACACCCATGCCCTTTATCAAGCTTAGTATCTCGCGATTTGCATACATTTTATCAAGACGAGCCCGTTCAGTGTTCAGAACCTTGCCTCGCAGCGGCAAAATCGCCTGCGTACGACTATCGCGCCCCGTCTTCGCCGAGCCGCCAGCCGAATCACCCTCAACGATATAGAGCTCGCACTCAGCTGGATTCTTACTTGAACAGTCTGCTAACTTACCAGGTAGACTAGCGCCATCAAGCGCACCTTTGCGAATCACGTTATCGCGTGCGGCTCGGGCTGCTTTGCGCGCTCGGGCTGCAAGCAACGCTTTATTGACAATTTTCTTCGCAACCGCTGGATTCTCTTCCAGAAAATACGCAAAGTATTCATTCATCACCTGTTCGACATACCGCCGCACCTCTGGATTACCAAGCTTATTTTTCGTCTGGCCTTCGAACTGCGGATCGGGCAGCTTCACTAAAATCACCGCCGTCAAACCTTCGCGAATATCATCGCCAGATAAATTATCTTCCTTTTCTTTTAGCAGATTGTTTTTACGCGCATAATCGTTTATAACGCGCGTGAGCGCCGACCGAAAACCAGCTAAATGCGTACCGCCATCTGGAGTTAACACGTTATTTGCGAACGGTTTCACTGTCTCAACGTAGGAATCATTATACTGAATTGCTACTTCAACCATTGAATCGTCAACCTGCTTTTCAACGTAGAAAATTTCGTTACCAAGAACATCCTTGCCGACGTTGAGGTTCTTCACATAACTGCGAATGCCCCCCTCAAAATAAAACGCTTGGCGCTCTTTGGTGCGCTCATCATAAACCGTTACATACACGCCTTTTGTCAGATAGGCCTGATGGCGAAGATAACTCACGACCCATCTATAGTCAAATTTCGTCGTTTCTTTGAATATTTCAGGATCGGGATAAAACGTAATCCGCGTGCCGCGCGTCCAATTCTCGTCTGTCAAACGGCTTTTCTTAAACGGCACGACTGTTTTGCCCCGCTCAAATTCAATTCGATATATTGAACCGTTTTTTGCGACTTCAGCGATCATTCGGCTCGACAAAGCATTCACCACGCTTGAGCCAACACCATGCAATCCAGACGAAACCTTATAACCGCCGCCGCCAAACTTACCGCCAGCATGTAGCACAGTCAATACTGTCTCAAGCGTACTCAAACCAGTTTTCGGATGCTTATCTACCGGGATACCGCGCCCGTCATCGGTAATCGTAATACCACCATCTTCAAGGATTCGCACGTCAACACGTGTGCCGTGACCAGCAATTGCTTCGTCTATAGAGTTGTCGGCAATTTCTTTAATCAAATGATGAACACCGTCGTAACCCGTGCTTCCAATGTACATGCCTGGGCGCTTGCGAACCGGGTCAAGACCTTCAAGGACCTGAATTTGCGAACCATCATAAGAACCGTCGTCTTTTTGTTTAGCCATATGGAATCTCCCTCGCTTACTGTCAACTCAGATTATTCATTTCTACACCGATTATACCATAAAAAAAATTGTTCATTCAAGTTATTGCTATCTATAAACGCATATGCTAAACTAATAGTCAAAAGAGATTTATCTCGGAAATTTTAACACAAAAAGGTTGCACTATGTTTAGAAAGCTCGTATCAAACCTTTCATTTAGCCCTGCACTCGTCGGACAACTAGGGTTTTATGCTAAGCGTCTGAGAAAAGAAGAGACAACACGCCGCCTTGGGCTTATATTCACCGCCCTTGCGCTTATTGTCCAGTCATTTACAATGCTTCAAGCGCCAGAACCAGCAAGCGCAGCCGATGCGACTGACATGGTATACGGCGGCACTCACACGCCAAGCGCCGTCATGTCCAGCTACGACCAGAACGTCAACAACATTCGCGATCTGTATACCGCTATTGGCATTTCTCGCGCCGACATCCAACGGGCAACTGGTAATTTAGAATATCACCGCAGCAGCGAAGGGTTGTATTCCTGGGGCATGAAGCCTGTTTTTGGTGCTTCAAGCGGCGAAGGAAGTTATACCGTGAAAACGAGCGGTGGCACGCGTACATTTTATTACCGACCACAACGACTTTGGGGAAATAGCGGTTCTTATTCTGCCTACGTCGGGCGGTCCTCGTCAACTGGCTTATGGTTCGGCATTATGCGCTCGTGCGGCAACTTAATCACGTTTACTATCCCGCCGCGACCAGCGTGCCCTCCAGGTCAAGTGGGAACCTATCCTAACTGTTCAACGCCACCTAAAAACCCAACCTCAACGTGCTCAGCACTTGACATCAAAAAGAACGGAGATACCTATCAATTCACTGGCAGCGGGATTGTTACGGATGGCGCAACGATTTCAAAGTATATATTCCAGGTATATCGCGATAACACACTGGTTAAGACGATAGAGAGTAGTTCAAGTGTCGCAACTTATACGGAGAAAACCCCCGGCAGTTACTCGGTCAAATTAACAATCAAGACATCACTTGGCGATAGAACGAGTGCTGGGTGTACCAAAGGCTTTACAATCGCCCCGCCAGCAAAGTGCCCGCAGAACCCAGCCCTACTCAAAACAGACCCAAACTGCCAGCCATGTCCCGGTGACTCAACGATTTGGATCAACGATGCAAAATGTAATGCTGAAATTATTCAAACCAAGACCGCACAAAATACGTCACAGAACAACACCGATGCCACAACGATTGCAGCAAAGGCCACTGATCAGATTGTATACAAAATTAACGTCACCAACAAAGGGCTAAAAGCGACAGAATATACGATCAAGGAGGATCTAGCCGACGTTTTGCAATATGCAAGCTTAGAAAACACCGGTGGCGGCACGCTTACAGACGACAATTCATCGGACGGAATCGCGACAAAAACACTGCTGACATGGCCAAAAGTAACATTGAAACCAGGCGAAACACAAACGCGCATATTTAGCGTAAAACTCGCGAGCACGATCGCTGCAAAAGGCGCTGGCACAGGCAACCCAAATTCCTACGACTGCGTCATGACAAACACGTTCGGAAACACTGTCAATATCAACGTCGATTGCCCTGTCCAAAAGAAAGTTGAGTCAGTTGTCGCCCAGCTGCCGCATACTGGTCCCAACGAGAACATCGCATTCGCAGCAATTATATTCGCCGTCGTTACATTCTTCTACGCACGCTCGCGTCAGCTGAAAAAAGAAGTACGCTTAATACGCCGCGACTTTAATACTGGCACAATTTAACACATATTCAGAACAAGGGGGTGGTATATGAACAACGAAAAGTTACCAGGATCAACCGAAAAAAGAGAGTCATTAAACGGGTTACGCGAGCTCGCCGCCGAGCAGCACGAAGCTACGAGCGAGAACCGTGAACGAGAATCGACTCGTGAAAGTAAAGCAGAAAGGCTTGAAAACGCGCGCCGCGAGACGCTTGAGGCTGTTGCAAAAGCCGAAAAAGAGAATCGCAAAGAGACAGAGCAGAGCGAACCATCACCAGCCGAACGACGTAAAGGACCAATCTCTAAACAGGAACGGGAAAAAGCGTTCGCAAAAACGATGGACGAAGTGCAATCTCACATGTCAGCGCCAAGTCGCACCTTCAGCAAAATTATTCATAACAAAGCCGTCGAAAAGACTAGCGAAGTTGTCGGTAATTCTGTTGCGCGACCAAACGCTATTTTGTCAGGAGCCGTTTGCTCGTTCGTTCTCGTGCTCATCACCTATCTCGTAGCGCGCGCATACGGTTACCAATTATCAGGCACTGAAACGATTGCTGCTTTTGGTCTTGGGTGGGTCGTCGGGCTCGTCTACGACTATTTCCGGCTACTCATTATTGGTAAAGATAGGTAGGGTGCCAGACTAAAAATCCTAGGAAATTATCTTTCGCAAGGTAGACTGATTCTATAGTTGCGCTTTTTCGTCTTCTATCCTTAAAAACTCTTACAGGTTTACTGCCTTTACATCGGTAAACTACCGCAATTTTATCGTCACTTCATCGTCCTGGCGGGATGATATTGCGTCTATACGCCCATCAGACGACCGCTGCAATGGTTGTTGTGGCGACGATACTGTCATCCCAGCTTGCGACACAGGGGGCGGCGTGACAGTATTGAAATTGTCTCGTAAGCTAGCGGTATCTGACGTAGGCATTAGACTACTCGCCGGTTGCGATAGAGAGGCTGGCGGCTGATTTACCAACCCGGGACGCGGCATTTGCTGCGGAGGTATATTACTATTGCCATATTGAGTCGCCGACTGGTTAGTAGACGGAGAGCCGCTCACTCCCGAAGTTGTACCTGATTGGAATGGATTACTCATTGCCCCAGAAGCGGCCGCTGGAGACGGACTCACTGGCGAAGCGACCGGCTGTGGCGACATCATTTTGCCCGCAGCACTCGCAGCGCTCGCTACCGGTGAGCGCCCGCTCCCTCCTGTCATCTGCTTACGCTTGGCAAGCCACTCGTCTAAAAATGACGAGCCGCCAGACTTTGGCGCGCCAACACCACCAGGCTTCGCCCCAGCGGATGAAACCATACCTGCTCTTCCCGTCTTCGGTCCGGACTGCGCAGCATCTGCTGTTTTGAGCCGCTCGAAGATTTCTCGTTCCACCTGCGCACGCGGATGTCCGTATTTCACTGCAGACAACCGCTTCAGCGCATCACCAAGCTGCTGATTGCTCTGCCCCATGGGCGGAACCCAGCTCATACTAAACGGCGCCGAAGGCACACCTTCTATCTGCGCCACGCAAACCGACTCAAAATTCGGCAACTTCGTCAAATCTTCCGCATCAAACACCGGAGTATAGCGCTTTACCATAATCTCCGCGTCGGTAATACCAATACGCCCAGTGATCGTCGTACCAACGTTACCCAAAATTGCCTCACGCAAGCTTTCCTGCAACTGCGTCATAAACTGATTGCCAAGTACCAAGCTCAACCGATACTTACGCGCTTCGCTAAGGATCGTTTCAAAACTATCGGTCGCGAAGTTCTGGAACTCGTCGACATACAACGTAAAATCTTTGCGCTCTTCCTCTGGTATATTTGCGCGGGCCATCGCCGCCGCCTGAAATTTCATCACAAAAATAATACCAAGGAGTTTCGAGTTCAAATCTCCCATTTTTCCTTTTGACAAGTTTGCGAGCAAAATTTTACGATTATTCATAATATCCGCAAAATTAAATCCGCTCTTCTTTTGCCCGATAATATTTCGCATCGCATCATTAGAGATAAATGGCCCAAATTTTGATACGACCCAGCTAATAACTTCACCCGCTTCGCTTGACCGCTGCGACGCCGGGAACTCTTTCGTCCAGAAGTCAAGCACTTGTTGGTCGGTAACATACTTCAGCTTACTCTTCATAAATGCATCATCGATAAGCAATTTTGGAATATCAATAAACGTACCACCGCCCGGATCGCTCATCAGTAGCAACGCGCAGTTTCGGAATATATGTTCAAGACGTGGACCAACGATTCCCGTATGTCCAGGGTCATACAGTCCATATAGCATCCCAATCGCCTCCTGCACCAAAAAGTCTTTTTGGTCGGGGTGGTCAAACTCAAACATATTCAATCCGATCGGATTATCCATGTCACTTGGGTTAAAATAAACAACATCCTCAACGCGTTCCTTCGGCACTTTGCTTAAGAGTGCCTCTGCTGAGTCACCGTGCGGATCAACGAACGCAAAGCCACGGCCATCTAGCATATCTTGATATGCCAAATTCTCTTGCAATACAGACTTTCCAACACCAGTCTGACCAATCACATGTATATGACGGCGACGGTCTTTATCACTCAAACGAATCGGCTTTTTCACGCCGCGAAACTCGTTATAGCCAAGCAATAGCCCCGTCTCCATGACTTGCGTCGGACCATCAACCTGCTTGCTCATCTGCCGCTTCACTTGCGATGTAGGTATACTGTTTTGATCCGGCAGATGAAAAAGCGTTGCCAGCTCTACACTGTTCAATATATTCTGGTTAACCTGTTGCGGAAAGAACCTAAAGATAAACGATGAGGTTAGCTCTTCAATATTCTTTGATAGGTTAAATTTAAAGCCATTAAACGTTGGCGAGTCAAACAATGCAAACGCTGCAACAATATTTTTCAAAACACCCTGCGAACGTGCCGCTGTATTCGACGACACGACCACGCGAACCAAAACCTCATAGCCAGGGTACCGCGTTTTTTCTTGAATAGCCTCAACCGTTGCCTGCTCAACTGCATTTAATTGCTTATTCTCTTCGCCGGGACCTTTATTGCCGTCAGTCGATCCAGTCGGTGGTTTCCATAGCGCCTCCATCAATTCGTTTGGCGAGAAAAACGAACCAAGCGGAGACTTCTTGCCATTCTGTTTATCTTTAATAATTTTCTCAGCCATTGACACAGCGACCTTCGACCAGTTGTCGCGCGCTGGGCGAATCAAAAATTGCAGCCCAATGCCATCTTCACGTCCTGCTGCCGAAATCGCATTCAGCAAAGCACGCGACGCATCACGCTTCGACTCCATATAAGTTGCAATCGGATATGAGTAATGCTTCTTAAGCGTAAATTCACCGCCAATCGTCCCGCTCATCTTTCCCACTTTACTAAACACCGAGTGCTCCGTTACCTCTTCAAGTCGCGCTGATGGATATGCCGCTGCCACCGCCTGGCGCACAACGCTCGTAAGGACCGTTGGTACGACAGCGTAATAATACACAAGTCCGTCGCGCGCCACGATTTCAAACGATAAATGACGCTGACCATAGATTCGGCTCTTAAATCCTTTCGTAGCAGTACTCGCAATAATGTTATACATCACTTGCGCCTGCGACAACACCTCTTCGGTCAAGTCGCGCTTGTCGCGATTTTCACCTGCAATGTCGTCGCTCGCCGGTGGCAGATGAATTAAAATCGGCACCATCTTCAATCCGCGCTCGTAATTCTTTGCTTCACGCAATGTGCCGCGATACACGAAAAATATAACTGTTGCACCAGCCGCAATCAATGCCGCTGTAACAAAAAGTACTATTAGTGCGCCCACTCTGCCCCCATACTAATCTTCCGCCTGCCCTATCACTCGCCCATAGCGCTGCCTGATATACTCTATTTGCAGCTTACTTATTTCGTACTCGCGCCGATATGGATCATCTTTCGTCTCAGCTAGAATCTTCTTCGCTTTATCAACCCATTCCTTCTCAATCAGATCGTCATCGTTCGCTAGCATAACCGTCGTATCGTCCACAGCGCCCGCATTATTATCCGACTGCGCAGACAATACCGGAGTAGGAAGCGCAGGAGCTGCTGCCATCGCAGCTTGAACTGCTTCCGCCCGAACAGACCCAATCTCACGGCGATTTTCAACACCGCTCTGCGCCACTTCAGGAGAATTTTGCGCCGCACCCGCCTCATATTGAGACGCTGTCGGCTGAATTTCGCCAGTTGGCGCTAATTGTTCCTGCTGCCTAGGTTCCATATCTGTTAAATTATACCATAAGAGCAACCAATATTACTAGCGCTTACAAAGGTTTACTGCTGTTTATAAACATAGAATATTGCCACCGTCTCAAACACAACAACGAGTATAATTTCATACAACTTCAGCCCGCCGATAGATTGCACGGCCACAAGAATAATCGGCGAGAACGCCAAAACACTCCCGTATGCGATTGACCGAGAGAAAAGAGTGCTAGTGTGATCATTCAATTTGCCCTTACTGATACGCACGACAGCAAGCCGTACGCCATATAGCAAAAATGTCAACGCTCCACATACCGACACGTATAAAAGTAGAAATACCAACAATATAATCAATGGGCTTGAATGCGAAGGAGTAGACGACTGCATGATGGCGAGAACCCCGACGATTGAACAAACCGTCATAAAAGCTACTATGCGTTTCAACATAATATTATGATACCACCGCCCTTAAAGGCATATAAGCAGTTTCGCGAAAAAAACGAAACACCTTTCTAAACAACTATTAGGGTCGCCGCTAGCTGCTTATAGCCTAATTGACCGCTCGCGTGACGCGAGCATCTAGTCTTGCGATTGCGAGTCTATTATCTACGCACCTGATTCTCGCCGACGATCGCTTCGTCAAGGATTTATCAGGTGCGCAGCGCTCAAGCTTTCGCGCGCTACAACGCCAAGGATGCATATCCCGGCGGAGCTTAGGTGGTATCACGTATCGTATAAAATACGAACTTTATTTTATGAAAAATTTCTTCACAGAACGTTCATAAAATAGCATCTGTGCTGCCACCTAGTTTCCGTCGCACAACGTAACTTTCACAAGGTGTTGTATTTTTAAATTGTTAATGTTTGTCGCTTTTTTGTTTTTGTCAAAGCTATGTTTCAATATTAGCACAAACAACGCCATACGTCAATATATTCGGTATTAAATTCGTAGATATATTTACTATGTTGTATTATATTCATCAATATTACCCCTGTTTTGTGTTATTTGTATTAGATTAACCTACATATAGCTAAATTAACAACAATAAGAAAATTTCTGTCGTTTATTCAACCATTTTACACTACTTAGAGAGATATTTGTTTATTTTACAACGAAACATTTTACTTCTACTAGCAGGTATCATGCTTATTTTAGTAGAACAAAAAGCAGAGTCGTAAGGCGTCAAGGTTGGTGACGCTCCTATATATTTTTAAGAAAATAATCGATCAAACAAAGAACGATCAACTCACACAACTTTGCCATATTATGTCCAATAAATATGGAATTTAGTTCGAGTTCACATCCATCTGTGCCGGTCCTTAGCCCTTGCGCGACCCGATGAGCTTGCATGCCATAGATCCTAGCTACATTAAGACATGCCTTAATAATAAACGTCTATCAAAAACTAGTGCACACGCGACGCGACCTATTCTTCAGCAAAGCGCACAAGACGGATTGCATTCTATGTTGATTTATTTTCGTACACAACAATATCGCTACTATATACAAATCAAAAAAAACATTAGCGCCACGTACGCTGTACATTGAAGCGAAAACACTCATATTTATGCGGCAAAAACACAGTCTGTTTTGCTGCATCCGCAGATGTCGTTTTTATGTCTAATATTAAGCAGATCGTTCGTAGAGTCAACCTACTGCTCGGCAACTACTAAAACGTATCCGTTTCGAAAAAATGATGCAATAGTCCTCATTGAGTCAATTGAAGTTTTCGTTGCAACTTGCCCCAGGAGCGTCCGGACGAAGCGAAGTAGGTATTTTCGCCGATATCTTTTTTTAAGATTTTATAGCCTTATTTATAGTCGTTCACTTCAAAGCCATTATCTCTAACATGATGCTTCGGCTTCAAATACTTTGATAGACGAGCAAGGACGCGTTTATCATTCTCTCTTCTCTCTTTGATGACTTTTTATACAAAACCCCAATCCGACCACCCCTCTCTCAGCAAACATGACCAGGTAACCGCTATAGCTTTTCTCGCACAGCGTCCCTCCCAATAGCCATACGCTAGGTGCTGATCTGGCTGTTTCTGGGATATTTACTTATCCAACGTTCTCCCCTAATACCTCCTAGTTGATCCCCTCTGCCCTCCTGGTTTGTTCTGGACTTACAGTCTTGTTGAATATATAGTAGTAGCCTTTTAGCTTTGATGTTATTGAGTTTGCGATATTACCATACTTTGAAGACAAGCTTTTCTGATATAGCAGGCGTGGTTACGATAAAAGTTTAAACATAGACTGCTACTCTACTTAAACTTTTCCAGATTAATTTTACTAAGCATTTCCGAGTAGTATAAGCATGAGTCAGTGAACTCCTCTATATTAGATTATTGTCTCAAACGACAGAATACCGAGAGGATCCTATAGATTTTCATCGTACAAAAATAGGTGTCGCTTTTTGAATATGAAATCAAGAAACTATCATTTTTGGTACACAATCAATCCAATCCTCAAACCTATAGCACAACCGAGATGCTAACATTTTTCTCATTATGAAGATAGGTATCAGTTAATTATCACTGTCGCCGTCCTCGCCCCGCCCTAGAAATAAAGTTTCAAAATCACACCAAGAACAGCTGCTATAATTTGTGGTATTTTTTACTTGATTAAATTCCAAAAAGTTATTGACACAAGCACTTTTCCGTCATATTATAGGGGTAGTTCTTGAGCAAAAAAATTGTGCAAGAACCAAAAATAAACATATTTCCGAAAACTCCACGATAAAACAACCACTACTCGCAGGTGGTTGTTTTTAATTCCACGCAATAAAAAATACGACCCAATTGGTCGCTAATCTTACATGGTGGAGCTGCCGGGTACCGCCCCCGGGTCCATTTGGTAACACGCTGTTCGTCTACGCACATAGTTTGGTTTTTACAATAACCACAGTAGCTGCCCGGAAGCCAAACAAACATACAACTACTACGAGCTGAAAAATTTAAATTCACCGCACTCAAGCGGATGCGTATGAATCGATCTTGCAGAATATGACACACTTAGTTTCTAGCAAGCATCGGAACTAAGCATGGCTGCAGTATATTACGCAGCAAGCGCAAAAGCAGTTTGCTTCGGCATCAATGATGCGACAAATGCTTTTGCTTTCTTTGCAAATGTTGCAATTACTAATTCTGATTACGTCAGAAATCGGTACGCAAAACAGCCTGTTAAAGTCCAAATGTCGAACGCTATATCAGCCCCGCGTTTGTCCTATTATACCACTATTTACATACCAAAAGCAATATGGTTAACTTTATGTAAATGGGTATGTTTGCGAAAGTATTAACTGCTGCGCCTATTGGCTTTGATGGTAGTGTTGTGGAGGTTGAGAGCGACGCGACAAAAGGCTTGCCGGGCATACAAATTGTCGGGCTCGGCAACAAAGCGATCGACGAAGCAAAAGAGCGAGTCAAAAGCGCCATATCAAATTCCTTACTTGAATATCCAGCTAAGCGCATCACTGTTAATCTCGCGCCCGCCGAGCTTCCCAAAGATGGCACGCACTATGACCTTCCGATTGCCCTAGCAATTCTGCTATCAAGCGGGCAGCTGGCGCAAACGGATATAGCTAATAGCCTTTTTGCCGGCGAACTTGCACTTGATGGATCTATTCGTCCCACTTCTGGCGCAATTAGCATTATCGAAATTGCACGAAACGCTCATGTAAAAACAATATATCTTCCGACAAAAAATGCCGAACAGGCAGCGCTTGTTGCCGACATTACAATTATACCTGTTGATTCATTAAAACAGTTATATCTACACCTGAAAAAAGAATCGCTTATCACGCCCATACAGCGCACAGCATCACCCGTTCATCACAACAGCACATCAAACGACAGCACGACGCTTGACGACATTCTCGGTCAAGAGCAAGCAAAAAGAGCACTCGTTATCGCAGCCGCAGGCCACCACAACCTGCTGCTTTCTGGCACACCCGGCGCTGGTAAATCAATGCTCGCAAAAACACTACCAAGTCTTTTACCGCCATTGTCAATCAACGAACAGCTTGAGGTGACAAAGCTATATAGCCTTGAAGGATCAGCGACTGACAATATCATCACGACGCGACCATTTCGATCGCCGCATCATACCGCAAGCCGCACTTCGCTTATGGGCGGTGGACCACGCCCTAAGCCCGGCGAAATAAGCCTTGCTCACCTCGGCGTTCTATATCTTGATGAAATACCAGAGTTCACCCGATCGACGCTTGAATCGCTTCGCCAGCCGCTTGAAGATCATATTGTCACTGTCACTCGATCTGGAGGACGAGCTACCTACCCCGCTAATTTTATGCTTGTCGCGACAATGAACCCATGTCCATGCGGGTACTATGGCGATACCGCACGAGAATGCACCTGTTCGGTAACTCAAATTGAACATTATCAAAAACGCCTTTCTGGACCCCTGCTTGATCGTATTGATCTCACCGTCCACGTATCGCGCATATCAAACGATTCACTATTATCCTCAAATTCGTCGTCAAAAAATCAACAATCTTTGGCGAAAAAAATGATTCAAAATGCGATAAATATTCAAAATAACAGATATAACCGTAGTGGCAAATACAACAATAATCTAACAAATAGAGAAATTTCACGATTTGCAAAACTTAACAACGAATCAACTATTTTACTCAGAAAAGCGTCTGATGCGCTCAAGCTGAGTCCGCGCGGCTATTTCAAAGTCATCCGTGTTGCGCGCACAATTGCCGACCTTGACAGCTCAGACAACATCACCGCGAGCCACATTGCGGAAGCACTGCAATATAGACAAATGTAGCGCTTGAATTTTTACCCCACCTCTGATAATATAGGGTGCGAGTGTTACCTCATTAACGTAATTTTAAAGGAGATTGCAATCAATACGAAAATTCGTATCAATGATACCATTCGAGCAAAAGAGCTTCGTGTCATAGACACAACTGGGACGCAACTTGGTGTCATGAGCCGCACAGACGCACTTAATGCTGCGCGGCAGGCAGGGGTTGACTTAGTGGAGATTTCACCAAAAGCCGATCCGCCTGTTGCAAAAATCATTGACTGGGGAAAGTATCAATACCAGAAGATGAAAGAGCAACAAAAAGCTCGACGCAACGGTAAAGCTAGCGAACTAAAACAAATGCGTTTCGGCTTAAAGATCGGTAGCAATGATCTAGAAATAAAGTTACGGAAAATCCGCTCATTTCTCAAAGAAGGACACAAAGTAAAAATTTTGATGTTCTTCCGCGGACGCGAGATGGCGCACAAAGAGCTGGGATACGAACTCATAAACAAAGTTTTTGAACAGCTGCAAGATGAGGCAATACTTGAACAGAAACCAGTGATGGCTGGGCGTAACCTCAGCATCGTAATAAGGAGTAAATAATGCCAAAGATAAAGACCCACAAGGGCACTGCTAAGCGCATTAAGCTAACCAGTACCGGCAAACTCATCCGTCGCCGTGCGTTCGGAAATCATATGCTCTCTAAGAAGAGCAAATCGCGCAAGCGTAATATCAAAACTACCGCTATTGTTAAAGGCGGCATGGCGAAAAACGTAAAACGAGCACTGGGAGTATAGGATTATGCGAGTTAAACGAGGAGTTACTGCTTCAGCAAAGCATAAAAAAATCATCAAAGCTGCAAAAGGCATGCAGCACAACCGTACACGCAGTTTTCGGCTTGCGAAACAAGCCGTTATCAGATCGCTACAATATGCATACCGAGATCGCCGCAATAAACGGCGCGATCTTCGCGGTCTCTGGATCACCCGCATCAACGCCGCTGCTCGCGAGAACGGTACGACGTACGGTAAGCTCATTGCCGATTTACGCGCTGCCAATGTAGGAATTGATCGCAAAATACTTGCGGAATTAGCAGTAAACGAACCAAAGGCATTTGCTGCTATTGTCAAGCAAGTTACAAAATAGCTTGATCGGACAAAGTTAAAAAGGCCGTAGCAAATACGGTCTTTTTAGTTGGCAGGTCATCTGTAAGCCGGGTTCTGTCGAGGATAATCATCTATCTAGATTATTCATTGCTGAATAATTCAAGCGGATAGCGGCACGCCCGAACGAGCAATTCTATAGACATGCCTCCTTGCAGTTGACAGGGTTTACCTCCTCCGCACGTCACCGTGCGTCGCTGCGAGCTCTTACCTCGCTCCTTTCACCCTTACTATCGGTCGCCTAGCTAGGTTTGAGATAGCGGTTTCGTTTCTGTGGCACTTTCCCTAGAGTCACCTCCGGTCGCCGTTAGCGACTGCCATGCTCTATACTGCCCGGACTTTCCTCTCGCTATAACCAAGCGAGCGATTATCCGATAATCTGCCATTACTTATTATATCATTAAAGCCCCTCTTAAACGATTGATATTCCCCTGCTGTTGCAAAGGTGGGTCTCCGCACGTTATTCCCACGGGAATAACGGTATTAGAGTCCCTATCGTATGATGTTAGGAAAATCATATACGCCCAAGAGAGGCTGACCTTAGTATATCATGTGATTTCTATATAACCAAAGAGAACAGGCTGGCACACCCGTAAATAACGGCTTGCATATAAACCGTCAAAACCGGTGATAAAACAAGTACTGCAATATAGACAAGCACTATACCATATTGCTCCGCTACTTCGAAAAATCGACGAATAAAGTCGGGAGCTATTACGTAAAAGACTCGCGAGCCATCAAGCGGCGGAATCGGAATAATATTGAAAGCAAAAAAACCTAAATTAACAGCTACTGAAGTAGCCAATAGTTTTCCTACCGCATTTCCATCGCCTACATAAGCCGCTATTGCATACGATATAAACGCGAGCAATAAATTCACCAACGGCCCGCTCGCCGCCACCATTGCAATTCCCCATTCGCCATATTTTAGATTCTCAGGATTAAATGGCACAGGTTTCGCACCGCCAAAAACTGGCATAGCCGCTCCTGTTAATGCATTTGTAAAAATAATCATCACCGGAAGCGCAATTGTCATAATAGGATCAATATGCCTAAACGGATTTAGCGTTAAGCGCCCCATGAGGCGCGCCGTATCGTCGCCAAGTCTATGGGCAACAATTCCATGCATCAACTCATGGAGTGTCATCGATACAAAAATAATTACCAAAACAGCAATAACGTTACCAAAATCCATGCCCCTTATTGTAACAGTCCTTGACGCAAGACCAAAACTAGCGTATACTAAAAAAGATTGATATCAACTAATTATAAGAAGTGGAAAAATATGGCATCACGCTGCGAATTAACCGGCAAAGGTAAACAATTCGGTCATAACGTAAGTTTTTCTTTGCGTCGCACTAAACGCGTTTTTAAACCGAATCTTCAAAAAAAGACGTTTGTTGTTAACGGGCAGAAAGTAACGATGACGCTTTCTACACATGCAATCCGTACGCTCAAGAAGAAAGGTATTATTGCGCAACCAGTAAAATAGCCTCTTTTCTATATTTTACGGAAATACAAAACACCCCTCTTACTATAGGGGTGTTTTGTATTAAAAGCATGCAGAACTCAAGACATATTAGCTGCGCGCAACTACCACCGTCGTTAAAACCGACGGCAATGAGCTATCATTTTTAACTTTGAATTTGGTTACATTATCAACCGGAGCGCCTAGCTCTTTAATAAACGTTTCAACTTCATCTTGCGGAACTTCATACTGAAGGGCGGCATCACGATAATGAACTGGTATAACAATCTTCGGATCAATCGCTCGAACAATTGAAACAGCACTTGTTGCATCAAGTGTATATCCGCCGCCACCAACAGGCACGATTAAAATATCAATCACACCAAGCGCTTCAAGCTGCTCATCGCTTAGCCCGGGTGCGATATTCCCAATAATTCCCAGCGATACTTCGCCACACTCAACACGGTAAATCGTTGAATGTTTTTCGTCGCCAGGGGTATCAATATGACGCGTCGCAGCAATACCAATGATCGTAAAGTCGCCAACCTCGTACTCGCCAGGGCTATTTATAATAACTTGTGCATCACTCTTACCAGTTGCAAAACGAGATTCAGTGACAAATTCAACTAAATCCTTTACCTTTAAATCTTTTAACCCAAGCAATGACACTTTCGGATCTACGACTAGCGACGTTTTTTTACTTGCAATAACGACCGCATTTCCACCCTTATATTCAATATCAAACATCTCGCCTCCTTTACTGCCGCTCTGTTTTTATAATATTGCCAGTGTCGACAATGACACGGTGCTTATTATTCAGCATATCACTAATAAATTTATCGTGAACGCTCAATCTATAGTATAGCTCGTCATACGAGAGCACGCTATAAGTAATCTCACGCCCCACTGCCTGCTCAATCGTTGAGACAATTGATTTAATCTTAGCGCGCGAGATAGCGCCTGCCATCAGTAAATCAACTTTACTCACAGACCCGCTTACCAGGATCCCCGCTACAATAGCAACACGGACACCGGCTGTACGGCGAATAATATCTTCGTACACTTCCGCTTGCGCTTCATTTGCAGCCGATTTTGACGTCTGCCCTGCAAATATAGCACGCATCGGCACGTAATACTCATACCGCTGATTTACTTCATAGTACAGCTTGTTGTCCATATTATTACTCGCGACAATACCCACCTCAAGCATATTTGCAAGCTCTCTTCGCACAGAGTTGATTTGTTCGCCAATCAACCGCGTAATTTCACGCACATAAAACGCTTGCCCTGGGTTGTTAAGGAATAAATAGAGTAACTTTACACGAGTTTTTGAACCAAATAATGCATCAATCATGATCAAATCTCTTACTCTATAGTACCACGGCCACTATCTATCAGCCAACCGTTGAGCAATATAACTGTACGCATGCTCAAGATCGCACCATGCTATTTCAGAATTACGACGCAGCCATGTCAGTTGTCGTTTTGCTAAACGCCAATCAAGCGTACAAAATTTTTCTTCTAGTTCACTGCGTGTCAGTTCTCCCGCTACATGCTTTCGAACCAGCGGATAGATATTTCCAGTCATAGCTTCATTGTCCCAACCCCAAGTTCGTGCTGCCTGTATCGCTTCATTTATCGTAGCATCATTTACAATGGTTTTTGCACGATTTCTTATTCTTTCTTTAAGCGTAGCTTTATCCGTCATTATTCCGACTAGTATCTTGTCTTTATATTTATCAGTATTCTTCTGCGGTAGAGCGCCCTTTCGAATGATTGCATTAATGACATATCGCCTATTTTTATTATTCTCCGGTAATTTAATATTGTACTTATTACAATAATTTTGTAGCTCTGCAAGAGATTTTTTCTCAAATTTTGCGCGTAGCTCTAAATCATTTGATACAGCCGTGAATGTATAGTCATAAACAACACTGTCAACATACAACCCTGTCCCCCCAACTAAAATCGGCACTTTGCCTCGTAATCGTATGTCAGTTATTTTCGCATCGGCGTAATGCTTAAAATCTGCAGCCGTAAATCGCTCACCAGGGTTCACTAAGTCAAAACCCCAATGTGCGACCCCGTCGCGCTCTTTCATACTCGGCTTTGCCGTTCCAATGTCAAGCCCGCGATATATCGCTCGAGAATCTGCGGAGATTATTTCACCTCTAAACCGCTGAGCAACCTTAATTGCTAAACCCGTCTTACCACTTGCTGTCGGACCAACGATTACGACGAGTGGAGCCTCGTTCACAGTTCTGGTCGCCATCGTCGCTCCTCAAATTCAATCACATGCCAACGCTCATCACAGACTATACCATCCTGGGCAAGTAACTGTTTCTGCGCCACTCGCCCTTCCGGAAAGCCAATCGCTAGCCCACCTTTTGCGTTCACTAAACGATGCCACGGCAAATTAGTCGGACCGCCATGTGCAATTTCACCAACACGTCGCGCTGCATATGGATATCCAGCTAACGCCGCTAAATCACCATAAGTCGTAACTTTATCGTTCGGTAACTCAGACATCAGCGCATAAACGCGATCGCGCAAACTTGCAATTGGCAGCTGATTATCACCCATCACATTCGCCGACACTGGACATACAGACCTTCTATCATCATCGCATGTCCTCTTAGAGTTTCTTGATGTATGTCTTCAGCTCATCAAGTGCAATTTTTTGCTCACTGTCCCGTGTACGAACACTAACTTGCCGTGCGCTCTTGTCCTTTGGCCCAACAATAAGCTGAACTGGAACTTTCATAGCTGTCGCCTCTCGTATTTTCTTGCCCAGTGATTCATTGCGCGTGTCTACTGTAAATCTTACTTCATTATATTTTATTGGCGCCATCAGTACAATTTCGCGCAGTATCGTTGTTATTTCGTCTACGTAATCTGTGACTGTTTCATTAATTGTCAGAATACGTATTTGCTCTGGCGCTGCCCAAAACGGAAACCAACCACCAGTATGCTCAATAAATACACTTAAGAACCGCTCTATTGAACCTAAAAGCGCACAATGAATCATGACAGGTGTTGTAAATTTACCATCATCTGTTGCATACTCTAGTTCAAACCGCTCCGGCTGAACGAAATCAAGCTGAACAGTTGCAACTTGATGCTCACGACCAATTGCATCCGTCGCCATGAAGTCTATCTTTGGACCATAGAATGCAGCCTCGCCATCTTGCTCAAAATAGTCTAACCCATTTGCAACAACAGCAGCCTTGAGCTGTGCTTGTGCCGAATTCCATAAAGCACGCTCGCCCAGATATCCATCCGATTCATCGCGGTAGCTCAACCGCACACGTAATTTCATGTTAATTTGCCCATACAACTCTCGCGCTGCCGCCAAAAGATTATTAATCTCCTGCTCAATCTGGTCTGGTCGACAGAAAACATGGCTGTCATCTTGCGTCAGTGAACGTACTCGACTCAAGCCACCAAGTTCACCAGTCTTTTCATCACGATAGTCAGTTGTCGTTTCTAAAAAGCGCACCGGCATATCACGGTAGCTACGCGGCTTTGATGCGAAAATCTGCGTATGATGCGGACAGTTCATCGGCTTCAGCGCCATCTGATCGCTCGTTTCCTGGCTTTTCACCAAAAATAACTCATCGCCAAATTTAGCCCAATGACCAGATTTTTCATATAAATCTTTTTTTGTGATATGCGGCGTCCAAACTTTCTGAAAACCATATTTTTGTCGTAGTTGATTCGAGTACTGTGCTACTATATCACGCAAGACCGTGCCGCGCGGCGTAAACATTGGCAACCCAATGCCAACTAGCGGCGACATCGTGTACAAATCCAATTCTTTACCGAGCTTACGATGGTCGCGCTGCTTCGCAAGCTCTAAACGCTCCAAATATTCATCCAGCTCTGCCTGCGTCGCAAATGCGATACCATACAATCGCTGCATTTGCGGATTCTTTTCGTTACCACGCCAATACGCCCCCGCTACACGCATCAGCTTAAACGCACCGATCTCCTGCGTATTTGCCACATGTGGACCGCGGCACAAATCGGTAAAATCGCCGTTTGTGTAGAAAGTCACCTCCTTCACAGCCGCGTCGCCATCAGCGATCGTACCCATCTCAGCGGCGTCTAAATCTTTCGCCACTGTTGTGCCAGAACGCTTAAGATCGTTCAGTAATTCTTCTTTGTATGGCTGTTGCGATTCCTTCGCCCAAACGATCGCGTCGTCAATCGGACGTTTTTCGCGCACAAAATCTTGGTCTTCAGCAATAATACGTCGCATCATTGCTTCAATTTTATTGAAATCTTGCTCGCTTATTTTTACGCTACCAAGATCAATGTCATAATAAAAACCATCCTCGACCACCGGTCCAACGCCAAATTTGGCTTCCGGCCATAATCGCTTTACACTAGCAGCCATAACATGCGCTAAACTATGTCGCATCGCATATAATTGTTCTTCACTCACAATTGCCTCCTTTTTTGAATTAATAAAAGCACGCAGTACGATGTATGACGTGCGTGCCTCGGTCCCGATCGTTCAGGAGGTTCCACCTTGGCTATTTCTCTTGACCCGGAAAGTTTACGTGTTCCGCGTCCGCTACCACGAAGCTCCAGAGATGGTTAGGCTCTTTCGCCGCTTAAAATCATTGTACAATAGAGCGCTTCGTGTTGCAATAATATAATATATTTGCTACCATAAATTCATCAGGGCGATTAGCTCATTTGGCTAGAGCGCTTCATTGACGTTGAAGAGGTGAGAGGTTCGAATCCTCTATTGCCCACCAGGAATTTTAATTGGCGCATACATCCTGCGCAACCTTATACTCCGCCATCCGCTACCGTCCTCGTCCAGATCCTCCAGATCCTCGCGGTGTAAAGCCTCGTGATGGTGGTGTGGAGGCTGAAGATCCTCCTCCTGACGCCGCTGGCGGTGCTGCTGGCGGTGGCGGTGTGGACGATGACGGCATCGTAACTGTTAGATTTGCAAGACCTTGTATGGCTTCGCTATTCTTTCCGAGACCCCTACTAAGCTTTTCGTCTCCAACGACTTTCTCTGCCGTGTCTTTGAGTTTTTGTTGAGCTTCCGGATCGTTGCTTGTTACCTTTCGGGCATACTCAAGCTCTTGCCGTGAGGCTGCAGCCATCCGTTGCGGCGAATAAACATTTTGTTTAATTTGCCCTGTTGCCATTTCGTCGTACTTATGAATACCACTTTTTGAACCGTCTGCTTTTGTTACCGTTGGGCCTTCGCCCTTTGTCTTTGAATCTTCCGCCGAACGCATCTCGGCAATTTCGCCCGCCGTCATCCAGGCTGGCCGGCTGTCCGATGCGCTCATGGCGTCCGCAAAGACATTGCGCGTGCTTTGATCTGCTTCTGCTACACTATCCCAGCCTGCTGCTGCTGCTTCATGGTCGCCGCGATCAAGCGCTGCGCTCGCAGCAGCAGCCTGTGCATATTTGTCTTTGCCGTTTATGCCGCCAACACTTTCGCCGCTCGCTAGCTTGGCGAGTGCCGCTGAATCAAGATTTGCTTGCTCAATTTGCGCCTTTGCTGCCTCAACTTTGTCGATATTGAGTTTTTTCACCTGCTCAGCCGCCTGCTGTCCAGCTGCTTGCCGTGCACCCTTAAACGGTCCGTGTTTGCCTTGGTTGAATTTATTAAACCCCCTTGAGGCAGCGTTAGCGAGGAAGTTGCGTTTTCCGCCTTGGTACTGTCCGGCAAATATTTGCGCTTGTTTTTGTTTCCGGTTAAGATCCCACGCCTGTTTGTACCGTCCTAGGGCTGATCTTTCCTTTACTGCCTTACCAGCTCTTTTATTTGCTGCCTGCGAAAGTCCGGTGAGTTTTCCTCCAAGAGTTCCTGCGGCCTCCATAGATTTCTGCAGCAGGCTTGGCACGATGAAGAACGGTATTGATGCAACCGCGAGGGCTGTCATCTGGAGCAGCCAGTCTTCCTTGCCGGCAGCATTTGCGATAATTTTCGCTGCTAGGCGGCTGCCGCCGAATACGACAGCAACTGTTGGGAATAACATAAGGAGTGACAAGAAAGTCTTTTGCCACTTCTTAAACCACTGCTCGGTATTTGGCAGCAGATAAGCAACGAATGCGACCGGCGATATCGCGATAAGGATAACGATAAGCGCTTTGCGTGCAACCAAGATAAGTACGATCATAAGGAGCGCAAGTAATGACGACATAAGCGCTGGTCCCAGAAATGCGAGTGCAATTCCAGCAGCCGCTGCTAGCACGACGCCGGCGATTGCGACCCACGTGAGGATTGTTCCCGCAGTTTGGATCTCGCTGACATTATCGTCTCCGCTCCCGACAGCGAAACCATCAAAGAAGCCTGCTAAGCTATATCCAAGCATGTTGCTTAAGTCTACAGCAAGCTGGCAGAATATAAACGATACATTTACAAGCAAAGCGGCGATAAAGAGCCGCGGCAGCATACGCTTGATCCCGTAGTTGCTAAGACCGGCTTGGGTAATCTGCGAATAGACAATGATAAGGAACGCGATAACGAATGCAACGTTTGCAACATCCCGAAAACCGCTCCATGCAGCCTTTAGGTCGTCTGACTGCACGATATCTTTATCCGTCTCAAGAAATGTGGAGGATATGAACTTATAGGCGAAGTCGTTGATGGTGGAGAGAAAGCTAATAGAGGGACAGACAAGCCAACCAATTCCAGTTGCCACCTCACATTCTTCTTCCTGATCACTCCGTTTCTCACTAGCAGCGCCTTCTTCCTTAGTGCCTTCTTCCTTAGTGCCTTCTTCCTTAGTGCCTTCTTTACCAGTAAAAACTCTAAGAATGTCTTCTTTTGACAATTTCGTTTTCCCAGAATAGCAATCTGCAAAAAAATCCCTTTCATCACTTCCATCCGCAGCAGCTTTTTCTCCTTTACTTTCTTTTTCTCGAATTTTTGTTCGCGCTTCTTTTACACAAGGCTCTATTTCTTTCTCGTAAGTGGTTTTGCAATCTTTGTCACCGCTTGTAGCACACAACGATTCAATATACTTTGCAAGAGCATTCTTGTACTCAGCATTCTTCTGTTCCAATGTGCCCTCACCGTCATCCACAGCAAAAACTTTTAATACCATACTAATTGAAATAACAAAAACAGCAATAAGAGCAAAACATGCTAAACGCCATCCAAAAGAGCACTTAAAGTTTTTGCTGACCATACAATTATTATGGTACACGACCCTAGAATAATACGCTAGCGGTTACTAATATTTTTTAAGAGAATTTTAGTTAACACGGCACCAGTGCATTATTATTTTTACTATAGTTTTCCACATGAAAAATCTAGTTATTCAAAACTATTTACCCACACGGTGATATATTAGAAGAATATTCTTTGGTTGACAAAAAATTATGCTTATGTTAATATAAAATCATGTCTGAAGAACAAAAAAGAATGCACCAAAAGCGATCAAAACTTGACCGTTATGCCATTGCGTTTGAATACAATAAGCCAATACAAATAGTTCACCGAAAACATTAATGACGAAAGACTATTACTAGGTTTATATAACCTATTTATAGTTTTCAGGCAGGTTTTTACTTTTAACGCCAGTAAACTGATTAGTCAAACCTAGCAAGACACAACTCAAGATTATTATTGCTGCAAACAAGTTTAAGCTAACCATGAATTAATTCTATTTATTATGTAATCCGATTCAAAACAAAGAGACATCAATACAACAACCAGACCCTTACCGTCACTCTTTAGCTACAAATTTTGGCATAGAACTAGGCTGCTCGCCGATAATCTCTGATCGCCTTTTATTATCTATTTTCGCTGCTTTTTCATACGTATACGTCGACGGCCCTTATTCTTTTTTGCCTTTTCGCGTGAGGCGAATGTTGCCTTATCAGTTACATCAAAACTTTCAAGATATTTTCCAAGTAATAAATGCGTTTGCGCATTAATCGGCGCAAGTGCTCCATAACAAATGGCAGTAACCGGCATGAGAAACCATTGCAATATCATCGCGATCGTACGCCGCCGCTTATAGCGCGCGGGACGCGGCGGCAGCATTTTCATCATCAGTAAAATAGTAATAAACAACCCGATCAACGCGATTGACTGTATATAGCTAATGACAATTGGTAGCGAATGAACTGTGTAGTTTCGTGATGCTTCTCGATTTAACAACAGTGGCACCCAACCGCCAAACGCAACAATAATCGCCGATGTTGATAAACTAACGTGTCCGTCAAGCAAGCGCCAAAACCGTGCAAAGCCCTCCCAAAACGGCACAGTACGAGCACGCGTAAATATACGAACAGCCACATACGGTATATCGGAAGCACCATACCCCCAGCGACGGAGCTGTTTGAACTGTGCGATAGCTGTCTTTCTAAATGTATCAGCCATCACCGCATCTTGATAAATCGGCACATGAATCGGGACGACACCGTAGTCGCCATTATAATAAAAATAACTGCGCCAATACTGATGACCATCCTCAACAATGCTGCGCTTACTCCAATAATTAATTTTGACAAGCGCTGAGAGCGGCTGGCTATGTGCGGCAAAATTACGAAGCGTATGCGGGCGCATACTGCTAATCACTGTCCAAAAAGAATTACCGGTCGCAAGTACGCGCATCGGCGCTGGCGCATCCCAAATATTACCAAAATACAACGCAATTGGCTGATATGATAACCGCTCGCGATTCGGGCGCACAAGATATTCATAGCTAACATAGTCAAAATATGACGGGTATGGACGATTATCACTATCAAGCGTCGTAACAATCACATCGTCATACGGAATATGTTGCCGGTCACACCACGCTTGTAATTTTTTACCTGCGTACGTAATGTTTGGCCCTTTTCCAGGAATTTCGTCAGGCAAATCTTTTGGATGCTTAATGATCTGGAATGTCTTAAATGCCGACGCATATTCTTTTTTAAGCCGCTGCGCCGTTTTTTCAATACTTTCGCCGCCGCGCTCTTCGTATGCAAGATAAACGATCAACTTATCATTGTCGTATGTCGTCGCCCGAACCGACTCAATAGTTGGTTTAATGACGTCGTACGACTCATTATACGCAGCGATAATAACCGCATGATAGATTAACTCTGGATTTGGTATGCTTAGCTTTCTATCAACCACCGCACGCACGATTGCTGCATGGCGCCGCGATTCAAATACTCGTGAATCTGCTTTGTGTGAAGGCAGCTTTCCTCGATATGCCTGCGCTAAATCATGAAGCCGCTGGCTCCAATCAACTTTTTGAGCCGCGACAAGCGCTTGATGCCCATGGATCGTCCGATACGCAACACCAATCGCACGCACAAACATCGCTAGTATCACAAGCAAAATATAAATCGCCGCCCATAGCGGCTGCACAATTGATAAAATAACAACAAGCGCTAGCATGGAGTACGTTAGAAAGCCCGGAAGGATTTCGAAAAATCGATATAGCTTCGTACGCTTACCGAGTGGTAGCTCTCGGTCATCTACGATACGCGTCATGCCGCTTGTCCAAGAGATATAACATTTAGTACATACATTAAACCCACTGCAAACACCGCAAGCGTGTACCAAAATACAACCCCACTCGTACGCTTGCGGTTAAGCGCGGCAAATTTAATCATTATACCAGCATGCAATACCGCAACAACCCAAAAAAACGCAACAAACAAGAAAAAATATTGCCAGTGTTCTTTGTAAAAATGAGCTTGTCCAAAAGCGCTATAGCGTGAATATACTGTAATATCGCTCGGATGAATCAGTACGCCAATCCATATACTACATATAAGTGCCGCAATAACAATACCGCCTAGCATCCACGCCAAAGAGCGGTCTTTTATCGCAGATTTGATAGTATGTATCGTACTATTCTTATTCATAGATGCCATGGAGCCGTCTGCCGGGATTGAACCGGCGACCTGCGCGTTACGAATGCGCCGCTCTACCAACTGAGCTAAGACGGCAATGCGTTTATTATATCAGAAACAATATGTTTATACTATAGAAAATACCTCACAAACTCGTGAGGTATTCTCTATGGCGCGCCCGACCGGATTCGAACCGGCGATCTCCTCCGTGACAGGGAGGCGTGATAGACCAGCTTCACTACGAGCGCAAATATGCTAGACGTAGTGTACCAAACGGCGCATTAAATTGCAACTACGGCTGCTGCGACTCAGGAACGGAAATATACTCTTGAATTTTGCCATCCGCCTTAAGCTTTGCAAATTGCGCCGTAAACTCTTGTAGCGGAACATGAACGTAATCAAAAGCAATTTTCTTTTCAGTTTTTTCGGTAATTTTTACAATATAGTATCCATCAGCCGTCGCACTCTGCATAATACCAGAGATCTCATCTTTTTTTAGCCCCGCAATACCCTGTACGCGTAATCCATTGAATTTACTTGTCACATCAATCAATCCGCTCTTCCCTGCATTCGCCTTCCCGCCAGACAATGCATTCGCGCTGCCCACAGCCTCGTCAAATGACTTGCCCTGTTTAAGCGCTGCCATCACCGCTTCAATCTGCTGCTTCGCTTTTACATCAACTGCAAACGCCACACGGCTTTCAAGCATCGCGTTTGCCGTCCTAAACCGATAATCGTTCGCGCTTTCACCAAACAACATCTTGATAGAAGCATCGTACGTATCCTGCGAGACGCGCCCGTTTGCTGTTATACGCTCCCGCTCAATCACCGTGTCGACATCGCTATCAGAGATTGAAATATTATGTTGGCGAGCTAGTTGACGCGCATACGCGACACGCTCCGCGAGGTCAAGCGATTGACGCTTGATATGGTTAAGCTGTACTTGCCCATCGTTTTTGAGCCGCACTTCTGGGTTTTTATTCAAATAATATGCCGACGAACGATACGATGCAAGATAATCGCTATATAAAACCGCTTCGCCATTGATTGATCCGACTGGCAATGGAATGACGCGCGAGATACGGTATGCAACGCCGCTTGAATTTTGCATTGGATACATCAGCACCCAGCCCGCAACAAGGAACAGGAACGCACCCACGATTGCAATAATAATCGCATTGAATACTAAACGGTGACGAGCATACTGAATCGGATACTTAAATTTACGCCCGCCCGCAATAATCTGCTCGCGGTGTTCCGCGACTGTTTCGTTTGTAATACGCGGCGGGACTTTCGCTTGCTTTTTATTCTTGCGCTTAATTGATAACTTTCTATTCATCTGTGCTCCGGCGGCTCGCTTCGGCAGCGTAAACCGCATCCTGCAATTTATTATATATCTCACTCGGGTGCTCAACCATACGGATAACGAGATCGCCCACAAATGTTTGGATTATAATCGTGCCGAACTTAAAAACTTCGCCACTGAACCCTGGTATATTATAACTGATGCTCTGCACCTTATCCAGGCTCAATTCTACCACATCTTTGCCAAAAAAACCGCGCTGCGTAATCTGACGAATCCGCTCGTTCGTCACGACGTACACAGTAAAGTACCACATCAGAAAATGGTAAAAAAATAGGATTGATCCAAGCACAAGTCCGGCAAGCGGTAACAGAAATAGCTCGAGTTTCGTTTGCCAAATAAGCGGCGGAATTGACCCGACTGCAAGTGGAATGAGTAGCGAATAGAATCCTTTACGCATCGCAATAATATGGCGCCGAAAAACGAAAAGAATTGTTTCATCCGCATGCTGACCTTCAAACGTCGCGTCCATACCTACCTTGTCTACTGTTGCTATCTGGTACCCCGGATAGGAGTCGAACCTACAACCTTATCCTTAGGACGGATCTGCTCTATCCAGTTGAGCTACCGAGGCATATACCTAGTATACCGCTTGAGCTCGTAAAATGGTAATACGAATCAAGCGGTATATGCGATATTTTATTATAAGGTAAATTTATCGTTGAGCGACTTATACTCAAAAATTTCGTCGTCTGAAAACCAGTGTCCAATTTCCTCAATCGCTTCTTTGTCATTGCCGCTAGCGTGGATAAGATTTGGCACGCCCTTATGCTCAGCGTCAGCATACACGAAGCTCATATGTGAGTAGTCACCGCGGATTGTCCCAGGAGCAGCACTTTTCGGTTCAGTCGTACCGACAAGTTTGCGTACTAATTGCACCGCCTCAACTCCTTCAAGCACCATCGCAATCACTGGCCCCTGCACCATCATGTCAAGCGTGATGTCAAATTTTTCTTTGCCGCGGCGCGTAATCATCTGTCCAATTTCTTCGTAGTGGCGATAATAATGCTCTTTAGTCGGCGCAATCATTTTTGTTGCGACGATTTTTAACCCGACCCGCTCAAACCGCGTCAAAATCTCACCAACAATGCCGCGCTGCACAGCATCGGGCTTAAATATAATCAACGTTCGTTCTACTATTCCTGCCACTAAATCCTCCTATACCTATTATTTCTAGCTCGTATTGTAGCAAATATTGTCTTGTTTCTCTATTGGTATTCCACTGAACAATAAAGTTATTCAGACAATTTTTACAGTTACCCCAAATTGCGGTATGCTAGAAGCATGGAAATGTCTGCGCTATTACTAGATTTCGCTGAATATCTTGAGATTGAACGCGGTCGGTCAAGCCGCACATCGGAAAATTACACCCGGTACCTTGAGCGTTTTTTACAATTTGCCGGCATGGACCTTACTGTTGACAAAATCACACCAGAGCTTATCCGCAAATACCGTCTGTGGCTCAACCGCCAAAAAGACGACAACGGAAACGAACTCGCACTCATCACGCAGAACTATCACCTCATTGCGCTACGCGGGTTTCTTAACTACCTCAGTAAACGCAGCATTCCAAGCATGGCACCAAATAAAATTGAATTACCACGCGTCCATAGAAAACAAGTAACATTTTTATACAACGACGAGGTTGAGCGAATATTTGACGCCGTACCGGATGACGACGAGATCTCACATCTGCGCGACAGAGCAATCCTAGAGCTACTATACTCAAGTGGACTGCGCGTCTCAGAGCTCATCGGGCTAAACCGCGATCACGTCAACACTACACGTCGAGAGTTCACGGTGCGCGGAAAAGGCCAAAAAGACCGCCCAGTATTTATCAGCAAGAGCGCAGCAACTCAATTAGAGCTGTATCTTCGCGCGCGGACAGACTCGCTCATCCCATTATTTTTAAGCTACAGCCGCAATACTCAAGCGCCGAGCACGAGCGGCGACTACCGACGGCTCAACCAGCGCAGCGTGCAGCGAATGGTCGCAAAGTACGCGCGGCTTGCTGGAATCACCAAGCACGTCAGTCCGCACACGATGCGCCACAGCTTTGCGACCGACCTGCTTATGAACGGCGCGGATATTCGCAGCGTGCAAAGTATGCTCGGGCATAGCAGTATCGCCACAACGCAAGTATATACGCACGTCACTGACCAACATTTGCGGGATGTGTATGAACGTTTTCACAGCGATAATACCGAGGCATGATACTTATATATCTTGAAAGCTAGGCCGATTACGGTTATTCGAAACTACTCTATTTCTTCGGACGCGGATCACATACGCCACTGATAGCGGCTGTGTCGCTCACTGAGAAATCCTTGCACAAACTACCCGTCGTATCAACAGCATATTCAGGGAACGTAAACGCCCCGTCTGGACTGACACGGCTCAGAACACGGCGATAAACATCGCCGGCACGACCGGTTGAATCAACAAGCGGTTGCACGCCATCAAACTGCGCTGTTGCATTGCCGCTAGCATCCTCAAACGATACTCGAAGTTGTGTGCGCGTATACAAACTCGTAACCCGCATAAATGCCATCCGTGAACCAGCCTTTAGCTGGCGCCCATTCGGGATAGTAAGGACTGCCGCACAAGCATATTGGTTCGCGTTGAAGCGAGCTGCCGAGCATAATACCGGCGATGGCGACACTGTCACGTTCGTCTGCGAGCCCGCCGCACGCGTCGCCTGTAACGAAATCGTATTAATCATCGCGCTTGATCCGCGCACACTGGTCGGTCGCAAGAGCGCCGTCATCACTTGGCTACTGTCGTAGTCGACCTGCTCCATGCTGCCATCTGGTTTTTCAGGAGCAACAATTTGCACGCGCAACATTGCTGGAGCATCCGCGCCCCACGCATCATGCTGCGGCAGATGATTTGGGTTTGTATCATTCGGATTAGCGATTGCCGGCGTCTCGTCGCTTTTAAGCGTCCACTGCACCATAATATGATCCGTATCATTCGTTGTTTTAAGCGGAATCACTTTCGACACGCCCTCTTCAAGCGTATGCTTCACATCATCTGTTGTGCTTTCAATCTTGACGCACGTATACGCCTGCCCTTGGGTGCTATCAGCCGGCGCACCATTGCTGCGGATTGTCACCCGCGTGTCGGTCGTCGACGCAGCAATGCCGGCTTTCTGCACAGTATCGCATCGTTGCGCTAAAATAGCCGTACACGCCGCACTCGCAGTGCTTCCGTTTGCACACGCCGTAATGACGCGTTTCGCATCCTCAACACCAGAAACTGCCGAATCGTAAGCGCTTTGTGATAAATTATTATCAGATGCCTGCGTTTCCTCCTGCGACATCAACCGCACAAAGCCAACTGATATGATTACCAATAGAAGCGACGTAAACATTACAACGATAATCGAAACCATGCCCTTTTCAGACTGCCGGTTCATGATGCCTTCTCCATAATTACAATTTCATTAAACTGGTTGATTGCGCAAAACGTAAAGTTATTTTCAGCTTCATTTGACGTACGGCACGTTTGGTCGGTCGTGTTGATTTCTTCACCTTGGTTCGTGCCGAGCGTATAGGAGATATTAAAGGCGCGATCGCCGTTTCGATCAAAGATCGGCGTCACGTCCATCCGATACACAGCCAAATCAGCCTGCCCTTTGAGCAATTCCGTTGCGCGCATTGTACCGGTCGTCGAGACATCGGTCGCGTACACGCCATTTTGCGGAATACAAAATGTACCAAGCGGATCAGCCACGCGCGCCAAGATAATCGCATCACCTGTACTGTTATAGCGGACTGCCGCCGACGGGTCATTTGAGCGCAAGTTCTCTGGCTTATTCCATAAATAAGCGCGAGAACCGATACACAACCGCCCGAGCCCGCCGGCACCCTGCGTATCAGCGGCGACAAACCGCACCTCGCCCTGCCCGACCACCAAACCATCGCGCCGGATCAGGTCGCCAACCTCGCGCCCGGACTGGTTAATTGATTTTATCGTAATACCCTTATGGTACATATTTGTTAGCTGAATCGTCGTTACTGCAATTGATATCAACAGTACTGCAACACCCGCCATCGCGAGCAACAATTCAACCAATGTAAACCCTCTATTTGTCGCCCTCTTAGTTTTTGCCATCATAAATCCTCGTTATCGTTCCTATCGTCGTTGGCACGGACGTACCGACACTATCCCAGCACGCATTAACATACACGTCGTATGCGTTACCTGTCTCTTCTCCAGGCTTACGCGCTTCCGAGCGGACAACTTGAATGAACAGCCCCTGAGCTCGCGGCGCATTCGCATTTGACAAATCAACGCGCGCAAACACAGCCGGCTCAGCATACGCCGCCGACGTCGTCACGTCAACAACACGTACATCGTTGCGAGCTGGGTTCTGTGCCAAGAAAAATGCCTTACTGCTATTTGTCAATCCATTATTTTCAAGTGTTGGGCATCGGTTATTATTCTTTTCAACGAAATCAGTTACATTAATATGCGGTCCATGGCTCGCCGACTGAATTACATATCGACTACGGATTTGTTGCCACGCGTCGGTATGATGCGCCTGGATGTAGCGTATCATTGAAATTTGCGAATCAATCTGTTGGCGTACAAGCGTAATTTCAAGCGAACGCTGCGCTACCTGTATACCGCGATTCATCAGTACATAGGTACCGACAACGAGCATACTGAGCACCGTGAAGCTAAACATCACCTCAATCACCGTATCACCGCGTGCAAATCGCTTCATCAGTTACAACCCTCCGTACGCGTAACAACGCCGCTTGCGCCAGGCGCATCTGCCGCAATCACAACGCCAAGCGTCTGCCCCGCTAACCAACCAGATGGATCAATACAGATGACCGAATCATTACGACGATTACCCTCTACAACAAGCTGATCTAGCATTACCGACGCTCGACGCATTGTATAAGTATGAATTACCCCGCTAATCGGCGAACGTACAATTGCAATCGCCCACGCATTATCGCCTGTTGCTGGCGGTTGTGTACGCACACCCCAATCAAGCTGGTACGTCTGCGGCTGAGCACTACTATCAATAAACAGCCGCCGATTCGCCGCCGTATCTGTTGTAAAAACTACATCGTCACCAACACCAGACTTCAAAAATGTATTTGTCACTCCAGACATATAGATCGGTTGCGACTGGAACGTCTGCCCATTTGCAGTCGTTACTAAACGCCCAACAATCACGCATGTCTCACTCGTGCCGGGCGGCGCAGAATGAGCTATGGAAAACGTACCGTCTGCCGCGCATTCGCGGTGGTCATCAATATCATTGCGTACGTTGATTGTCTGTCCATACTGCCCTTGAATATACGACGAAAACCCATCGACTGCGTCGCGATACCGCTGCAACCCGAGCGTTGAACCAACTGACGCCAAAATCCCTACCGCAAGCACACCCGTCACCGCCAGAAACAGCATAACTTCGATAATCGTAAACCCGCGCGATGCCCTCTTCATACTGATTATTTTACCATAAGCATAACAGAATTAACACTAGAAAGTTGTCACTGCGAACAGCCAGGTCACAATAGGATTAGCTGCAAAATACGAGATCAGCATACCGAGAATAAATAGCGGACCAAACGGTATTTCGCTGCCTGGCTTGAGTTTTTTGCCGATAAGTCCCGGCAGCACGATGATACAGCCGATAAAGTTCGCTAAAAATAACGCTAAAAACGCCTTTTCCCAGCTGGCGAGCATAAGTCCGAGCCCGAGCCCGAGCTTCACGTCGCCCTCACCGATCCACGCGCCATGTGATAAAACGCTCAGCACGAAATACAATCCCGACATAATCGCTACAGCGCCAGCCAGCGACCATATGTCAATATCATGCACAAACACAAACCGCAGTACGACAAATATAAGTGCAAGCGCTACATACGCCCAAGTGAGGCGATTCGGCAACAACTGCCACTTTAGGTCGTAGGCCGCGAGCATCACGAGCAGCACGAGCGACACTAACCACAGAACAAACGACATCCAGCCTACGGCACCAGTAAGTGGAAACGGCCACCACACGTACGACACCACAAAGAGTGCTGCCGTCATCAGCTCGATGACCGGCTCAAACCAGCCAATCGACTTACGGCAATAGCGGCATTTTCCACCCGTCGACAGCCAACTGGCAATAGGGATTAAATCATACCAGGCGAGTGCATGACGGCATTGCAGACAACACGAACGATCGCGCTTACCTTTTTTGCCCAGGAGCGGTTTGAGCCGCTTGAGCTCTACCTTGTCATAAGGTTCATGCGCTTCTTTATCTTCGTATAGCTGCCGTGCACGCAACCGCCATACCTGTGCGCCAGCAAAACTCCCCATGATAAGTCCGAAAACACCAAACAGTATTGCAGTGATGATCGCATCCATACCGCTATTGTACACTATGAATGATATTTGCGCGAGGCATAATAACGGTAGCGATCAACAAGATGCAAGCAACCTCACAACTAAAAGAGGCCTCAAACTATATCATTCGAAACCTCTTTCCTATTTTACACTTATTATACTAAGCTTCCATACAGTACGTCGAGTTACCATTTTCGAGATGCGTGATCGTCGCGTACTGGCGGAGTGTGCCCGGTCTGAGCTGTTGAGTTGTACTATTTACACCGGCAGCACCACACTGCGCACGTAAGACAACAATGATTTCACCGTCATTTACAGTCATAGTATTATTATATGCTCGAACCATGACGCGATCCCTAGCTGAGTTACCCGACAAATTCGTAACATACGCGCGAAGCCGCTGCTCGTCATGGGTTGTTGGTAGATTGCCACGGTTTGCGCTCGCATAGCTGTTTACTGCCGCCGACACGATACTCACGTCGTTCTTACGCGCTGTATCGCGTTGGCTGCGCTGCAGTGCCGGCAGCGCAATAAATATCATCAAGAAGATCAACGCCGCAATCGCCAGTACTAGCACGACTTCAATGATCGTAAATCCGCGCTCCTTAAGTTGTTGTCTGCTCATACCCCCATTCCACCTTTCCTTAACGCTTCTTATGGTTACATCTAGCATAGCGCACTATCGCGCTGCTGTCTAGTCTTTGTTATCATCGAATAGAATTTACCAACCCGTAAATTGGGAATAGCACTGCCGCAATCAAACCACCCGCAAAAATTGCTAGGATAACCATCAATACCGGCTCGACGAGCGTAGAGACCGCCTTGATCTGCTCATCTAACTCATCTTCGTAGGCTTGTGCCGTTTTACCCATCATTTCGTCGATTTTACCGGACTGCTCGCCAATTTTAATCATCTGCGGCACCATGAGTAAGATATAATCCTCATGCTCAAGCGCCGCCGAAAGTGCCTTACCACTTTGTACTTTACCAGCAGCGCGCGTAATCTCTTCGCTAATAATAACGTTATTCACCGATTCGGACGAGATTTTAAGCATATCAAGCATCGGCACACCTGTCGCCAGTAGTGTCTGCCCGGTGCGCGTAAACCGCGCCATGTACAAGCGGCGCATCATACCGTTAAATGGTGGCATGTTTAGCTTGAGTGTATCAAGCACACGAATACCCGCGTCTGTTTTGAAATATTGCCGTACAAAGTACACAATAATGACAACTACGATAAGCATTAGCCACCAAAACTTTATCATGAAATTTGATACCGCTATCAGGATAGCCGTGAGAATTGGTAATGTTTTTTTCATATCATGATAAAGATTCTCAACTTGCGGCACAATCGTAAACATCATAAACAACATGACGGCAACCATCACGACAAGCACAATTGCTGGATACACCATAGCACCACGGATTTTACTAAGCATAGCGGCATCTTTTTCTTGCTGAGCAGCTATACGCTTGAGCGCTTCATCAAGCGTACCAGATGCTTCGCCGGCAGTGACGAGCGCAATATAAATTTTATTGAACACCTCCGGATGCTTTGAAAATGCGCTTGATAGAGTTTTACCGCCCTCAACATCAGCAACGATCTCTTGAATAACCTCTTGCATACGCTTGTTGCTTGTCTGGTCGAGTACAGTACGCAAGCTCTGCGTGAGCGGCAATCCTGCACCAATCAACGTCGCAAGTTGGCGCGAAAATACGATTTTGTCTTTGTTAGTAATACGATTTGCAAACCGCGCAAAGACATTGTTATCGCCGCCCTCTTCTTTGATTGTGAGCGGCATGTAACCCTGCTCAATCAGCACTTTTGCCGCTGATGTTTCAGAATCCGCTTGTACAAGCGACTTAACGATTTTACCCGTCGCTTTGTCGCGCGCTTCGTAGTTAAACTTTTTCACGCTTTACCCCCTCATCAACCTTTCAAACTCCGTCAGATCAACAGCAAATTCCCGTGCGTTATCATACGTAATCGTACCGCTTTGCACCAAGTTTACAAGCGTGCGATCCATCGTCTGCATACCCTGTTCGGCACCAGTTTGAATAATTGCGTCAAGCTGGTGGCTTTTACCTTCGCGAATAACGTTGCGGACTGCCGGATTTGCTACCAAAATTTCAGCCGCAACGACACGCCCGCCGCCAATTGATGGCACTAAGCGCTGCGAACAAATACCCATCAAAATGTTTGCAAGCTGCGCACGAATTTGCGGCTGCTGGTGCGGCGGAAAGACGTCGATCATACGATCAATACTTTGTGCCGCCGAGTTGGTGTGCAATGTTGCAAATACTAAGTGCCCCGTTTCAGCAATCGTGATCGCCGCCGAAATTGTTTCAAGGTCGCGCATCTCACCAATCAGCACAACATCCGGATCTTGGCGCAGGCTTGAACGCAGCGCCGCCGAGAACGAATAGGTGTCGTAATGGACTTCACGCTGCACTACTACCGACTTCTTTGATTTATGGGTGAATTCAATCGGATCCTCAATCGTAATAATGTGCTGCGCTTTTTCGCTATTGATTTTATCAACAAGCGCTGCAAGCGTCGTCGACTTACCCGAACCAGTTGGCCCAGTCACGAGCACAAGCCCGCGCGGATAGTCTGCAAACGATAAGACCACCGGCGGCAACCCAAGTTCTTGCACCGACTTGATTTCATTCGGAATTAAGCGTAACGCCGCCGCCAGATTGCCGCGCTCATGGAACGCGTTCACGCGGAAACGTCCAAGCTCGCCAAACGCGAAACTAAAGTCAAACTCTTTATCTTTCAGCAAAATCTGCTGCTGGTCTTCGTCAAGGATACGAAATACCAAACGCTCCACCGTCGCTTCATCAAGCGGCTGCGTCCCCGCAACCGGCGAAAGTGAACCGTCAACGCGCAACATCGGCGGTAGTCCAACTTGAATATGCAAGTCGCTCGCACGTTTCTTGACGACTTCTTCAAGTAATATTTCCATCATGAGTTCTTCGTTTTGCATAGCCTTCCCTTTCTTTTATGTGGTGTCTGCCGACGTCACGCGATTAACTTCTTCCAACGTAGTGATTCCTGTTAGCGCCTTCAGATAGCCATCTTGGCGCATCGTGATCATGCCTTGCTCAATTGCCTTATGCTGTATTTCGGCGCTTGTAGCGCGTTTCACAATTAAATTCTGAATTGCTTCGGTCACATCCATCACTTCAAAAATACCAGCGCGCCCAGCGTACCCATGCGGCGTTGCCGGCGTATCGCGCCCTTTCACTAAAGTATAAGCGGTTTGGCCGGCAAGTGGCAAGTCTTTATAGCCTAAATCCGCTGAAACGTTCGCAACTTCCTCTTTCGTCTTCGGTAGTAAATGCCCAACCGTTTCTTTGATCATCTGCGTTTCAAGCGGCGTCGACCAATACGCATCGCGCCGGTTCGCCACGCGCCGCACCAGCCGCTGGCCGATAATTGTATTAACCGTGCTCGCGATCAAGAATGGTTCAATCCCCATATCCAGCAAACGCGGCAACACGCCCGCCGCCGAGTTTGTATGCAATGTCGAGAACACCAGATGCCCTGTCAGCGCTGCCTGCACACCAAGGTTCGCAGTTTCGCCGTCGCGCATCTCACCGACCATCACCACGTCTGGATCTTGGCGCAAAATTGAGCGTAATCCATTTGCAAACGTCAGACCGACGTCAGTATTAACCTGGATCTGATTCACGCCGTCCATCTTATACTCAACCGGGTCTTCAAGCGTGACAATATTAATCGCGTCCGTTTTAATTTCCTTAATCAACGCGTATAAGCTCGTCGATTTACCGCTCCCTGTCGGACCACTCGTCAGCACCATGCCATTCGGACGCTGAATGCCTTTGCGGATCGCGCGCAGCGAACGCCCAGCGTAGCCCATCTGCTCCAGATCAAACAAATTTCCCGCTTTATCAAGCAGGCGAATAACAACCTGTTCGCCCCATACCACCGGACTGATCGCAATACGCAAGTCAACTTCTTTGTCGCTCACGCGCACTGTGAATTGTCCATCCTGCGGAATACGATGCTCGTCAATCTTTAGGTTGGACAAAATTTTTATACGGCTGACCAGCGCCGGCTCAATACTTTTCGGCAACTGCATCACCTCGCGCAGCACGCCGTCAATACGGCAGCGGATCTTCAGCGATTTTTCAAGCGGCTCAATATGAACGTCGCTCGCACGGCTTTTCACGGCATACTCAAGCACCGTACTCAGCGCCCGGCTAATCGGCGAATCTTGCACGATTGTCTTAATATCGCGCGCCGCTTCTTGCGCCGCTTCTGCCTGTGAGACTTGCGCCGCCTCATCAACGCTTGATAGATCGGTCTTATACTGGTCAAGTACGTGCCGCACGCCCGCTTCGGACGCCATAAAGACTTTCAGCGGCCGCTGAATACGGTTCGCCAGGTAATCGACCGCCTGCACGTTATTTGCGTCAATCATCGCCACCGCGAGACGGTTTTGCACCTCGGCAAGCGGTACTGCCATGAACCGCTCAGCAATATCAGACGGCAACAGCGACAAAATACTCTGATCAATGATACTTGATGTTAAATTAACATACGGCACGCCCGACACCTGCGCAATTGCATGCGTCAACAGCTCTTCATCAATCGTTCCGTTCGACGTGAGCGTCGCGAGGAGCGGCGTATTACTCTGCTTCGCCGTTTGCGTTGCTTGTTTGATGACATCGCGAGAAACAAGCCCTTCGTCCGTTAAGAGCTTGATGAGCTTCTCTTGCATATCATCGGTCATCAACGCCATGCGAATATGCTCCGGTTAGCTCGACGATTGTCCGATAACTGTTTCAACTGTTGGGTTGATTGCTTTAGAGTTAAACGTATCTTCGCTTGGTTTTTCGACAGTATCACTGATTTTTTCGATTGTGTCAACCTGCGCACCTTTTGGCGACACCTTGAGCGCCGGAATGTTATCAGCGATCAAAAACGCCGATAACATTGATATTCCAGCGATCAGCACAAGCATCGCAATATCGGTTTTTTTCACGGCTTTACCTCTTTCTTTGTTAACTGAATAGTTTTCGCCGGCAAATAGTATCCATGCCCGTTTATCGTCATGACAACGCGCGAGTCGCCTTGCTCAATTGTCATAGAGTCAATATCGACCACGCGAATAGATTTTTCAAGATTCTTCAATACATCGCGGAGTGCATCGGGATTCGCTGCCGATATTGACATCGTAAATGGAATTTGCTGCACATCTTTGACGTTTGATCCCGACGTTGCCGTCGTGCCGTCGTCCGTCGCAGCATCTTCACCAACCTGGAACGATTCAAGCTTCACATCCGGTGTCCGCGCTACTAAGCTCTGCACTGACGCGCCGAGCGCAAGCGCGTTATTGTCTGCCGGCAAAGCATCTAATATGACACGCAACGGCTCTTCGTTGTCATTCAACTTCACCGAGCTAAGCGCCGCATTTGTGTTCAATACGCGAATTTCGTCGCGCAGCTTATTGACTGCTTTGTTATTTGCCTGGAGCGTATTGACGGTATTTTGCTTTTCTACTACTACTTTCGATTCAAACACGATGCGCTGTATCAAGAATCCCGCGACCACGACCGCAAAACCGGCAATTACCGATGCACCAGCCACCCAGGCAAACATCGTGCGGCCCGATTTATAAATTTGCTGCCGCTTGCCAGCTGATTGATCTTTTTTTACCTCTGGCATGATTACTTCTCCTCCTTTTTCGACGAATTTGACGAGAATAATCCGTCCGGTACGTGCGTCTTTGAGTCGGTCACATCAATGCTGCCGGTCGGCGTCACGATCGTCACATTTTTGTACTCATTCGACGTCAATTCTTTCGGATACGAGAACGTCAGCGTAAAATGCAGCGCCGTTGAGCCGTCAGATTCCTGCACGTACGTCGTGTTTGTAATCGTTACTTCACTTGCAAGCGGCACCTCTTTTGTCGATGAATCGTCGCGGTATTGAATTTTTGTATTCAAAATCGTCTTTTTCATGATATCAGTCGCCGTAAAGCTATTTGCCGCTGAGCCGTCGATCGCAATTGACGTTTCCGACGGCTTAAATCGAATCGTCGAAATCTTGATATTATTTGGTGCTGGCGGATTAACTGCACTCACAACCTCGAACACACGCGAATTGATACCGCGTGCCTTATCCAACTCTGACACATGCGCTAACTGATTTTGAATCGTCACAATATCATTCACGCCCGACTGTCCGCTCAGCTGGCGGTAGCCCGACTTAATCTCGCCGTCTTTTACTAACCCCGCTGCACTGATCGCGCCGAGTCCGACGCCAAGTACCGCAATCGCGCCGCCCGCAACAATCATTACCATGATTGATGCCGATACCACCATATTGCGCATTCGCTGCGCGCGCAGATACTCGCGCTTTACATCTGGAATCAAGTTTACTTCAATCATGAAAGATTCCTCCTTTTTGCTAAACCGATAGCTGTCGCGTATTCAGCCGCGACCGCCGCCAGATCCTGCTGCTCGGATTGCGACATCTGAATATTTTGCCACGGGTTCGCTGGCGACGCAGGAGTGTTTGTCTTATCCGAGAAATATGCGTCGAGCTGCGGAATCATCGAGCCAAAGCCCGAAAGCAAAATTTGCGACACATTGACATTCGGATAGCGCGTCTGGAAAAACTTGATTGATTTTGACAGTTCCGAAGCGAAACTATCAAGCGTCATTTCAATCGCACGGTATACTTGTCCTTCTAGCCGGTCTTTCGCGAGTCCGAATTTCAGGATAAACTGGCGTGCTTGGTCTTCCTGTACGCTTAAGTTTTGTACTGTAGCCTTAACGAGCGAATTTAACCCCGTCGGGATCGTACGAATTAACCGCGGCGTATCGCCGTAAGTGATCGCAATGTCCGTCGAAAGTTCGCCCATATCAACCAGCATCAACGCAGTATTTGCTGCATTCGCTGGTACGAGCGCGCGCACCATCGCGAGCGGATCCGGCTCTTCAGCGATCACATTCAATCCAAGCGACTCAACCAACTCAAGCCGCTCCTCGCTGTAATCCTTTGACACGCTTGTTATCAAGACTTCTTCTTGATTCTGCGCTCGCAGCGAGCTGCCTAAAAGCGCCCAGTCGACTTTAGCATCGTCCGTGCCCATCGGCACATACTGATCGATCTGGTACTTCATCGTTGCTTTTAGCTCGGCGTCGGACATCGTCGGAATGTCAACAACCGTCGTAAACGTTTTGCCCGACGGCAATCCGATCGCTACATTTTTTGTTTTAATACCGCTTTGCCCGACGGCAGTCATAATAACTTCGCCAAGCTGGCGGCGCGCCTCTGGTGAGTCGCTCGCGGTCACCTTGCGGTCAACCGGTACGTAGCCGTGCGCCACAAGATTCCAACTATTCTGGCCGGCTGCAGACAGCTGCAATACGCGCACTGCGTTGGTACCGATATCCAGTGCAAAAAAATCGCCCAGCCCTTTTTGAAATTTCATATGGTTCTATTATGCATAAGTTTTTCGAAAAACACAAGCATTTCACCAGTTTTCTCCTGTGCGGTATACTAAGGAATATGAGTCTATCAATTGGAATCGTCGGCTTGCCTAATGTCGGCAAGTCTACGCTATTTAATGCGTTAACAAACAATGATATTTTAGCGGCAAATTACCCATTTGCCACGATTGAGCCGAATACTGGCGTCGTGCCCGTTCCGGACGAACGGTTGGAAACTCTTGCAGAGATGTACCATGCCGAAAAAATAATTCCCGCCACCGTGACGTTCGTCGATATCGCAGGACTCGTCGCAGGCGCAGCAAACGGCGAAGGCTTAGGAAATAAATTTCTCGCAAACATACGAAACTGCGACGCAATTGTGCACATTGTGCGTGCATTTGCGCACGGCGACATTGTTCATGTGGAAAATAACGTCGATCCTGCGCGTGATATCGAAACGATCAATACCGAACTAATTTTAGCTGATATTCAGACGATCGAGACGCGCCTTGCCAAACTCACCAAAGAAGCCAAAGCTAATCCAGAAGCGCTTGATCGCGTCAACCGCTTGGGGGCAATCGTTACCGAACTTAAAGCTGGAAAGCCAATCAACGAACAATCAAACATTGAAGCGGAAGACATTGCCGACCTACATTTACTAACAGCCAAACCTGTCATTTATGTGTTTAACGTTAACGAAGAAACGTTATCAAACGACGCAGCTAAGCAAGAATTACGCGCGCTCGTGCCAAAATCACGCAGTTTATTCATCTGCGCTAAATTAGAGGACGAGCTCAAAGGACTCAACGAAAGTGATGCGCTTGAGCTTTTGCAAAGTTACGAAGTCTCCGAAACTGGCTTAACGCAAATGATTCACGCCGCTTATGATATCCTCGGGCTGCAAAGTTACGTAACTGCCGGGCCGAAAGAAGTGCGCGCCTGGACAATTCACCAGGGCTGGACCGCGCCGCAAGCCGCTGGCGTTATCCACAGCGATTTTGAGCGTGGATTTATCGCCGCACAGGTCGTTAACTACCGCGACCTTGTAACTGCCGGCTCGGAAGCAGCCGCACGCGCCGCCGGAAAAATCCGCACCGAAGGTAAAGATTACGTCATGCAGCCCGACGATGTCGTTGAGTTTCGGTTCAATGTTTCGCGCTAGCGTTTAGACCGCCGGATGCAAATAGATAAAATCGTTCTTGGTTGCCGTGCGCGCCTTTTACAGTGCTATCGGCTTTATCTAGGATACGGAAAAACGAGCGCGCCCATAGTTCAAAGTCTTTGAGAATCGCGCGGCGAATCGTGTTATTTTTAATTACGCCGCTCCGGCCAAGTTGTCCGCGCCCTGCTTCAAATTGCGGCTTTACCATTGCAATAATTTTTGTGTTCAAGCCAGCTAGCGTACGGATATACGGTAAAATTTGGCGCAGGCTGATAAACGATACGTCGATCACAATAATGTCGGGCGTTTGCGCGGGCGAAAAATCGCGAATATCGGTTTTTTCATGTAATTCAACGCGTCTATCCTCGCGTAATTTCGGGTGCAACTGGTTCGTGCCGACATCAACCGCATAGACTAGCCGCGCACCATGCTGCAGTGCGTAATCGGTAAATCCGCCCGTACTGCTGCCGACATCAAGCACAACCGCGCCATCAAACGACACGGCAAGTTTATGCGCAACGCTCGCAAGCTTGAGCCCTGCCCGACTCACGTAGCGCTCCGGCGCGTTCATTGTCACATCGCTTGCTTCATCAACGAATTCGCCCGCCTTTACCGCAACCCGCCCATTCACATGTATGCGCCCTAGCTGAATCCAATTTGCCGCCTCGCTACGCGTTGCCGCTAGTCCGCGTATAACCATCATTTTATCAAGCCGTTGTTTCATAGCCTCATTATACCAATCACGGATACATAATCCGTTCAATGTCGCGCGTCATCGCAGCAATAGCGCCATACGATTGCCCGCGCGTTAAAATCGTCATCACATACGTACCGCGCGGATGATGTACGATCGCTGTATCATTGACATAATCCCACACAAATCCGACTTTATCCCACACCTTTCCTTTGCTGCCCGCCGGAATACCGTAGCGGTATGGATGGCGGCTCAGCGAGCTCAGCAGCCGCTCGCGCTGCGCACCGCCAATAAGCGTACCGCGCTCAAGACCAATCATATAGTTCGTCAGGTCGCGCGCTGATGTATGCGCCGCCTCTGGGTGCGTGAATGTCGTCGCCGTGCTAAAGCCGCGGTTATACAAATAGTTATTCAAGTTCGTACGCCCAAATTGGTTCAACCACTCTTCGGCGCAGGGATTTGTGCTTGCAATCGTCATGCGGTCAAAGCACGCGTTCGTCGTCGTGCCGAGAATTGGCGTATTCCAATCGCGCTTGCCTTCGTTCATCTCTTTGAATAGATACAGCGCCACATATAATTTATATGTACTGCCGCTCACGACACTCTCAGTATCGCGCGCACCAAGCGACCATTTTTCGCCGTCAAGCTGCTGAATGCTAATCCATGTATTCCAACGGGCCTTTTTATCAATGTATGCCTGCAAACCATCACGCGTCGTCGTATAGTCGCCGCTATATGCAACCTTCGGTTGAATCTCAACCATATCAGCAACGAACGGCGAATGTCCTGTATGCTGCAGCAGGTATTTTGTAAGCGTCTCAATGAGCGGCGGCGCATTGACGCCCAAACCAGTTTCGCCTATCTCGCGATGTATTTCGCGGCCATTCTGCAGCTGAATTTTCGTCACGCCAGCGACACGCCCAGCACGCACCGTCACAACATCCGCGAGGTACGCTTGGAGCTTCGTGTCGTCAATCCGCAGCGTCGTCTTACCTGATGCGTCTGTCCCAAGCATCAGCCATTGCGCTTTTTCTTCCCGCGACGGCGTAAACGTAATGTTGTTCGCTTGAATTTGGAGCGGTAATGCAAGCGCACGCTCCGCCTGCGCGCGAACATCAGCCAGCGCTGCCGCGGTTTTCTCCGGTTGCTGCACCGTCCCAGCTACCATAATTGTTGGCGTACCGTTATAGGCAACCACAGCCGAACGTACCGCCGCTTGCACCTGCTCCGCGCTCACTTGCACACCCAGCGAATCATGCTTCGCGACCAATTGTCCGTTCTCAATTGATAGCTCGGCGTTTTCTGGCGGGCGCGTTAGCTCCGCGCTCAGCGTTTGGCTAAATTCGCGTAGCGGCGCGTCAGAAATTTGCAGATCCCACTCACGCACCGCTGGCAATTGCCACAGTATTGATCCCGGCACGAACCGCAGCCAAAACGGATATTCCATAAGCTTTGCCACCATATCGGTCGATTTTGGCTCTACGCCAACGCTTGCTAACGTACATTCTTTCGACGTCGTATTTTCGCTTGAGAACCTTACATACGCCGTCGCAAACCGGTTGTTGACGCGGCCCTGCAGCTCCAGGTCAGTCTGCCAGCCAACCATCTGATCGCCTAGCCGGACAAACGGCAACGCGCGATCAATCGGATACATCATCTGTCCAATAATTGTACTCGCTACAAGCAAAAACACCGTCCACACCATCACACGGTGGCGTTTTTTCTCGGGCATGAGCGAATAATAGTGCCGGCTAAAATGCTCTTTCGTTTTCGCCGCGCGCCGCCGAAGCGTAGTTAAACGGTGCTTTGACGCATGTGCTGTTTGTTTCGGCTTCGTCGCCATGCTCTTTAGTATACTACTTTTTGCGCTCGCGGTATTCGCCCGTTGTCGTGTCAATTGAGATTACATCGCCAACTTTAATAAACGCTGGCACTTTCACGACAGCGCCCGTTTCAAGCGTCGCATCTTTCAAGACGCTTGAGGTCGTGTCGCCTTTAACAACATCTTCGGTATAAGTCACTTCCAGATACAGATTTTTTGGCAACTCAACAGTAATAACGCGCTCGCCGAAAAATTGCAGCGCTAACTCGTCGCCTTCTTTCAAATATTGTTTTGCATCGCCCACAACGTCTGCCGGCAACTCAAATTGCTCAAAACTTTCTGGATCCATGAAGAAAAACGCCGATCCATCATTATATAAATACTGCACTGGGCGGCTTGCCACCTCGGCCGGTTCAATTTTTTCCTGTCCCTTAAATGTTTTAGGAATCACCGCCCCTGTGATTAAATTCTTTAATTTCACGTTCACGATTGAGCCGCCGCGCCCCATAACTTTTTGGTTATATTCCGTAACACGGTACGGCTGCCCGTCAATTTGGCAAACGACACCTTTTTTCAAATCGGTTGGTTGATACATAACGCCTCCTTTGTTTATCCTGTAGAAATACTCGCCAGCGCACGATCAGCATAACCATGCGCTGAAAAATTTTCCACCGTTACCCTTGCGATACGAACGGCATCAGCGCCAAATGGCGCGCACGTTTTATCTCGCGTGCTAGCTGCCGCTGTTGCTTGGCGGTCAAGCCGGTTTTGCCAATCGGCTCAATCTGACCGTACGGGTCAATAAACCGCAACAGTGTTTTTACATCTTTGTAATCAAACGCGACAGGCACGTCCTTGCGTAACCGCTTTGTCATACTGAAAACTCCTTAGAATGGGATCTCGCTGAGGTCAATCGGCTTATCGTCGATATCCTCAATCACGACATCTTGTGATTTGCTATTGGTTGATTGATTGCTGCTTGGCGCGCTGGGCGACGAATTATCGCTGCGTCCGCTGCCGACAAAATTGAAATCTTCGACAACGACTTCAACCGCTGAACGCTTATTACCGTCCTTATCTTGGTAACTACGCTGATCCAAGCGGCCGCTCACGAGCAGCGGCGAACCTTTATGCACATATTGCGCGATAATGTCGCCAACTTTGCCCCACGCCACACAGTTAATAAAACTGGTCTGATCTTGCTGCTGACCGTCCTGCCCGCGCCAGCTGCGGCTAATAGCAAGGCTGAAGTTTGCTACACTTTGCCCGCTCGCCGTCGTGCGCACCTCAACATCGCGTGTCAGGTTGCCCATGAGTATTACTTTATTAAACCCCTTTGCCATAAGACCTCCTCCTTATGGTTTACTATTACGCTTCCGAATCACTGCTCGCTTCGCCGCGTTCTTCAGCGCGCTTTTTTGCTTCCGCGAGTGCGGTACGCGCTTTTTCGTCGACTTTCACGAGCAGATAGCGAATCACGTCATCGCTAATATTAAGCGCATTGCTGATTTTCAGCGGCGCCGCGGCTGGCAATTCGACATTCAACAGCACATAGACGGCGAAATCTTCGCCTTTAATTTTATATGCGAGGCGTTTTTTACCCCAATTATCTTCCGACAGCAGCTTGCCGCCATTGTCGGACACAAGCTTTTTGACCACGCCTAAACTCTTATCAAGCTCCGCCTCGCGATCAGGACGAATTAACACGGTCAATTCGTACTCTTTCATACGTTATTACCTCCTTTGGTATCCGTACGGATGGTTGCGCTATCGCACGCAACCTTAGGTTTAATATCAGGGTAATTATAGCAACTTCGCGCGTAATTGTCTAGGCGCCATTATCAAGCTCATCGACGCTGCTGATGAGCACTTCACGCGGACGCGAACCGTCCGCCGGTCCGATAATTCCTTGCTCCTCCATCTCTTCAATAATACGCGCCGCCCGCGAATAGCCAATGCGCAATTTGCGCTGCAACAAACTTGTCGATGCTTTACGCATTTGCACAACGACATTCACCGCATCGCGGAACATATCGTCGCCGCCCTCGTTGCCAAAATCCATCACCACACCGCCTTTGCCGTTAAGCTGCACCGGCTGGCTGATAATTTCATTGTTATACTGCGGCGCCGACTGCATGCGCAAATGATCAGTAATTTTATTCACCTCGTTGTCCATCACCCACGCGCCCTGTATGCGCTTCGGCTTCGGCATGCTAGCAGTTTTCATGAGCATGTCGCCTTGCCCCAGCAACTTCTCTGCGCCTGCTTGGTCTAAAATTGTAATACTATCCGTCTGACTCGCCACAGTAAAGGCGATGCGCGCCGGCACGTTCGCTTTAATAAGTCCGGTGATTACATCCACGCTCGGACGCTGCGTTGCTAACACCAAGTGTATGCCTACTGCACGCGCTTTCTGCGCGATCCGCACGATCAGTGCTTCAACGTCACGCTTCGCGATCATCATTAAGTCCGCCATCTCGTCAATCACGATCACGATATACGGCATCTTGCCGCCGTCAACTTGCTGCACGTTGCCTGCCTCATCTTGAACGCCGATTTTCTTGCCCTTCGACTCAACCTTCTGATTATATGTCTTGATATCGCGCACGCGTTCGTCTGCGAGGAGCGTGTAGCGGCGCTCCATTTCATTCACAGCCCATTTTAGCGCGCTTACCGTCTTTTCCGGCTCGACGATCACCGGCGTTAACAAATGTGGAATGTCTTGATAAGGCGCCATTTCGACCTGTTTCGGGTCAACAAGGATGAGTTTTAGATCGCTTGGTGCGTTTCGGTATAGCAAGCTGCACAACAGCGTATTAATCATTACCGACTTACCGCTACCCGTTTGCCCCGCCACTAATAGGTGCGGCATTTTATTAAGCTCACCAACAAACGGCTGCCCCGAAATGTCTTTGCCAATAGCAATGCTGAGCGGTGCTTTACTCTTACGCCACTCGCTGCTGTTTAGAATGCCGTAGAGGCGCACATCAGCCGCTTTTTTGTTTGGAACTTCAATACCGACAGCCTTCTTACCTGGAATTGGCGCTTCCATGCGCAAACTTGACGCTGCTAGATTCAACGCAATGTTTGTCTCAAGCGCTGTAATGCGATTTAGCTTAATGCCAGCAGGCGGTCGCAGCATGTATTGCGTCACCTTCGGACCAATATTTGCGCCCTCCATTTCGACGTCAATGTTAAACTCATGTAGCGTATCCTGAATAATACCCGCGTTTTGCTTGATATCGCCCACATCAGCGGGCGATTGGCTCTTTTCAAGCAAATCAAGGCTCGGAAACTGCCAGTTCGGATCGCTCACCGCAAGCATCGCGGCTTTTTCTTCCGGCTCATCTTTCTTTTCACGAGTGCGCAACGCCGCGAGCTTCGACTTCTTCTTATCCGCCTCGGTCATCGTAGGGACGCCTTCGTTGAGTTTGAATTCGCTCATCTCTTTCGGCTTGGCAGCTTTGCGCATTATCTCAACATTTGCTTCATTTTCCACCTTTTCCCTGCTTGACATTATCGCCGTTTTGAAAAACTGCAGCACATTATCAAATGACAGTTGGAATATGAATGTCGTCGTGAACACAAGCAGCAAGATGTATATAAAGATCCCGACGGGCGCGCTCACGAGCGACAACATCAACGAGTTCATACTGTCGCCCAGCAAACCGCCGCCCGACGGACGATTGCCTTGCTTCGCCATCAGCAACCCGCACATACCGCTGCACCATACAACCGCAAGCAGCGACGTAAACTTCACACTAAACGGCAGCCTATTATCTTCAGCGCGAAACGTTTCCACCGCAATGAAGACTGCAACGATCGGCACAACATACACCGCCCAGCCAATCATATCTTGCAGCGTATGCTGCAGCCAATCCAACACCGGACCGCCCGCGCCAAACCACGACACAATAATCAGCACCGCACACGCCATGAGCAGTACTGCCGCTGCCTGCTGCCAATAGCCCGCCGGCAGCTCATGCTGCGGCGCCGAAACCTTTACTGATTTGCGGCGCGCTGCCGCGCGTTTGGTTGATTTCTTTTTTGCCATAACTTATATAGTATACGCTGATTCCGTTCGTTTTTATATGGTTACGCTTATATTGTAGCATAAATTACTACAATATGCAATAGTTTCATCACTAGTACGACCGGCTATCTGGTCGTTCGCGCGGCACGACAGTTTCGGTGTCGGGTACTTGTTTGCGCGGAAATTTCCGTTTCGACGGCGCGGGCATAAGCGGCTGTTTTGCTGTACGCGCATTCGTCTGCGGGCGCTGCGCAATCGTTTTATTCACGCCAACTTCATTGATAACCGGAATCACTATCGGTGTACGGCGCGTCTGGTCGTAGAGAATGTGCGTAATTTCGTCGCGAACTTCTTTTTTAATGACCTCAATGTCATATCGCCCAGCAAAACTACGCGACGCCTTCTGCTTAAGATACTGGCGAATCATGCCCATCAACTCTTCATTATCACGCAAATAAATAAACCCGCGGCTAATAATATCTGGGCTCGTAAGCAGTCGTCCTGTACCGCGCTGCACTGTTAGCACGACGACAAACATACCCTCTTGGCTCATATGAATGCGGTCTTTTAACACGACTTCGCTCACGATTTCCCCTGCATCATCATACATAACGCCGCCAGCATGAATACGCCCGATTTTCTTTGCGCCATTCGGGGTGATTTCAATAATATCGCCCGGGTCGCACACAAAGATATGATCGCGCGGAATACTGCACTCTTTTTCTGCCAACTCTGCATTGTGCACTAACATATGAAATTCGCCGTGATTCGGAATATAATACGTTGGCTTCACTGCGTTGATAACCCGCACGTGATCATCATAATATCCATGCCCTGACAAGTGTAGCGGCCCGACGCCCGTAAGGTGCGTCTTGCCGTTCTGAATGATCTCGCCGCCCTCGCGCATCAGTCCGTCAACGGTACGCACGACATATTTTTCGTTACCTGGAATCGGGTTTGAACTAAAGACGACAACATCCGAGCCCTTGATCTTTACATATTTATGCGCGCCCGTCGCCATACGGTTGAGCACCGCGTTGAATTCGCCCTGGCTGCCTGTACAGATAATTGTCACTTTATTATCCGACAATTTAATAATATCTTCCATTTTGACGACCGTATCCTTTGGCACCTTGATCACGCCCGTGCGCAGTGCTACTTCAAGGTTCTGAATCATACTAAAGCCGGCAAAGGACACTTTACGTCCATGCCGCTGCGCTTCATCCAAAATTAACTGGATACGATGCAGCTGACTCGAAAAACTGCTAATGATAATGCGTGAGCCCGCCCACTTATCCATCACTTCGCCGATACTATGCTGGATATCAAACTCACCATGCGTGTGCGTACCTGCCGACTCGCAGTTTGTCGACTCATTCAGGAATGCCAAAAAGCCTTCGTTTCTCGCGATTTCTTGAATACGGTCAAAGTCAAACTTCTTGCCATCTACCGGGTTCTCTTCAATGCGCCAGTCGCCGCTGCTTAAGATGTTACCGACTGGCGTGCGCACCACGACCGCCGCCGAATCAGGAATTGAGTGGTTTACGCGCACTAACTCCACGCTAAACGAGTCGCAAAGCTGAATAATGTCGTGGTTCTCCGGGTTCATTTCGTGGTACTCCGGTTCGTATGCACTATCAGTCTCTGCCATCGTGCGCTGCAACATGCCAATCGTAAATTTTGTGCTATATACTGGCGCAGGAATCTTCGGAATAAAATGCCGGAATGAACCAATATGATCTAAGTGTCCGTGTGTAAAAATATGCGCGCGGATACGGTGTTTATTCTCCTCAAGCCAGGTGATGTCCGGCGTAATGTAGTTAACGCCTGGGTAATCGCTGCCTGGAAACAAAAAACCCATGTCGATCACGATAATATCGTTATCGTATTCAATCGCGGTCATATTTTTGCCGATACCCATCTCGCCAACACCGCCGATCGGAATAATCTTCAGTGTTGGACGCGGCGCGCGCGGTTTTTTCGGCTGCATTGTCAGGCTAAATTGTTTGCCGCCATAGCCATTATATACAGACTTGTTCACCGGCACGTTAATCACATGTTGTGATGCTTGCGCTTGCACGCCCTCGCTCGTACGGCGTTGTGCTCGAAAAACTTCCCCTTTGCGTGTTGTCGTAGCGTCAAGTACGGTGTTATTGGTTTTTTTACGTTGTTGCGGACGCTTAGATGCGTCATCCGCCTGTGGTTTTGCGAGTCGCTGCTGACCCATAGATAGTACTCCTTTTGATTATCATAGTATAAAATTCAAAACTCAGAGTGCAGCGGCATTCATTATGCATAAAGAGAAACACCTACCGCTTGCTAACTATTTTTAGTATAACAAATCAGCGCTATAGAGTCAATTGTGCTTAAACAGCCACGTAAAATATCTCTGCAGATTGCCACCTGCAGAGACATTATGTTGTATAGCTGTATAAAAGCCCTTACTAGCGCTGGAATTGTTTGCGATTCAAAATACTCACTACGCTATTAAGTTCAGTACGGACTTCACCACGCTCACCAGATGCCCTCATGTTTAGCGCCCACTCATTCGCAATAGTATTAATCTTGCGATACGCAGCGCTGTACTCGCTATACGCGCTACTATCATAATGTCCTGAGCTGCGCATCGCAACGTATTTCTCAATAGCGCTTTCGTATGACTTCAGTGCTGCAGTAATATCTGTTACGAACTGCTTGTTGTATTGGTTCTTGATGTCGTTTTTCACACCATCAAGTTTCGTGCGCATCGTGCGAACAGGCGAAAGCGCGTCTTCTGACGATGACAAGCGGAGCAAGCTCGTGTCGAATGCTGGAGCGATCTTACTATACGCTTCAATAAGTCCATCAATCGCTTCGTTAAATGCCACTTGCTTACCTTTCAATTTTTCAAAGCGCTCTTTCACGTCGTTATCGCCTGTAATCGCCCGCATCTTCGACAACTTATCAATACCGTCATTGATCGCCTTACGCGTTTCACTCAGTGTCGCAGCTTTTGCCTGTGCTTGCGCAGTACTTTGTGACGACGCTGTTGAATAGTATGTAAATGCCGACGACGCCTTGTTATACGATTCCGTCACTTTATTTAGTTCTTGAGCTGCCGCCGCGTAATCTTTCGTGCTTGGCTTGCTTAAAACAACAAACGCCACGATAATCCCGACAATTAGCAGAATAAGTGCAATTACGCCGCTAATAATTCCGACGATCAAACCTGTCTTGTTGCCGCCGTTTGGACGAACCGGCGGCATGCCCATACCGGCAGGCGCCATCGCAGGCTGAAGCGGCGCAGCAGGCGCCGTTGGCTTCGGAGGCGTTGGTGGTGTTGGCTGTTTATTCATATCCCTATTTCCTCGCTTACATTGCTATAGAGTTTATTATACTCTACTGTTCGACATTTTTCATCGTTAAGCTTAAACGCCCGCGGTCATCAATATCCGTTAGCTTCACGCGTACGCGCTGCCCCTCTTTCAGCACGTCCGTTACCTTGCCGACGCGCTTATTTGATAGCTGTGAGATATGAAGCATGCCATCAACACCGGGCAAGATGTTGACGAACGCACCGAAATCTTTAATTGTAACGACTGTACCGCTATACGTTTTACCAACCTCTGGCTCCTCAACCAAACGCTTAATCCACGCAACCGCTTTCGCAATTGACTCGCCATCCGGGCTTGCCACCGTAATTAAGCCGTCTTCTTTAATATCAACCTCAGCGCCTGTCTCGGCAGTGATTTTATTAATCACCTCGCCGCCCTTACCAATAACCGCACCGATTTTTTCCGGATTGATCTTAAGTTTTTCAATGCGCGGCGCATACGGGCTGAGAGTTTCGCGCGGCGCTGGTAGAATACTTAGCATATGCTCCAAGATAAAGGCGCGCCCCGACTTTGACTGCTCAAGCGCTTGGCGCAGCACGTCAACCGGCAAACCGTGTACTTTCATATCCATCTGCAAGGCAGTGATGCCCTTGCTCGTACCAGTCACCTTAAAGTCCATATCGCCTGCAAAATCCTCGGCATCAGCAATATCGCTTAGCACATACGGCGTCTCGCCATCCATCATCAAACCCATTGCGATGCCGCTCACTGGCGCCGTCAGCGGCACGCCAGCGTCCATCAATGCGAGACAGCTTGAACACGTTGCCGCCATTGACGTTGAGCCGTTCTGCGACATAATTTCCGTTACGCTGCGAATCGCGTACGGAAAGTCCTCAACGCTCGGCAAAACCGCAGTAAGCGCACGTTCTGCCAGATAGCCATGTCCGATTTCGCGGCGCCCCGGGCTACCCATGCGCTTAACTTCACCGACAGTATAGCCTGGTGCATTGTAGTGGTGCATATAACGCCGTTCGTCGTCAGTCCGCTCCATTGTATCAACTAGCTGTGCGTAGCTAAGCGGCGCAAGCGTCACGATATTCATGCCTTGTGTCACACCGCGCGTAAACAGACTCGAACCATGGGCGCGCGGCAAAATGCCAACCTCGCTTGACAGCGGACGGATTTCTGTCAGTGCACGACCATCAGGGCGCATGCCATCTTCAACGATGCCACGACGCACGTCTTTATGCAGCGCCATCGTGAAGGCCTCGTCGTATTCATCGCGAACCTCATCGTAATCAACCTCATCGTCAAGGGCTTTTGCCATCTCCTCATGGAACTGCCAACGAATTTCGTTGACGACTTCATTACGCTCTGGGTACGGACGGCGGATTTTCTCGCCCAGCTTGCCGTCAACCCACGCGTCAGCCGTTGCCTGAACGGTTTCATTTGGCAACACTAGCTCGTATTCTTGTGCGGTAGGCGCGACTTTCTCCGCTAATTCTTTCTGTAATTGTATTGCCGGCTGCATCATCTGGTGCGCCCATGTCATCGCATCGACAATCACAGTTTCCGATACCTCTTTAGCACCTGCTTCCACCATTGTAATACCATGCTCAATGCCGGCGACCACTAAGTCTAAGTCACTCGCTGCACGCTCTTCTGGTGTTAAGAACGCTTTAAACTCGCCGTTCACGCGCCCAACACGCAGACCCACCACTGGTCCGTCAAATGGCGTGCCGGTTAGCATAAGTGCGCTTGACGCCGCAATCATTGCGATTACATCAGGACGGAATGCCGGATCCATGCTTAGCACCGTTGCTACCACCTGCACCTCCTGGCGATAGCCTTTCGGAAATAGCGGGCGAATCGGGCGATCAATCAACCGCCCGACCAGCACTGCATCGTCGCTCGGACGGCCTTCGCGCTTAATAAATCGGCTGCCTGATATCTTGCCGGCTGCATAAAATTTTTCTTCATAATCAATACTCAAAGGGAAATAATCCAGCGTCACTGGGCGCGAACCAACTTGCGCGCTGCCCAGCACCACCGTATCGCCGTAGCGCACCAACACGCTGCCCGTCGTACGAAAACCGACGCGGTTAACTTCTAGCGTGAGCGGACGGCCGCAAAAATCAGTCGTGACAGAGAAAATTTCTTTGCCGCTCGGGTTAATAATACTCATATTCAGAGCTCCTTTCTTGCAGCAGAAGAGTAACAGGTACAAACTTTACGCGATTTGCCTATTAGGCAAAGAGTAAAATTTATATCCATCACTTTCTGCTAATTATTGTACTCCTATTATACCGCACCCGCCGCGTATCTGCTACAATGAGTCGTAACGAATGAACATCTGTTCCTCTGGTTATCATCACTAAAAAAACCAAGGAGAATCTATGGAATACTACACCGGACGGCGCGTTAATGTGCGCGCTATCATTTACAAAAATGGTAAACTACTTGCCGTTAAGCACAAGCACGGCGAGGATATATCGCACTATTACGCTGTGCCCGGCGGCGGACTTGATCCGCACGAATCGCTAGTCGACGGATTAGCACGCGAGCTGCGCGAAGAAACAGGCATAAACGCCGTCATTGGCAATCTATTATTTATTCAGCAATTCCCATCCGCGCACGCCGGCTACGCCGAAGAGTTAGAATTTTTCTTTACCGTCAAAAACCCTGATGACTTCACTAATATTGACCTCGAAACCACCAGCCACGGCGCTGAAGAACTCGCCGTGTGCGAATTCGTCGATCCTGCTAGTGTCACGCTCTATCCCGAGTTTTTGCAGTCAATTGATCTTGTGGATTATATCAATAACGACCGTCCAGCACTTGTTATTGATAATTTGCATGAAATACATAAAAACTAGCAAAGCCCTCTTTCCGCCGGCATTTTAAGGTACGCGTGCTAATACAGCCGCAAACTTATACTAATTCAACGTTTTCCCGCGCCCACTCTAACGCCGCCTCGGTTCTCTTACGCGCCTCCAGGCTTTTTTGAGTTGGACGGTCGCTGCCCCACCACTGCCGCCATGCCCAGTCTGCCGGATTAAGACACTCTAAACAGTCCATATGGACGAGCGCGCCATTAATGAACGTCTCATTGCGTTCAGTGTAGACAAGCGTGTAGCCGCTGCGTTCCAGTGCTTTTCGGCTGCCGCCATTTGGCTGTAGCACTGCCGATTTTATACGATGCAGCCCCAATTGTTCAAACGCGAAATATGTTCGCGCTTTGTGACACGCACTCGCGATTCCCCTGCTCCAGTAGCTTGCATCACAGATCACTGAACCACTAACCGCCTGGCGAATATGTTTACGAAGCTCCATATCCGTCAATGCGCTATTGCCGATAAGCCGGCGCTCATTATCTTCAACCACCCAGATCCCCCACACGCGCGAGGTCCTGTCCTTAATCATCTTGTCATACCACTCTTCCTCAGTTTCTTTCGTCTGCACGCGGTTTGTCACATATTGAATAACTGAGTGATGTGCAAAACCATCCGCAAACGTCGTCGCCTCTTAGCGCGTAAACGGTGCAAGCTCTAGCTTCAGTCCAGATTCGGTCGTTAACTTCATGATTGGTCCAAATGCCATACAGTCGCTCCTTTCACTCGCTTCTCTTTCAAAGTATACACGACTAATCAGCAACGGACTAGGCGCCTCGGCACAAGCAGTCATGCAAACACCACTACAACGCATTCACTCTAGGCAACAGCCTAAGATTATGCTACACTAGTGAAGTATTTTGTTTTGCAAATGGAGGAGTACCCAAGTGGCTGAAGGGGACGGTTTGCTAAATCGTTAGTGTGGGGAGACCTGCAGCGGGAGTTCGAATCTCCCCTCCTCCGCCAGGAGCAAGAGAATGACCTAAGTCAGGTCATTTTTTGATGTGATAGCCGTGGGTATACGAATCAAACCTGCTCATGGTACAATGAAGATATGCAAGACCAAGAGCCGCAAACCCAAGATTGGCAGCAACCAGCGCAATCAACTGCACACGGAGCGTACCAGCCAATTCAAGATACGACACAGGCGACAAATACGGTACCGTCGTCCCAAACACTGCCGTCATCTGCTGGACCTGCGGCGGTGTCCGAAGTGTCTCCAGCGCCAATTCCATCCGCCGAGTCTCCCGCAGCGCCAGAAGAAATGCCAACGGTGGCAAATACGCCTCTATCAGAAACGCAAACAGCTTCACAGCCCATCATTTCCGAAGCATCCGCGGCTTCTCTGTCTTCTCCTGAATATTCCGAGCCTGCCGCTAGGGCAGTAGCGCAGCAAGCTACCGAATCACCCGCTCAAGAATCACCAGATCAGCCCGACACTACGGATGACATGACGGCTGACGGTCTTCCTGATGACGAGATTCTCATCCGTTGGCAGGCGCTTGAGTATATGCAGCACCAGCACGAGCCGATTTGGTATATCGGATTTGGCGCTACCGTGCTTATACTCATTGCGGTGGCAATTTTTGTATTCAAATCGCCAACATTTGCAGTACTCGTGCCGGTAATGGCGGTCGCATTAGCGTTATACGTTCGCCGCCCGCCCGCGACGATCGACTACACGGTGAGCCGCAAAGGAATTCACGTCAACGATCGATTATATACGTTTGATCAATTCAAGTCGTTCAGTGTCGTGAGGCAGGAAACGACGAATCATGTTGTGCTTATACCGCGTAAACGCTTTCAGCTAGGACAAAATATCTATTTCCCAACTGAAATCGGTGAAAAACTTGTCGATATGTTGGCGGCACGTTTGCCAATGAAGGAGACAAGCCCGGACATTATTGATAAACTACTCGCAAAACTCCGTTTGTAATGCCGAGCCCCTCTTGCATACCTGCCGGTATCGTGCTATGATTTAAGGTGGTATGCACCCGTAGCTCAGCTGGATAGAGCGTTTGCTTGCGGAGCAAGAGGTCGTACGTTCGAATCGTATCGGGTGTACCACGATTTCGTCATACAAACCCTGGACCTGAGAGTCTTTTTCCTGTAGCTCGCAGGATGACACTGGGCTCCCATCCGTCATGGATGGGAGTTTTTGAATACGCCACGCAAATTAACCTACTTCTTGCTCCACCCTCCTACCTATGATTAAATATAACCATGACGAACGAAGAACTCGCTACGCAAGTAAAAGATCTAACCGTTCAGGTTCAAGACCTCGCAAGTGCCGTTAAAACACTAGCTGAAACAATGAATGCTAAGTTTGAACAGATCGACAAGAGGTTTGAACAAATTGATGAACGTTTTAATCAGATAGATCAACGCTTCGAATCGATCGACACCCAACTCTCCGACATCCGTAAAGACCACAAGAACCTCACGGATACTGTGAAAGATATGGAACTACGTTTTGAAAAGAGCTTCGAAACATTGGAAGCAGGACAATTAACCATCCGCGCCGACATCACCGGTCTCCGTCATGACATCTTTATTGAAGAAGGCTCACGTGAAGAAGTAGACAACACAATCTCCAAAGAACAGAAACAAAACTACGAGTCACTTGATAAGCGCCTTCGCCTGGTTGAGGCGAAGTTTCCGGATTTAGCACGAGGATCGGCGGCGTAAATCTGTCGTAGCCTTGCTCTATGGGAATAGATTTACAGTAAACACCCCGCGCATTATCTCTGCGCATCATCTCTGGATGTCATAGTTGCCCAGTTGCTGGGGAGCGACTGCGGAGGTATGTCGCCCGAGACCTCTACGACTGCAAATACTCTCCAATCCGCTCTTTCGCCCGCTCTACCGACGCGCTGTCAGGAATCATCACGTACAGCGGCATCGCGCCCATGCTATACGTTTGGCGGGTTGCGCCTGCACCGTCAACGCTCATTGACTCAACGCGCCAACCCTTAAAATCATTAAGTTGCATTTTTATCAACGATGCAATCGTCTCCTGGCTCATGTTTGTTTGCAACGAACTTTGCAACGTCGACAAAATTGCGTTATATCGTGTCAGGTTGCGCGGCTCGCTCATCTTCGCGACGATCGCCTCAATTACCTTCTGCTGGTTACGTCCCCGCTGACGATCACCGTCACTAAAGCTATAGCGTTCGCGTGCAAACTCAAGCGTTCGCTTGCTATCAAGCGTATTTTTGCCCGCCTGGAACGAATGAAACGCATAATCAGAATCAACCGTAATGTCGCCCACGACATCAACCATCTTCACGAGCGACGTAAAGTTCAACCGCACATAGTATGGAATATCAACACCATACAGATCACCAAGCGTTTGCCGCGACATGTCAATACCGTAAATGCCCGCATGTGTCAACTTATCCGGCATACCTGCCACGCCGTGCAGCTGCACATAATAATCCCGCGGCGTGTTTACGAGCAGCATCGTCCGCTTCGCCGGATTCATCACCGCCAGCATATTCACATCGCTCCGCGACACCTCACCCACATCGCCATACGTATCAATGCCGCTGATGTACAGCACAAACGGCTTCGTTACGTCAGTTTTCGGCGCAGCCTGGCGATTATCATCCCGCACCTTATAAGTCGCAAGCGTCGCTACGCTGTCATAAAATTCACGGTAATTTTCTTGCAATACGCCCATATTCGCCGTTCGGATTGACGCCAATTCAACTGCTCCAGCATTGAGTTGTTCCGTCAGCGCCATCAAACTGTCATAGCTGCTCTGCGCCGCCGGCGTTACGCCGGCAAGTGCTTTCGCTGTTTTATCGTGCAGTGTGTCTGCCCCGACCATACCGACCGACCGAGCAGAATCAAGTACCACGCTGCGGTCTTTCTTCGCGATAACCGTGTATTCTACATAATTAACCTGCGGCGGCTGCACTGCGTTCAAAAACGAATTCACCGAGTGCCCGCTTTTGTACACGGCAACATTAACGGTGATCATCACCATGCCAATTACCATGAATAGCACACCGCGCCATACCGCTTTCGACCGGCGTATCAACTGCCACAACACAACGCCCGCCACCGCCGCATACAACGGCGCGATGATATATAAATACTTGTCGGGGATCACGCCCATCGCAAATAGGTTAATTCCTGCAGGGATCGCCGTCACAATGATACCCGCACCAACTAACCGCTGCAGCCACGCGAACAGCGACGTTTTCTGTTCTTTACTCACTTTCACTGCTAAATTTTATCACATTTTTGATTATTATGCAACTTACGGATCAATTTATATCCGCCGGCGATAACCACTGCGCCAGCACAGGCCGCCGCCGTATCAAGCAGCACGTCGCTCACCTGCCCGCTTCGCCCGCCGACAAGCAGCTGATGAGTTTCATCTGTCGCTGCATACGCGCACGCAACGCCAACCGCCCATAATACAGCACTACGCCAGCGTACATCATACGTGCGCACCAACAGGGTTAATAATATTCCCAGCACGAAATACAAAAACACATGCGCCGCCTTGCGCACCACCGTCTCGGAAAACGAGATATTTGTAATATATTGCACACTTCGCACCACGCGCTCGCTCTGCCCGCTCGACACTTCATGCCCAGCGCTCGAAAACCAAAAAATTAATATCATCCATGATATAACGAGCGCAAAAAGAATAATTCGTTTTTTGATCATATTTTTTGCCAAAACTGCCCTACAAATTATGTTTTATTTTAATGCACCAAGTTTACGAATTGATAAATTGTTTATTATTCAAAAACATAGCTTTTGTTATCACCCGCATAGAGCCTACTATTTTTTGAAATGAAAATATCTGCCCATCTTCATAACCAACGTAAACTAATCTTGTATTTAGTTTTTTTAGATATTCCAGAGCTGGTAACAGATCTGTGTCAGCGCTAATGAATATAATCTCCACATCAGAGTCATTCATACGCTCTTCAATCATTTTTACTGCCATACCAATATCAACACCCTTCTCTGTCAAGTTCGTACTTAGGTATTCACCAGCGTCTTCATCAAACACCTCCCTAGCCCGCAGGAATCCAATTTTTACAAAATCAATGCCCTGCTTCCTTAATAAATTACTAAATTCGGCATGCCGCTTCTTTATAGTATTTGCTTTTTCAATAATTTCAGGTCTATTAGAACGTACCTTTATTTTTGCACCAAACCAATAGATTTTATCAATTTTAACCCCAGCTAGTACCTCTTCTATGATGCCACGATAATTAAAGTTCTGTAGAAAATCGCGTCCGCCATCGCCGCATTCGCTCTTATTAAAATCTCTCAACTTATAGTTTAAGTTTTCGCCATCTACAAAAACAATCCTCTTCATATCCCCTCCTAAAATACCCGCGCGAGGCAAAGCACAAGCGCGGGGGTACAACTAAATTTTAACAAACTAATTAAAGCATGTCAACTGCAACATCACAGGGTATTTATATTCTTATTCTTCTGCGTAGCTTTGTAAATTCACGCCCTTTGCTCAGCACGCCTTTCCACAGCACCGCCACGACAGAGCGATTTAACGCAAGCGCCGCTGCGCCAACGATAACAACATTTACAATATTGCTAGCTAGCGTATTCATATAATACAGCGAGATCGCCGCCGCATACAACAACATCAACACTACAAACGTCTTCGCTTCATACCGAATTGTGATATATTTTTTCATATTGTAATGGCGATACGCTATTGTCACCAAAGATGCTGATATCATTGCCGCTGCAGGTGCAAATAGTCCAATGAAATGAACTCCTACAAGTGACGCTATTATACTCGCTACGGCTGCAATAACAGAGGTGATCATTACTTGTTTTGTCATCTTTTTTGCGATATATAACGCAACATAAAGACCGGCGATAGAATTAAAGAATGAACCGACAATAAGCGCAGGAATATACATATACGCCTCACGAAACGACGTGCCGACAAATAAGTTAAATACGATCGGCAGTCCAGCAATCATAACCAAGCCTAGCGACCCAAATAATTTTACGCTCGCATTCATCGTTTTTGAGAAAAACACATTACGGTCCGGACTATTGATGTGTACTGATGCCGATTCCGTCCATGACATATCAAAAAATGAAAATAATCCAGTCAGAATCCATGGGAATCGATACGCAGCCGCATAAATACCATTAGCAGATACTCCTAAATTTACTGAAATGATTGTACGATCAGCCACGTTGGTTACCCACCACGAAGCATTGTTTGGTATCAAGGGAATAGAGTAGCTAAGTAATTGTCTCATCAACTTTTTATCATGAATACGAAAATTTATATATCGGTATAATTTCTGTGATATAAACAAATATGTTGCACAAGCAATATTCGACAAAATAGTAGCGATTAGCATGCCCTGCACTCCGGACTTTAATACAACCACAAAATATACATTTGCTAAAATAGCAGTTACACCAGATGCCACACCGCCAACTGCGAACTTAAGATTATTGCCAAACCCACGAGTAATCTGTAAAAATACGTTTGATATTATAACAGCGACGACTACACCCAGCATATACAGGCTATACGGTATGTTTAAAAATGATTGAATAAATAGATAAACAAATACTGCGGCAAGTACTGTCAAAGATACAAATTTCAGTACAGACGATATGACCCTCTTTTGTTCTTTAGCGTTTCCACGAGCATCAATCAGAAAACGAAATACACCTGCCTCCAGCGATATTGTAATTATTGGAGCGAGCAAGGACACATACGTCATTATTAAATCGACAGTACCAAATTCAGCTGTCGCTAAATATGCCGTGTATAAAGGCAGTAAAAGAAACGTTAAAAACTGCGTTGAAATCCTACCAAACGCAATTATTAGTGTATTTTTTATGAGTATAGTTTGTTTTGACATAACTTATTTATTTCTTCTCACCACAATATTTTTTCTATATAACCGCACAAATTTAATAGGAAACAAACCAGAAAATATACTTTTAACTATAACAAAGTAGCAGAGGAAAGGGGCTTTTAGTTTCGGGTAGTAATGTAATCTTGCCCTAATCTCCCCTATGCGATTTTTCAACCTCCGTTTATCATAATCTTCTGGATTGACACGATACTTAAGTAAGATATCGTTAATAACATATAAACGATATCCTTTTAATAAAAGCTCACACCACAAAGCAAAATCTTCAGCTCGTTTATAATAGTCCACGTACCCCCCCACGTCCACTACGGCTGATTTTTTCATTATAACACTCGGGTGAACGAACGCATGTTCATATACTAGCTCTTTTGCAGTTTTTTCTCCGCATCTCCCCAACACGCCAATCTCTACATTATCTGTAAACTCAACAGCCCTACTGCCAACCACAGCAAATTCGGGATGTCGAGTGATATATGAATACAACTTTCTTATTCTCGCAGGCTTCGCGATATCGTCGGTGTCCATTCTTACCAGAAAATCTGCTTTTGCACTTTTTATTGCTCTATTAAGAGAATACTCTAGTCCCTTATTGCGTACATTTTTTATAATTTTTATACGCTTATCGTTAAAGTTTTTATTTATAGCGTCAAGATCGTTTTTCCCGCAATCGTCAACGATAATAAACTCAAAATCTTGAAAAGATTGTTCTAATATACTTTTAATTGAATTTTCAAGATCGCACCGCCTAGTGTTATATTCAGCCATAATCACCGAAACCTTTGGTGTTTTCTTACTCACAACGCACCTCCATCTTTTTATACCCGACCCTACCTTTCGTACTATTAACAGCTAGTCCCTCAATTGGCAAGTTATCTTTGCTTAGCGTAGGAGCAGCGATCACTCCCGTTAACACGATAAACATCCAGAAGAGCGCTTGTCTTTGATTTAGCAGCGTAAAGCTTTCTACTAATAATGCCAGAAGTGCAATTTTAGCATACATGGGGGCGCGCTTTGTACGTTGATACATCCATAAGAGGAGAATGCAACAAGGTACGATTCCGTAAACAAAAAGGACTTCAGGAAGCGTAGCATGAACTTCTATATCTGTTGCAGCTTTACTAAATCTATAGTATTCACCTTGGCCAGCACCAAATATCGCATACTGTGGGTAAAAATATAGTTTATCATACCCTCGGTCTTCCCAGAAAGTAAGATCGTTTGTCGTGCCTCCACTAGATACCTTGTTAGACACGCGTTCAACAAGCACTTGGTTTGACATCATCTTTTCTACAGACTCACCCCCTACGAGCAATCCTGCTGGTATAATTATAAGCATAAAAGTCACGACAAAGATTGCGAGAGCGTACATAGTTTTCTGGATAACAACATACCTAGTATGTCCAATCTGCAGCAGTTTATAACATAGGATAGCTGCAACGAATACGCCAAGACCCAGTACCATTCCGGTTGAGCCGCTTAAAAACACGAGAAACACCGTCAAGGCGAGTGACAGACCTGTGCGCAATGAATTGATATTAAGTGAACGATGAATCACATAAATGTAAAGGAATGCTATAAATACGAAAAATCCAAACTGATTCGGGTCATTCATTATCCCCATATACCGCACATCATCATACATTCTACCGGCACCAAGGAAAAATATTACCACCTGTAGCATGAGATGAGTTTCTAGTATTATTGATATCTTTACTAAAAACTGCCTGCTCTTACCCAGATATGAAAACAGCATTACTGCGATAAGGTTAAATACTAGGTACAGCAACGATAGTACAAAACTTACTTTACCTAAAGTCGAGAAATAGTACAGGTTTACGAGCGTAGCTAAAGCTGTGAATAGTATAAAAAGCTTATTTTCATGAAATATCTCTTTCATCAAGCCGTTTTTATTACGATTGAGAAACAGTAACGGAAGCGCGATGAGTGCTGATAGTATGAGAAAAATATCAGCAAATTGAATACCTCCCGAATCAAATATATAAAAAGGCTTTAGTACTAAAAAAATCAGAAACAATACTTTTGCATATTTCATACTTTATATATCTTCTGCATTTCAATCACAATATTATTCATATAGTATTTTTGTGCTTTTTTAGTACTATTTTTTGATAATTTCACTGCACTATTGCTATTATTAGTAACCGTAATGATTCTATTGGTCATCGCTTCTACATCATCAAAATCCACTAAGTAGCCATTTTCGCCCTCTTCAATGAGTTCAGTAGCACCTCGGCACTTCGTAGAGATTACCGGCAAACCTGCCGTCATCGCTTCCATAATATGTACTGGCAAGCCTTCGCGATAACTCGCCGATACCGATAAATCCGACGCCATCAGCAACTGCGGTATATCAGCTCTATAACCCAGCAAGTGAATATTATTTTGCCAACCCTTTTCCTTAATAAGCTTTGAGTGAAAACCGTTCATACTGTCTTGACCAGGCAGGAGTAGATGAATATGTGGATTTGCAGCGGTAAGTTTTTCCATCGCCATTATGAGCATGGTTTGGTTTTTATTTTTATTAAGCTCCGCTGGATAAATCATCACGAAATCGTTCGGCTTAAGTCCGAGCGACCGGCGCAAGTCATTGCGTTGTTTTTTCGTGAGGCGCGGCTTGAATCGTTCTGGATCTACCCCCACTCCAGGCACGTAGCGGACATCTGTCTTGAATGTACGTTTCGCCCGTTTATAATCCTCGTCGTTAATCGTGATGAGCGTATCGGTATGTCGTGCCATAAACCGTTCAACCGGATAATAAATTAGCCAATTCAGCAGTGGTGCACCTGTAAAAAAATGAAAACCATGAGCCGTATAGATAACGCGCGTTCCTCGGCTACGGGCACGTCGTGCCGCCAGGCGGGTCACTACGCTCCCGACAGGGGTGTGCGTATGAATAATATCGTAGTTTTCGCGGTCAATAATTTGTTTTAGCTGCTTGTATGCGCGAATATTGCTGATGGTGAACGGATTGCGCGTGAACGAGACAGTGAACGATTTGTCGGCATCTAAAATTTCTTCCTCGCCCATTGACGCGTAATGTACTTCCCAACCATCTTTACGCAACATGCGCATGAATGGGCGGTTGAATTTCTGGAAGTTCGCTACATGCGAAGTAAACAATATCTTATTACGCATAAATCGTTCCCCTAGTTTAGGCTTTGCTTTTTTAGCATATCCAATTCTTCATGAATTCCCTCTTTACCGAGTTCGCATGCCTCACGATTAAATAACATTTTGATAGTAACAAGAATGACTTTTATATCATTGCGAAAAGACACATTACGAACATACTCAAGATCGTAATTTATTTTCTCATAAATGTTCAAGTTATTGCGACCATATGCTTGAGCCAGTCCGGTAATTCCTGGTCGAACATCGTTACGGTGACGTTGCTTATCATTCATATGCTGATAATATGCTGGAATCCATGGACGCGGACCGATAAACGACATGTCGCCATGGATAACATTGATAAACTGCGGCAGCTCATCAAGCGAAGTTGCGCGGAGAATTTTACCAACTTTTGTTACTTTGTCGCCGCTTTTCATGTCGTTGACATCATTATCTTTTGCCATACTGCGAAACTTGCACATTGTAAACGTTTTGCCGTGCAACCCTGTTCGCTCTTGCCTGAAAAATACTGGACCGCGGCTTGTCAGTTTGACGATAATCGCCACAATGATAAATAGCGGACTTGAAAGAAATAGCAGAAAACTCGCCCCGATAAAATCTAAGGCTCTTTTTATAAAACGTGCGTACATAATTAGATTATCCCTCTCCTGTTCTACTCTTTTTCGTACGCTCCACCGGTGTAAAAATGCGAAATCGTGGTGCAGCGAGTGTCTTCCTTTGCGGTATCGGTTTCCGGCTCGTCGTCCGTTTGATCTTTTGGCTGCGCTGGCTCATTACTGCGCGACTCATCTGCTTTTGCCGCCTTTGGCTGCGAGTGGCGGTAATCGTAGACGAAGAATAGTCCGATGATCGCGAGCATAAATCCAGCAGCAGTAGCAAGCCCGATTTGAATCGCCGGGCGCACGTTTGACGGCGACTTCGGCGTGCTGGCGGCATCGACCGTGTTGATTTTGATGCTGCTATTGCCGTACAGTTCTTTGGCTTCATTGCGGAATGATTCAATTGCGCTTTCAAGCAGCGCTTTGCTTTGCTTCGCGTCGGGCGTCTTGATTGATACATTTATAATATCTGTGCTTTTCGTGCCCCGCGCCGTTACGTTTGATACGAGCGTATCGTAATCTTTATCGTACCCCTGGTCGGCGATGACCGTATCAAGCACGCGGCGCGATTTGAATAGCTCTACGTAGTTGTTCAGCGCCACTGATTCCTGGTTGCCCGACGTATGATCCGTCCCCACCAATAGCAGCGTTGCCTTGCTTTCGTATTGCGGCGTTTGAATGTAGTACGTATACGCGATACCGACGATTCCGCCGATCATGACGAAAATCGCTATCGTTAGCCATTTTTTAATATAAAACCTCAATAGGTCGTACAAATTTATCTCTTCCACGGTCACTTCCTTTTGCATTACTCTTTTTCATTATATCACAATACATATGTTTTGTAAATATCCAGGCTCATTATTCTGCCAAATCGTCAAAGCTTATTGAAAATGCCCTGCCGTTAGTGCTACTATGAAACTACTTACTTTTATAAAAAGTTAGTGGGGTATAAGGAAAAACGATGCGGAAGTTTCGATTGAATCAGCGTCGGGTGGCTATAATATGCGCTGTCATATTGGTGGGATTATCAACGGTAACGGTGTTGCGCCAGAAAGGCGTGTTGTTCAGCGCCGGGCAAAACGGTAGCGCCAACGTGCATGCCGAGCCGGCAAAGAAGCGCGCTACTACTGAGCCGCAGCCGAAGAAAAAAGTAGAGCCGGCTGCCAGCAAAACGCAAAATTCGCCTGTACTGCAAGCGAAACCGGAAACGTCTGTTGCGCCAGCAAGCGAGAAGAAAGCAAGCGAACCGCAACCGGAGCAGCCTAAACAAGCAGCAGAAACAAGACAGCCAACCGCAAACACAACCGCGCCGGCAGCCAAACAAACGCAAACAGCGCAAACGGATAATAAAAAACCGGTAACATCAGAAAAGACGACCGATACGAATGCAGCCAAAGAAACAGGCGACACGTTCGCATACACAGCGAGCGCAGGCAGCTCATACACGCTATTTGCGCGTGAAGCGGTCTCGTCTGTCGTTGCCAATCAGCAGCTTCAAGCTAGCACCGCGCAGACGCTGCAAGCCGAGGTGGAGCTGGCAAATAATGCCGGATCACCTCTATTAGACGTCGGACAGGCTGTTACGATTTCTCGCGCAGACGTTATTGCAGCACTGCAGCATGCCGGCGTGAAAATAGACGCGCAAAAAACGCAGGATTCTCACGGCTCAAACGCACAAGCTGCCGCGGCGAGCGCCGATTATAGCGCGGCCGCAAACCCTGGCGACTCGTACACGCTTCACGCCCGCGCTGCTATCGCAAAATACCTACAGGCAAACAAGCAGGCGTTATCGCCCGAGCAACGCGCCGCTGCTGAATCGTATATAGTTAGCGCGGCCGGCGCGCCGGCGCTTGAGGTCGGACAAACCGTTGTAATTAACTCAAAGACCATTGCGGACGCTGTTGCCCGAGCGAGCTCACTCTCTGCAAGCGAACAGGCGGCATGGAGCCAGTGGGCGACACCGTAGAACGCGTCATCATTTGTCTACTCGAAAGACGTATTACGCTAATCTGCTCCACCTGATAATAAGGGTTATCCACACCTTTTCAATCTGTAATGCCAAAATCGCGCAATTGCTGCGCCGCTGCGACGTCGTAATTAGCGATTCGCGTCCGCCGCAGCTGCCGGCAATATGCGCCCGTCCCGAGTGCCGCGCCAATGTCGACCGCTAAACTGCGAATATACGTGCCGCTCGACACGTGCGCGCGAATTACAAGCTCCGGATAGCTGTACGACAATAGCTCAAGCGCGTAAATCTGCACGGTTCGCTCGGAAATTTCGACCTCCTTGCCATCGCGGGCAAGTTTGTAGGCCCGCTGGCCGTTAATTTTGATCGCGCTAAAAATCGGCGGACGCTGCTTGATTTCGCCGGTAAATTGCGCGAGCACTGCTTGAACTTGCGTAAGAGGCGGCGCGGCGGGTCTTTTGGCGGAATAATCAGAGGTCTGAGCGGGCTCTTTCGTCCGCCGTGCAGCTGTTTTAGAGGAAGCCTCGCCTGCACCGTCTATAGCACCAGCATACACCGAAATTTCTCCTTCTGGATCGCCTGTCGTGCTCGTTTGCCCAAGTATTATTGCTGCTTCGTATACTTTATTAAGTTTCGTATAGCGCATAGCATCTTTGCATGCCTTACCCGTCACGATGATCATCAAACCTGTCGCAAACGGATCAAGCGTGCCTGTGTGCCCGACTTTTACCTTTTTGCCCGCCCACGCCGATAGCACCCGCCGCAAGCGCGCCACCACGCCGAAGCTTGTCATGCCAGCCGGTTTATCGATCAAGATGATGCCGTCGTTCATGCTACCAGTATACTATAGTTGCTATATTGTAAAAATATGATACGATAGGCTTGTTCCTTAACAACTATCTTTGAGAGGAGCGCGTCACATGGCGCCCGTGGTTATTGCTATCATCATTACCATTGTTACTTTCACGATTATTATCGTGATGTGGGTAGTGACGTTTAAGACTTTTAAGCGAGCGTCAAGGATTATGCTCACTGTCTGGCTTGTCGTCTTGAGCGCAGTCGCTGGAATCCTCGGGCATCAAGCCCAGGCAGAGTTATCCTCTGTCCGTCGGGGCTAATCGCGGCGACGACCAGCCCGTCTGGGCTGTCATTGACCCGTCGACGTATGATGGGCACGCTGTGAAGATGAGCCTTCACGTACGCCCGCCGCAGGGCGGTAGCCCTCTTACCTGTACTATCCCAGTGCAGAGTAATGAGGTCGACCGCGATCGCGACATTACCCCCTCTGCTTCGTCGGTTACGTTCTTAATCTATAAGAACGCCCCGAGTGGGGTAAAAGCGCGTCACTTCGCTGGCGTGCTCTACGACCAAGCAGTGGGGCACAATGGTTGCGTTGGTCTCGTCCTAGCTATCACCGGACCGGACGTTACTCCGGTTATTACGCTGAGCGAACAAGATCGCGCTCAGCTTGAGAACGGACGTTCGTCTTAGTTCCTCCCTCTCTTGTTAAGGAACCCCACCACAACCAGTGGCGGGGATTTTCCTTTGAACATATTTGCCCTTTATTGCCCGGGAATCCGGAACTGCGCTGGATCGGCGGGCGCCGATGGCGCTGCCGCCTGTACTGCTTGCTGCGGAAGCGGCGGCAACGCGGTCTCAAGCGTGTCCGGCACGGCGGCACCAGACGTGCTATCATTCGTCGACGGGAGTGGCGGCAATGTCGAAAAGTCCGGCATTGGCGGCAATGGCGGCGGTGGCGGTAACGCCCCGTCTGTTGCTGACACTCCGCTTGGCGCGCCCGCGAGCGCTGCGTTTACAGCGGCGCGCGCATCATCTTGCGTGGGCTGCGGCGCGACCGCACTTGGCGCGACCGGCGCAGGCGGCTGTACTGCCGCCGCGTGATCGGTCGGCGCAGTTACGACGCCCTGCGCAAGCACATCAGGCACCGACGGTTCGGCGTCGGCGTGCGCTATCACAGCGTTAAGCGGCGCTTGCGTACTTGGCGCATCGGACGCATATTTACTTTTACCGTCGTGGCTCAAGATTACTTTGTTGCGGTCGTCTTCGGCTGCGCGGCGCGCATCTTCGGCGGCTTGTTCGGTCGTTGCATTAAGCGTACCGCCGAGCGCCGGTTCAACGACATCCGGCAATTGCGTTTTCGGCGTCTCAATTCTCTCTTGGATAACCGGCTGCGCTGCCGCTTCGTCGAGCGTTTCGTTTGCGCGCGCAATATCACGCTGGATATCTTCGACTGATGGCGCAGCAGATTTGCTGACCGGTGCAGACGCCGGCGCCGCAGTCGCTAATTGCTCAGCAAGTTTTTCTTCCGCTGCTATGGCGTCTTTTTTATTTAATTCAGCGACTTGCTGCGCGTGCTTAGCCAGCACCGCTTCGGCGGCACTCAGAGCCGCTTGGCTATTCTTCTCGTCGATCGCCCGCTTCACTTCATCGACATCGCCCTCCGGCTCGTGCGAAATCGCAAGCGTCCCGACGCCGGATTCTTGCGCAGCTTTTTGCGGTGCTTTTGTTTTGCTGCCATTTGTCATCTCTGAAACGCGCACCGACTCGCCTTCTTGCGCATCTTTGCTGCGCGGAGCAGTCTCATCAGCTTGAGCTTTTTTCTCGCCCTCTTCTAATTTAGTTGCGATCAGCTGCTGGTTCGCGCCCGCCCCCATCAGCGATGCGGCGATCCGCATTACCGCCGAACTGGTCTTGCTATTGCTAAACCGTTCCGTTGCCGCCACAATGCCTGTCAGAAATGCCGTCGCAATCTGCTCGTCAATCATTTTCTTGTTCTCGCCGACCAACACATCGGCAAGCGCATACAATAGTTCGCTATAACCGCTCGCGCGCGGATTATTCCACTCAATCCCGCCCAGGTGCGACGGCTCGTCCAGCGAAATCGACGTCACGGCAGCGTCGTGCAAAATCCGCCCATGGCTCTCAAGCGCGTGGTCTAAATCTGCCGTACTACGCACGCCAATCGCCAGCACTGCCTCAACGTTATAATCGCCTTGGCTAAAATCCAAATCCTTTTCGTTAATCGTCGTGCGGTACGGCGTAATAAAAATCTTAACCATATCATCGACGACTTTATAGCGCAAGTGGTCGGCCTTCTCTTTATCCAGTGCAATGATAAAATCCCGCAAGCTGTCAACGGTGCCTTCAAATGTTTTTTCGGGCTGCAAAAACTCTAACGCCGGCGGCACGTGACCGCTAAACACCGCTGTCGCGTGTTTATCAAGTTTATTCAGCAGCAGCGTGATACCGAGCGCCGCGCTAAGCTCGTCGACCGTCGGATTTGTGTTGACCGTCACGAGAATATTGCTGTTTTCTTCCAGCTTTTCGACGATCTGTGTGAGCGCATCTGCCATTATGTTTCCTATTTTTTATATTTTATACGGTTATTCATTTGCCACTATACCATAAGTGGTTTGCAATAGTCAAGTGGTTGCTGCCACTTTACAAACAGAGATACTTGCGATATAATCTAACATTGATCGTAAATAGCAAGCAACAACAGAGGTAAAGGAGTCCTATGCCACTCATCAAATCAGCCATTAAACGCATGAAACAGATTGCCAAGCGCCGCGAGCGTAATCTCGCTATCAAGCGCGACGTTAAGTTGGCAACCAAAGCGTTTCTCGCTAACCCGAGCGCCGAGAGCCTGAGTAAAGCACAGAGCGAACTTGATACCGCTGTCAAAAAGGGTCTGCTGAAGAAAGGCACCGCGAGCCGGCGTAAAGCTGCACTCGCTAAGGCTGCAAAAGCTGCCGGCGTAAAGTTAACGGCGAAAAAGACAGCGAAAGCAGCGCCCGCTGCTAAACCCGCCGCAAAGAAACCAGCGGCAAAGGCAAAGACAACAACCACTAAACCAGCTGCAAAGAAGACGGCGGCTAAAAAAACCGCTACGAAGAAATAGCATAGGTTTATTGGCGCAACGCATGAGCCGCAGCGCCAGTCAACAACTCGCCCGAGGAGCTATTCGTTTTCCTGGGGCGAGTTTCGCGTGGAAACGGTAAGCACGAATCGATCAATAATATCCCACGGCGCTACCGCTAATGTTTTTGATTGGTAATCTAATTCTGCCGCCAACTGCGTCAACTCGCGTACGCTTGCCGCACTAAAATACGGCGCAAGCGCCTGCAGCTTCTTGGCAACAAACGGGTGGATCGCCAGATCGCTCGCGATCTGCGCGGACGAAACACCTTCTGCCATCATCGCTGCCGCAAGCTGCGCCCACTGTACCCACAATAACGCCATCACCTTGTACGGATCATCAGTTGCGCGCAATTCGCTAAGCGCTTTTTGCACCGCCCGCACATCGCGCCGCGCGGCTAATTCCAATATGTCAAACACCGAGAATTCCCGCGCCGGCGGCAGTACTGCCGCAATAGCTTCATCTGTCACCGTATCCACATTTACAAGCGCTTTCACGGCGTGCGCCAGCTGTAATTGGTCGACTTCTGCTATCCGCGATGTTTCATTCGGTATGAGCGCCCGTGAAACCATATTAGCCGCTTGCGCCCGCGATATCTCCACGCCCTGCGCCCGCGCTAAATCCCGCAGCCACGTTTCCGCTGCTGAGCGCGTACGCTCCGTTAACGGTTCGGCGGCGATGACTTCACCTGCGCGCACAAGTGTTTTGTATGCCTTTGTGCGTTTATCAGGCTTTGCTTCAACCAGCACAAGCGTCGTATCGGCGCTAACGTCGCGCGCCCACTCGCCAAGCTTCGCCCACAACTCCTTATGCTCCGATAGCTGTCTTAGCACAACGAGCCGCGTCTCCCGGAATAAACTAACTCCGCGCACAATATCCGCCAAACTGTTTAGGCTAAGCCGATCCGCGTCAATCGTCTCTGCTCGCACGCCAAGCCGTTTCGTAAGCGCCGCGATCTCTTGCCGCACGCGGTATCCATTTGTACCTAGTATCAGATAAATCACTATTTTAGTATACCGCCGCGGCGCCCCGTTCGTATAGACCGCCGGCTAGCGCTTGCCGTTAAGAGCGCCTCGCAGCATGCATAAACGAGATAGCTTTTCGTCGTCTGCTTACTCCAGCGGCAACACTTGGCACACTGGACATACATGCGTACCGCGCCCGGCGACGCGAATTTTTTGAATAGTACTGTCAGGATGGCGCTGACAGGGCTGGCCTTCGCGGCGGAAGACATGCGCAAACTGCAAATAGTTGCCCTTATTCCCCTCGGCGTCAACGTAATTTTTATCGGTACTGCCGCCCGTTTCAATACCAAGCGCTAAAACTTGTTTGATGCTCGTGAGTAATACAGCAAGCTGCTCGCCGCTCAGCGCATGTACGCGCATCGCCGGATGAATACACGCTTGCCATAGCGATTCATCGGCGTAAATATTACCAACGCCGGCAATAACCGATTGGTCGAGAATTGCGGCTTTAACGGTCGTATTATTGCGGCGGCGAATGCGCGAAATAAACGCCGCCGAGTCGCAAGAATCACCGAGCGGCTCCGGACCAACGCGGCGCATAAATGGCATATTCGGCACTTCTGCCGTCGGATACAATTTCATCCAGCCAAACTTGCGCAGATCGTTAAAAAAGAGGCGCGTGCCATCAGTAAAATCAATAATAACGCGCGTATGGCGATCGGGCAGCTCGTGGATCAAACTATCCGTTGGATGTCCGCCGCCCCAACGCTCCGCACCAACAAACACCAATTGCCCTGTCATTTTCAGATGGACGACAAGCGTATAGCACGTATTTAGCTCAATGAGCAAAACTTTTGCGCGCCGCCGTACCGCTGTGACGCGAGCGTTATGCAAAAAGTGCGCGACCGCTGTCGGATCGTTCGGGAAACTCTTCGGTGAATCGCAGTGGCGCGCCCGCGCGATCGTCTTGCCAACAATGAGCCGGTCAAGCCCGCGGCGAATTGTTTCAACTTCGGGCAGCTCAGGCATGTGCCGCCTCAAGCCACGCCTGAACCGCCGCCATCGTCTGGGCGTTTGATGTATGCAAGATTGACGCAAGCCCCGCTACCTCGGCGCCGTCGCAGTTCTCCGGCTTATCATCAACCATGATGCAATCGCCCGCCGGCATACCGAGCCGCCCCACCGCAAGCGTAAATACCGCTGGATTCGGCTTCGCTAAGCCCTCAGCAAACGATAGGATTTTTACATCAAACATATCATCAAGCTCGCCTGGTGCAAATAGTCCATCTAGCGTGCCGCTGCTCACGTTGCTTAAAAGTGCGAGCGGTATGCCATCGGCATGCAATTGCTTTACATACGTAATAAGCGATTCGTTGCGTACGCGCGCTTGCTTAAGCGTTGCTCTCACCTCGTCAATCGTCCAGCCAAGTACTGCTGCTACGCCCCGTACATACTCCGCACTCGAAATATATCCGTAGTCCGCCTGCGTGTTCAGATCGCGCAATTCCTTCACGCGCTCCGGCTGGCATTTCGCCGCCAACACCTCAAAGCTACTGCCGCACAATACTCCAAAACAATCAAAAATAACGCCGCGCATGCCCGCCTTTCTTTTAATAAATGTTGTTAAAGCTCGACTTAAATTCAGGAATTTGGTTCACAAAAAGCGCATGGATTTTCAAGGGGTCGGCGCCAAGCGTGCCCGGCGAATCCTTGCAGGTTGAACCCCACACCGTGTGATCGGCAGTCGCGCCGTTGACCGTTTCAAATTTATACACGATACCGTTCGTAGCGCACACGCCGCGGATATCTGAATCGTCTTCTTTGCCGCGCACTACGCCAATGTTTGCTTTATCAAGCGCATACGTAAATTGTTCATACGCCGTCGCATTGTTGTCGTAGGTTTTTTGGCTCTCAACCTTGTCGAGATAGCCGTTATAAACCGTGTAGGTTCGGGCAGTTGGCGTAATAACAATTTGATAGCTTTTGAACTTCTCATCGGCGACAATCGGCCCGCGTACCGTCCAGCGCACACTGCGCGTTGCATCTTGGCTAACCGCCGCCATTTGCAGTGTTTGCTTTTGCGCCTGATCAGACTGCTGGTTATCATTTGGCGTGCCGCCCTGCAGCATGGAGCGCACAAGCGTCACAGCGACAGCAATCACAATCACAACCACAACGATCGTGATAAACACAGGTAAAATTCTCGGCCGCGATCCTCGATACATATCAATATATTTACATTTTTAGGGTAAAAAGTCAATCAGATTGTATGCCGCCAGCCTATCGGCGCGTACCGGCTCACTTCCGGTTTAGCACAAACAGCACTCAGTGCCGCGTCAATATTCTTATAATCATCAATACGCGACATGACGGTATCAAGCGGCAGATATAAGCTGCCGCTTGAATCGGTAACGACAAACCCGCGCTCATCTTTTAGCGATATAATTTCATATGTCGTACCGCCTTCACAGTTTAGCGTCTCGATTGACGCGACATCATTCGGCCCCAATGGCGGTGGCAAAAGGGTATTTGTCTGCTTGCTTACGACAGTATCTACCCCGATACGAACCGATCCGTCATCACCTTCCCGAGTGCGGGTAATACACCAACCAGAGCCGTCCGGCTCATCTTTCCTGCTTCCATCGTTTCGCACTTCAACAATGCTGCCATCTTTTGCTACGAACTGTCCAAATGAGAAGCCAAGCGATTCGCCCGTTGTTTCGCGCTCGGCGATATACACAGCAAAAGCTTCAATATGATGATCAAGTGTGCCATTTTGCCGCAATACATCCGCATAGTCAAGCGTTAAGCTATTCTGCCGTTCGCGCGACAATAGCTCTGTCGACGCTATTGCTTCGGCGTATGCATCATCACCCTCCCCTAGCGTGTTACCGTTGCTGAATGGGTTTTCTGGTGAGCTATACATACCAATGCCTCTTTTGTCTTATGTTAAAATGACACCTACATCATACGCCTTTCCTGGCAAAAAGTCCATAGTTTTATAGTTTTTGCGGGTATTATCGTGCAAATGTCACACATCGCCCCAATGCTCGCCGATTTTCACATCAACCCGCAAGCGAACGCCAAGTTTGGGATAGACTTGCTCCATCGCGTCGACCAGAAGCGCCGCAATTGCCTTCGCCTCAGCGCGCGGGCACTCAACCAAGATACTATCGTGAATTTGCAGGATTTGCCGCGCCTCGGGGTAATCGCGGTCAAGCAACTGTTGTACTTTTATCATCGCAAGTTTCATAAGATCAGCTTCCGTGCCCTGAATCGGCATATTTGCGGCAGCACGCTCTGCCGCATTGCGCACAGCAAAATTACTCGACTTCACGTCGGGCGTCCAGCGGCGGCGCCCAAACAGCGTCTCAACAAAACCGTCGTCGTGCGCCTTTCGAATCGTATTCGCCATATACGCTTTCAGGCTTGGATGCATACGGTAATATTCATCAATAAAATGCTGCGCTTCAGCGTAATTCATATGCGCCGCGGCTGCTAGCCCATGCTGGCTCATGCCGTACAACACGCCAAAATTCACTACTTTGGCGCGCCGGCGCTGCGCGGGCGTCACGTCGGCAAGCGGCACGCCGTACACTTCGGCGGCAGTTTTAGCGTGAATATCGGTATCGCTATTGAAATCGTCAATCATGCCCTGCTCACCCGCCATCACCGCCGCAAGACGCAGCTCAAACTGCGAATAATCGGCGTTTACGAACATATTTCCATCTGCCGGCACAAATGCATCGCGAATATGCCGCCCAAGCGCCGTACGGATTGGAATATTCTGTAGGTTCGGATCGGTACTGCTCAGCCGTCCCGTCGCCACAACATCCTGGTTAAATGTTGTATGCACATAACCGCGCTCGTCGGCTTGGTGCGGCAACGTCGCGACATACGTGTTTTGTAATTTCGTTAGCTCGCGGTAGCGTTCAATCAATTCAACAATTGGATGCTGCCCGCGCAATTTATCCAATTCTTTTTGCCCGGTACTATATCCCGTGTGTCCTTTTTTGATTCCAGCGGTCGGCAATTGGAGCTTAGTAAATAACGCTTCAGACAGCTGCATCGGGCTGGAAACGTTAAATTCGTAACCGACCATATCGTACACCTGTGCCTGTATGTCTACAATTTCGCGAGTTAATTTTGTGTTCATCGCATCAAGCACGCCCGCATCCAAGCGAATCCCCTGATGTTCCATGCGCGCCAGGATCGCAATCAGCGGAAAATCCATCTCGTGCGCCACGCGCGACAAGTCAGGCAGCGCTTCAAATGCTTGCCGCTGTTCATCATACAACGCCCAGATCGCGCGAACGGCATTTTTGGGACTATCAATTGACTCTAGCCCAACTAAATCCTCCAACCGACGTGATTTTCGCAACGGATTTAGGAGAAACGAGCCTTGCGCCGTATCGTGTTGTACTTCTGGCAACGTTGTGATTCCGTCGGCAAGCAACTGCTTCAAGAACTTTTTTACATCATGTCCGACTATTGGTACGTGAGTAAGGATTTTCGCCGCATCGGCGCGAGGGAGACGCGCAGCTTTAGCACGCTCGTGGCTAAGCCACACGTCGTCGCCGTCAGCCCAAACTACTAATTCCGGCGCCATCATCAAAACCGCCTGCGCTGTGCCTGGTTCAATTTCTTCAACATCATTCGTGTCGAGTACCGCTGCCGGTGTGTCATCTTTCATTGCGTCCGGCAATTTGCGCAGCAGGCTGCGAAATTCCAATTTCACTAGCATCGCCTTCAGTTTCGCCGTATCAAGCCGCGCGATATCCATCGCCGGCAGATCCAGCGCCACCGGCGCATCAAACATCAGCGCTGCAAGCCGTTTACTCATATAGGCCGAGTCTTTACCTGCAATTAATTTTTTGCGCACGCTTTCTTTCACGTCATCAAGATGCTCATAAATACCGTCAAGCGTATCAAATTGCTGCAGTAGCTGCGTTGCCGTCTTTTCGCCAACGCCCGCGACACCGGGAATATTGTCGCTTGAGTCGCCTTTCAAACTCTTCAAATCAAGGAATTGATCAATTCGAATCTTGTAGCGCGCTTCAAATTCCGCAACGTCGAATTTATCAATGTTTGACACGCCTTTTTTTAACGCATACAAAAACGTATTACTGTCCAAAATTTGCAGCGCATCTAAATCGCTTGTAATCAAATAGGTCTCAATATTGCCGCGCGCCTCTGCCTGGCGGTCAAGCGTCGCCATAATGTCATCTGCTTCGTAGTCGTCAAACTCGTAGAGCGGCCAGCCAAACGCATCAAGCAGTTCGTGTAAAATCGGAATTTGCGCGTAAAAATCCGGTGGCGCCGGCTTACGCCCGGCTTTGTACTCGGGGTAGATTTCGAGACGCTTACGAATATTTGTTTTCGGTTTATCCCATGCCACGCATACGTAATCGGGCTGGATCTGTCGAATCAGCTCAAGGCTCAGCGCTGCAAATCCATACACGCCGCCTGTCGGCGTACCGTCCGCCGTTGACAGATTCGGCATCGCATAGTAACCGCGATAAAATACGCTTTTGCCGTCAATAATTACGAAGCGTTTCGCCATAACCCTTATTATATCTGATATGATAAAGTTATGAGTGAAATTCCCGCAAACATCAAAATTATCGCGTTCGTTGGGCTAACGGGCAGCGGCAAGTCCGAAGCCGCAAGCTACGTTATTAACAAGGGCTACCCGCGCGTGTACTTCGGCGGCGTTATCTTAAGCGCTATGAAAGAAGCCGGTATTGATTGGAGCGAGGCTAACGAGCGCGCTTTCCGTGAAGATATTCGCGCACGCGAAGGTAAAGACTTCGTCGTGAAGCGTATCATTCGCGAGATTCACAATCTCATTAACGCTGGGCAGCGGCACATCGTCGCTGATGGATTGTATACATGGACGGAGTATAAAGCCTTAAAACGCGAATTTTCTAGCGCCCTCGCCGTCGTGGCGATCGTCGCGCCCAAGCGTCTGCGCCACCACCGCCTAACAGCGCGCCCCGTTCGCCCGCTTACTGTTGAAGAAGCAAGCTCACGCGACTGGGCGGAGATTGAGAATCTCGAAAAGGGCGGTCCGATTGCCATCGCTGATTACTATGTTCATAACGACGGCACGATTGATACTTTGCACCAACAGCTTGACCAGATTTGCGCCATTATCCATTTTTAGCCACCGGTACGCTATAATTAAATGTAATACGATGTAAAGGAGAATTAGTATGAGCAACGAAACACAACAAACTGCGCAGCAAACCCCGCCGCAACCAGCTCCACCTGTACCGCCGCAGCCAGCTTACGTTCCGCCGGCAGGACAGCCCTACCAGCAATATCAAATGCCCGGCGCCGGCCAGCCGTATCAACAACCTTATGCACAGCTAGGATACGCATACGAAAATCCAGGGCAGAACCTCGGTATTATCGGTATCGTTCTTAACGTGCTTGGCATCGGGATCGGCGGGCTCATTCTCGGCATTTTATCGCGCAATAAATCACGCGAAGCCGGTATGCCTACCACGATTGGCACGGTGAGTTTGGTTTGGGGAATTATTGAGGTTGTGATTGGCTTTATTGCGGGGATCATCTTTATCGCTGCTTTTATTATCGCGCTTAGCGATCCGTCGATTGCGCCTGCTAATACGTCGTCTACGCTGTACTAGTAGATTGCTCAGATTAGACACCAGACGAATTACAAAAAACGGAGCGCTCTCACTAAAGGGCGCTCCAGATTGTTAAGCGGCGGGCGCAGCGCACCTAGCGCAAATATTCAAATAATTTTTTCGCATCTTTGTGCTTGCGTAATTTAGCGAGAGCTTTCGCTTCAATTTGGCGAATGCGCTCGCGCGTCACCGCAAACTCTTGCCCGACTTCTTCTAGCGTGTGGCTTTTGCCATTATCGAGCCCAAAACGCATACGGATGATTTTTTGTTCGCGGTCGCTCAGCGTACCGAGCAAGTCTTGTACCTGCTCTTTTAATAGCTCGTTTGATGCTGCTTCTTCCGGACTGATCGTGTCTTCGTCTTCAATGAAGTCGCCCAGCACCGACTCGCCGTCTTCTTCGCCATCGCGCCCAACGCCCGCATCAAGGCTGGAAATATCCTGCTTAATCTTCATGACATATTCAACCTTATCCGGCTCCATGTCAAGCTCTTTGGCGAGCTCCTCAATCGTTGGCTCGCGGTTCAGATCTTGCGTCATACGGCGCTGCGTGCGCAACAGCTTATTTATCGTTTCAACCATGTGGACGGGGATACGAATCGTACGCGCTTGGTCGGCAATGGCGCGCGTAATCGCTTGGCGGATCCACCAGGTAGCGTAGGTGCTAAATTTGAATCCTTTATCCGGATCAAATTTCTCGACAGCGCGCAATAATCCCGTGTGTCCTTCCTGAATCAAATCAAGAAAATCAAGCCCACGCCCGCTATAGCGCTTCGCAATCGACACGACGAGGCGCATGTTTGCTTCCGCCATCTTGTCTTTCGCTTTTTTGTCGCCATCTTTCACGCGCTGGGCGAGCGCTAGCTCTTCTTCGGCGCTGAGCAGCGGAATTTTACCAATTTCGCGCAAATGCAGGCGCACCGAATCATCTGAGATGTCATCAAAATACTGGTGCGCATTCAAAACATCTTCCGGCGTATCTTCGTCCATTAATTCATCAGCAGCCGGCCCGTCAAAATCCTGGTTTGAAAAATCATCCGCCGGTGCTGCGGGAATTGTTTTTTTTACTTGCGCTTGATTGTCATCGTTTGCCACGTGCTCTCTCCTTGATTATATTGTTGAGCGCAGTTCGCAAACGCTCCGCTGCCGGTTCATCGCCGGCTGCTTCGGCATCTCGCAACTGCGCGAGTAAGCTGTCCTGTGTTTGTTTCGCATGTTCATGTTCTATCTGCTGCAGCAACTGCCTCATCGCAAGCTGGCGATCCTCGCCGCTCCAAGCTGCATACCGCTCTTCGGCGCGTAATAGTACTATTTTTACATAGATGTCATATTCTTGCAACTCCTTCGGCACCGCCTGAACAATCTCGTCATGCGACTGTAGGAATAAAGCAAGTACACGCCGAGACGCCTCATGCCAATGTGCGGCGTCAATGCGGCGCAGCATGTCGCGGCAACGTAGATCGCAGCACGCTAATGCAAGCGCATTATCCTCTTTAATGTATACATCATCGTCCACCGCTTGCGCCGACTGCGCAACTGGTTTAAGTGGTTTCTCGCGCGTCTTGCCTCCTGCAAATTTTGCGCGCACTGTCTCAACACTCGTTTGCGCCAGCTCTGCCGTCCGCGTTAGATAGTATTCTTGCTCCACCGGGTCGCTCAAGAGGCGAATCACGCCAAGTGCTGCCGTAGTAAAATTACGTTTGCCTGCCGCTGTGTCTAAATCCAACCGCGCCGCATACTGCCGTAGTATCCAGTCGACCGCTGGTTCTGCCGTGTCGATTGCCCGCTGCCACAAGCTTACGTCTGCCTGAATTAGCTCGTCAGGGTCTTTATACTGCTCCGGCAAACTAATAATCGTCAGCTCAACGCCCGCCTGCGACGCCAGCGTAATTGCACGCTCCGTTGCCGCTACGCCTGCTTTGTCGCCATCGTACGCTAGCCGTACATCTCCTGTTAGGCGCTTCACGGCGCAAATGTGCTGCTCGGTCATTGCTGTACCAGCGGTTGCGACGACATTTTTGATACCCGCTTGATGGCTGCTTACGACGTCAAGATTTCCCTCAACCATCACAATAAATCCTGCCTGACGAATCGCCTGCTTTGCCTGGCTGAGCGCAAAAATATGCCGTCCCTTATCATAAAGCAACGTCTGCGGCGTGTTCAAATATTTTGGCGCGTTCGGTACATCACCGATAATTCGCCCGGTAAAGCCAATCACCTGCCCGCTTGAGTCCATCAGCGGCACCATCATCCGCCCGCGGAACATATCGCCGCCGAAACGATTAAGCAGCCCGGCATCATTAAGATCGCACCGCGAAAACCCTTTTTTATCCAGAGCACGTACGAGCGCTTCGCCGCTATCGGGCGCATAACCAATTTGGAAATCTGCCACAACCTGTTTAGATAGGCTGCGCACGCGAAATACATATTCCATCGCGTGTTGATTATGTAGCAAGCACTGCTGATAAAATCGTGCCGCTAATTGATTTGCTATAAGCAAGCGTTTCTTACGCGCTGCGCGTTCTTTAGCGTGCGCTGGTTCGTAGTCGCTCAGCTCAACGCCTGCTTTTTTCGCTAAAAACTCCAGCGCTTGGCGAAAGTCCATACCCTCGGCTTCCATTACAAACGCAAACACATCGCCACCCTTGTTGCTGCTAAAATCATGCCAAATATTTTTATCGGGACTCACGAAAAAACTTGGCGTCTTTTCGCTTGTAAATGGACTTAATCCCTTGAAGCTGCGCCCCGCTCGTTTCAGCTGTACATACTCGCCAATTACATCTTCAATATTCAGCCGCGCGCGCACTTCCTCTTTGGCATCCATAGAATTTATTATATCACCCTTTACCTCTGTTATCGATTATGGTTAAATGGAGTCATATGAATCCGCAAGATCCCTATCGTTCACTACAAAACCCTCAACAGCAGCAGGGATCTTCATCGCTGCCGCCACTCAATCCAGTGCCGAGCCAAAACTCAAATCAGAACCTATACGCTGCACCGAGCAGCTCAGCGCCGCAACCAATACCAGAATTGACGCCCCGGTCTCGGGCAGGCTACCCACAGTTGCAAGCGCTTCAGCCGCGGCCGCAGCCAGCACAGCAAATACCGCAACCAGCACAAACTTCATACCGTCCGCAGCCATTGCAAACACCGTATCAATCGCAGCCGGCGCAAAGCCTAAACCCAAATCCGAATCCAAGCGCAAGCTCAAACCCAGCGCCATTTTCCAATCCAGCGCCAAATAATTTCAACTCTCCAGCAGCGACGCCCGACGATTACACGACTGTCGACTATCTCAACCGGATCGCCCCGCTTGAGGAGCGTACCGTCAACCGGTTTGCTGTTTTCGGGTTGATTGGCGCCGCGATCGTATCCGCGATCGTGCTGCTTGTCGTGATGGTAAGCAGCCAAGGACCGGATGCCAACGGACAAATCCCAACTATCTCCGATCGTATCAACACGCTGTCTAGCGTCTCGAAAAACGAAACTACCAAGCTCACCCAGCTTGAAATCTCTGAAGCCAACGCATCATTATCCTCCACGCTCACTTCTATGAAATCGCAGCTTGACGCTATCATAAAAGAGCGCAAACTCAAATCTTCAGGCTCTGTTAAAAAGGAAGAAAAAGCGTATCTCGAAAAATTGCAAAAAAAACTCGACGATGCCCATCAAAAAGGCACGCTTGATCGCACCTATACTACCGCGATGACCTACGAACTATCAATCCTCAAAAGCCAAGTCAACAAACTCAAACGCAGTAGCGGCAACAATAAATCAATCGCTGCGTTTTGCAACTCGTCGATCACGAGCATTGACACGATTCTCGCGTCCTACAGCAAATTCAGCGCGTCCAAACAATAGCTACTCAGTCACCAACCGATAGCTCAACCGCACTAAATCTTTGATTTCATCATTGCTTAATTGCCCGCTGCAGATTATCGTGATCCAGTGTTTTTTGTTCAGGTGGTATCCTGGCTGCACCGTTTCGTATTTCTGTTGTAAATGTAACGACAGCTGCGGATCGCATTTCAGGCTCACGCGCAGCGGCTGAGAATCCTCGGCAATGAGTGCAAACATCTTTTCGCGTTGCCCTGGCGCATCATTATGCCCAACCTTATATACTGCCGGCGATTCGCCAAACGGATAATCAAGCCATGCGCCTGGCAAACTTAATAAAAACTCCTCTAGCTCCTTATGCGTCATAACCATTTTTTCCATACGAAATACCATACCATCAGGAGAGGCATGACAACAATCAGTACCATGATAATTACAAACGCTGTATCATCATGAAACGGCAGCTGCGAAAAATTCATGCCGCCAAGCCCAGTCAAGAACGAGATCGGCATAAAAATCGTTGTCACCAGCGTTAAGCGTTTCATAACGTCGTTCATACGGTTTGATACCACCGACAAATACATATCAAGCGCACTCGTTAGCAAATCGCGCATCGTATCAATCAGCTCGTGCGTACGCCAGGCATAGTCGTAGCTATCACGCGCGTACAATTCATAGCGCTCCTCAAACAGCTCATAACGCCCGCTGCTCAAACCGTTAAGCGTATTCATCAGTGATAATACTACTTTACGCAAGTCCGCCAACTGCCGCTTGTACATAAATAGCTGCTGCACCTGCTTGCGCTGCGGCGTACGGATCATCGTATCTTCTAATTGATCGGTTACATCATCAATTTTATTTAAGATCGGCGTAAACTGCTCTACCGTGTACTGTAAAATGATTGACGCTATCAGCGATGGTGTCAGCGACTCGCGATGGCGCGTTTGTACCCGCTCAGCAATCTCCGCATCAAGCGCACCGGCGTGAATTGTCACAATCTGCGATGCGCCAAGCAGCAGCGTCAGGTTGCGTAATACGACGTCGCGCCGCTTCACTTCCGGTAGCTCTAATTGAATCAGCAGCCAATCGTCGCCTTCAATCGCCTGGGATAACTGCCGATCCTGTACTAACACGCGCGCTTGTAAATCCGGCAATTCCAGCTCTTTTGCTAACTTTCGTCGATCGCTTGGCTCGGTCGTTTCTATATCGCGCCATATATCGCTAAGTGCCGTTGCCTCCATCGCCTACATCTTCACTTTCTTTAAGTAATATTGTAATTCCTGAATACTACCGCGAATATCGTCAAGCGCCCGATGCTCTTCTGGCTTTGCAAACTTTTTCCCAAATTTTCCTTCAAACACCACTTTCCATGCGCTTACATCAAGCATCCGGTAGTGCAATCGCCTTGACACCGCTGGCCACCATTGGTCAATAAATCGCCGATCCTGGTGGATTGAATTACCGCCAAGCAAAATTTTCGGTTCATTTGCAAAATGTTCATCACAGAATGCTAGCAAATCCTGCTCAATCGCCGCGAGCGCTTTGCCGCTATCATTTTGCGCCTCAAGCCCGCGCCGCGCCTTAGGGTTCGCATCCCAGAACGCCGCATTGCGGTCAAGCAATCGCTTTAATTTTGTCGGTTCATGCCGCACAACGCCCTCAAACGTTGCAATCTCACGAAAATCCCAATCAGTTGCAATCGCCGCCACCTCTAAAATCTCATCGTGTACCGGATCAAGTCCTGTCATTTCCAAATCAACCCACAAAATTCGTTGCGGCTTAAACGCGTGTTTCATGATTGTATTATATCATTTTATCTACACGCTCAGGGTGCATAGTCGCCAACCTTATGAGTTAGTCGCGCCATACAATGTCCTCTATCAAGTGCGCAGCGTGCGCCGTCCGACATATTGAAATCGTCAACTGTCTGTAACAGCCCTTCGTATAGTTCTTCAACGGTAACATCCTCTGAGCTGCTGTTGTATGGATGCAGGTCAAATGTACGTAGGTTTTGCAAGTATCGCTCCGCCACGTCATACCCATTTTCGAGCGCCTTATCAAGCTGAAGCAGCTGCATGAAATAATCACACGCGGGATCGCGGTAAAAATTGCGCAAATCTTTCAAATCAATACCACAATCCTCGCATCAGATAGACCGTCAACTTCCATCTGCGATAATAATCGCAGCGCCTTAAGTGCTAATTTAGAGCTTAATTGGTATCCCCTATCCTCGTTAAATTCGTACAGTGTCGGGCGAATGATATTATTTGCCGTATCGTATACTGCCTGTTCGGTAGTATAGAGATTCCACTGATCCGCGCCTTCTCTGCAAACGAGCAGCTGATTCATTGTAAAATCCTGCCGGTTAATGTACTGCTCCGGCGTCTCTGCAACACTAACGCCATGACCATGCGAGTAATCATCTGGAGATAATCTTTCTGCTAATAATTCAAGAGTATCGTACGCACCATGCGAGGAGTCGCTGTCAGCTGCTTGTAAAACTTGTATAAAGTCAACGTCGCGCGGACGGCGTGTTCTGCATCCATCATACAACGCTGCCAGCAGCACGTTGCGCCCCGCTCCCCCTCGGAAGCCACCAGAAACAGGAATATCATCAAGATTGACTCCCAGGTTAGCACGCTCAAGTGTCTCCTCGTTGAGAGTAATCTGGCATAAACCTTCGTGCGAGCAGTCTGCTTGTTCAATAAGCATTTTATCTGCGGATTGACGTAGCCAATATGGCATTGCGTCTTTTGGGCTTGGAATGTGATTGAGCGTAAGAGGCATAGATTATATGATAACACTAAATGGCATATATGTCAAATAATAAGTTTTGTCTTGGATGCACTAAAGTTCAGTAAGCTAAAACGAACCATCTCCTCTCAAATTAGCCATTACGTATATGTATTTTTACTAGGTGCTTCGTTTTAGTTTGATATGCACCAAAAATCGTCAGCAATATGACCAAAATGCTATGCAGTTAATAATTGCTGTTCCAGCGTATGTTTACCATCCCGCAACGTTAAATATTATGCGTAACCTGTGTTTCGCTTACACGACCCACCTCGCACATAACCGCTGTGTATTATACTGCGGAACGCATCTCAATAGTATAATATTTTTCGCGTCCATAATAAAACCAATAATTACTAAGAAACAATGATAATTAGTCAATTAAATTATGGGTTGAGCATACAGATAGAAGCCCTGGCGGAGAGACAGGGATTCGAACCCTGGGTACGATTGCTCGCACACACGCGTTCCAGGCGTGCACCTTCAACCGCTCGGTCACCTCTCCGCGTATTTTTAGTATAACGCATTACGCTATGGATCGCCCGTTCTCCGCGTAAAGTTGTATTTTATACATTATTTAACGGTTGCCTTATCTTGCATGACGCTTTTATAATAAAGGAGATGATTGCGAAAACTGGCACAGCGCCCGTCATTCAATTGAAAGGGCTCACTAAGCGTTACGGTATCGGCGACACGGCGCGCGATGTTCTCGACTCGGTGAACCTGAAAATTGAGCAGGGCGAATTTATCGCCGTTATGGGTCCATCTGGGTGCGGCAAGACGACATTACTTAATGTTATCGGCCTGCTTGACCGGCCTGATAGCGGCGAATATTCTTTGAACGGCACATCGGCGGCGCGGTTGTCGGGTGCACAGCGTGCGCGGGCGCGAGCGACGCAAATCGGCATCGTCTTTCAAAGTTTTAATTTAATAAACCGCCTGACGGTACTCGAAAACGTTGCGCTTCCCCTCACCTATCAAGGCGTTTCCCGCGTAAAACGATTGGAGCGCGCAAGTGAAATTTTGAAGACGTTTCATCTGCAAGAACGCGAGTACTACATGCCGTGGCAATTGTCTGGTGGACAAATGCAGCGCGTTGCGATCGCGCGGGCACTCGTCAGCAAACCAAGCATTATTCTCGCAGACGAACCGACAGGCAACCTAGACAGCCGCTCCAGCCATGTCATCATGGAAGAATTAGCGCAGCTTCACAAGCAAGGCAACACGATTATCATGGTGACGCACAATCCGAATCTCACGAGTTACGCTAGCCGCGTTATCAATATGCTTGATGGTAAAATCGCGAGCGACACCAAAATACGTATCGCGAGCGGCAATGAAAGCGAGAAACCGGTAAAAGTCTCGCTCAACGCGCGCCGCGCCGCCAAAGAAGAAAAGAGCGAAACGCGCTCCGCAAAAAAGAAGCTGGCGAAAGAGGCAAAAAACGACGATCAGCCTGCTGCAAACGACCCTGAGCCATCTGAGCCAGACGGCGCCGAAGCATCATCTTCCGGTCAACCATCAGACCAAACCGAACGAAAGAAGGCAGAATCATGAGTTTACTTTCCGAACATATCAGCGGCGCGTACCGCACTTTACGCCGAACGCGGGCGCGCACCGTTTTAACGACGCTTGGTATCGCGATCGGCGTCGCAAGCGTGACATGTATTTTGGCGATCAGCGACGGCGTCACGCGCATGTTTGATAAGCAAATATCGCATTACAACGGCCGCCTCGTCGTGGTGCGCCCGGGTATGCAATCGCGCGATCCGAATATGCTTTTGAGCGCTATGTCTCAGCAGATGTTTGGCGCAAGCACCCTAACCGACGCCGACGTTGACGCAGTGGCAAAAACGCAGCACGTGCAGTCCGTTGCGCCGCTAATGACGCTGAACGCAACAATTACAGCGAAAGGACAAATGGCAAAAAATAACGTTGTGCTTGCAACAACGCCTGGATTTGCAAAAATAGCTGATGCCGATATTACCGCTGGACAGTTTTTAGGCGAAGAGACGAAAGATACAACAGCGGTAATAGGCGACCAGCTGTCGATTAAACTATTCAATACCGACAGCTCTGTCGGGCAGGTCTTTACTATGCATGGGCAGCGTTTTACGGTGATTGGCGTGATGAAACAAAAAACAAGCGCGGTCAATTACAACAACATTGACTATAGTAATGCAGTAATTGTTTCATACGATCAGGGTAAACAGCTGCTAAAAGGCAGCACGCAAATCCAGCAAATTGACGTATTAGTCGACGATGCGAAGTCAAGCGATAGTGTTGTGGCAGAACTAAAAGATAAGTTAAGTAAATTGCATCTAGGCGAAGAAGACTTTTCGGTACTCACCGGACCGGAAATTGGCCGCCCGACGAATCAGCTCTTTACGGCGCTCATTGCAACGATGGCGGCGATTGCTGCAATCTCGCTTGTCGTTGGCGGCATCGGTATTATGAATATTATGCTTGTCGGCGTAGCTGAGCGTACGCGTGAAATCGGCATTCGCAAAGCGGTCGGCGCAAGCCATCGCAATATCATCGGGCAATTCATGGTGGAATCGCTGATGATTAGTATTCTTGGCGGCGCTATCGGCTATGTTGGCGGCTATATTCTTGCGTTTATCGCTAGTACATTCCTATATTTCTCGCCGGCATTTACATTGCAGACAGCGCTGATGGCAGTGCTGATGACAATCGGCGTCGGCGTCGTGTTTGGCACGTATCCAGCAGTTAAAGCGGCGCGCAAGGATACAATTGAGTCGCTGCGGCAATATCATTAGAAGCGGTTTGTTTTATTATATTTCAAGTAGCAGGAGCGGTCGTAATTGCCGTTCCTATTTTGCTGTTTAATAGTTGCTAGACTCTACGCGCAACCTTCGCGGCAAATCTTCAGTTATTTCTACTCTGCTAGTGCTTTTTTGAATTTCTCAATCAAATCAACGCGCGTCGGGTCGACATTATTCAAGATTCCAACGTAAATACTAACGAAATCGGCAAGGACGCTCCCCCATAGCATCTGCTCAAGAATAGTCTCGCCTTGCAGCGGCACGACGGTAGACTTGGGGCGTTTACCTGATAGCATTTTATCGCTTAGCGCAAACCGCTTGAGAATCCGCGGATTTTCCAGATTGCTAATCAAGTCAAATACCGCAAACGGCTTCTCAACCGGGTGGCTTGTCCAGCCGATGAATTCATTGTGGCTAAACTCCGGAAAATAATTCCAAAATGCCACGTTTTTTGCATTTTCGTTCCAGCTAATTTTCCACTTATAGGCAACTGGCGCCATCAAGCTGCCCGCATAGAATACTGGCGTTTTACCGACGGCGATAAGAGCTAGCTGCTTAGCGTAATTGCGTTTGGTCGGAATGTCTTTGCACCAGAGAGCACTTTCGCGCGCGATCCACGGCTCGGCATCGTCAAGTTGCTTGAGCCACGAGCTTGATAATAGATTAAAATTGTGCAGTAACGTGAATAATCCGCGTAAATTATACAACATACCCATACGCGGCTGCGTATCGTTCGGAATGTGCGCAAACGCGATCTGGTGTTGCTCGGCGATGCGCACGACTTCCCCGCCCGTCGCGATAACGGCGATTTGGCAGCCGCGCTTGATTGCCTGGCGCAGGCACGACACGGTTTCTTCAGTATTACCAGAGTGGCTGCTCGCAATTACTAATGTATGCTTGGCAGCGTAGGCAGGCAACGCATAATCTTTCACGACTTCAAGCGGAATTGGCAGCGTATCGCGCAGCAGTACTTTTGCGGCGTCGGCAGCAAGCGCCGAGCCGCCCATGCCGGCAACAATCACGTGGCGCAATTCCCGCCCGTCGTGATCTTCGTTTACTACTGGAATCTCGCGAGAAATTTGCGCATGCAGCTCTGCCGCAACATCAAGCGCCCCTAAACGGTCACGTTGTTTCAAAATCTGTGCGTCATCAAGCATTATTAAAACCACCTTTTCCACTTGCGATACATTCTTTATCTATGATACAGTATATGAGAAAGCATAACAAGAATGATAGTAATGAGGTGGGAATGAATATAAAACCGCAAACGACACAACCAATCAGTGACGACCAAGAGCTCGCAAAGGTATTGGCCGGCGTAAACGATGATGCCGCTGCCGCGCAGCCGCAAGCCGCCCTACCTCCAACGCCGCCGCCGATGCCGCCAGCGCCGGCAGATGATACTGCGCCAGCAAGTGTTCCTGCTAAGGCCGCGGCTTCAGCAAAAGCCCCGGCAGCACCTGCTTCATCAGGCGACGCCTCGCTTAACGCTGTCAAGAAAGACGCCATCACTGAGCTGCGCCCGCTTGTTGATAAGCTCAATATCGCTCCCGACGAAAAATTCGATACGTATCTCCTGCTAATTCGTTCTACTGATGACCGTTCGCTCATCGCACCCGCACACGAAGCCGCCAAAGCGATCCCCGACGAAGGACGGCGCGCCCAAGCATTACTCGACATTATTAAAGAAATTGACTATCTTTCAAACCCGCAAAGTTAGGCTATAAACGTACAGCATTCCAAGTATACGTTGATAATGTGTATTTGGTTACTGAGTTAAACTATTTCTTTGAGAGCAGCGACGATTTCGAACAGGTTTGCTATAATTTACCTATGATACATTTCGCGGCGCCCGCTGAAATTAGCCAGTGGGACGAATTAGTGAGCAAGAATCCAAACGGCGGTGATTTTTTTCAGTTGGCAGCCTTTGCGCACATCAAACAGCAGCGCGGGTGGACACCGCGGTATATCGTGACAGATCGCGCAGCACTGTTAGCACTCGAAAAGCATGTGGCCGGTTTCGGCAAGTTGTGGTATTGTCCGCAAGGTGTAGGTGCTGCGAACGCTGAGGATACGGCAATGATTTTGCATGATTTACAAGCGTTTGCGCACGCACAAGGCGTGTTTGCGGTGAAATGCGAGCCGCAACTCATCGACACGCCGGAAACACGCCAAGCGCTGCTACAAGCGGGCTTGCAGCGTTCCGCCGATGTACAGCCGACAATGTCGACGATTTGGCTTGATATCCGCCCAGAATTAGCGGTTATCGAAGCACGTTTCAATAGTAAAGTTCGCTATAATATTCGCCAAGCACGCAAGGGCGAGGTGCGCTGCCGTGTTATGCCAGCAGAGGAATCGACGTACCGGACGTTTTATGAATTATTTGCCGAAACAGCAAACGGGCGTTTCGTGATTCGCCCCTACGAATACTACCGGAAGTTTTGGAGCGAGTACTGCGAGAGCGGGCATGGATTTATCATATTTGCCTACGATGACGGACAGCTCGCGTCGGCAGATTTCGTTATGACGCTCGGGCACAAAGCTAGCCGCAAAGACGCTGGCAGCACGCGCCGTAAAACCACGCGTGGCATTCCTGCCCTTTTGATTCTCGAAACGATTCGCGAACTGAAAAAGCGCGGCATCACCGACTACGACCTCTGCGGCGCGCCGCATTCAGCGTACATCAAAGATAAAAACCACCCGCTATACGGCGTTGGACAATTCAAAGCGGGATTCAACGACCATGCCACCGATTATGCCGGTACATATTTATTGCCGGTGTGCCCATGGCGGGCGAAGTTATGGCAGCGTTTCGTTGAAAAACTCGTGCGCGCTATATATTATCGCCTGAAACACCAGGCATGGTACTAGGCTTTCTTCAGTAATTCTTTCACGACCTCGGCGTCATTCCACGGGACGCGCTCGCCGTTGATAATGCGGTAGACTTCGTGCCCCATGCCGGTGATAAGTACCGTATCGCCTTTCGCGGCAAGGCGAAGCGCTTTTGCGATTGCATCGCGCCGGTCGGGGATTTCAGTTGTTTTTACTGCGCCGCTTCTTACGCGTTCTATACCGTCGTAAACCATTTTACGAATTGCCGCCGGGTCTTCATTATAGCTTTCTTCGTCGGTCAAAAAGATACGGTTAGCAAGGCGCGCAGCGATTTCGCCCATAATCGGGCGCTTTTCTTTATCGCGGTCGCCCGTCGCGCCGAAAACGAGCAGCACGCGGTTTTTTGTGATTGCTTTGACAGCAGTGAGGATTTTCTCAAGTCCGTCTGGCGTATGCGCATAATCAACGATCACATCATACGGCGTGTTAGTGTTGACGCGCTCAAATCGCCCCGGCACGCTTTCAAGATTCGCGGCACCCTCAACAATATCCTTCAGCGGTACGCCAAGTAAATACGCGGCGCACACCGCAGCAGTCATGTTATATACATTAAATTTGCCCGGCAAATTTGTGGCAAGCTCCAGCTTAGTCTGATGGTCGATTGTGATGGATGCCTCTGTTCCCTTGCGGTACAATTTTACGCGGTCAATATGCGCTTCGGCGTCGGCATGTTCGCCGTAAGTAATTTTCTGCGCTTGCGCGGGAAACTTGTTAAAATACTCAAACCATTCATCGTCGCGGTTCAGGACGATATATTTTGGATTTTGCGCAAACAGGCGGCTTTTTACCTCGGCGTATGCCTCCATCGTTTTATGGTAATCTAAATGATCTTGCGTTAGATTGGTCATAATTGCCATCTCGACCGGCACGCCTTCAAGTTTATGCTGGTGAATCGCATGGCTCGGAAATTCCATCACTACAAAATCAACATGCGCTTTCTTGGCACGGCGGAAGAATCGCTGCATTATTGCTGTGCTCGCGACAGTGGCATTTAAGTCGTTGCGTCTTGTTTGCCCGGCAATCTCAATTGTTGCGGTGCTAAACATCGCTGTTGTGTAGCCAGCCTCTTTGAGAATTTCGTTCAGGTAATTAACTGTCGTTGTTTTGCCGTTCGTGCCAGTTACAGCGATGACGCGAAGATGTTTCGCTGGATTGCCATATCGCATACGCACCAGCCGAACGCGCATTTTGCGGTATCGCTCCTCTAGCTGATGCACCAAACGAACAGGCAGTATTGCTCGCACGCCTCTCACTAACAGCTGCTTCATATATTCTATCGTACCACTTTTTGCGGCAAACCGGCTAGTATCTAGGCGTGCTCCCTGGGTGGTATAATAAAGTTGATGAAAATTTTGGGAATTGAGTCGAGTTGCGATGAGACAGCGGCGGCGGTCGTTGAGGATGGATTTCGCGTATTGTCAAGCGTGGTAAATTCGCAAATTGATATTCACGCGCAGTACGGCGGTGTTGTGCCAGAAATAGCCGCACGCAGCCATATTGAGGTGATAAATCCGGTGATTCGCGAGGCGCTAACGCGGGCACAGTGTAGTTGGGATGATATTGATGCGATTGCCGCCACCTACGCGCCCGGTTTGGTTGGTTCGTTGCTGGTCGGTACGCTTGCCGCGCGGACGCTCGCAATTTTACGCAATAAGCCGCTCTACACTATTCACCATGTCGAGGCGCACGTGTATGCGAATTTTATTACCGAAAGCAGTAGCTCGGCGCTACAGCTACCGTCAAAGCAACCGGAATTCCCCCTGCTTGCGCTTATTGTATCGGGCGGACATACGCAGCTGGTGCTGTTCCACGGCCACGGCGATTATGAATTGCTCGGGCAAACGCAAGACGACGCCGTTGGCGAAGCCTTTGATAAGGTCGCGAAAATCCTTGGACTCCCCTACCCCGGCGGTCCGTCAATTGCCGCAGCTGCTGAGCATGGCGACTCCGAAAAATATCATTTGCCAAAGGCAAAGCTTGATAATCCGTATGATTTTTCGTTCTCTGGGCTTAAAACAGCCGTTCTACGGGCAGTGCAGCATGCGGTAGGCAAAGACTTCACATTTCCATCGCACGAGCTGCCAAAGCTCATAAATGATGTTCAGCGGGCAGATTTCGCGGCGAGCTTTCAGCGCGTGGCGGTCGAGACATTAGTAGAGCGCACATTACGTGCATATAGCGACTTTGCACCGCGGTCAGTCGTGATTGCTGGCGGCGTGGCGGCGAATCAAGAATTGCGGCGCCAGCTATCGGTTCGTCTGCCGATTGCGATTGAATATGCGCCGATGCAGTTTTGCACGGATAATGCAGCGATGATTGCTACGCTCGGGTTTTTTCATGCTCAATACGGCACACCTGCTGATCCGTATACCCTTGATGTTATTCCGAGCTTATCCATGGTAAATACAGCCTGGAATGTTGCAAAGGTGTTGTAAATGGCACAACTATTTACCTCTGTTGCTGACAAGAAATTAGCTGCATTGCTGCACGGTGGCGCAATTGGCATATTGCCAACCGATACGGTGTATGGCTTGGTGTCGGTTATTGCCCCCGAGCCGGTTAAGCGCCTCTATGCGGCGAAGCCGCGCCAGTCGCATGCCGGTACGGTCATCGCATCGTCGGTTGATGATTTGATCGCACTTGGACTTGATGAGACAGCCTTGCGGCATGTTTCACATTTGTGGCCGGCACCTCTGAGCGTGGTGGTTGCGGCGCAACATGTTCCTGAATTCTTGCGCGAGGAACGCAGTAGTCTTGCGGTCAGGATACCGGAGGATAAGGCGCTACGGTCGCTGCTACAAAAGACCGGTCCGCTCATGACGACAAGCGCGAATAAACACGGTGAAAAGACAGCGGCAACAATCTCGGCGGCGCAGCATATTTTTGGCGATTCCGTTGATTTTTACGTTGACGGCGGCGATTTGAGTAACCGCCCGCCTTCAACGATTATCACGGTGGATGCTCATGGAGTTATAACAGTACTGCGTGAAGGTGCTGTGCCAGTGCAGTCGCTTGCTGGTGCTTAGTGTTTGATATATCGGATTATTTTTTTAGCGGCTGGCAGCAATCTTGTCCAGACGCCATAAAGCGGACTGAGCGGATAGTCGTACGTACCAGCGAGCATATCCTCATGATTAGCAAAACCGCGTTTGAAATTACTAATACCGTCATTAAGCAGCCCGTTCATGTCGTAACGACTAATCCCCCACTCTTTGCACTTGCGGATAGCAAACCACTTCAGCGCGTAGTTTGCTCGTAGCGCCTGCCCGCGCTCGTTCATGCCGCCATATAACTCAAAAGAAGTTTCCTGACTGGCAGCGAGCCAGACGAATGCGATCGGCTCACTGCCTTCGTAGGCGGCAAAGATAAGCGACGAGTCGCCCAGGTTGATGTGGACGTCACGGTAATATTGATCGTCATGAAGAGCAAAACCAGCACGTTCTGCTGTCTGATGATAAATTTCGAGTAATTTTTCGATATCGTCCATCGCTTTGACACGGCGCAACGTGATACCTGCCCGTTCTGATTTACGGATATACTGGCGTGTTTTTTTCGCCATTGCAGCAAGCAACTCCTCTTCGCTGTGGTGCAAGTCTAAAATTAACGTTTTTGGTATGAGAATAGTATTTGACGATCGCTGCCACCCCGCTGCCGTTGGAGCTAACTCTGTATCAGGTTCGACGGTTAGCAGCGTGCCGGGTAAATGCTGCGACGCGTACGCTGCGAGCGCCTCGTATACTGCTGCGGTATCCCCTTCCCTACAGACTGGACCGCGCGGCACATAACAGAGGCGGCGAAAAGGCTTTGGTAGTATTCTCTCTAAAATCTGTGCGGCACCGGCAACTCCACCCTGCTGATCGGTAAACAATACGCGGTGCGCGTGCCAGTTGTGCGCCGATTTTACCTCTCCCCACCCCCACAGCTGAAGCGGGTGTCCGCCTAAATCGTATATTACTTCGTTCCACACCGTTGATTCGGTGCATTCATTCCCTTGTAACATACACTCAGTATACACGGAGTTATGGTATAATGAAAAGGAATACAAACACGTGAGAAAATAAAAGGTGCAAGGATAACAGAGGTGAGGGCGCTTATGCTGAGCGATTCCTGGGTTATCTTTTTGATTTTTAGTTTTCACGTGAATAACCTAATGAATAAGAAGAGCCGATATGAATTTAGCAAAAGCTTATACACCGAATGACTACGAACCAACAATCTATGCGATGTGGGAGAAATCGGGTGTTTTTGCGCCCAAAGGCGAGGGCGAGCCGTATGCGATCGTCATGCCGCCGCCAAATGCGAATGGCAATTTGCACGTTGGGCACGCGCTCGGGTCGGCGATCCAGGATATTTTAGTACGTTATCACCGAATGCGCGGCTATGATGCTGTGTATATTCCTGGGGCAGATCATGCGGGCTTTGAGACGTGGGTAGTGTACGAACGCGAGCTCGAAAAGCAAGGGAAGACACGGTTTAATTTCGACCGCGAAGATTTGTACGCTCAAGTATGGGATTTTGTGGCGGCGCGGCGCGGCGACATGGAATTGCAGCTGCGCGCGATTGGTGTGAGCGCCGACTGGGATCATTTAGTGTTTACGCTGGATGAGAAGGTGATTGATACGGTATACGACACGTTTGAAGCGATGTGGCGCGATGGACTTATCTATCGCGGCGAGCGCATTGTGAATTATTGCACTAAACACCAGACGAGTTTTTCAGATTACGAAGTTGTCTATAAAAACGAAAAGAGCAAGCTTTGGAAAATTGCTTATCCGCTCATTGACAGGGTAGGGGAGATTATCATCGCGACAACACGCCCCGAAACATTATTAGGCGATGTGGCAGTGGCAGTTCATCCGGATGATGAGCGCTATAAAGATCTAATTGGCAGCAAAGTACAGTTGCCAATCGTACATCGCGAAATTCCGATCATCGCCGACGAATACGTCGACCGTACTTACGGGACGGGCGCGGTGAAGATTACGCCGGCGCATGACCCGAACGACTTTGAGATTGGGCAGCGCCATAATCTCAAGACAGTGCAAGTAATTAATTTTGACGGCACCATGGTAAACGTACCGGCGCAGTTTAAAGGACTAACCGTTGAAGAGGCGCGTAAACGCGTACTAACAGCGCTTGATATTGACGAGCTGCGGCGCGGCGAAGAAAATATTGAGCACCAAGTCGGGCACTGTTATAAGTGCGGCACAGTGATTGAGCCGCTCGTCAAAGAGCAGTGGTTCGTGAAAATGCGCGGGTTGGCCGATCGGGCAATCGCGGCAATCCAAAACGGCGATGTTACTTTTACGCCAGAAAATAAAGGCGCGGTTGTCGTTAATTATCTGAAAGATATCAAGGATTGGAACATTAGCCGCCAAATTCCGTGGGGAATTCCAATCCCGATGTTTCAATCGCAGGATAATCTAGATGATTGGCGCTTTGATCGCCGTGTCGATCAGAAACATATTGTTGTAGATGGTACAACATATCGCCGCGAAGAAGACACGCTTGACACGTGGTTTAGCAGCAACCAATGGCCGTATATCATCACCGACTACCTAGCAAAAGGCGATTTAAGCCGCTTTTATCCAACGGCGGTCATGGAGACGGCGGGCGATATTTTGTTCGTCTGGGTGGCGCGCATGATTATGATGGGTCTGTATCGCACCGATAAGGTACCGTTCCGCCACGTGTACTTGCACGGGCTTGTGCTTGACGAAAAGGGCGTGAAGATGAGCAAAAGCAAGGGTAATGTTATCAACCCGATGGAATACGTATCAGAGTATGGCTCTGACGCGCTGCGTATGGGTGTGATTTCGAGTCGCTCTGCTGCGCAGCCGCAAGCCTTTAACACTGGTAAAGTTATCGCGGCGCGTAATTTCTGCAATAAGTTGTGGAATGTTGCGCGCTATATTGAAGCATCTGTTGCAGACGAAACACCTGCAGCCGAGCCGGTTCCGCAGTCGCTGGCGGATCACTGGATTTTGAGCCGGCTTGATGAAGCGGCGCAGCAGGTTGAAAAACAACTTGAAACCTATCATTTCGCTGAAGCTGCTGAAACGATTTATCACGTCGTATGGGATGATGTTGCCGATTGGTTCGTCGAAGTGAGCAAAGTTGAGCAGAATATCAGCATGAACGCGTATGTTCTTGACACTATTCTGCGTTTATCGCACCCATTTGCGCCGTTCGTAACTGAGACAATTTGGCAAGCACTGCCGTGGCATGACACGATCCTGGCGGGCGAAGCGTGGATGAAACCCGCCGAATACGATGATATCGCTGCTGGGCAATTCGGCCGGCTGAAAGATTTGGTAAGCGAAGCACGCTATGTGATGAGCGAGCTGCCGGGCAATAAGCGGTATGGCATGCTGTATATGGACGACTCGCTCGTAGCAGATAATGCTGAGTTAATTCAAAAGCTTGCGCGCGTGAAATCAGTTAAGCATGTTGACCAGGCAAGGGGATTGCGCTTAGCAGCAAGCGGACGCGACGCCTGGCTTGACCTAGACGACAACACGCTGTACGAGCATCAAACAAATCTCGAAAAGCGTTTAGCGAACGTGCGCCAACAGGTGAAAACGCTTGAAACGCGTTTGGCAAATGAAAACTACATAGCGAAAGCGCCGGCTCATCTAGTGGAAGAATCACGCCGCCAATTGGCGGAAGAGCGGGCGCTTGTGAAACGCTTGCAAACTGAGTTGCAAGTTATTGCGCGCAGTTAGTCAAGGATTGGTAAATTAGCGTTATCAAACGCGTGGCGTCCGCCTTCTTCAAGAACGGCAAGAATACGCTTGTGGTGGTGGCGGCGATCCGGCGCCATGCTCGGCGACTGGTACGTGAAGCTATGCGACAACATTGAATTGCTCGCATCGTGGTCGGAATGCGTATGCGGCGTACGCGCCTCGCTAATCGCTTTCACATCCAGCGAGGTTAGCTTGCTTATCTTTGCCTGCTTCGCCGTTTCAATCACGTGCTCAACATGGCTATCGTGCACTGCAACGCCGCTAGTGATACACAGGCTCAGTGTGGCGATGAATATTCGGGCTAGGTAGTCAAAATATGTCATTGTCTATTGTTTGTGTTTAGTAGTATCGTGCTACTTAATTTAGCATAAACTTTATTAAAAGTCAATAATATAGCCCATATAAGTTTTATTACTAGAAGCAGCGTTGGTTTGCTTGACCTAAATTTACCAGGTAAAATAGCGCTATTAAATAACACAAAATAGTAAAGAAAAGTGCGCTTTAGTTGAACATGATATAATTTTACCTAAGTATTATGCAGTCAAATAAAACAGACACTACTTCGTGTTGCGTTATCAAAGTTCGTGGACTTCATAAAAACTTTGGCTCTAGAGAGGTTCTTCGGGGAATCAATCTTGATGTGCGCGCAGGGGATATTCTATCTGTAATGGGGCCAAGTGGCTCGGGAAAATCAACATTGCTGTATTGTATGGCGGGAATCCTTGCAGCTGACAAAGGCGAAGTATTTTTCAACGGCAAGAATCTTGCGCATTATAGCGCAAACAGTCTTATTGCATTACGCAAGACAAGTTTTGGTTTTATTTTTCAATTCGGCGAACTAATTTCCGAACTTCCGGTCCGCGACAATATCGCCCTACCGCTGTTGCTACGAGGCGTAAGAAAAAAGCAAGCGTATAAGACCGCGGACGAATGGGCTTCTCTCGTCGGTGTTCAGAACGTCATTTCTGCTTTGCCGCACACGCTCTCTGGCGGAGAGATGCAGCGAACGGCAATTGCGCGAGCTATGGCGATAAATCCTGAAGTAATTTTCGCAGACGAACCAACAGGATCTTTGGATTCAGTAAATGCGAAAAAGGTTATGGAGTTATTCGTCTGGTTAGCAAGCAAATATCGTAAGACTGTTATTATTGTCACGCACTCAGAAGAAGTAGCAGTCTATGCAGATAGGCATATACTATTAAAAGACGGCTTAATAGAATCAAGTGTAACACGTACTTCACCATGAACAATCTTTTAGTTTTATTAAAGCTATCAGGCAGACAATCAAAATTTCGCATTATCACCACGATACTATCAGTTATTCTGGCAACTCTCGTTCTCACGACCGTAGTCTCCCTAGGGCAAGGATGGCTATTACGCCAGGAAAAGGACGATTTTCTCTCGGCACTGTTAGCCACCGGATCGAAACCAACAACAGAACAAGCAAGATCGCATGACTTGACATACATCTCTTCATATGACACAAGGTTTCGTACACTTTCAATCAAAGAAATTGGCGTACGAACAGCTCACCAGACCAATAAATTACCAGTAGGATTTAACAAAATGCCTACAGATAACGAGATATGGGTGACTCCAGCGCTTAAGAGGCTCATTGATGAACATCAGCTCCTAAAAGAGCGATATCAGGGACTCACTATTAAAAGTAAATTTCCAGAGTCGCTTGCGCCATCGCCAGATTCTCTTATGCTATTATTTCGCATCTCTGATGCTGCGCTGAAAAATCCGCAAGCACGATTAGGTGCTATTAGTGCAAGCGACATCGACAAAATTCGAGCTAACCAAAAAACGAAAAATAATTCACAAAACCAGCTGTTCTATACGATTATCATAGCGATCGGTGTAATACTCATTACACCTATTCTCGTCCTCGTTACCGAAGTGGCTCGCATTGATACAACCCAGCGCGAAAGGAAATATGCGACACTCAGTCTCGTGGGTGCAACGACGCATCAAATAGGATTAATAATCACTTTAGAAGCTTTGCCGCTGGGTCTAGTCGGTACTGCGCTAGGACTGCTGTTGTTTACGCAATTTGGGATACCTATATTATCTCAGATATCTTTGAATGGAAACGCGTTCTGGATGAGCGATCTGAATCTCCCCCAGCCTATCTACAGCATTATCGGAGTTTTGATAGTAGCATGCATTCTCTTATCAAATCTCCAAGTTGTGCGGCGAATAAAATTGTCGCCGCTCATAGTGTCGCGAAGTAATGGCGTGAAAAAACATCCTTCAATGCTCTCAGCGATTCCGCTCATAGCAGGAATTGGTGGCCTCTACCTTCTGTCTGGATACGGCAAATCCTGGTATGCAGACAATACAGCAACTGGGAGTATCGTTATCGCTTCGCTTTTACTGCTAATTATCATAGGCATAGTAATGTGCGGTCCTTATCTAACCTACTTATTATCTTTTGCTATGGAAAAAATTTCACAGCAAGCAAGCGGCATACTGGCCACATATAGGCTACGCCTGACATCAAGAAATACATTTCGTAGCGTCAGCGGAATTGCTATTGCTCTTTTCGTCGGGTCGTTGCTTGTGACGCTTCTCGCAATAGTGCAACATTCAGGCGAGAAACGAAGTGAAACAGTACCTATTGTCAGCTTGTTGCCTATTGATAAATCACAACGTCCTTTGCAGATAAAAATCACCGAGTCTTCAAAAGAGATTGACGAAGCACTTATCAGCAAATTAGAAAATAATACCGCACTCGCAGATTTAGCGACTCAAATGTATATTCAAAAGTATTTTCAAGCAAAAGGAGATGAAGAGAACACTCTACAGGGAAACTACTACGACTCGTGCCAGCAATTACAGCGACGCACTCAGGTGCTGTGTCCCGATAGCTTTTCCGGAAAACCGATCATTACCGTACAACAAATCACTGTAGATAGTTCAGGTACGATGCGCGCGCAAACGCGAATCGTTAATGCTAATACTGTTAACGGAGAAATTTCCACGAGTAGTTACGTTATCATTGCAAAGAATCAAGCCGCATACGCCCAGATAATTGAGTTAGCCGAGAATATAGCAAGCTCTTATCGACGCAAAACTGGGGCTGTCGTTACCGTTGGGTATAGTCGCTTCGATACAATGAATCCAGCTGCACAAATCAAGAACCTAAGCAAACTAATTGTAGCCATACTCGCCGTTGTCATCGCCACTGGCGGACTAAGTATATTTGTCAGCGTCGTAGGAAACATTTATGAACGCAAAAGAACCTTTATTCAGCTTCGCATCCTCGGCGCAAACTTATCAAACTTAATCTGTTCGTTAGCGGCGGAAATCGCCATACCGCTCACAATGTTATCGGTTGTAGCGGTTTCACTTGGTATTTTCTCATGTTATTTCCTGTTATTGACGATAGACGCATTCCACAACAACCAGCTCACTTTTACATTTCCCGGCACCCACTTCTGGGTTGCGTTATTTGCCGCCAATCTCTTGTGTGTCAGTTTATCACTTATCACGATACCTATTTTAGCTCGGATAACGAAAGAAGGCATGCGCGTTGAGTAGCTAGCAGATTCCACAATACCCTATGCAACCAAGGAGAAACTTAAATTAGCATTTTATTACCTGAATCTACACTACTTTGAGGTGAAGATTGAAGCAATTCTAGCCTGAAGTAGTCTTTTACGGTCTTTGTGACCGACCCCACATAGTTTTGCGAGGCGTACTTTGGCGCTGCAATACTATATTGATATATAACACCTTGCCATCCTTACTCTTGCTGCCGTGCTTTACAAGCCTAAATACATGCTACCTTCCCAACCAAGAACTCTACGTGTCTACGAATATATCTATCATACGTCTATGAACACCACCGCCCACACCACGTACTCTGTGCGGTTCAAAGTAGTCTGTAGCTCACAGTAACTTTCATTGATCTCTACCTAACTAAGGTATAGCGGTGAGACAGTTTTACAATACTTGGTGGTACAACTCTTGAGTATTCAGTACAGTGTCATACGCAATTTAGACTAGAGTATAGCGTGAGGTTATCTGAATAGCTGTCATACTCTCATAGAATAGCCAACAACTTCACAATATGCCACGTTTTAATCTCTGAATATGGGTATGGGTTTAGATATCTATCCTATCCGCTATTTAGCATGGTGGATAGGGTAGAGGAAAGCTAAATCTTAGTCTAATGAACCAAACATAAAATGTTGACGAATCAAGAGATAGAGAGTACTATATGCCCTGTGACGTACAGTTACCTTGCCGCTAAGGCTTGAACACATTAACAACCAGGAGTGGTCGTTAGGAAAGGGCCAGCTTTGACTTATGCAATTCCGCTCGAAACGAGCAAGATCTTTGGTGTCGAGATGCGTCGCCGTCAGGCGGTCAATGATACTATTTGTGGTGTTTGAGGCTACCCGCTCACCTTTTAATAAGATAACAATTCATATACATGATATCATTTATTAACATCCATCATCATCCCCATCTCTGACGTAGGAGGTGTGTTGATGTTGTTATATACCTCCTACGCGGGAGGTATTTTGATTGTAAAATTTTGAAAGGATAATATGCTACCAGAAAAAATAAATACAGGGGATGAAATACGAGTTATTGCACCGGCGCGTTCGGCTCGTGACATTGATGATGCAGTACTTGCGCGGGCGCGGGCGGCGTTGGAGTCGCTTGGTCTGAAAATTTCGTTTGGTCAATACGCGTTTTCGCGTTCGCAGCGCGGTTGCCCAACGGACGCAGAAAAAGTTGAGGATTTGCACGCAGCCTTTCTTGACCCGAATGTCAAAGGAGTTCTAGCGGCGATTGGCGGGTTTAATTCCAACCAGCTGCTTGGGCGAATCAACTGGGATATTATTCGTGCCAATCCGAAAATTTTTGCAGGTTTTTCGGACATTACAGTACTGAATCATGCGATTTTGGCAAAGACCGGCTTGGCGACTTTTGCCACGCCGAATTTTTATTGCTTCGGTTTACCACCAAAGGCTGATTATTCATTGGAGTATTTCAGACGCTGTTTGTTCGCTGGTCAGTCTGAAACGTACAGAGTTCGAGCATCGAAAGTGTTTTATGATTATGCTTGGGACTATGATGAGAAATCTCCGCGCTCTAAAATTACGAATGGTAATCCGAGAATAATCCAAGCTGGACAGGCGAGCGGTACACTGTTGGGCGGCAATTTGTGCAGTTTGAATTTGCTCAATGGTACAGAGTATTTTCCGCATATCAAGGGCGATATTATTTTGTGTCTAGAGGACGACAGCTACGATTCTATTCCGGAAACTTTCGAGCGCAATCTACAATCACTAATTCAGCAGCCGTATTTTCGCCAGGTAAAAGCCATTTTGTTTGGTCGTTTTCAGCGTGAGTCAATAGCAACAGACGATAGCTTGATAGCTATGGTCTGTTGCAAGAAAATCAACCCGGATATCCCGATAGTCTCTAACCTGGATTTCGGTCATACTGACCCGAAATTTAGTTATAAGATCGGTGGATGGGCTAGCGTTGAGGCGTATAATGAGTGCAAGCTAGTGCTACACTAAAAGCAGCATAATCACGCGTTTGTTATATTACCGTATCGCAATTCCCGCGCTTGATAATATGAGCACGAGAGGTGTTCATCTGAGTACGCACCGGTGTTGTGGTGTTGGATAGTTTTTTGTTTGAGAGGTGGCATATTACTTGATAGCGTTGCTGCGAGGAACGAGATATTTGAAAAAGATAGCTATTCGTGGTGGTACTTTCCACCTTGGGCGATTTCCTGTGCACGGTATAATTGCTCGACAAGAATAAGTCGCACTAGCTGGTGGGGAAATACCAGTGGACTAAGCGACCATACTAGATTAGCACGAGAACGTAATGCATCGGTAACGCCATATGCGCCGCCGATAACAAAGGTAGGTGTGCGGTTGCTTGTGAATGCTTGGCTAAGAGACCGCGACAGGGCAGGGGAGTTAAGCAGTTTCCCACGTTCGTCAAGGACGACAATGAACTCGTCTGCGCCACAGCGAGACAATATACGTTCAGACTCATCACGGCGAGCGTTGTTGCTATCGAATGGACTATGCGGTAACAATTCCCACGCGATATTCCACGGGCGCTGCAAGCGTTTTTGATAACGCTCTATGCCGGTAGCAACCCAGGGCTCGTGTTTTTTACCGATAGCAATGATTTTAAGCATTAGTTCGCAGTTTTTCTGCCATAGCCGCAAGCGCATCATGATCAACTGGCGATTCAGTATCTTGCGGCTGCTTTAATTCCGCTTCGCTGCCGATCGGAATTAGATGGATGTGCGCATGCGGCACGCCATACCCCATCACGACCGAGGCAACGCGCGGGCGAATCTTGAGGCGTTCAATGTGTCTAGCAAGACGCTTTGCAACGTTCCAGAGGTGAGTGTACGTGTCGTCGTCTAAGTCCCATAAACTATCAACTTGTTTTTTTGGAATGACGAGCGTATGCCCCTCAACTTGCGGATGAATATCAAGAAATGCAATCGTTCTGTCGTCTTCGTAGATTTTGTGGCAAGGTAGTTCGCCTTTGATAATTTTAGTAAAAATCGAATCTTCCATACCTATATTATACACCGTGCATCTGGTATAATACGTAGGCAACATGGAGAGGTGCAGGAGTGGTTGAACTGGTCGCTCTCGAAAAGCGGTATGGGGCAACTCATCGAGGGTTCGAATCCCTCCCTCTCCGCCATGAAAATTACGCGAGGCTTGCTCGCGTATTATTTTTTACAGCCTAAGTTAACCCGCTTACCGCCGCGCGAACATTTCTTTAAGCGACACCTTACGGCTGTACTCAAGTGCACCGAAGCGGAATACGCGTACGGCGAGTATTAGTACAAATATTGATGAGGCAAGTAAAATGAGTGCGCCTGCAGCAATTTCCCATGGCTGTAGGTTGCCGGCGGCGTTACGCATGAGCAGGGGGATCGGCGAGGTTAGCGGAAAGAGGCTCAAAAACCGTACGATCGGTGCATCTGGCATTGAGATAAACAGCGACACAGCATAGAGTGGTCCATATAGTGCGATCATTACGAATCCCATAAATTGATTTGCCTCGCGTGCGGTCGGCATAGTAGCGCCAATTAGTACGAGCACGCCGGTGAAAAATGCAAAACTGAGAGCAAAAATTACCGCAGCGACTCCAATTCGCGCCCAATCGACGGGCAAACCCGACAAATCAATATTCGGCAGATTGAGCTGATTGCGGAACAGCAGGTAGCCGATTAGCACGGGCGCCGCTACGAGAACACCCTGAATTAGCATGAGGATAATGAGCGAAATGATTTTGCCGATAATTAGTGTGCGCGCTTCAATCGTTGTGAGGATCATCTCAATCACGCGATTCTCTTTTTCTTCGGTCGTGCTCGTGAGCGCTTGTCCGGCGAAGAATGACATCAGCACATAAAACAGCACAAGGAATATACCTGGCAGGATCATTTCCTTGAATGGGTCGTAAGCACGACCGTCGCGGTAAATAGTTGTGTCGCTAGCTGCTGCATTTTGTAAAACAGTGCGAATCTGTGGCGATACGGTGTTTTGCACTGACTGGCTAAGTAGCGCTAGCGCTACCGAGCTGTATCGTCCGTTCTCAAATAAGCCGACATTCTTACCGTAGACTTCTATATGGCGAGCACTCACATCAGCGGGGTAGTAAAAATAGGCGTCAACTGTACCATTTTTGACTGCGGCGACACCAGCCTCTTTAGTCACCATTTTGGCATGAAATGTGCTTACTATCTGCGGGCTTAGTAAATGAGAATCATCGGTGATGGCGATACTGAACGTTTGCTCTTTCAGCTTGTCGGCGGCATCTCGTGTGGCGTTATTCGACAAAAACACGATACCGAATACCGCACCGATCATAATCGGGAAGCCGAACACCATCGCCCAAAACGATTTCTTTTTGAGTACGCGAATGACTTCAAAGGTTATAACGGTCGATAAATTATGCATGGCGCGCCTCCTGTTCTTGATCATTTTCGTTGCCGTATACGCTTAGGAAAATATCGTCAAGCGATTTGCCGCCAAACTGTTTGCGTATTGCCGCAACCGTTCCGTAAGCGCGCGCTACGCCGTCTTTCAGCAGAATAACGCGGTCGCATAAGCGTTCAACTTCTTCCATTTGGTGCGTGATCATGATGACAGTCGCACCTTTAGCCTGGTGCTCCTCAATGATTTCCATGAGTAACCGGCGGTTTACCGGGTCAAAACCTTTTGTTGGTTCATCCAAGATGAGCAGTTCAGGGTCATTCATAATGGTAATACCGAGCTGTACTTTTTGTTGTTGTCCGCCTGATAATTTGTCAAGACGGGTTGTCGCTTTGTCTGCCAGATTTACGCGTTGCAAGAATGCCATTGAGCGCGCTCGCGCTTCGTTTTTACTGAATCCTTTCAGCCGGCCAAAGTACACCATTATGTCAATGACGGTTTCTTTTTTATACAGCCCACGCTCTTCTGGCAGATAACCGAGCTTTACACCGCCCGACACGCTGTATGGCTTGCCGTTTACTAACAGTGTGCCTCCTGTCGGCGCATAGATGCCAAGTAATGCGCGGATTGTCGTCGTTTTGCCCGATCCGTTGCTGCCGAGAAACCCGAATGTTTCGCCACGATTCACCGTAAAACTTAGATCTTTTATTACTTCAACGTCGCCGAATTTCATCTTGAAATGGTCGACTGCTACAATTGCTTCGTTCATGTGCATATTGTAATATGCGACAACTATCTGTAGCAATAGGCGAACGAAATGCGATATGATAGAAGATATGAAATCATCGTGGAGGTTAGGCGCGGCAGCGTGCGTCGGCGGCTTTGCGCTAATGGCGTATGAGTTGGTGGCAGCGCGGCTGCTTGCGCCGTCGGTTGGTAGTTCGACATACGTATGGACGGGCGTGATCGGCGTGATTATCATTGCACTGAGTGCAGGTTGCTGGCTGGGCGGGCGTGTCGCGGACTATCGGCATGCGCCGCAAGACGTTGGACTGCTGCTAATAATTGCTGCGGCGCTGGTGGTGGCGACGATGTTGAACGCAAACAATGTGCTGCGCTGGCTGACGACGGCTCTAGACGAGCCACGTATACAAGCGGTTATTGCGGCGCTGGTGTTGTTTGCACCGGCAAGTTTCGTGCTTGGCGCAGCATCACCCTACTTAGCAAAATTGAATGTATCATCGCTTGACACGGCGGGACGGTCGGTGGCAAATTTGAGTGCGCTTGATGCGGTAGGCGGTATCGCCGGAACGTTTGTTACTGGATTTGTGCTGCTCGGCGCGATCGGACTAAACGAGACGTTGGCACTGGTAGCAGGCATCTTGTTAGCGACGAGCTGGTTGTTTATGCCGCGGTGGCAGTGGCGGCTGCGGGCGCTGATGGTCGGAGTGGTAATTATCGCAACATTGAGCGGATTGTGCGCGCCGAAGCGCGGCGACGTGTCGGTAGAGACTCCAAGCGCGCATTATTCCATCGTTAACTACACAAATAATGGCAGGCAAATCCGCGGTCTCGTGACTGGGCCAACCGGCGTGCAGTCTGGCATATATCTTGACGGCGCAAAGGACTTACCGTTTTGGTATACGCGGCGTATGGTTGAAACGACGATCGCCGCTAAACCGCGCACGGTGCTGCTGCTTGGCGGCGGCGCATTTACAATGGCAGAGTACATAGCGCGGCAATTGCCGAACACGCAAATTGACGTGGTAGAAATTGACCCGGGGCTAGAAAATATATCGCAGCAGTATTTCGGCTATCAGTCGCTGCCAAACGTGAAGCTAATTTTTAATGACGCGCGCACGTACATCCAACGGACGAATCAGCGTTACGATGTCGTATTAATCGACGTATATAACGGTAGTGAAATTCCGTACTCGCTATTGACGGCAGAGTATGGCGGCGAATTGGCGCGAATCGCGCACGAAGATGGGCTCGTGGTGGCAAACCTTATTGCCGGGCTGAATAATACGCCGTGCCGCGAGCTGTTTGCGGCGTTTGATGCCGTGTACCGTCGCACCTGGCCGCATGCGTGGTACGCAGCGCAGCACCGTGATTTATCGCGCGGCAATTATGTTATCGCGTACAGCAAAAAACCGCGGACGATGCCTGCAGCAATGTCTCCGCTGCAGCCGCTTGGCGGCACGCTTTACACCGATAATTTCATTCCAAACGACAGGCTATATGAAGCATGCCGCAGGGCAGTACGTTAGTTTGCGTGGTAAAAAATACATAAGCAAAATGCTTGCAATATCCATATATAGTGTCTATAGTTTATAGGCAGACGCTACATATATAGCAGTCGAGCAAATAAACATGTGCGCAAATGATTAGTACGACAGCTTATTTTGCCAGAACAAAGGCGGGGTTAGTTTTTTGCGCTCTAATAGGCATCAATAATAAACGGGGGAATATGAGCGATATTACAATCATTAAGCGCGACGGCAGCAAAGAACCGTTTGACGCGAACAAGATCAATCTCGCACTCATGAAGGCGAGCGAGGGTTTGCCGGACCAAATCTCGAAAGTTGTGCAAGTTGCGAGCGAATTGCGGCTGACGCTTTTTGACGGCATGACGACAGAGCAATTAAATGAAGCGGTAATCCAGACGGCGCTGCAAAACGTTAAAGACGATCCAGACTTTGATACAATTGCGGCGCGGCTGCTACTAAAAACAATGTACAAAACACTGCTCGGCGACTACGAAACGGACGATGAGCTGAAAGCGCTGCATGCGCGCGAGTTTCCAAAATATATCAAGCAAGCGGTAAAAGACGGGTTGCTTGATATACGTATGGCGGATGCAAACGTGTTTGATTTAAGCGTATTGGCAGCAGCGCTTGATCCAACACGCGACCGCTTGAGCAAGTATCTCGGCGTCATCACGAACAAAAACCGCTACGCACTGCGTAAAAACGACGGCTCGCCGCTTGAGGTACCGCAGTTCACGAACATGCGCATCGCGATGGGGCTAAGCTTCAACGAGCCAAACCCGACCGAGACAGCGATTCGTTTCTACCGCCACATGAGCAACCTGGAATACAGCCCGGGCGGCAGTACGCGTGTCAACGCTGGCGGTACATTCCCGCAGTTAAGTAATTGTTTCGTCATTGACGTTGAGGACGATATGGAATCGATCGCAAAAAGCATTCACGATACCATGTGGATTGCTAAAGGTACAGGCGGTATCGGCATTAGCATGAGTAAGTTGCGTGCTGCCGGCAGTCCGGTGAAGACTACAAACACCGAATCGACCGGTCCGATTCCGTTCATGAAAATGATCGACACGGCGCTATTTGCCGTTAGCCGCAAGGGCAAGAAGGCTGGGGCGGCGGCACTCTATATGGAGAACTGGCATCTTAATTTTCCGCAATTTATAGACCTGCGCCAAAACTCAGGAGACCCGTATCTGCGTACGCGTTTCGCAAACACAGCGGTATTTTTATCAGACGAGTTCATGAAGCGCGCCGAAAGTGATCAGGATTGGTATTTGTTTGACCCAGCGGAGACGAGTGATTTAACTGAACTATACGGCGCAGCGTTTAGTAAACGCTATCGCGAGTACATTAAGTTAGCGGAGGCCGGTAAATTACGCACATTCAAGAAACTATCGGCGCGGCAGCAATACCGCCAGATTCTGATGAGCTTGCAGGCAACAAGCCACCCGTGGCTCACTTGGAAAGACGCGATCAACGTGCGGGCGCTCAATAATAATTCTGGTACAATTCATTTGAGCAACCTCTGCACTGAAATTACGCTGCCGCAAGACAGTAAAAATATTGCGGTATGCAACCTCATTAGCTTGAACCTATCGGCGTTTTTGCAGCGCGATAAAACTTGGGCTTGGGATCGGCTTGAGCAGGCGACCCGCTCGGCGGTGCGCCAACTGGATAACCTTGTTGATATTACCAGCACGCCGGTTGAAGAAGCGATGCACTCAAACACGCAAAATCGTGCGGTTGGACTTGGCTATATGGGATTTGCGGATATTCTTGAGAAGCTTGAGATCAGATATGAATCGGATACGGCGTACGAGCTGATTGATCAGCTGAGCGAGTTTATCAGTTACTACGCAATCGACGAATCGGCAAACCTAGCAAAGGAGCGCGGCAGTTATCCGAATTTCAAAGGCAGCGGCTGGAGTAGAGGGTTATTACCGATTGATACGATTGCAGCGCTTAGCAAGAGCCGCCAACAAACGGTGAATATCTCAACTAAGCAGCGTTTAGATTGGGAAACATTGCGCGCTAAAGTAAAGAAAGGTATGCGCAATGCGACGCTTATGGCAATTGCGCCGACCGCAAACATATCGCATGTGGCCGGCACAACGCCGGGACTTGATCCGCAGTTTAGCCAAATTTTTAGCCGCAGCACGTTGAACGGTAAATTCCTTGAGGTTAATCACAACTTAGTAGCAAAACTAAAAGAGCTAAAGCTATGGGATGAGCTAAAAGACGAATTACTCATCAATCAAGGCGACATTCAGGGTATGGAACAAATTCCGCAAGCAGTGCGTGATGTTTACAAAACGAGCTTTCAACTGTCGCCGTACGCGTTTATTGAGGTAGCGGCACGGGCGCAAAAATGGGTTGACCAAGCAATTAGCCGCAACATGTATTTGGAAACGCGCGATATTGATGAGTATGAAAAGATCTACCGTGAAGCCTGGCGCCGTGGCCTTAAGACGACATACTACTTGCATGTAAAACCGCGTCATCAATCAGAACAGACTACTGTTGCTGCAAACAAGGCAGAGAAAATTCAGAAAGAAAATCAGCGCAAAGTTGGATTCGGCTTTGCACGGAAAAAATAAGAGGAGAAACTATGACAGTATCAACACAACCAAAGGGAATTTTAGGCTCAGGCTTGCGCGACGGATTACAACTGAAACCGGTGCGCTACCAGTGGGCGTATGATCTATACAATCAAGCAGTAGCGAATACGTGGTTCCCAAATGAGGTACAGCTTGTACAGGATTTAACTGACTTTGAGAAAATGACAGACGAGGAAAAGCATGCGCTCAAAACTGTTATTAGCTATCTCAATCCAAACGAGCTGCTTATTAATAAAAGCCTCGCTTTTGGAATCTACCCATATGTCAATGCCGCTGAAGCGCATTGTTATCTTTCGAAGCAGATGTGGGAAGAGGCAAATCACTTCATGACATTTGAATATATCATTGAGACGTTTCCATTTAATCGCGAAGAGATTTACGCAGCCGGGCGCGGCAAGCAAAGCCTGAAAGATAAATCTGACTTTCAGCTGAAGTATGTCGGGCGCATGCTTAACGATAAGCTTGATGTCACTACGACCGAAGGCAAGAAAGACTTTGTTCGTAATCTTGTAGCATACAATATTGTACTGGAAGGTATTTGGTTTTACTCAGGCTTCATGGTCGGCATGAGCTTTCGGCGGCGTAATCTATTGCGTAATGTCGGCAGCTTATTGGATTGGATTACGCGCGACGAAAACCTACATTTAACGTTTGGCATTAATTTGCTGCTCACTATTCTGGAAGAGAATGAAGATCTGCAAGACCCAGAGTTTGCCGAGGAAATTCGCGGGTTGATTCTAAAAGCCGTTGAACTTGAGGAAGCATATAATAAGGATATGCTGCCGCAGGGAATTTTAGGCTTAAACGCGGATTACGTTAATCAATACGTCAAATTCATGACCGACCGGCGGTTGGAAGAACTTGGGTTTGAAAAAGAATACCATGTATCAAATCCCGCTAAATGGATGGCGGCGGCAAATGACACGTTAGAATTAGTGAATTTCTTTGAAAGTACAAACACAAGCTACGAAGTTAATTCGGTGAAATAGGGGCACATTATGAATAATTTTGACTCGGTGCGGGTTGGCTGTTTAGCGACGACAAACGCCGACGGCTCGCCGCGCGCAACACCGCTCCACTTTGTACTCACTGATACGCAGCTGGTTTGGCTATCGCCTGAAACGGCGGTCCACTCGCAGAATATCAGTCGCGATCCGCACGTATCATTTACGATGTGGAAGAGCCCGACGATCGCCTTGCGTATTGACGGTATTGCGCGCGTCGCGTCGGGCGATGAAGCGCTGGCGCTGACGCACGCCTTCCGCAAAAAACTTGGCGATTCGCCAAAATTACCAGGCGCATCCGTCTACGCTGTCGCGCGCAAAGTAGCATATTCTACAACGTGCGATGGTCGCATTTTGATTGAATCAACCGCACCTAGTACTGTATGATAAACGTAAGCAGATAGTATAAAAGGGGGATAGTATGGCAGACGACGATACAGCGTCGGTAAAACGTGTGTTATCAGACGATAACGCATCGCTTGAAGATAAGCTGAAAGCAATTGAACAAATGGTACAGCAAGCGCAGACAGAGGCTGACGCAAAAGCAAAAACCGCAGGGGAAATTACCGCGCCCGTTGATCCGGCTGATCTGACGATGTGCATTGGCTGCCAATAAGCAGCGTTTGATTTTGGCGTAATCAAAAATTGCCTTTTGCGATAATTGACAAGGGTAATTTTTGTTATTTAGTGTCTATGATAATTTTTACGACGCTATATGTAGCGCCGCGGGCAAGAATCGTGCTATAATGAAATTCCATGGAGATAACAGATCACATGGATAAACAGATAAAATTTATTTTCGTTACCGGCGGCGTTCTTTCGGGGGTAGGAAAGGGAATTACCGCGGCGAGCATCGGTGCAGTACTCAAAGCCAAGGGCTTGTCGGTTTCGATTCAAAAGTGCGACCCGTATCTCAATGTCGATGCGGGTCTTTTGAATCCGGCGGAGCACGGCGAGTGTTTTGTTACCAAAGATGGCGCTGAAACCGATCTTGATTTGGGGCACTACGAACGATTTCTTGATATTGAATTAACGCAGCAGAATGCAACATTGGCGGGGCGCTTATTATCAAATCTGATCGCCGACGAGCGCGCCGGCAAGTTCGGCGGCAAAACCGTGCAATTGATTCCGCACTTAACCGGTGCGATCCAACAGGCGATTATAACAGCCGCTAAAGGCAGCGACGTTCATATCGTTGAGATTGGCGGCACCGTAGGCGACTACGAGGGTCTGAGTTTCATTGAAGCAATCCGCGAATTTGCCCACAAAGTCGGCAAAAAACGCTGCTTATATGCGCACGTTGTGTATGTACCGTTTATCGGTACAAGCAAGGAGTTTAAGAGTAAACCGGCGCAAAATGCCCTGAATGATTTGCGCGGCTTCGGTATCGTGCCGGAAATTGTAATTGTGCGCAGCGACAAGCCAGCGCCAGCTTCAATCGCGCGTAAAATCGCATTATTTGGCGGTGTCGACGAAGCGGGCGTGCTGATGTTGCCAAACGTGGACAGTGTATTCAAAATTCCAGCGCGTATTGCCGAAAGTTCGCTCATGACAATTCTTAATACATTTACCTGTAATGTAGCGCCGCCGCAGTTGGACGCGTGGGCAGATTTAGCGTTGCGGCAAAACAAAACACACCGCGAAAGCGTGATTGTCGGGCTCGTTGCAAAATATATGGATAACGAAGATACGTATTTATCAGTGACGGAAGCATTGCGCGCTGCTGCTTGGGCGGAAAATGTCGGGCTGACAATTAAATGGATTAATGCCGAGACGGCGACGAAACGCGATTTCGCAAATGTTGATGCATTGCTCGTGCCGGGGGGCTTTGGTGTGCGCGGCGTTGATGGCAAGATTGCAGCAGCAACCTATGCGCTTGAAAACAATACGCCATATTTAGGGATTTGCTTAGGGCTGCAGACAGCAGTGATCGCGGCAGCGCGGCGCGCAGGGCTAGCGGATGCGCATAGCACGGAATTTGATCCCGCAACGACACACGACGTCGTCTATATCATGCCCGGGCAAGAAGGTAAGGAGTCGACAGGCGGTACGTTGCGGCTTGGCAATTATCCAGCAGTATTTACGGCGCGGTCAAAAGTTGCAGAACTGTATCAGAATGATCATGCGACTGAACGCCATCGTCATCGCTACGAAGTGAATCAGTACTATTTGCCGCAAATTAAAGCGGGCGGCGTCGTTGTCAGTGGTATGTCTCCTGATGGCTCGCTCGTAGAGTTTGTCGAAGCGCCGGCATGCGATTTCTTTGTCGCTACGCAAGCGCATCCGGAATTTCGTTCGCGCCCAATGCGCCCGCACCCGCTATTTACAGGGCTTATTCGTGCTGCTATTGACAAAAAATAATGCTTATGCTAATATAAAACCATGGCAGAAGAAAAACAAACACCAGAAGTCAGGTCTGTCGACGATATGATGTCTCGGGAAGACACCCTTATGTTGCGTGCTATTTTGCGTGATCGCAACTCGCGTGGCGTCATGCCAGTGTCGGTGTATCGTCCGGCAGACTACGAAGACGGCGAAGTACTCGGGTAGTTACCGCCGCCAAAGAGAGCGTTCGTGATTCGTTCCCGAGCGCTTTTTGTATCTGTTATAATAGAACACATGAATGATATACTGCCATGTATTGCGAAAATAATCAAAAAACAGTTTAATCAAGATATTCCTGTTGAATGCAGCCGTCCCGACCCGAAATTTGGCGATTTGGCAACAAATGTTGCACTGCAGCTTGCTAAGCCGCTTGGTAAAAATCCGCGTGATATCGCCGAAACAATCGCCGGAAAGCTGCGCGAAAATGAGAATATTGCTGATGTCGCGGTGGCAGGGCCGGGATTTATCAATATTAGACTCAGCGACAGAGCGCTACTGGAGTCGCTGCGGGCGCGGCCAGCTACACGGCGCCAGGGACAGGTGGCGGTGATTGAGACCAATTGCCCGAATCCGTTCAAGGCCATGCACATCGGGCACGCCCTCAATTCGACGCTGGCGGACACCATGGCGAACCTGCTGGCGGTCAGCGGCGCGGCGGTGCACCGAGTCAGTTATCACGGCGATGTCGGCACCCACGTTGGCAAAAGTATGTGGGCGATTTTGCGGGCGATCAATCGTGACCCAGCGAAACTAGACGAAATTCCGCCGGAAAAGCGCAACGAATTTATGAGCCGCATGTACGTCGAGGGTTCGAAGGCTGCCAAAGAATCGCCAGCAGCGCGGGCGGAAATTGATGAATTAGCCAAGCAATCGTTCATTTTGGATGATCCGATTTATAAGCAAGTTTACGAAACCTGCAAGCAGTGGAGCTATGACGAAATCGATGCCAACGTGGCGCGGCTGGGCAATGTGCCGATTGAGCGGCGCTACGCCGAGAGCGAAACCGAAGAGCTGGGCAAGGCGCTGATAATCGAAAAAACGCCCGGAGTATTCAAAAAATCCGACGGCGCCTACATTTTCGAGGGCAGCAAATACGGCTCGTTCGACAACATTTTCATCGGTTCGCACGGCAATGGTTTGTACGGCGCGCACGACATGGGCTTGATTCAACTGAAACACCAGGATTTCCCGAACCTCGACCTGTCGGTGACGGTTAATGGCGAGGAGCAAGCGGCGTATTTTCGCGGGGTGATTGCTGCCAGTGAATTAGCCATCCCTGAACTCAAGGGCAAATTATTCAACTACGCCACTGGTTTGGTGAAATTGAGCACCGGCAAAATGAGCTCGCGCACTGGCGAAGTGGTGACAATTGAGTGGTTGTTCAACGAATTTGCCAAGGCGATCGCGGCGCACGGCGGCAACGCTTCCGAGGAAATCGTGGCGGGCGCGCTGCGCTACCAATTCCTGAAAGTAAAAATTGGCGGCGATGTGATTTTTGACATCAACGACGCGGTGAGCTTGACGGGTAATACCGGAAGCTATCTGCAGTACGCTCACGCTCGGGCGCGGCGCGTTCTTGAAAAGAGCGCGCAAACGCCAGTATTTCCGCAGGCGATATACGATGAAGACCGTGCGCTTATCCGCAAGCTTAGCGAATATCGCGAGATTGTTGAGCAGGCGGCGCAGGGGCTGGAACCGCATCATATTTGCACCTATCTCTTTGAGTTAGCGCAGGAATTTAACCGCTACTACGAACATCATCAGGTGATTGGCAGCGACAAAGAAGCGCATCGCATCGCTATCGTTGCTCTCTATGCTGATATTTTGAAAGCCGGATTGGCAATTCTTGGTATCAGCGCGCCAGACGAGATGTAGTATTGATATATGTGTGGTGCGTTTAGTTAAATTATGGCAAAAGGAGATCGGCTATGGCAGCAGCCAAAAAATCAGCAAAAAAACCGACAGCAAAGAAAATAGTTGAAGAGACAGAACTAAAAGCGGCTGATGTCATAAAAAAGAGTCATCTAGCAGGGTTTGCAACGTTTATCCGCGAGCAGGGTGTAGTCGGGCTAGCGGTCGGTTTGGCGATCGGCGCAGCTGCTGGCGACACGGTGAAAAAACTCGTACAAGCGTTTATTGATCCGCTCGTGCAGCTAATCGTCGGTTCGCAGGCAGGATTGCAAGCCGCCTCGTTCACTGTGAAGTTTGGTAATCGGCAAGGTGTATTTCTCTACGGGGCGTTTGTTAGCTCGCTTATCACGCTGCTCGCGACAGCACTGGTCGTTTACCTTATCGTCCACTTGTTGCATTTGGATAAATTAGATAAGGCAAAAGAATAATCACAACCGTCTATATCAACGATCCAGTGCTACATTGACGCAGCGCTGGAAGCCTGATATAATCAAAACCTATGATATCAAAGGATAACAAAGCGAAAGCGATTGCTTTGACTCAGGTCAACAAAAACGATGTCGGCAGCCCGCAGGCGCAGATCTCGATTTTGACGGCTCGTATCAAAGAGGTGACTGAACACCTAAAATCCAACAAGCACGACCATATGGCGCGCCGTGGATTGATTCAGATGGTAGGTAAGCGCAAGCGCCTGCTGAAGTACCTTGAACATACGAACTTTGACGCATACAAGGCGACGCTTGAAACCTTAGGCTTGCGCAAATAATTTACGCAAGCTGCAAAACTCCCTAGTGAAAGAGCGAACTAGGGAGTTTTTATATTACTATCGAGGTTCTTGAGTTTATCAGCATAATAAATATGTTTTAATGGCGTAGATAGAGTATGTAACAGTCAACAAAATGCATGTCGCTAGAGTAAGAAATCTACAAAAGATAGCCGGTCAAGCTTGATCGCACTGCACGATATTGTATTAAGTTTATAGTATACTATGTATAGGTATGTCTATAAACCGTCGAGGAGATCACATATCATGAAGTATATCCGTACTGTTTTTGGTCTAATTGCTACTGGGGTAGTGAGTATTATAAACGCTGCACATACAACAGCCATTGGCGGTATCGCCAATGGCGCGCTCTCTGCGCGCGGCTCAGACCAGCCGGCAAATTTGTTTGGCGATACTGGCGTATTCGCGCAAATTAGCAGTATTTTATTGTTTATAATCGGTGCTGTCGCTGTTATCATGCTGATCATTGGCGGTCTACGCTATGTCGTTTCGGGCGGCGACGCATCAAAAGTGCAAGATGCCAAGAACACGATTTTATACGCGCTTGTCGGCATTGTCGTAGCAATTTTGGCGTACGCGGCGGTTAATTTCGTCATCGGTAGCTTCATACCAAGCGCAACAAACCTAACTGGCGGCACCGGAGGCGGCGCTACCGGTCCGTACGGCGCATCTACTCGCTAGCCTTCAGTAGCGTAAACTCGGCTGAGTTGGCAATAACCGGCTTCCAGCCGCTTTGGCGCAATTCTTTCGCAAACGCTGTATCCGCCGGAATCGCGGCGCAGACAATATGAAACCGTGCAAATTCGCGTTGGCGAAACGACGCGTCGCGCACGACACGATAGTAATTATCCATTATTTTCACACCGCCGTATTGCCAGCTCGGCATTCGCCCGTCAATATACACTTTTTGCCGCGGCGCGCGCCATATCAGATAACCGCCGATATTATAATCATTGTATAAATTACCATGACTACATACGCCAGTTTGCAACGACTGCGCAATTTCACGCGGATACCGCGATTCCGCCGCCACACGCACGAGCATGAAATCACGCCAAAGCAAATAACCTCCAAAGCTAACGACGATAAGCGCGAGCGCTATCATCAACGGACGAATCGCTTGCAACCGCTCACGAATACGCACCCACGGCAATGGTACTGCCACCATCATGTGCGCGATATCTGCAACCGCAAAAATAACAAGAATAGGCACATTACGCACGCTCATCACTGTTCCGATGATCAAAAACATCGGGAAAGCAAACGCCGTTCGCCATACCGAACGCGTATAAAAATAACGGCACGTCGCCCATACCGCTGCTAGCAGCGCGACTTCAATGCTAAACGCCAGCGACTGCCATTCACTAATTCTCCCATACAGAGAACGATCACCAAGCGTGCGTATGATTTCAACGTAAATCGCCGCTCCGTAGGGCGTTACCGTCGTCGCAAATACACTCACAGCTGTAATCACTGCCAACCGCCACGATGGACGCGCAATGAGCCGATATGCAATGTACGCAAGCCCGATAATGAACCCGCCGTGCAGATTCGCCCACACGAGCATCAAAAAGGGAATAAGCCAGTGCGTACGTCGCGATGCTCGGAATAATTCATATAATACCGCGGCACACAGCACTGTCCATGTAATCGCGCGTACGCCCGCAAACGGCAAACACGCAATAGCCCCAACGAGCACAATTATCGACAACCGGCACCGCCGCGCCACTAGCCAAAACGCTAGCGTCCATATCGCAGCATAGAGCAGTGCTACGAGCACATGACCGCCAAGATGATACATCGCCGCAAGCACCATATCGCTGAGCCATTCATGATTAATCCACAGAAAATGCTGCGCCGAAAACGTAAAAATATCATGCGTAGGGATACCGTGCGCCCAATAATACCGTCCTGACGCCAAATGCCAGCCAAAATCCGGGTCAATGATTCCGAGCCCGCACACGAAGAATAGTGCGAACGCCGTTCCATACATAAACCACGCCGGTAGGATATAAAGGCGCAGCCACCAGGGGAATTTTGTCATTTTTTTATGGTGATTCATGATATAAAAAACGAGTAACACTGATTAACATTGGTTACTCTTGCTTGGCGGAGAGGGTGGGATTCGAACCCACGGTGAGTTATTAGCCCACGCCGGTTTTCAAGACCGGTACCTTCAACCACTCGGTCACCTCTCCGTGCCAATTCATTATATCAAACATTTGCCGTGCGAGAAAACGGCTGGCGCGAAACGACCGCAATCCATACCTCTGTTGCACCGGCGCGCAGCAACACATCAGCTGCGTAGCGCACAGTTGCACCCGTCGTGTAAACATCGTCAACCAGCAGATATATACCAGGTGGCACATCACCGCATTCAAACGCTTGCCTTGCCTGGTGCAAGCGCACTGCGCGCGTTACACCATGCTGAACAGTGTTTGAAGCGCGCTGAATAACCGCACGGTAGGAGAGCTGACGGCGGCGCGCGAACCCGCGCGCCACGAGCGCCATATGATCATACCCGCGCTGGCGAATATGCGATGATATCGTCGGCACAGGCACGACCGTTACGTCGTCCGGCAGCGGCGGCAATACAGCGTCAAACAGATCAACTATCGCGTGTTTCGCTGCACGGGCGCGTTCAAATTTATATTGATTGATGAGTACCTTAAGCACATTGGCGCGCTCGCCAATACACCACGCCCGCGCAAATGGAGTACGGCAACGACGGCACAGTCCATGCCGCGCCACTGGTTTTCCGCACGCGATGCAGCCGCTATATCGATTATCTATGATGTTATTTTTACAATTATCACATAAAATTGCACCGATCATACCGCAAGAACAACAGTAGTGGGGAGCGAATATATCAAGTAACGACGTCTTCATTGTAATTTTTACGTTTACCGTTGCTATATAGTTGATTATACCGCAACCGTTAGCTATAATGTAGTTATATAATTTGTCAACAAGCCAATGAAATGAAAGTTTAAGTGGAGGATGTCATGGCACGTAAACAAAACGATGATCTACTGATCGAGGACGAACTGGCCGCAGCATTTTTGAATGATGACAGTATGGATTTAGCAGAGCCAGTTGCTACACCGCAGGCCGCAGCAACCACGCCAGCACCAGCTGCAAACGATACAAATACCGCGTGGGACGACCAAGAAGAAGATTTTCCAGGACAGTTAGCCGTTGATGTATATGAAACCGACGAAAATCTTATCATAAAAGCGCGCACTGCTGGCGTCAACAAGGAAGACCTTGATGTCAGCATTTCAGATGGTATTCTGACAATCAGCGGAACCCTGTCGAGCGGAGACGATACGACCGTATCACGCTGGCACATTCAAGAATGCTACTGGGGTGAATTTAGCCGCACGCTAGCCTTGCCCGTCGCTGTAAAAGAAGACGAGGTTTCAGCGGTATTAAAAGACGGCGTACTTACTATTAGTTTTGCTAAGGTTAAGCAAGAACAGGCTAAAAAGATCGCAATCCAGTAGACTATTTATTTTTAGCTATAAAACTCAAAAAAATACCTTTGATAAATGTGTTGGAGGTGTTTTGAATGCAGCCTCAGTAGATACAGTGAGGAAAGAGCAAACTATCACCAATTAATCTTACGAGAACGCGAAAAACCCTCGGGAGTAAAAACCGAGGATTTTTATAATAGATAACCAGAATAATTATTCGCGATTTACAAAGCTACTAATCACGAAGTTAATCGCCGCAAACGCAAGAATTGCTATCACCAATCCAACAACAGCGTATAGAATTGTATTTTTCGCATTTTGCACAGCCTGCTGGTCGCCGTTTGATGTCGTATAGCGGATACCACCGATAATCAACATGATAACCGATATCGCTCCAATGATAAAGAGAAGCACATTCGTAATCGTCTTAAAAATAGGGGTCTGATCGGTACCCTCACAACCAGGTTCATTACCAAATAGACATCCCGACTGGTCGTTGCCCCTCGCAGAGTTTGCACCGCCTGATATAGATAAGCTAGCTGCAAACGCCGGCGCTGAACCCACCGTTAATGCTAAAACTGGAACTGCCAGCAAACCAACGATACGCTCTTTTGTAATGTTCAATTTCATACAATCGTTATTCCTTTCTTCGTACGAGTTGCTTTATCTTATATTATATACCATATTCTGATAATTATGTTAATATAGCTAAGCTATCCTACAAACTGATTAATAACGAAGTTAACAATCGCATATGCTATGAGCGCCACTATGAGACCAACAACAGCGTACAAAATTGTGTCTTTTGCCCCCTTTACTGCGCTCTGGTCGCCGTTTGATGTCGCATAGCGGATACCACCAACGACAATCATAATGACAGCAACCGCGCCAAGAACAAAAAGCATAATATTTGAAATCGTTGCCGCAATATCACTTACCGAACTACTAGATGAACCCGTTGAACCAACGCCATCTGCGCCCTGCCTAATACAATCTTTAGCGGATGAACATTCCGCATACACAGCAGGCGATAGGCATAATGTAGTTACACTAATGATAGCAACAGTTATAGCCACTATCTTTTGTCGTAATTTCATATAAACTTTCTCCTTTAATTTTATAAACTATTGATAATATACGGCACAATCACTGAAGCAGACACTGCCAAAACAAGACCGACAACAGCGTACAAAATTGTTTGACGCGCCTTCTTGACTTGTGCAGGGTCTCCTCGAGAAACTACAAACTGAAAGCCACCAGCGATAATAACGACTATCGAAATAGCCGCAAGCGCACCAAGCGCAACACGAATAACCGCTCCTACTGTGCTATCACTCGTATCTTTTGACAAGTTGTGCTCAGACGCAATAGAACAGCCTGGGCTACTCCCATCAAGCCCGAGTTGCGAACAATCTGTTAAATTTATCGCATGCACCGGAAAAGTAACCGCTGCTGCGATTCCCACCGTCGCCATAGCCGCCATATACAACTTTTTCATCACTATTAAAATGCTTCCAAAATTATTGTAGTGATCGCATACGCCACAAATATAACCACTAGTCCAACGACGCCGCCCAATAGAGCATTTTTTGCCCGCGCGACTCGTTGTGGATCATCTTGCGATAGCGTAAATAGAAAACCTGCAATAACAACAACGACAATAGCGATCATACCCGCCCACAAATACACTGTCATCAATATATTCGTAAGCGAAATATCTTTCGCGTCACTTGAGATAGCAACAGAGGTTGTATTACTACCGCCAGAGGTGTCGATCTTAGCTGCAGCTAATGTGAAAAACTCAATAATCGTCACTTTATTGCTTCTCCAATCGCATTTACTATTGACGCTGCTAGTAGCGAAATTATCATACCAATAAGCGCGTTAGTTATTGTTTTTTTAGCAACAGCCATGCCATCAGGCGAACCAGTGCTCGTCAGATATCCGAAACCACCCCGAATAAGAAACCCGATAGTGACATATGCAACTATCACTAGTCCCGCCTGAATAACGTTTGAGATAACTTTTGCTCCCGTCTTTACGAAATCAGTTTTATCCTTACCACCATCAGAATACGTAATGGGCGTAAACTCACAACCGCTACTGCCACTATTCATCATCCCGTGATACCATGGAGGAATTCCAAAAATACTTTGATCGCACGGATCCCCCCCCGGTGTCACCGCTTTAGAACCAAAAGTCGATCCGCCAGAGCCTCCGGCAGCCGATCCTGTTCCCCCTGTTGCTCCTGTTGCTCCTGTTGCTCCTGTTGCTCCTGTTGCTGCTCCTGTTGTTCCCCCTGTTGCTCCTTTCATTTCTACAGCCAAACAAACTGAAGGTACATTAACAAACACAATAGCCACCAACATAATACTGCACCTCAAGATCCGCTTCATCAGTTGAACACTCCGCCTGGAATAAGCCAATTAAGACCTAAATACATGAAACCAAATGCTATTACACCAATAACTGTGTTGAGTATCATTTTTTTTGCTTTTGCAATCTGTTCGCTATTACCCTGAGAACTAGAGTACAAAATACCCGCAAATATTATCGCCCCAATTGCCACCAACCCAACAAGTGCTACCATAATATTTAATACCCAAATAAGCAATTTCCAAACTCCTGTGCCTGATACGCCACCTTTACTATCAGTCTTTGCAGCATCGCAAATCTCTTTTGGTAAGACCGCACATTCAAGACCCTTGTCCTCCGCAAACACAGGCGTTGCAAAACTAACAAAACCAACAGTACTGACAATTACCATCGCTATAATAGCAAATCCATGTTTCATTTTCTTTATAGCTCCTATACTTTAGTTTACCCAGAAAACCCCCAATGTGCAACTTATTTTGTATTTTTCATTATTAATTTTATAATAATTGACTTTTTAGTATAGAAATGTTACCATAAAGGCGGTATGTGGGATTTGTGGAGACACTTCACGCGAGGGAACATACCCTGGCGCCGCTTTTCGTTGTTAGCCACATCTACGATGATGGCTATATTTGTCGTTGTCGCCACGTTTACTCAAACCGCTTATGCTGCCGATGCAACACGAGCCAAAGATGCTAGCACTGTACGCTATGAAGGTGACGATTACCGCCGTATTGACAAAGATAGCTTCAAAACAGATAAAAAAACGAAAGATTTACCGATCGTTAGCTCGGGCGCATTTGATGGCTATCAATTCGTTGACAAAGACAATAATTTACATTTAATCCTGACGGATGACGATGCGTCAAAGGCTACATCGGGAAAAGTCGTCACGTATTCTCTCAAGGATGGCGTGTATGATCCTTCATCTCAGTCAGAAATAAAGAACGTCTCAATCGAAACAGGAGATATCAACGTCGTCGGTGAGTGCACACTTATGCAGGTTGGCTGGTTTGTGTGCCCGCTCATGGTATTTTTAGCAGATCGCATGGACAGCCTTATGAATGTTTTATCAAATCTTTTAACAGTACGCGCACTACAAACGAATACGACAGATAATCCTATCTATGAGATATGGGAAAAAGTACGCGACATCGCTAATATATGCTTCATCATTGCATTCTTAATCATCGTATACTCTCAAGTAACAAATTTTGGTCTCAGCAACTACGGACTTAAGGTGATGCTGCCGCGACTTATCATTGCAGCAATACTCGTTAATAGTTCGTATTGGATCGCAAGTTTAGCAGTTGATATATCAAACTTACTCGGACTCAATATACAGCACATATTCACTTCTGTGCGCGAAGGTTTGTCGGGGTACGACAAAATCGGCACCGATCTAGGATGGAGTAAGCTAACTGGTGTTGTTTTGGCGGGTGGCGGACTCTTAGGTACGGTCATTATCGCAAATGGCGGTATCGCGGCATCGCTGACAATGCTAATTCCGGCACTTGTAGGTGTGTTGCTGGCCGCTTTTGTCGCACTGGTTATTCTCGCAGCGCGGCAAGCGCTTATTACGCTTTGCATTCTCGTTGCACCTCTTGCGTTTGTCGCATACATTCTACCAAGCACAAACAAATACTTTGACAAGTGGAAAGATCTATTCCTGACAATGTTGCTGATGTTCCCTATTATATCATTCGTATTTGGCGCTGCGCAGCTGGCTGGCTACGCTATCATAGTAAATGCAGGCGATTCGCCGATCCAAATTATCATCGGGTTAACGGTACAAGTTGCACCAATTGCTATTACACCATTCTTGATACGTATCAGTGGCAACGTCCTCGGCAAAATTGGCGGTATCGTAAACGACCCAAGCCGCGGGCTGGTAGACCGTACACGGAACTGGGCGCAAGACCGCGCCAAATACCAGGCAGCCAAAAACCGCGCCGGCGTACCACTGATCGACAAAAAGAATGGGCGCTTAACCAACAATTTCTTGACGCGTCGCTCGACGAAGCTGAAAAAAGCCGCCGAACGCACTGCAGATGGACTAAATAAGGCGCATACCAGCAAATTAAACCCAAACAGCCATATGAACAACGCGATTCGCCGCCAGCATCGCAAAAAAACGCGCCAGCAAACGCTCACCGCCGCCTACGAATCAATGGCGACAAATAATGCTACCGCTTGGGACAACGAAACTTTTGGCAGCAGTTCGGCGCATAGTATTGAAGGTAATGAAACAGCACGAAAGTCCGAAATCGACAATGCATTTTATGCTACCCGCCACGGACAGGACCTAGAACGACGCACACGCTCGGCAGCAATTCACAAGACCGAACTTGACAACGCTTTCGACCGTGCCAACCACGATCTCACCGCCCGCCAACACTATGCCGATATCGACAAAACCCGCGTTACCAACGAATTTAACGACAGCGTGCTCGGGTCGCAAGTAGACCGCGCCCGCCGGTTAGTCGAAGCGAACAAAACGCGCATTGAGCACAATCAGCAAGCCGCCTGGGATCACGGTGCGGCTGGTTCGGATCGGCAAATCATGCAAGCCACGCTTGAGACAAAATCAAGCGAAATAAAGGCCGATAAAGCAAAACAACGGCTGGAAAAAATGCAAACCGAAATCGTCGCACAAGGCGCCGATAGCGAACATGTCATCAATCTACGTGGCGCAGCACCCGCCACGCAAACGCATATTCTGCAAATCGCGCGCGACATTAAATCGGATAGCTTGGAAGCATCTGTCATCGCGACAGCCAAAGCGCAAGCCGAACGTCAAATCGTCGAAAACAAAGCCAAGGCTTTAGATGAGAACCTCGTCCGCATATCCGACGTACCAGGCGGTCCGACAAAAACTATCGTGGAATACGCCGGCGGCATTAAGGGCGTAGTAGGCGAGCGCTCCGTGGTAGCGCAGGCGAAAACTGAACGTTCGAAATTCATCATAGACGACGCCAAAAACATTGAAGCGACCCTCAACTACGAGGTATCATCAAACCCGCAAGCACTCTTCACGCTGTTCCAAAATGCCCAAACCGACTCGGAGCGCGTGGCCTACACCAGTATCATGGGCAAGCGCGGCGGCCCAGGCGCAACGAATCTGCGCAAAATGGTGACAATCATGGATGAACGCCTCGCAGCCGGCGAAATCACTCGGGACGACCTAAACGGTTACAAAGAACTCGTGCTCGCACAAAATGGCAACATTCCGAAACTCGGCAAAGACCTAGAATTCTACTTCACCAACGCTGCCTATGGTACAGACGACGCCCATCCGGATTATGCCGGCAACGTAAAGACGTTCACCGATATATCAAATAGCGTCAGCACATGGGGCAACTTATCGGCAAATGCATTTTCGAGCATGAATATCGTCAACCAAATGCACGGCCTGCGTATATTAGCGCACAAATCGCCCGCTAAGTATGAACGGCTCGTCGCCAACTTGAAAGCCAGCCCAACCATCATGGCAAACATGAAAGACGCCGTCGTAGAGGCGATAGACCGCGCCCCAGACGATCCGCGCTGGTTCACCGGCGCTGACGCCGTGTCGCAAGACGAGCTAACAGACTTTGAACGCCATGTACTCTCCGAGCCAAAGATCACCGACTTCAGGCAACGCGACGGGTACGACGAAGAGGCAGCGTACTGGAAAGATAAGTACGACAAGCTCTACGCCAACACCGAACGTATGTTCGACGACCTCGCCAGCCGCGGTATTGCCGATCCAAACCAGCAGGGGCGAACCGTCGACTACCGCACCGCGCCAGAGCACAAGCCAAAAAGGTAGCGCACACCACACACCCATATATAGCGCCCGCTAACTAACCACAACCACTATATATACCGTCAAACTCTTGACTTATTTATAAAAAAGAGTATACTACGTCTCAAGTACAGAGGTGTACGGTAATTTAACATAAACCACTAATCCTACAGAAGGAGGATTGAAGCTTTATGATAAACCACGAACTGACACAACATGAAACATCGCGGCGCGACCTATTGGCCGGCATCGGGATGCTCGGCGGGCTCGCCGCGTTGGCTGCCTGCGGAAAGAAAGCAACTGCGAGCCGCCCTCCAGAAATCAGACCTACCACACCAGATCCAACTCAAACGCCAGAAACGACCCCAACCGCTCAATCCACCTGGACATCAACCAGCGAACCAACACCGACACAAAACGGAGTAATATCTAGGCTAGAGCAAAATCCTAACTACATATTAGATAAAACAAAATTTGAAGACTGGGATAATAAGACACTTAAACAAAAAAGAGCGGTGGCAAGAGAATGGTTTGCATTGAATGGATTTACTGAGCCAATACCAAAATATAATACTGGAGATAATTCACATAATGATGTGGACGAATTAGTGGATTGGTACAATAGGATGCGATATAGACCAGTGTGGAATCTCTACAGACAGGACCCTGCTATTGCGAGACACATAGCAGAAGACATAATCGCAAATGATAGTGGCATCAATAATCGTATTGCAACAAGTTTAGCCGAACAGAAGCCTCTAGACGAGCGCTATAAGGTGATAGCGTCTACTGATATAAAAAATTATAAAGAGAAAGCAACCGGTGTTCATACTCTGGGGTTTGTAGCAATTGCATCCAATGTCGAATTGATTGACTCTGAGCTTCAAGATGATATTATGCTCAGCTTTACGATCATAAGAGATAGTGAAGGAAACGAGGATCTTATTGCAGATCGATCAGGTGCCTACAACAAATGGCAAAATGACGGGTCGGGTCTTTCTTACTATAGACTAGACGACACCAAATAAAACTTTAGTTTGATTTTAATTTTGCAGAATTATCACTAGATACTAGCGGGTTTTATAGTCGTGTATTATACTAATTGTATGGTGCATAAAAAACATTTGTTCTTTCGTTATTTTTTTGCGCTACTGCTTATGTCGTCTATCATATTATCCGCATTTAAGGCGACACCTGTTAGCGCAGGTGAGGTGGATAATCATATCAAAGCATGGTTATACTTTAAGGCATCAATGCGGTGTTTCCATGGTCAGACAAGTATCCAGAAGAGTGCTGTAGATAATTATAATAGCATTGACGTAAATAAAAACGGTAATAAACAGGTACTCGTTGGTAATTACATTCCCGGCAACGGAAAGAAGCAATGCGACACTATGATACAAGAAGCGCTTCCTTTGTGGGGGTATGGCTCATTAAAAGACCTGCTTCTTGATGCAGGCTACGTGGAGGAAAGGAACTATTACGTTAATAAAGACGGAAAATCGGGTGGGGCGATATGGGATGCTTTGAGAGCGAAGGGACTTACAGACGAGCCTGATGGTGGATACCTAAGCTACACAGAGCTTTATTCTCTTTGGTACTGGACGTTTGTGCAAGGATGCAGTGTTAATGACGAGAATCCCTATGATTCTGCACCAGAATATGAAACAAGTTCTACAGATGTAAGATATACTACGTACGACAAAGTAAAAGATGGAGCAGCAGTTAAGCATATTGCCTATATAGGGGCGCGAGAGGGCTATTGGTCGGTAGGTGCTTATTTCTATGTAACAGACTACGGCGATAGCGATTATAAGCGTATGATATGTCAAACTACTACCACAAGGTTTGATACAACCAAAAAAATAACAGAATATGCCAACAAGGCTGTTGAGGAAGCTACTAGTAAGGCTACTGATGAGCTTGCTCAATCTTATCTAGCTGCTTTATGCGCTGGTCAATATCCGAATGATACAACAAAACGAGACGAATGTATACAAAAACGTGAACATTACGATGAAATAACTGCATGCATTGAGGAGTCAAAAAATGCAGGGACTGATGAACAGAAAAAAGATGCCTTTGCTGACTGCTATGCGAAAAAGGTCGGAAAAACCAAAGAGGAAATTCTCAACATGATAAATGGCGTCAAACCTCCAAAAGGAGGGGAACTTGAAGAGGTGGAAGAGCCATCAAAGTCTGAGGAGTCTGAGGAAGAAAAACAAACAAAAGAATGTAAAATTGAAGAAGGCGTCGGCTGGATCGTTTGTCCTGTTATAAACTTTTTATCATCTATCAACGACTTCGCCTATAAGTTCATATCCTCCACATTTCTTGAGACGGATAAAGATATCGTGCAGTCAGACGACCTAAAGGCTGCATGGAGCGGTTTTCGGGATGTTGCAAACGTTGCATTCGTTATCGCGTTCCTTATCATTGTCTATTCGCAGATTACCCAAGCCGGTCTTAGCAACTACGGGATCAAGCGTATGCTGCCGCGGCTCTTTATCGCCGCTTTGCTTGTAAATGTATCGTTTATATTCTGCCAGCTTGCTGTAGACTTAAGCAACATGCTTGGATATAGCTTAGCAGGCTTCTTTGATGGTTTCGCTGTCGGGAGCGGAGACGATAATGTCAGCGAGATCCAAACTGCGGGAACAATCCTCACGTGGGTCGCAATCGCCGGCGTCGTGCTAGCAGCGGCTGCTGGAATTGCACTCGCATTTCTGGGACCAGCGCTTATGTCGTCATTACTTGCGCTCCTTATGATCGTACTTATCTTGGTTGCACGCAAAGCGCTTATCGTTATCCTTATCGCGATATCGCCGGTCGCATTCGTTGCTTATCTGCTGCCAAATACCGAGCAGTGGTTTAAGAAGTGGCAAAAGACTTTCTTGTCACTCCTTATGTTATTCCCAACAGTTGCTGTCGTATTCGGCGGCAGCCGCCTAGCAGCGAAAATTATCGCAAATGCTGCCGGCAAGGAAGACTGGCTGCTCCAGATGACAGCCCTCGCGGTTGCATCAATACCGTTCTTCATCGTGCCAAGCCTGCTGCAGAAATCTATGGAGGCCGCAGGAACTCTTGGAGGAAAACTCACCGGACTTTCGCAGGCAGCAAATAAAAGAGCTGGTAAGGCAGTAAAGGAAAGATCAGCCCTAGGACGGTACAAACAGGCGTGGGATCTTAACCGGAAACAAAAACAAGCGCAAATATTTGCCGGACAGTACCAAGGCGGAAAACGCAACTTCCTCGCTAACGCTGCCTCAAGGGGGTTTAATAAATTCAACCAAGGCAAACACGGACCGTTTAAGGGTGCACGGCAAGCAGCTGGACAGCAGGCGGCTGAGCAGGTGAAAAAACTCAATATCGACAAAGTTGAGGCAGCAAAGGCGCAAATTGAGCAAGCAAATCTTGATTCAGCGGCACTCGCCAAGCTAGCGAGCGGCGAAAGTGTTGGCGGCATAAACGGCAAAGACAAATATGCACAGGCTGCTGCTGCGAGCGCAGCGCTTGATCGCGGCGACCATGAAGCAGCAGCAGCAGGCTGGGATAGTGTAGCAGAAGCAGATCAAAGCACGCGCAATGTCTTTGCGGACGCCATGAGCGCATCGGACAGCCGGCCAGCCTGGATGACGGCGGGCGAAATTGCCGAGATGCGTTCGGCGGAAGATTCAAAGACAAAGGGCGAAGGCCCAACGGTAACAAAAGCAGACGGTTCAAAAAGTGGTATTCATAAGTACGACGAAATGGCAACAGGGCAAATTAAACAAAATGTTTATTCGCCGCAACGGATGGCTGCAGCCTCACGGCAAGAGCTTGAGTATGCCCGAAAGGTAACAAGCAACGATCCGGAAGCTCAACAAAAACTCAAAGACACGGCAGAGAAAGTCGTTGGAGACGAAAAGCTTAGTAGGGGTCTCGGAAAGAATAGCGAAGCCATACAAGGTCTTGCAAATCTAACAGTTACGATGCCGTCATCGTCCACACCGCCACCGCCAGCAGCACCGCCAGCGGCGTCAGGAGGAGGATCTTCAGCCTCCACACCACCATCACGAGGCTTTACACCGCGAGGATCTGGAGGATCTGGACGAGGACGGTAGCGGATGGCGGAGTATAAGGTTGCGCAGGATGTTGAAGCGGACGACAAGCTAATCGGACCATTTAGCTTTCGGCAGTTTATTTACCTTATCGTCGTCGCAGGCGCTTCAGCTATCGCATGGGGACTAGCACAAGTCTTTATACCGCTCGCAATATTGCCCCTACCGGTCATATTGCTTTTCGGTGCTTTAGCTCTGCCGCTGCGTAAAGATCAGCCTATGGAGATATATTTGGCAGCCATCGTATCATTTCACCTCAAACCTCGTAACCGCATCTGGAGCCCAGACGGTATTAGCTCACTCATAGAGATCGTAGCACCCGAAGAAATAGAAGTAAAACGCAGTAAGGAACTGTCGCAAATTGAAGCAGAGCAACGATTCGCATATCTGGCGGATATCGCAGATACGGGCGGGTGGTCAATACGCCACGCCGCGCAGCCACAGACACCTACTACCGACACGTCTATGATGCCCGACCAGTACTACGTCGCGCAACAAACCGAAGATGTACTCGACGACAATGGTGATATTGCACATAATTTTGATACGATGATTTCGAACGCCGACGCCGCGCGACGCGAGCGCATGGTACAACAAATGCAGCAAGCAACCGAAACACCTTCAAGCACTCCAAGTATAGATGTTTCTCGACAAAATAACACCAATATACCATACTATAATCCGTATCCGACAATCCATCAATCAACTTTGCAACCACTTACCGATCAGTACAACGCAAATACACCAGTATTAGCTGACGCTGAAAACACTAGCGTAAATCCAGTATCAAATGATATAATTAGCCTTGCAAACAATAGCAATTTGTCGATTCAAACAATTCAGCACGAAGCAAAGCGAATTCAAGACAAGAAAGATATCGACGGCGAGGTATTTATCTCGTTACACTAAGCAATAGAGAGGAGTGGGCATGCCGCCAAATAATCAGGCTAATCCGTTACAGCAACCGGCGTCCCCTAATCCTGTCGCAGATTTGTTGTATAACTCACAACAGATACCCCTCGCCGCAAATCCGACAACTTCGCAACAAAATCCGCCGTCACAGCAGCCGCTAGACGATAAAAATAAAAAACCAGCAGTCAAACAAAATTCAACGCAGAATAGTTTACTTTTATCAGAACTACGAGACAGCATGGTTATTATGAATGATGGAACTTTTCGTGCAGTTGTGGCATGTAAGTCAATTAACTTTGACCTCATGAGCTCGCGAGAGCGCGATGGAGTAGAGCTAAGTTATCAAGACTTCTTGAATGCATTGTATTTTCCAATTCAAGTATTTATACGATCGCAGCAGGTTGATATTGGACCGTATATTGATAAATTAACACTTTTGCGTCGCGATGAAGATAATATGCTACTTGGCGTATTGATGGAAGATTATATCAATTTCATTGATATGCTCTCACAGGAAGCAAATATTATGGATAAAAGTTTTTTCGTCGTTATACCATACTATCCAACAGGTGATATCAGCGAAATACTTGATCAAAGTAAAGGATTTTTTAGTTCAATTTTTGGTAAGAAAAAAGACCCTGTCACAAAAATCGACAAAGAAACGTACAAAAAAGCAAAAGAGGAGATAAAAAACCGCGTCGACTCCGTTGTCAGCGGGTTAATACGCGTAGGCGTTCAGACATCCCGTCTCAACACAAAACAGCTTGGCGAACTTTATTACAATATATACAATCCTGATACTGCTGTACGCGAGCCACTTGGCGATTTTAATAATGTAGCATCGCTTTATGTGCGCAAAGGCGACAAGTCGGAGTCAGTACAGGGAGTTCAGTTTTAATGATGGCAAAGAAAAGAACAGATCCGATTGATATAGCTGCGCAACAACGAGCGCGAGAGCAGTCTGAAGTTGAACAGGCATTTCTAAAAGGAATGACAACACTGCGTGATCTAATCGCACCAAGCAGTCTAGAGATTCATTCTAGCTATTTTCGCATAGGTACTAAGTATGGGCGTACTGTTTATGTATATGGTTATCCGCGAAAATTATTTACTGGCTGGCTGTCTGAATTAATTAATATTGATCAAGTGATTGATATTAGTATGTTCATCTACCCCGTTGATACGACAATCGTACTGAATAATTTGCGCAAAAAAGTGACACAGCTTGAGGCTGATATGGCGCTTAATGCCGAAAAGGGTCGCACGCGCGACCCGGCAAAAGAAGCGGCGCTTGTTGATGCCGAAGAGCTACGCGATGAACTGCAAGTTGGCTCAGAGCGATTTTTCCGTTATGGACTATATGTAACTATCTATGCTGACAGCTTAGACGAACTAAGTTTTGTCCAACACACAATTGAAACATTCTTTGGCCAAATGCTCGTATATACAAAAACTGCATCAAGCCAGCAAGAGCAGGGGCTGAACAGTACTGTACCACAAATGAGCGACCAGCTGCAAATTCGCCGCAACATGAGTACAGGCGCTATTAGTACGAGTTTTCCGTTCACCAGCGCCGACCTCACGCAAGAAGATGGTATTTTGTACGGCATAAATATGCATAATAACGGCCTCGTGATTTTCGATCGTTATACGCTTGAAAATGCTAACATGGTGGTATTCGCTAAATCTGGCGCTGGCAAATCGTTTACAGTCAAGTTAGAAGCTTTACGCAGTATGATGATTGGCGCTGATGTGCTTATCATCGACCCGGAAAACGAGTACCAGAAGTTGAGCGATGCTGTCGGCGGCAGCTACATTCGCTTAAGCCTCAGTAGCGACACGCGTATCAATCCGTTTGATTTGCCCCGTGTGATAGACAGCGATGAAGCCGACGACGCCTTACGCGCGAATCTCGTGACCCTGCACGGGCTGTTACGTTTGATGCTCGGCGGCGCATCAGCAAATAGCGCCGGCGTCGGCTTAAGCCCGTCCGAAGAAGCCGATCTTGATCAGGGGCTGATTGATACGTACGCGCGTGTTGGCATTACTAGTGATCCATTAACACATACCGCAACGCCACCAACGATGATTGATTTATATGATACACTACTTCACATGGGCGGAACCGGTCCACAACTTGCGCAGCGTCTCCGCAAGTACACAAGTGGAACATTTGCTGGCATTTTTAGTCAGCAGAGCAATATTGATATAAATAACAATATGGTCGTGTTTAATATTCGCGATCTAGAGGATGAACTGCGTCCGGTAGCGATGTACATCGTCTTGAGTCATATATGGAATACTGTGCGCACTCAACAGAAAAAGCGCATGCTCATCGTAGACGAAGCCTGGCAGCTAATGAAATATGACGATTCCGCAAACTTTATGTTCAGCCTGGCGAAGCGCGCTCGTAAGTATTACTTAGGACTAACGACAATTACGCAAGATGTTGAAGACTTCATGGGCAGCAAAATGGGACGCGCGATCGTGGCAAACTCCAGTATGCAGCTACTATTAAAGCAATCGCCAAGTGCCGTTGATGTACTCGGCGACGTATTTAAACTAACCGAAGAGGAACGCAAGCGTCTCGCTAACTTCCCTGTCGGGCAGGGACTATTCTTTGCCGGACAAAATCACGTTCACATTCAAATCGTTGCGAGTCAGACTGAGCAGGGGTTAATTACAACGAACCCACAAGCGCTATTACAACAGCAAGAACAAGAGCGGGAATCATGATCACGAGACTTTTAGATATAAAATGAGTATAATAGCTTTATGGCACGTAATCAGATAATAATACGCAGACCAGCATCACCCGATGAATCCGATAACGATCAAAACCCTATTGACGATCGTTACAATAACGAGTTTAATGACGCCATAGACCACAACGGTCCTAGTAGCTTAAATGACGCCGAGAATGAACAAAACAACAATGACAATCAAGATTCTAACGATACAGCAAATGATTTAAACGATCAAGAAAATAATAACAATCAAAATAATAACACAAAAAATGACAAACGATCGGTAGCAGACAGGGAACGAACTCCGTCTGAGAGATGGAAAAACAATACCTCGCCGGCATCCAAAGATAAAGACGGCAAGTCTCATAGGGCTAGGATTAGGTCAACTGGCATATTTATTAAAAAGAAAAATAGGGTTAGGGTTAGGTCAGCTAGCACATTTATTAAAAAACGAAGTGCTGCGATGTTGGTGGTGGCACTCCTTGGTATCGGTGGGGCGGTTCCGTTCATCGGTATGTCAAGCTTGCCTATGGCAATCCTCGGCAATCTTGATGCGAAGAGTCTTCTCCAGCCACTTAGCGCATACCTACAGGATTATTACGGATTTAAATTCTTCGGTGTTGATCTTTCTAAGAAAGGTTCTGTTGCCGCAGATGGCGATACCTTTGCTGGTCTCAGGGACACTGAAATAGAAGAGCTCAAAAAGAATGGCGTTGAGTTTCCAGAAGAGGGGAAAAAACTCAAAAGTGGAAAAATTGTTTACGATAAAATCGTTATAGATGGTAAAGAGATTACACCTTCATCTTTCAAACAAGAATTGCGGCAAAACCCAGGACTCCGTAGAAAAGTGATATTTCAGAAAGGGTCATATTTTAAGTCTGCAAAAAGTGCTGCTACAAAAAAAGTTAAAAAGCTGTTCAAATATTCAACTAATCCAGATACCGTAAAAGGTGACACTCCTGAAGAGAAAGACAAAAATATAGTCAAGCAATCAACCGAAGGAGTATCAGGCGATGACGCTAAGTCAACGTCAACCGGAGCGGCAGAGGGAGAATCGACAACGTCAGAATACGATAAAGCAAAGGCAGATGCCGAAGATGTGTCTGGTGCTATGAAAGAAAACATTGACGTAGCCAAAGAAGATCCTTTCAATTCGTCTGTTGTCGGAAGTACTGATTATGGCAACCCGGCCGCCTCTCGACTCGGTGCGGTTGACGACATTTCGACCGCTACGAAAAATGTTGGTCAAAAGATATTTAGCTATATTGACACACTTGATATTGCAGATGCAGCATGTACCGTGTATCAAGTCGCCTATTCAGCGACAATTATAGCGCGGACCGTCGCTCTCTACAATATCGTAAAGTATGCAATTTATATACGCTCCGTATTTGAACAAGCCAAAATGGGAGAAGATGTGAGTGGCGATGCTATGTATCTACTTAATAAACTTATAAAAGTCGATCCGTCTACCGGGCTATCTTTTGATCGATCATCATTTTCACAGATGTTATTTAATGGTAGCCTGACTGGTGAACCAAGTAGTATAACGGCTATTGGCGGGTCATTGCTTGCTACTATCTACAGTGGTATGCACGCTTTTCATGCGGGAATAGGAGATGTATTTGGAGGAAACGCAGGCACTGGACGAGCCTGGCTAAAAACCGGCTGTGCGCTAGCTACAAATTTAGGAGTGCAAGTAGGATTTACGCTCGGCGAACTTGCATTAAGCGTCCTCACTTTTGGATCATCCACAGCAGCAACCGGTGGCGCAAAAGCAGCCGCAAAAGCAGCTTTTCATTTTGCGAAAGATACGTTCAAAGAGCAGGTCATCAAAAAATTATCAAAGGAAGCAATTAGCGGGTTCATAAAGGATCAGGCTGCAAGAGTTGGAGAAAAGCTAGCTTTTAAAAACTTGCGTAGAAGTTCAATGAAACTATTGAAAACTACATCAAAAGAACTGCTCAAAAAGCCATGGAACGCCATCGGTTTAGTCGCAGGACTATCCGGCATGTTTGCTATGCCGTTTATTGTGCACGCGCTATCTGGCGCAAATATCGCAGGGGCGCTTAATAATGGTATTCTATATATGGATGCACTAGGAACTGGCATGCAGGCTTGGGAGATGACAAACGGGATAGCTTCGGGCGGAACGATGGCGACATATAGCGCCGCAACGGCCTACGAAAGCACTTTAAAGGAGTATAGAGATGCCTATATCGCAGACATGAAGTACGATGCGAGAAATACACCATTTGATATAAAAAATCCGTATTCAACGCTTGGCTCCGCGCTCTTTGGTATGCAAAAAGCACTCGGTATAGCAAATACAACCAACTTTGGATCGTCAATAATTGCAACTCTAGGGATGCCTTTCAGATTATTTTCTAATATAGCAACCGCGGCCAGTGAGCCAATAACACAAGAAGAAATGGGAGAAAATTCTGAAAATCCGTATTTTATAGAAAATAAAATATCAACTCAAGTCATGGGCAGTGCGAATGTTATCTTTAAGAAGACGCACTCCTTTGCTTCTATTATGGAGCAAATAGGGCCAGAGTCGAGTAATCCTATGATTGAATATTCAGGAGACGACGAAGAAACAGGAGAACCAAAACTTTCGGTTAAATCCGGAACAGCACTCGCAGAATATGCAGATCAGTGCCATAATCCAGAACGGACAGAGGTTGATCCCGAATTCCAGAATGACGAAGGGACAAATGCCTATAATTTCAATAAATGTGCCGTCGGAGGCTCAGAAAGAGATAAAAATGCCGAATTATTTAGTGATGCTATTGCATTCATAAATCAGGTTAGCCCCTCTGACACAAGCGGGTCAAGTAGCTCATCTTCATCGACAAGCGCTTCATTACCGAACGGAACTACACAGGAGCTAGCTAAGCAGATTATTGATAATCAAAACATCACTTTCGCTAATGTAGATGGCAACGATCCGCATCAGCAAGTACAGGATACTGCAAATGGTAAAGCTGCATCACCCGTCGCCCTTGACACACGACTGTTACAAGTGATAGCAGCGCTTGGAAAAAGCCATAAGATAGGTATATCATCACTTGGACGAAACATAAATTGTGAGTATAGTCTTCATTGCAAAGGTGAAGCCGTTGACCTCTATACGATAGATGGCGTCTCTACAACGGGTGCAGATGCAAACGCGCTGACGCTATTGCAAGAAATCGTTGACAACAAGCTGCTTCCTCAAGGAGCTGGTATAGGTCAAAGTACTTGTGGCGGAAGAGAATCTATGAATAATACTCTTATCGCTGCGGGATATGATCCACATAGTGATAGTTGCAACCACCTTCATCTCGCATTACGATCGACACCAGACAAGGCAAAAACATGGTAGTAAAAAAACGGATTTACTTAGCACTTATCATCATATTTACAGGTTTACAGACATTAGTGACACCGTCCATAACGCACGCAAAGATGATAAAATTAAACCCATCACTAAATGACGTTATTATTTATGATAAAAATACGTGCGATGAGGATGACGAGGGCGATCCTGACCTATCTACAATCTCCCCTGGAGAAGGTGAACCAAATGGCATGACCTATCCAAAGCTGGATGCGGCGAAAATGGCCGCTGCAATTGAAAAATTCGTAAAAGACCGCGCGCCAAAAGGTACTGCCGATGCTGATATTCCACTCCATGGCACGGGTGCGGTTGCCGTTCGAAGCGCTAAAAAAGCAAATATGAGTCCTTTTCTAGCGTATGCCCATGCGTTCGTCGAGTCTAGCATGGGTTTCACGACCGTGTCAGGTGCTCAGGTAAAGATTCATGAAGGACACAATTTATTCGGGCGCTCAGCAACATCAAGCCAGCCTCGTGTATGGGAAGGGGATCGATATTGGTATAAATGGACATCTTTCAAAGCAAGTCTTGACAGTGAAGCGCCAGAAAATAAGGCAGAGGGAAGTGGTGGAGATTGGTATACCTACGATCGTGATGTGTTCTCTGAACAAATTGATAAGGGGATGTCTGCCTACGCCCACCGATATGCTCCCCCAGAAGACGGGAATGATACTGCTGCGTATATAAAAAATATGCAAGGTTTCTTAAACGAAATGGCAGAATCTGCCGGTGGAACAATATCAACATCTGGTCTTGAGACTGCATCATCTAGCGGAACATCAACTTGTTGTTCTAATCCAGCAGCTGGCGGCTCTACCGTAGCAGTGCGTGGCGATAATATCGAAACTGCACTAGGGCACTTAATGAGTGTAGGAAGTGGACAAAAATTGACACTCGCACAGGCTGCTGGCATCGTCGGAAACCTTCAACAAGAATCAGGAGAATCGCTTGATCCAAAAGCTTCTAACGGAACCCATACTGGTATTGCTCAATGGGATAATGAAAATCGTTATCCGAAGTTAGTCGAATTTGCAAAAGGAGTTAATGCCGACCCGAGCGAATTCACCACACAACTCCGTTACTTAGTCTGGGATTTAACTCTCACCAATGAGTGGTCGGGTCATACTGGAGAATATGGTCGCGCATTAAAGGCAATTCAAGCGGCCTCAACGCCCGAAGATGCCGCAGCCGCCTATGAGGATACATACGAGAATAGTGGAGGACAAGCACTTGAAACACGTAAAAAAAATGCTCGTACCCTCTACGATAAATACAAAGATGACGCATCGCTTGCATCATCAAAAAGTTCAAGTGCTAAGGGTACAACTGCCGCCTGCTCGGGAGCGAATGGCGATGCCGGCAAACTGCAAGAATTAACCCTTAAATACGCATGGCCAGAGGGTGGTCATGGTACAGATAGGAAATCAGATTATGTAACGGCTATTGGGAAAGCGGAGTCAGAGGGTCGTTATGTTGGCGGTTATCACGGTGTTGATTGTGGCGGGTTCGTAACGACACTTATATATGATAGCGGCTTTGACACAACTTATAACCACAACGCTAAAAATTCCGAAGGAGCCGGTAGAACAAGCATTCAAGAGGCCTGGGCCTTGAAAAATTGGCAAAAACTCGGTACAGCAAATGGTACGTATGAACCAGATGGTGGTACGTTTACTGATGATAAATTACAGCCTGGTGATGTTGCTTTTTCGCCAGGACATACCTGGATATACGTCGGCGAGATAAGCGGATTCGGAAGTAAATATGCCTCGGCATCATATGGTGAAAAAGCACCGGCCGTCGCCGGCGAGGGGTTCAGCTATAATTCACCGACATGGTATCGTAAAAAAGGAGGATCAGGAGGATCAAGTTCGGGGGGCTCAGGTCTAAAAAAGGTGCCGAAAGGAGAATGATAACAATGAGTAAACAGTATATAATCCGTACAACTGTAATACTTGCGGTACTTGCTGTTGCGTGCAGCATCGGTTACAATATATATCTCTCATTTGAGCACGCTGACAAAACAGCCATTACGCTTGTCACCGCACCAACCGACGCAACTGCTATATTCACAAATACCGCCACTAAAAAAGTAACGAAAGGTAGTCATGGCACCGTCTATGTTGAACCTGGTGTATACGATATATTAGTAGAGAAAAAAGGCTTTAACTCATACAAAAAAACACAAGATATATCAAAAAACAATACAGTTATTGCTGAACTTTCACCGCAAACCAAAGAAGCAGTAGACTGGGTAAAGAGACATCAAGACCAATATAATAAACTTGAAGCATTTGCTGGTAAAAAATCGCTTGAATATAATAAATCAGTTACCAATAAGTATCCGCTCATTGGCGTTTTACCGCTCAAAGATCCGTATTATTCAATCGGGCACTACAAAAAAGATAACGGCGAGCCAGTTGTCGTCATTACAACGGAATCGCCGCAATATCGTTATATTGCCACACGGCGAATCACAAGCATGGGATATAAATTAAGCGATTATCGCATTGAATACAAAGATTTTCAAAATCCGCTAAAGGAGAAAAAATAATGGAAAATTTGCCATTCACGCGCAAACAATTGATTATGATCGGCGGCGGATTTAGCATCATCGTTGTGCTGATGGTGATTTGGGCATTTTTTGCAACACATCAGTATTTGACAATTACCTACGACGCTTCAATATATAAAAGTGTTGTGCTATATCAGGGAACTGAATCGCCAAGCGAAAAAACAATCGCACCAACCAAAACAGTCGTCGAAAAAAAAATTGAATCTGGCAAAACCTATCATTTATCAAAAGGAAGTTATTATCTAATTGCATCGGGCGACGGTGTCAGCACGAATATGCAAGGAATCTTACTAAAAGACAAGGTGACACGCGCGCTAGATTACGAATTATCAGAAAAACGGCTCGCCGAGCTATCAAAGCGCGAAAAGAACAATATTGATAACGCCATTCACGCGCATAACCGTAATATTAGCGCCATTTACAATATCGCTAATGAAACAGTTGTCGAAAAAGGCGACTGGGCGATAGCTGCACTCGCATTCAAAGGTTCAGCGACTGACTTAAACCGTGACACGCAAAAAGTCGTATTACAAAAGAAGAATAACCATTGGCAGGTCGCCTGCGCAATTCAAATTTCGATCAGCAAATATGAATGCCCACAAGCACCGCAAGCCGTGCTTGAACGCGCTGATACAATTGATATCCGCACGCAAACGCCGCTCATGCCAAACTACACCATCAACCGAAATCGCGACCTTGATGGACTAGAAACAGATGAACGCTTTTAATGAACATCTACTGTGCTCGTCATCACCACCTGATTCTCCCTAAACTCAGCAAGCAGCGCATGCTGGCGCTGTTCGTCAAGCTCACCAAACACATCATCAAGGAGTATAATTGGCGGCATACCAGATTGCTGCTCAATATATTCTGCTTCAATGAATTTCATCGCCAGTACAATCGTCCGGCATTCACCGCGCGATGCTGCCTGTATTGCCGGTACATGATTAAAGATGATATGAATATCATGCCGGTGCGGCCCGGCGCTTGTAGCGCCTGCTGCACGGTCGTAATCGAATTTTTCCTCATACTGACGCAGAAGTTGTTGCGATGTCACTGTATCGTTATGCGAATATGCAATTGACACTGAATCGTCATTATGTGCAATTTGCCGGTATAGTGCAGTGATGCGCTCGTGAAATATTGCCGCAACCGCTTGACGTTTTGCAATAATTGCCGCACCATAATCGCTCAACAGCACATCCCACGGAAATAGCACATCGCGCGTCACGCTAGGATCTTTTAATAGCTTATTTCGCTGCTGCAAAGCGCGCTCATACCGGCTAAGCTGGCTGCTATAATGCGGATCGTATTGTTGAATCAGCGTATCAACAAGCTGGCGGCGGCGCTGCGGCGAACCGTTAATAATCCGTAGGTCTTCTGGCTCAAATAATACGATTGGATACTTTAGTTTATAGGGCAAGCGCGCATATTTTTTATCATCAATGATAAACTGGCGAGTCTTACGAGCGCCGACCGTACCGTACTGGACACGATAGGTAAATATATCAGTTTCAAGCATGATACGGTAAAAATCCGTCCCGTAGCGGCATACTGCCAGGTCACTGCCACGGAACGATTTGCCACGCAATGCAATATAGATTGCTTCAATGAGCGACGTTTTGCCGCTGCCATTTGCACCCGTTATCAGCGTCGGATTTGTTACGAAATCAAGCGTCTTCGTGTCGTGTACGCGGATATTTTGGACTGTTAGCCGGATAATGCGCATACTAGCTCTTAAGCGGCATAATGATATGGGTGTAATTCGGCGCTTCTTCGGCGGCAGTTAGTACGCATGGCGACAACTTACCGCTAAATCGAAACTGGACAGGATCGCCATCAATCACGTTGAGTGCGTCAGCGATGTAGCGCGAATTTAGCGTAATATTGCCATCGCCTGCAACCTCGGCGCTTGCTGTGCTTGTATTTTCGCCGAGTTCGCTCGCAATCGAATGAATACTAAGCTGCTGCTTTTCACTGTCAATCGTCACCGTAACGCTCCCGCCGGAATCGCGTGCGAATAGGCTAGCAACCTTTACAATGCGCGAAAATTCGCCGCTCGCAAGCGTTGCAGTTACGTCAGATGTTTTTGGAATTAGCTGCTGGTAATTCGGGTAGCTACCTTCAATCAGCCGACTCGTAATCTCTGCTTCACCGACACGAAATCGCACCTGCGTATCGTCAAACAGCACTTCAACCGACTCAGTTGCATCTGAAATCGTCCGTAGCACTTCCTGTAAACTTGTTGTTGGCACGATTGCCGCAATCTCACTTGTTGTTTCAAATAAGCGGCGCTGCGCTAAACGATACCCGTCTGTACCCGCCAAATATAACTGTCCGCCATCGGTGTGCCAATACACCCCGGTTAGCACTGGCCGCGACGTATCATTACTTGTCGTAATAATCGTTTGACTAATCGCTTGCTTGAAATCAGCTTCGGCAATAGTGTACGTAACAGCTTGCTTTTCATCAATTGATGGCAGCTCAGGGAACTCCGTCGCGTCAACGCCCGTCATAATTGACGAATAATTACCAGATGAGATTGTCATTGACGTTCCTTTGCTTGATAATTCAATTGTGCCTTTTGGTAAGCTACTAACGTATTCGCTAACGAGACGAGCAGGCAAGGTAATGTCGCCTTGCTTTACGATTTTTGCGCCAACATAGCACGTCGCTGCAATTTCAAGATTCGTTGCTGCCACTAATAGCCGTGTGCCATCAGTGCGTAACAAAATATTGCCGAGAATCGGTAAGCCGGTTCGATTACTTGCAACGCGGCCAACAATCGACAATGCGCGTGCGAAATTTTCTTGTGTGACTGAAAGTTCCATAATATTATCCTTTTATTATATTTAATTGGTGATGATATATAGTAGGCCCTGTGGAAATGGTGGAAAAAGTGCTTATTTCTAGAGGTCGTTCGTGATTATTGTGCAGGGGAAATATGGTGCGGATAATGCGAAGAATCCAGTGGATAATTAGGGCATTTATCCACGCAGCACTTCTCGCTGCACTCATGCGAAGCAGGACAGGGGATATGCGAACACATGTTTTACTCGCAGGTATTCGCTGTAAATTCACTCGTTTTCCACATGTATTACGCATACAATTTCTCCCGAATTTCAACGACTTGTTCGCGAATCAAGAAATCAAGTTTAATCGCCCGCTCAATTTTGTCGACCGAATGAATTGCAGTGGTATGATCTTTGCGCCCGAGCTCTTGGGCGATGCGCGGAAAACTCATATGCAGCTCGCTGCGCAGCAGGTACATTGCAATTTGCCGCGGCACGACGATATGCTTGTCGCGCTTGCTTGAACACATTTCTTTGCTGTCAATTTGGAAATGGCGCGCTGTTTTGTCAATAATCTGCCGGGCGGTGAGGTGCTGCGGTCGGCTTTGGCGGACATTGCCAAGCAATCCTTCGGCGGTAGCTGTGTCGGGCGGTACGCCGCGCATCTCGGCGTAGGCGAGCAGCTGGTTGAGCGCGCCCTCAAGCTCGCGTACATTCGTTTTAATATTTTGCGCCAGATATTCAATCGTTCCGCGCTCCAGCTGAATACCGGATAGTGCCGCCTTTGTTTCAATGATGACGCAGCGCGTTTCAAAATCAGGCATCTGAATGTCAATTGCCATGCCCCATTCAAAGCGGCTGCGTAAACGCTCGGTAAGCGTCGGAATGCTACGCGGCGGCTTGTCGCTGCTGATAATAATTTGCCTATTCGCCTGATGGAGCGTATTAAACGTATGAAAAAATTCTTCCTGTGTTTTTTCTCTGCCGGCGATAAACTGAATATCGTCGACAATCAAAACGTCCATTTTGCGGTATTTATCGGAAAAGCCAGCTTTCTTGAACCGAACTGCCTCTAAAAATTCTTTCATGAAGGTCTCGGTACTAATATAGGCAACTTTCATGTTCGGGTCATTTTTAATGATTTCGTTGCCAACTGCTTGAATCAGGTGTGTTTTGCCTAAACCGACGCCGCCGTAAATAAAGAGCGGGTTATATTTTGTGCCAGGGGCGGCAGCTGCCGCTTGGCAGGCGGTGTAGGCGAGGTCGTTACACGAGCCGACAACAAACGACTCAAAGGTGTAGCGCGGATTCAGCGTTTCATGAGCGTGTGAGGCTTTGCCGCGTGTTGGCGAGGGCGTAGCAACGAGTTCGCGTAAACGATTGTCTTTCGCGGTATCATGTGTCGTTTCACGGCTCAGTATCTTCTTCTTTTCTTTCTTTACCTCGTATTGGATCGTTGGTGCAGTTAAATTATTATGCGCAAGCACTTCGCGGATTTGTTCGTTGAACCTTTTTTCGAGCTGCGTTTTACAAAAGACATTAATAACGCCGATAGTAACAACCTTGTCGTTGTACTCAAGCAATTCGGTATCTTTAAACCATGTTTCAAAGCTTGCATGCGACACCGACAGCTCTAGCTCGCCGAGTACGCTTTGCCACAATGAGTCTCTCAT